>NZ_JABBWX010000023.1:0-110649 GCF_014161375.1 Microbispora sp. H10830
GCGTTCCGGCGTTGTTCCACACCGGGCAGACGGGCATCGGCGCGGGCGTCCCCGGCGGGGGCGGGATCCGGCTGAAGTACGGCAATCCCATGCTGGTGGACGACGTGGCCGTGGACTTCCCCGAGCTGCGGATCATCCTGGCCCATCCGTCGTTCCCGTGGCAGGACGAGGCGCTGGCCGTCGCCACGCACAAGCCGTATGTCTACATCGATCTGTCGGGGTGGTCGCCGAAGTACTTCCCGCCGCAGCTCGTGCGGTACGCCAACACGTTGCTGAAGGACAAGGTGCTCTTCGGCTCCGACTATCCGGTGATCACGCCGGACCGCTGGCTGGCCGACTTCGACAAGCTCGAGATCAAGCCCGAGGTCCGCCCGAAGATCCTGAAGGACAACGCCGTACGCCTGCTCGGGCTCGGCACCGGAAAAGGCGCGCAGGACGGCTCCGCGGAAGGGACGGCAGGCACATGACCATCACGGTGAACGGGCTCGACGAGATCAGGGCGCTGGCCGGCAAGGATCTCGGCCACAGCGGCTGGCTGGGGATCGCCCAGGAGCGGGTGAACACCTTCGCCGACGCCACCGACGACCACCAGTGGATCCACGTCGACCCCGACAGGGCCAAGGACGGCCCGTTCGGCGGCACGATCGCCCACGGCTACCTCACGCTCTCCCTGGTCATTCCGCTGTTCAACGAACTGCTCGACATCCAGGGCGTGAAGATGAGCATCAACTACGGCCTGGAGAAGGTCCGCTTCCCCAGCCCGGTCAAGGTGGGCAGCAGGATCCGCCTCGCCGCCGCCGTCGTCTCCGTCGAGGACGTCCCCGGCGACGGTGTCCAGATGCTGCTCGACTTCACCGTCGAGATCGAAGGTGCGAACAAGCCGGCCTGCGTCGCCCGGGCGATCTACCGGCACTACGCCTGACACCCCGCACCTGACACCCGGCGGCTGAGGGCCGTTTCCGCCGGGCGACCCGGCGACCGCCCCGGTCGCCGGGTCGCCCGCGTTTGTTCTCATCCACAAACCTGCCCCTGACTCTCCGTTGTTGCACCAATTGCCGGTTTAGTCCGGTTGCGTGCAGACTTGCCGATCCATAGGCCCCTGACCTGGGGCTTCGCGGCGGAGAGAAAGGATCAGGTATGAGCGTGCCCCGGGGGCCCGTCGATTCCTCACGGGTTCCGCGATTCGCCGGACCGGCCACCTTCGCGCGGCTGCCGCGGCTGGAGGAGGTCGAGCACGCCGATGTGGCGGTCGTGGGCGTGCCGTTCGACAGCGGGGTCTCCTACCGCCCAGGCGCCCGGTTCGGCCCATCGGCCGTCCGCGAGGCCAGCCGCCTGCTCCGGCCCTACCATCCGGGCCTGGACGTCTCGCCGTTCGCCGAGATGCAGGTGGCGGACGCGGGCGACATCGCGTGCAACCCGTTCGACATCCGCGAGGCGGTCGAGACCGTCGAGGAGGCCGCCTCCGGGCTGATGGAGGGCGGCACCCGGCTGGTCACGATCGGCGGCGACCACACGATCGCGCTGCCGCTGCTGCGGGCGGCCGCCCGGCGGCACGGCCCGGTCGCGCTGCTGCACTTCGACGCGCATCTCGACACCTGGGACACCTACTTCGGGGCCGAGTACACCCACGGCACGCCGTTTCGCCGGGCGGTCGAGGAGGGCATCCTCGACACCGAGGCGGTGTGCCATGTCGGCACCCGCGGCCCGCTGTACGGCAAGAAGGACCTCGACGACGACCGCCGGCTGGGTTTCGGCATCGTGACCAGCGCCGACGTGATGCGCCGTGGCGTGGACGAGGTCGCCGGCGCGCTGCGGCAGCGGATCGGGGGCCGCCCGCTCTACCTCTCGATCGACATCGACGTGCTCGACCCGGCGCACGCGCCCGGCACCGGCACTCCCGAGGCCGGCGGGCTGACGAGCCGGGAACTGCTGGAGATCCTGCGCGGCCTTGCCGGCGCCGATCTGGTCGGCGCCGACGTCGTGGAGGTCGCGCCCGCCTACGACCACGCCGAGATCACCTCCGTCGCGGCCTCCCACGTGGCCTACGACCTGATCGGCCTGCTCGCACTCAAGGAGGAGAAGTGAGCGACACGAACGCGACGAAGAGGCTCCCCGCCGCCTTCGCATGGTCCCCGAAGGGCTGGCCCTCCGAGCGTGCCTTCGGCACGCCCGGCGCGGCCGAGGTGTGGTGCTACACCGACCGGTTCTCGTACTTCCCGGGGGAGACCGTCCGCTTCCATCTCAGCGCGAGCGTCCCGTCCTTCGACCTGGAGGTGGTCCGCGACGGGCTGGAGCCGCGCGTCGTCTGGTCGCGCGAGGGGCTGTCGGCGGGCCGGTTCGAGGCGCCGGCCGACGCCCACGCGGTCGGCTGCGGCTGGCCGGTGGGGCTGGAGCTGGAGATCCCGGACGACTGGCGGAGCGGCTTCTACATCGTCACCGTGCGCGCGGTCACGCCGTCGGGCGAATTGTGGGAGCGCGAGCACTTCTTCGTGGTCAAGGCGCCGGCCGGGCGACGTTCCCCCGCCGCGCTCGTGCTGACCACGGGCACGATGCTGGCCTACAACGACTGGGGCGGCGCGAACCACTACCGCGGCCTCGGCGACGACCCGCGTTCCGACAACGGATCGCCGCTGGCCTCGACGCAGCGCCCGATCGCCCGGGGCATGATCCGCAAGCCGGCGGGCGCGCCCCGGGAGGCCAACCCCGGCACGCTGCCGATCAACGGCGCTCCCCGCTACCCCTCGTACGAGTGGGCGCGCCTGTTCGGGTACAGCCGCCACCACGCCGACGCGTTCTGGGCGACCTACGAGCGGCACTTCGTGGTGTGGGCCGAGCGCAACGGCTACGAGATCGACTACCTGACCCAGCACGACCTGCACTTCGACCCCCACGCGCTGGACGGCTACTCCTGCGCCGTCGTCGCCGGGCACGACGAGTACTGGTCGTGGCGCATGCGCGACACGGTCGACGCGTTCGTGGACGCCGGCGGCAACCTGGCCAGGTTCGGCGGCAACTACCAGTGGCAGGTGCGGCTCAGCGACGACGGGACCACGCAGTACTGCTACCGGCTGCCGTCGCTCGACCCCGAGGCGGCCGAGACGCCGCACCTGGCCACCACGGTGTGGGAGGCGAAGTCGGTCGGACGGCCGGGCGCCACCACCATCGGGCTCAACGGCCTCGGCGGGATCTACAACCGCTACGGCGTCGCTGCTCCCCGCTCGTCGGGAGGCTTCACGGTCTACCGGCCGCACCACTGGGCGTTCGAGGGAACCGACCTCTACTACGGCGACCTGCTCGGCGGGCCGCCGTACTTCCTGGCGGCCTTCGAGCTCGACTCGGTCGAGTACACCTTCCGGCGCGGCCTGCCGTACCCCACGTTCGAGGACGGCGCCCCGGAGACGCTGGAGATCCTGGCTCTCGCCCCGGCCGTACGCGGGGAGGAGGACCGCTTCGGCGGCCGGGTGCCGATCGGCGGGCCGGAGGAAGAGGTCTACAACTACAACGCGGACCTCGGCGACGACCTGCCCGGCTACGTGCACGAGGGCGAGATGCGGGGCGCCGGGATGATCGCGGCGTTCACGCGCGGCGACGGCGAGGTCTTCAACGGCGGCACCACCGAGTGGTCCCACGTGCTCAGCCTCGGCGACCCCTTCGTCGAGCGCATCACCCACAACGTCCTGCGCCGCTTCGGTCTGCGCGGTCGCGTCGAACACCAGGGGGTGGCGTCGTGAACGACCGGCGGACCCCGGTGGGCATCGACGCCGTCCGCGCGATCACGGCGGAGAACGGCGAGCGCTTCGTGCCCCCGCTGAGCGACTACCATCTGCTGTCCGCCGAGTGGACGGAGGCGGAGTTCCGCGTCTTCGGCGGCGGCGCGAGCGCGTTCACCGGCGGTTTCTGGAGAGGCGAGCCCGGTGCCGTGCGGTTCGACTCCTGGCCCTACGACGAGATCTGCTTCGTCCTCAAGGGCCGTGTCGCCGTAGAGGACGAGTCCGGGCGGCGCAAGGAGTTCGGCCCGGGGGAGTCGTTCCACATCCCGCAGGGCTTCCGCGGCGACTGGATCACCCTGGAGCCGAGCGAGAAGGTCTTCGTCGCGGTCAGCCGCTGAGCTCCCCTTTCCCGCCTTCGGGCCCCCCTTCCTCCAGCCCCGAGCCGACCCGCAGTAAGGAGCACACACACCATGCCAGGTCATCCCCCCGGGAGCTCCGCGAACGCGCCCGACTCCCTGGCCGGCGACGCCATGGGGACCAAGGATCTCGTCTTCACGGTCCTGGCCGCGCTGGCCCCGCTGACGCTCATCGTCGCGGTCGCCCCCCTGCACTTCCTCAAGGGCGGCGCCGCCGTCCCCGGCGGCTACCTGGTCGCCGGGGTGGTCATGGCGCTGTTCGCCGTCGGTTTCATGACCATGAGCCGCTACGTCCGCAACGCGGGAGCGTTCTACGCCACCATCTCGCGCGGCCTGGGCAAGCCGGCGGGCTCGGGCGCGGCGATGCTCGCCGTCGTCGCCTACAACGCCCTGCAGATCAGCACGTACGGCGCGCTCGGTGTGTACGCCAACGAGACGTTCAAGAACTACTTCCACCGTGACGTGCCGTGGTGGGTGTTCGCGATCGTCGGCCTGATCTTCGTGGGGTGGCTCGGATATCGGGGCATCCACACCAGTGCCCGGATCCTCGGGACCCTGCTGGTGCTGGAGACGGTCGTGCTCGTCGTGCTGGCGGCCTACGTCCTGGCGAAGGGCGGCGCCGGTGACTGGTCCGCCGAGTCGTTCGCGCCCAGCAGGGTCTTCGACCCGGGCAACGGGGCGATGTTCGCCCTGGTCGCCGGGGCGTTCATGGGCTTCGAGGCCACCGCGATCTTCAGTGAGGAGGCGCGGGGCGGCATCCGTACCGTCCGCCGGGCGACCTACATCGCGGTCGGGTTCATCGCCGTCTTCTACGCCTTCATCACCTGGGTCATCGTGATGGCCTACGGCGTCGACAAGATCGGGCCCGCGGCCGAGGCCGACCCGGTCAACCTCGTCGTCACCGTCTTCGACAGGTATGTGCCCGCCCCGATCACCGAGGTGATGCACATCCTGCTGCTGACCAGCGCGTTCGCCGCGCTGCTCGCGCTGCACAACGCGGCCAACCGCTACTTCTACGCGATGGGCCGCGAGGGTCTGCTGCCGCGCGCGCTCGGCCGCACCCACCCGCGGACCAAGGCCCCCCTGGCGGCCGGCCTCGTGCAGACCGTGCTGGCGGCGGTGGCCGTCGTCGTGTTCGCGGTCTTCGGGATCGACCCCTACCTGGGGCTCCTGCTGTGGGGCAGCGCGCTCGGGTTCATCGGGATCATCTGCCTGTGGGCGTTCTGCTCCCTGGCGATCATCCGCTTCCTGCGCCGGCAGGCGCCCGAGGCCGGGATCTTCCGCACCACGATCGCTCCCGGGCTCAGCTTCGCCGCCCTGGCCGTGGTGCTCTTCCTCGTCCTGAGCAACCTGCCGCTGCTGACCGGCGCCGGCACCACCACCAACATCCTGATCGTCGGTCTCGGCGTGGCCGCCGTCGTCGCCGGCGTGACCAGGGCCCTGTATCTGCGGGCCCGCGCACCCCGGCTCTACGCCGGACTGGCCCAGACGTCCGTCGACGAACCGCCCGCGGGGCGGAGAGAGCCCGCCATCGGAAATGCCTGATCACGACACGTCATCGCCCGGCGGCTGCCGGGGCTACCTGCCGCTCGACCTGGCCGGCGTGCTGAACGCGCCGCGTTCGGTCCTCGACGACGGCGACTCCTGTCCGCTCGGGCCGCGTACGCTCTACGGCCTGCCGTTCCTGTTCGGCGACGAAGGGAACGCGGGCGCGGCCCTGCTGCGCGTGGGCGGGCCCGACCCGGCGACGGTCACCGTGGCGGTGGACCGCGCGTTCACGTGGATGGTGGTCGCCCACGCCCTGGAGTCCCCAGACCTGTTCGACGGGCAGATGGCCGGTCAGCTCTGCGGGCACTACACGCTCGTCTACGACGACGGGACCACCGAGCGGCTGCCGGTGCGCCAGCGCCTGGAGATCGGGCCCACGCCCCGGCTGTGGAGCGACCGCGCCATTCCGCTCGACTGGGGGCAGACCCCGTTCCTGGCCGTCCCCGACGCCCAGCACCGGCTCATGCCGCGCACCCACGGGCGTTTCGACGCCGCCGGGGCCCGGTTCGTCGACATCGACGACCCGCAGGCCCGGTCGCCGTACGTCCTGCCCTACCGGTTCTACCTGTGGCCCTGCCGCAACCCGCGCCCGGGCGCGACGGTCCGTGCCCTGGAGATCCACTCGGGGGGCCCGGCCATCCTCGTCGGCGCGCTGACCACCAGCGAGCTCGACGAGGACCCCTTCGGGCGTACGGTGTGGCGCGACGTCCTGCTCGACCTCGACCCGCCGGTGGGGCCGATCTCGGAGGACCTGGCGGTGACCGTCGACCGGGGCTCGGCGACCTACGTCTACTCCCGTACGGCCGGCGCCGCCGAGGGCACACCGGCCTGGGGGACGCCCGTGGAGGAGCACCACCAGGGCTACGTACGGGTCGCGGCCACGCCCTCGGCGCGGCTGACGCTGACCCGCGGGGAACACGTGATCAGCGCCTGCGGGTGGGGCGAGCTGCTCGCCGCCGGGCGGCACGACGACGGAGGGGTCAGCTGGCGGGTCCCCGACGCCGGGCGGGCCTGGGTGCGCACCACGGTCAGGGACGCGGCCACGGGTGAGCCGGTCCCGTGCCGCATCCACTTCCGGTCCGCCGACGGCGTGCCCTACCCGCCCCACGGTCATCACGGGCACATCAACTCCGACGGCAACACCTGGAACCTCGACATCGGCGGGGACGTCCGCCTCGGCACCACGACCTACTCCTACATCGACGGCACGTGCGAGGGCTGGCTGCCGCTGGGGGAGGTCACGGTCGAGGCGGCTCGCGGGTTCGAGTACGAGCCGCTGCACACCACGGTCACCATCCGGCCGGACCAGGCCGAGCTCGACCTGACGCTGGCCAGGGTGACGGACCTGGCCGCCGACGGCTGGTACAGCGGCGACACCCACGTGCACTTCGTCTCGACACTCGGCGCGGAGCTGGAGGCCCGCGGCGAGGACGTCCGGGTCACCAACCTGCTGCTCAGCCAGTGGGGACACCTGTTCACCGGCACCGAGGAGTTCACCGGGCACCCGCACACCTCCCACGACGGGCACACGCACGTGTTCGCCGGCCAGGAGAACCGCAGCGGCATGCTCGGCCACATCAACCTGCTCGGCCTGCGCCGCCCGATCATGCCGTGGTGCACCGGCGGCGCCGAGGAGTCGGAACTCGGCGGCGGCCTGGAGACCACGCTGTCCCACTGGGCCGACGAATGCCACGAGCAGGGCGGCACCGTCGTGCTGGCGCACTTCCCCGTGCCCAACGGCGAGGCCGCGGCCCTGCTCGCCACCGGCAGGCTCGACGCCGTCGAGATGATCGCCTACGACCCCTACAACATCCAGGAGTACTACCGCTACCTCAACGCCGGCTACCGGATCACCCTGGTGGGCGGCACAGACAAGATGAGCAGCGAGGTGCCGATCGGCCTCATCCGCACGTACGCGCACGTGCCGGCGGACGAGGAGTTCGACTACTGGGCCTGGTGCCGCGCCGTCCGGGAGGGCGCGACCTTCGTCACCAGCGGGCCGCTCCTGTGGCTCGGCGTGGACGGCCGCCGGCCGGGCGAGGACGCCCGCGTGCCCGCGAGCGGCACCGTACGCGTCGAGGCCCGCGTTCGGTCGATCTTCGACGTCGACCGGCTCGAGATCGTGGTCAACGGCCACGTCGTCGCCGAGCGCCGGATCGACACTCCCGGCCGCACGCTCGAACTGACCGCGGACGTGCCCGTGACCGAGGACAGCTGGATCGCCGCACGTTGCTACGGGCCTGGCGCCGGCGTCGCCCGCCACCACGACGTGTGGGCCAGGCCGATCATGGCGCACACGTCTCCGGTCTACCTGCGCACCGGCGGGGAGTACGCCCGGTTCGACGCGGCCACGGTCGACCACATGCTGAACCTCGTCGACGGCTCCCTCGCCTACATCGACGAGCGCAGCAGGCGTCTGTGGCCCGGCCAGGTCTGCCATCGGCACAGGCAGGAGGATCATCTGGCCTTCCTGCGCGCGCCGTTCCTGCAGGCCCGCGAACTGCTGCGGGAGCGCCGGGCCGCCACCTGATCGGCGCCCCCCGCGCGATCCCGTACGGCTGCCGCCCGGGTCGCTCCACGGGTGGGCGGCAGCCGTCCTGGTCCACGCCAGAGGTCGGCCATGGCTGTTCGGCCACCGGCGTTCACCGCAGGGTGAGCGGGGTCTCGAATCCGAGGTGCGGCCTGCTTGACGCCGCCGCCGTCGCTCACCAAGACGACCTCGGGAGCGAGCACGTCAAGCAGGCCCTGCAGGTCGCCGGCTTCGAGCGCGCGCCGGAACGCCTCCAGGGCCGCCCGGGTCTCACCGGAGGAGACGGCCTCGCGGGGGCGGCGGGCGTCGACATGCCGCCGGGCGCGGTAGGCGATCTGGCGGACGGCCGCGGGGCTCTTGCCGACGGCGGCCGCGATCTCGTCGTAGCCGACGTCGAAGGCCTCGCGCAGCACGAAGACGGCGCGCTCGGTCGGCGACAGCGTCTCGAGGACGAGCATGAGCGCCATCGACAGACTCTCGGCGAGCTCGACGTCCTCGGCCGCGTCCGGCGCGGTGAGCAGCGGTGTGCTTCATGCTGCGCAGGCGGTTGAGGGACTGGCGGGTGGTGATTCGAATCAGGTAGGCGCACTGGTCGTGCACCTGCTCCACGTCGGCCTTGACCCATCGCAGCCAGGTCTCCTGGAGGACGTCTTCGGCGTCGGCCGCCGATCCGAGCATCTCATACGCGACGGTGAAAAGCAGGTTGCGGTGGGCGAGGAAGGTCTCGGTCGCCGGGTTGCCGGCATGGCCGCTCATGTCTCGGTTCTTCTCCTCCGCGACCGGCCCTGTCACCGATCTTCCTGGTCGAGCTTTCCCTGAGCCTCCCTCGAAAGGTCCTGCCAGTCGGCCCAGGTCTTGAGCCGGTCGGCGTAGACCTGCTGGAGCATCGGGTAGAAGCCCTGCCCGAAGAGCACCCGCAGGGGCGGGTCGTCGGAGTCGGCGATCTTGATAAGTGCCCGGGCCGCGGCGGCCGGATCGCCGGCGGGCTGCTTTCCCATGACCCCGGCGAGGCGCCGGCGGAGGCCGTCGTAGGCCGGGTCGGCCTCGGCCACGTGACCGTTGTCGAGCGGATCGGGGTTCTTGCCGGACCTGGTGGCGAAGCCGGCGGGCTCGATCACCGTCACCTTGACGCCGAAGTCGGCGACCTCGTGGGCGAGGGTCTCGTTCAGGGCTTCCAGGGCCCACTTGGAGGCATGGTACGCACCGCCCAGCGGCATCGCGCCGGGTTGTGTGTCTAGGGGGTGAAACAGCAGACAACCGCAGAAAGAACGGAAAGTCATCATGAGCAAGGTCTGGTTCGTCACCGGTTCGTCCCGCGGTCTGGGCCGCAACTTCGTCGAGGCCGCACTGTCCCGCGGTGACAAGGTGGCCGCGACCGCGCGGAACACCGCGAGCCTCGACGAGCTGGTCGCCGCCACGGATATAACAGCCGCCGAATGTGACCTGCGTCTCTCGGGCACGCGTGGCACAGCACGCCTGTGGCCCGTGGGTGCCGCGACCGGACAGGGTAGGTCGGAAGGGAGGCCGAGGGCCGGGCACGCGTGCGCCCGGACCGGGCTGCCCGGATGCATATTGGGCAAAGTCTTGACCTCCGTTAGAAATCTGCCTAACCTCCGGACGAGAAGGCGAGAGTCTCAACTCGCTCCCGGACGAGGAGCTCGGTCATGCCGAACCTGTCAGTCGCACCCCCCAGCCCGCTTCAGCTCCGCCGCGCGGTGACCTCCAGCTTCCTGGGCAGCGTCATCGAGTACTACGACTTCCTGCTGTACGCCACGGCGTCGGCAGTGGTCTTCAACAAGGTCTTCTTCTCCTCCCTCGACTCGGTCACCGCGACGGTCGCCAGTTTCGGCACGTTCGCCACGGGCTACCTGGCGAGGCCGCTCGGCGGCGTGATCTTCGGTCACTACGGCGACCGGCTGGGACGCAAGCGCATGCTCGTCCTGACCATGACCCTGATGGGCGTCGCCAGCTTCCTCATCGGCCTGCTCCCCACCTACGCGCAGATCGGCAGCCTCGCGCCCATCGCACTCATCGTGCTCCGGGTCCTGCAGGGTGTCGCCGTCGGCGGCGAATGGGGCGGCGCGGTGCTGATGTCCGCCGAGCACGCGACCCGCAGGCGCGGCCTGTGGGCGAGCTTCACCAACGCCGGAGCCCCCTTCGGCATGGTGCTGTCCACGGCGGTGCTCAGCGGCACGGCCGCCGTCATGGACGAGCGGGCGTTCCTGAGCTGGGGCTGGCGGGTGCCGTTCCTGATCAGCATCGTGCTGCTGGCGGTCGGTCTTTTCGTCCGGCTGCGGGTCGAGGAGACCCCGGTGTTCGAGGCCGCCGGGAAACGCGCATCGCGGCTGCCGCTGCTGGACGTGTTCCGCGACCACCCGAAGGCCCTCCTGCTCGGGGTCGGCGTCGGACTGTCCGCCTTCGTGGCCCAGGGCACCCTCACCACCTACCTCATCGCGTACGGTGTGCGAGCCGGCTTCGCCAGGCAGGCGGTGCTGAACGCGCTCACGCTCTCGTCCGCGCTGGCCGTCCTCGGCATCGTCGGCTGGTCGGCGCTGTCGGACCGGGTCGGGCGCCGGCCGGTGGTGCTCGTGGGCGCGGTGCTCATGGCGGCGTACGGCTTCGCGCTCTTCCCGATGGTGGACTCCGGCAGCACGGCCGTGCTCGCCCTCGCGCTCGTGCTCGGCCAGTCGCTCATCCATCCGCTGATGTACGGCCCGCTCGCGGCGTTGTACACCGAACTGTTCGCCACCGGGAGCCGCTACACGGGAGCCTCGCTCGGCTACCAGATCGCCGGGCTCGGGGCAGGTCTCGCGCCGCTGCTGTTCGCCCAGCTCGACGCGTCGACCGGCGGCGGGACGACGACGATCTCGGTGATCATCGCGGCCTGCTGCCTGCTGACCGTGGTCTGCGTCCTGGCGCTGCGCGAGACCAGCCGCCAGGACCTGACCTCGGTCACTTCCGCCGCGCCCGCGTCCGGTCGCGTCGCCGACACGGCGAAACCGTCCTCCGCCTGACGAGGAGTGCCATCCATGCGCAACGCCGGACTGGGAGGCTGGCCGGCCCGCAGGGCCCAGATGAGCCCGGACCGCACCGCGTTCGTCTACGCGGACCGGCCGCTCAGCTACGCGGAGGTCCACGAGCGGACGACGAGGCTCGCGTCGCGGCTGCGTGACGCGGGGGTGCGGGCGGGGGACCGGGTCGCCTACCTCGGTCCCAACCACGTCGCCTTCGCCGAGACGATGTTCGCCACCCACGTGCTCGGCGGGATCTTCGTCCCGCTGAACTTCCGGCTGGCCGCGCCCGAGATCGCGTACATGCTCGAGCACTCGGGCGCGTCCGTCCTCGTCTACGGGCCGGAGTGCGCGACGGTGGTCCGCGATCTCCCCGGCTTCCCGAGTCTGCGCACGGTCGTGGCGCTCGAGTCACCGGCGGAGGGGGAGCGGCACTACGAGACGTGGCTGTCGCAGGGCGACCCCACGCCGATCGACATCCCGGTGGCGCTCGACGACATCGCCCTCATCCTCTACACCTCCGGCACCACCGGACGGCCCAAGGGTGCCATGCTCAGCCACGCCAACCTGGCGTGGAACTGCTTCCACATCATGATCGGCGTGGACGTGACGAGCACCGAGGTCACGCTCATCAGCGCGCCGCTGTTCCACGTGGCGGCCCTGAACCAGACCCTGCTGCCGACCTTCCTCAAAGGCGGCATCTCGGTCATCATGCCGTCATGGGATGTCGACCGGTGTTACGACCTCATCGAGAGGCACCGGGTCACCTGGATGTTCGGGGTCACCGCGATGTTCGCCGCGTTGGCGCGGTCGCCCCGGTGGCCCGGCGCCGACCTGTCCTCGCTGCGCACCCTCATGTCCGGGGGTGCGGCCATCCCCGTCGCGTTGATCCGCGCCTACCAGGAACGGGGCCTGGTCTTCTGCCAGGGCTACGGGATGACCGAGACCGCGCCGGGTGCGACATTCCTGGAGGCGGGCGAGAGCGTGCGCAAGGTGGGCTCCGCCGGGGTGCCGGTGTTCTTCGCCAACGTGCGCGTGGTCCGGCCCGACCTCACCCCCGTGGCGCCCGGCGAGCCGGGCGAGGTGCTCGTGCAGGGGCCTAACGTCACCCCCGGCTACTGGCGCGATCCGGAGGCGACCGCCGCCGCGCTGACCGAGGGCGGCTGGTTCCACTCCGGAGACATCGCCACCGTGGACGACGAGGGCCACCTCTACATCGTCGACCGGGTGAAGGACATGTACATCTCCGGCGGGGAGAACGTCTACCCGGCGGAGGTCGAGGGCGTGCTCTTCGAGCACCCGGCCGTGGCGGAGGCCGCCGTGGTCGGGGTGCCCGACGACACGTGGGGCGAGGTCGGCCGGGCCTTCGTCGTGCCGCGCCCCGGCGTGGCCGTCACCCCCGGCGAGGTGCGCGACTTCCTCCGCCCCCGGCTCGCGAAGTACAAGATCCCGGTCTACGTCGACGTCGTCGACGCGCTGCCGAAGACCGGTTCCGGCAAGATCCGCAAACCCGACCTGCGCCGGCGGCCCCTGCCCGCCGGCCCCGAGGAGTGACTCGTGATCGTCACCGAATTCGCGCGCAACCAGTGGTATGTGGCCGCCTACGGCCACGAGGTGGGCCGGCGTCAGCTCGGCCGCACCATCCTGAACGAGCCGATCCTGCTCTACCGCACCGAGGACGGGCGGGCCGTGGCGATGGCCGACCGCTGCGTGCACCGCCGGTTCCCCCTGTCGGAATCGCCCAGCCATCTGGTCGGCGACCGCGTGGTCTGCGGCTACCACGGCTTCACCTACGGCCCGGACGGCGTCTGCGTCGCCGTGCCCGCGCAGCAGCGCATCCCGCGCACCGCGCGGCTGCGCACCTACCCCGTGGTGGAGCAGGACTCGTTCGTCTGGGTGTGGATCGGCGACCGCGAGCCGGGCGACACGCTGCCGCCGCGCGCTCCCTGGCTGGTTTCGCCCGACTACGCAACGGTGTGCGGGATGGAGCCGCTGAACGCGCGGTACGGCCTGCTCGTGGACAACCTCCTCGACCTGTCCCACGAGACGTACCTGCACGGCGGGTACATCGGCACTCCGGAGGTGGCCGAGACCCCGATCACGACGGAGGTCGACGAGGACGCGGCCGTCGTCTACGTCAGCCGCCACATGGACGACGCGGCCTGCCCGCCGTTCTACGCCGAGTCGACCGGCATCAAGGGCCGGATCACCCGCTGGCAGGACATCGAGTATCACCCGCCGTGCCTGTATCTGCTGCACAGCCGCGTCGCCCCGGTCGGGTCGCCCCCGCCCGCCGCCGACGGCACGGACCCGCACGCCTTCCACGTCGAGGTCGTGTACGCGATCACCCCGTCGACGGAGAACGCCACCTACGACTTCTGGGCGGTGGCGCGCGACTTCGCGCTCGACGACGAGAAGGTCTCCGACTTCCTGCGGGACAGCAACCGCACCGTCGTCCTGCAGGACGTGGCCGCGCTCAACACGCTGGAGCAGGTCCTCGCCGCGGAGCCGGACCGATACCAGGAGCTGTCGGTGAACATCGACACCGGCGGGCTGGCCGCCCGCCGCCTCCTCGCCCGGATGGCCGGCCCCGTGCCGGCCGACTCCGTGCCCTCGCAGACCGCCGTTCGATGAACGCGCGGGACTCCGGTGCGCGGGCCGGCCGCACCGTCTACCGCATCCGCTGGCTGCCGGGGACGGACCGGCTGCACGCCTCCTGCTTCTGCGGCGCGGAGCGCGAGTTCGAGGACCCGGTGGCCTTGTGGGACTGGCTGCTCGGCCACCCGGAGGGCCACCGGCCCCGGCCCACGGCGGCGCAGGACTCCCCGGCCCCGGCCGCCGCGCTCGTCTGAGACACGACATCCTCCAAGAAAGGAAGCCTCGGCGACCATGCCCGTCACGGAACCGGAGCTCGACGTCAAGGTGGCGGGCAAGGTGCCCGTCGCCGAGGGCGTCGTCCTCCTGCGTCTCGTCCGTCCCGACGGCGGCCCGCTGCCCGTCTGGACGCCGGGCGCACACGTCGACCTGCTGCTCGGCCCGGGACTGGTCAGGCAGTACTCGCTGTGCGGCGACCCCGGCGATCCCTCGGTCTTCCAGGTGGCGGTGCTGCGGGAGACCGGCGGGCGGGGCGGCTCGGCGTACGTGCACGACCGGCTCGCCGAGGGCGACACGATCCGGGTGCGCGGTCCTCGCAACCGCTTCGGCCTCGCCGAGTCACCGCGCTACCTGTTCGTCGCCGGCGGCATCGGCATCACCCCGATCCTGCCCATGATCGAGGAGGCGGCGCGGCGCGGGTGCGACTGGCGGCTGGTGTACGGCGGGCGCACCCGGACCTCGATGGCGTTCGCCGATCGGCTCGTGCGGCAGCACCCGGGCCGGGTGGAGCTGTGCCCGCAGGACGAGACGGGCCTGCTCGACCTCGACGCGCTGCTCGGCGTCCCGCGTGCGGACACCCTCGTCTACTGCTGCGGACCCGAGCCGCTGCTGGCGGCGGCGCAGGAGCGGTGCGCCTCCTGGCCGAAGGGAGCGCTGCGGGTCGAACGCTTCGTGCCCGCGGCCCGGAACGGCGCGGGCACGGCGGACGGCACGGCGGACGGCACGGCGGAGGGTGCCTTCGAGGTGGAGCTGGCCCTGACCGGCACGACGCTGACCGTGCCGGAGGGCCGCTCGATCCTGGAGGTGGTCGAGGAGGCGGGGGTCGCGGTGCTGTCGTCCTGCCGCGAGGGCACCTGCGGCACGTGCGAGACGGCGGTGCTCGGCGGCGTCCCCGACCACCGCGACGACCTGCTCACGGAGGAGGAGCGCGAGGCCGGGGACGTCATGTTCATCTGCGTGTCCCGGGCCCGGTCCGACCGTCTCGTCCTCGAACTCTGACCCGCTCCGAAGCGGAGGTCGCCTGCCGGCGCGACCGGCTCCGAGAAGGTGGACACACTCGCCGGCCTCGAACGGGGCCGTGACGGCGTCTACACGGCAGTCACCGCCGCTCCTTGTCGTCGGCGCCGAGGAAGACGATGTCGAGGTCGTGGAGCTGGTCCGGGGCGGCGTCGACGGCGATGCGGGTGATCTTCCCGTCGCTGACGTCGAACGTGAAGACGGCCTTCGGCCGGCCACGGTGCGACCAGACGGCCGCCGGAACGCCGTCGACCAGAGCGAGCCGGGCGGCCTGAGCTCGTCCGGCGAAGAAAGCCGCCACCGCGTCGGCGCCGCGGACGTCGCCGGCCACGGCGTCCGGATCGAGCAGCTCGAGCAGGGCGGCGAAATCCCCGCTCCGGGAGGCGGCAAGGAAGGCGGCGACGATTTCCCGCTTCGCGGATCGCGCGGCATCGGATGCCCCGGCCGCTCCTCGCACCCGGCGCCGGGCCCGGCTGGCGAGTTGCCGGGCCGCCGCCGGGGAGCGGTCGATGATGGCGCCGATCTCGTCGAACGACACGGCGAAGACGTCGTGCAGGACGAACGCGAGCCGCTCGGCGGGAGTCAGCGTGTCCAGCACCACCATCAGCGCGACACCGACGGAATCGGCCAGCAGCGCCTCGTCCTCGGGGCCGGCCTGGCTCGTGGGGTGGGGGCCCGCGTGCGGCGCGGCCGGCTCGGGCGGCAGCGTCCCGGCCGACTCCTCAGGCCGGGTCCGGCGTGCCTCGAGCATGTTGAGGCAGACCCGGGCGACGACGGTGGTCAGCCACCCGGCCGGATTCTCCACCTGGCCGGTGTCGGCGCGGCCGGCCCGCAGCCAGGCCTCCTGCACCGCATCCTCGGCTTCACTGGGCGAGCCGAGCATCCGGTAGGCCACCGCTTGCAATCGGCCCTGGTGCTCGGCGAACCGCTCGCTCAGCCAGTCCTGCTCGACCATGTGTCACATTCCTCCGTCGCCGCCTGTCATACCAAATGACCGGCGGAACCACGCCGATGTGACATCCGGGCCCGGTCCGGATGCCCGGCCTGCCGGTTCAGCCGGCGAATACCCCCGAAACCATCAGGAGAGAACCGTGTCACTGCAGGTGAACGCCATCATGCTCGGCGTCGAGGACCTGACCCGAGCCAAGAAGTTCTATGAAGGCCTGGGCTGCGAGATCGACAAGGACACCCGCCATTTCGTCTCGTTCAGCCTGGGCGAGGGATCCCCGCAGCTGGCTCTCTACGAGTGGGAGGCGGCGGCACAGGACGCCGGAGTCTCCGCGGAGGGATCCGGATTTCGCGGTGCCTCATTCCACTTCAACCCCGACTCCAGGCAAGCGGTGGATGAGATGTTGCGCAACGCGGTGGCCGGCGGCGGCAGCGTGGTCAAGGAGGCGGCTCCCGCCCAGTGGGGCGGGTACTTCGGTTACTTCAGCGACCCGGACGGCTATCTGTGGAAAGTCACCACCTACGCCTCCTGACCTGTAGAACTCACGCGGGGTCCCCGGCCGCGCCACCCCGGTGAGGCCGGGGACCAGGCCGGGCTCCTCGCGGCGATCCCCCATCTCGCCTGTCAGCTACTCCAGGTGCCGACGGTCTCGCCCGAGGCGATCGCCGCATCCTTGATTCGCTGGTGCACCGCTGTCGCGTCGCCGCCCGGCGTGATCGGGCCGCGCAGCGCGTACACGATGAAGTGGTAGTGATGGACCCCGCTCGGCGGGCAGGGGCCGGCGTAGGCGGCCTTGCCGTCGCTGCCCGGCAGGACCTTCCCCGGGGCGCGGCCCTCGGGCGCGCTCGTCTCGGTGACGGGGATGCCGGTCACGATCCAGTGGATGTACGTCCCACCGGGGGCGTCCGGGTCGTCCACCACGATCGCCAGCTCGCGAGCGGACTTGGGAACGCCGCTCCAGGCCAGCGGGGGCGAGACGTCCTGGCCTCCCTGCCGGGCGCACACGTATCTCCCGGGGATCTTGGCGCCCTCGGCGAAGGCGGGGGTGCTCACCTTCAAAGTGTCCGCGGGCGGGGCGCCCTCGGCCGAGCACCCCGGGAGGACGACCGTCAGGAGGACACCGCCCACCAGCTTGCCGATCTTCATTCGGCCAGGATAGGCGGCCGGAGCAGGTCAGCGCCGTCATTGCGCGCGGCGTGTGCGACGCCGAGCCGCCGGGAAGAGCGATGCGAGCCGTCCCGCCCCCGGCCACGCCGGGAGCGCGACGGCTCGGCGCACTCAGCCGTCGATGCGGTGGGTGGTCCAGAACGACGACAGGTCGACGGAGGTGGCGGCCTGCGCGGCGGCCTTGAAGTCCGCGGTGGTCGATATCCCGTACCAGTGGGCGGCGGCGTAGTTCTTCAGCAGGTTCTGCATCGCCGTCGTGCCGATCGCGCGCCGCAGGTCGTGCAGCGCGCACTTGCCGTAGGTGTAGACGACGGTGCCGTACCTGCTCGAATGGGCGTCCCAGTAGGCCATCGAATTGCTGATCTTCTCGGCCGATGACTGCCAGGAGACGCTGTTCCAGCAGTTGGTGCCCGAGATGCCGTTGTAGAGGTCGGTGGCGTAGTCGGTGAACGACTCGTCCAGCCACGGGCTGCTGTACTCGTCGTCGCCGACGATGCCGTACCACCACTGGTGGGCCAGTTCGTGGGCGAGCGCGGTGGAGCTGACCACGTCGAGCACGAAGCCCGGATACTCCATGCCGCCGAACCAGAAGTTGTTGTCCAGCACCACGTCCGCCTCGCCGTACGGGTAGGCGCCGAACCGGCCCGCGTGGGCGACGAGCGCGTTCTTCGCGGTGGTCATCATCGAGCTCGCGCTGCCGGAGCTGATCGAGCTCACCCGGTAGACGTTCACGACGACGCCCGTCGTGGTGGTGCTCGTGGTCTTCACGAACGGCCCGGCCGCCCAGGCGAACTCGCGCACGTTCTTCGCGGTCGCCTTGGTGATCGTGCGGCCGGACGTTCCCGCCGTGTCGACGGAGGTGCCGGTCGCCGGCACCAGCAGCGACGTCGGGTGGTCGAGCGTCACCGAGTAGTCGCTGATCAGCGCGTAGAAGGACTCGCCGTTGTTGCTGTACGGATCGAGGTGCCAGCCGCTCGCGTCGCGGACCGCCAGGACCGGCAGCGCGTTGCCGATGAAGGTGTAGGACCCGTCGCGCCCGAACCGGTCGGCGCCGCTGGGCACGACGATGCTGAGGTCGAACCCGATCGAGGCGCTCTGGTTCTGGGGGAGCGGGGCGGGCAGGTTGATCTTCAGCGCGGTGCAGGAGACCGACAGCGGGGACGGCGTGCCCCCGGTCACGTTGGTCACGGTGACCGGCGTGGACGGGCACGTCCCGTGATAGTTGTCCCACAGACGGAGATAGACCTCCGTCAGAGGGTCCGCAGACGGGTTGGCGAAGGTGACGCTCTCATGCCCCGTCCACGTGCTGCCCGAGGCGTTGCTGGTCAGGGTGACCGTGTAGGAGGGCGATCCCGGCGTCCTGGTCCCGTCCACGGCGTGAGCGGCCGGCGGGACGCCCCAGACGAGGACGAGCACGGCCGCCGCCGTGGTGATCAGGAATCGTCGCACCATGAGGAGGGTCTCCTTTCGAGCGCCCGGACCCCCGATCTGCCGACATAATGTAACTTTTTGTCAAATGGCGGTCAATGATTTCTTTTTGGCCGTTCTGGTGCTTTTAGCGACAAGATTTGCCCCGGCTGGCATTGGTTGCCTGGTTACGCGATGTGATTGCACGGGGACGAACTGTCATCGATACTCGTCCGGGTGACAGCCGCACTCGGGGAGGGCCAGGGTGGTTCGGACCAGGCGTGGCAGGACCACCACGGCGATCGTCGCCGCGACCGTGCTCCTGGCCCTCCCTTCTTCGTCCTGCGCGGCCTCCGCCGGTCCCGGCGGTGATCGGCCGATCGACTGCCGCGGCTGGTCGTGGCCGAACCCGCACACCGTGAAGAACGCCAGGCCGGTGTACTCGCTGACGAGCGGGAAGTGGGGCAACGAGGTGGACGTCACGCTGTGGCGCGGCGACGCGGGGCCGCGCGGGGAGTGGCACTACTGGGCGGCCCTTACCGGCCGCACCCGTCCGGGTGACGCGGTCTGGCTCGACGTCTGGCCGCCGGGTGGCGGCCCGTGGCATCGGTGTGGCCCCTTCCCCGTGGGCCGCGACGGCCAGGCGGTCTCCTCTCCGATGGCCGTCTGGCGTGATTACACCCTCGTCAAGGCCTGCGGCCGGCACGACGACTTCAGCGCGTGCGGACGCGACAAGGGCGCGATGGTGGACTGATCCCGGTGCCGGCCGGGGAAGGCCGGCACCGGGATCGGCGGGTCAGCTCGTCGAGCAGGGCGAGCCGTTGAGGGTGAACTGCTTGGGCGCGGGGTTGGCGCCGTCGTCCCAGCGGCCGAGGAAACCGAAGGTCACGCTGCCGCCGTTCGCCGCGATCGTGGCGTTGTAGCCGGCGTTGGTCACCGTCACCTTCGACCCGCTCTGGGTGTAGGAGCCGTCCCACAGCTGGGTCACGGTCTGCCCGTTGCCGTACGTCCAGCCGAGCCGCCAGCCCTTCACGGCCGTGGCCCCCCGGTTGACGATCCGGACCCCGGCCTGGAAGCCGCCGGGCCACTGGTTGGTGATCGTGTACGTCACCGTGCAGGCGGCGGCCGGCGTCGGCGAGGAACTGGGAGAGGGACTGGGCGACGGGGACGGGCTGGGGCTCGGGGACGGGGACGGGCTGGGGCTCGGGGACGCCGAGGGGCTGGGAGAGGGGCTCGGGGACGGCGAGGCGGAGGGTGAGGGACTCGGGGACGGCGAGGGGGAGGGCGACGGGCCGGTGCCGGCGGGGATCACGACGGTGCTGATCGAGTCGGCCGGGAACGTGCCGGTGAAGCCGCCGGCCCCGACCTGCACGTCGGCGTCGCGCCTGATGGCCGAGGTGTCGGCCGCGCCGTACCGGTAGACCTGCGCGGTCGCGCCGCCGTCGCGTCCCTTGACGGCGACCTCACTGGTCAGGTCGTCGCCGGTCTTGTTCACCACGACGAGCGTGAGCGCGTGGTCGGAGGCCCGCTCGGCGGCGTACACCGCCAGCTTGCCCTGGTCGGCGCTGGTCGCGCCGACCGCCGTCTCACCGAACCGGCCGCCCTCGCCGTCGTAGTTCAGGTACATCCGGAAGGCGTACGCGCCGGGCTGGGAGGCCGTGGGCGGCCCCCACAGGGTGGCGAGGTCGAGGCCCTCGCGGCCGAAGATGCCGAGGATGTCGGCCTGGGCCAGGGCCCCGTTGATGTGGTCGAGGGCACCCCAGTTGTACTCGGTGATCGCGGTCTTGGTGCCGGGATACTCGGCGGCCACCAGCTCCTCCATCCGGGGGATCAGCCGGACCTGCGTGTTGATCCAGCTCTCGTCCGTGTACGACGGATCCCACAGCGCCCGGGTGGAGCGCAGCCGCAGGGCGTCGGTGGCCGGGTCGCCGCCGGAGCCGAAGGCGACGCCGGACGCCTGCGGGTAGAAGTGCTCGTCGAAGTAGTCGAGGACGCGCAGGCCGTGCTCGTCCTCGTAGTTCTTCATCTGCCGGAGGTACCACGTGGTGAACGGAAGGCCGCCGCGTACCTCCTTGTCCGGAGGGTTCGACCAGCAGTTGGTGCGGCCGCAGGTCTCCTGGTCGAGGCCGGAGTAGTCCCAGGAGGACCAGCCCCAGCCGACCGGGCCGAGCGTCTTCGCGCCGGGGTCTGCGGCCTTCACGGCGGCGCCGATGAGGTAGGCCTTGTCGCGCAGCTCGACCGAGCTCGCGCCCTCGGGGTGGACGTCCCGGTGCGTGCTGTGCCAGATGTCGGGCTCGTTGTCGAGGTTGTAGAACTTCACGCCGCCGCCCGAGGCCGTGCCGTACCTGCCGGTGAGGTGGCCGATCCAGTCCTTCACGTACGCCGCGCCGGCCTCGACGCTCGTGTCGTGGGGGTCGTTTCCGGTGATCTTCGTGCCGTCGGGCTTCACACCGTTGCCGCAGTCGGGACGCCACTGGTCGGTCTGCTGCTGCGGGCCGTATTCGGCGACGGAGAACCCGCAGGAGGCGTCGCGGCCCTTGGGGACCCAGCCGATCAGCGGGACGGTGAGGATTGTGTCGGTGCCGGTGCGCCGGTCCTGCTCGACGAACCGGTCGGTGGTGGAGCCGTCCGGCAGTTTCGACGGGTCCGGGTTGTCCTCGGCGATGTTCTCGAAGTACCAGTCGGAGGCGCGGTTGCTGGTGTCGTACAGGTAGTTGTAACGGGTCGTCGCGTTGCCGCCCCACCGGCGCACCGGGAGACGCAGTTCCTTGGCCAGCGCCTCGTCGGCGAAGTTCATGCCGTAGATGTACGGACTGATGGGGTGCCGCCCGGTGGTGGTGTCTACCGTCAGCGCGGGGCCGTCGGCCGCCGCGAGGGCGGGCACCTGGCCCGCCGCGCCGATCGACAGGGCGATCGCCGCGGTGAGGGCGATCGGGAGCGTTCGCGTTCGCACGGGTCTCCTCTCGAGTCCCTGGGGGTCTGGGGTTCCGGGGCCGCCGGATGCGAGGGGAGCACCCGTCGCGCGGCCAGGCCATCACGCTGGCCAAGACCCGGGCGGGGAACAAGAACGCGGTTCGCCGGAGCACCGCGGGCACGCGTTGAGCAGCCACACCCCCTCACCCGCGGATGGAAGTTTCACGAGGACACCGGACCCCGGCCGGGCCCCCACGGCGTGCCGCATCGCACAACCGAGGGACCCGTTCCTGGGCTGGAAGACTCAGACGAGGCGCCGCCGCCCACTGCGGAGGTCGAGCGACTTCCTGCGTACCGCGGGCTTCTCCCAGGAGTCTGGTTCTCCTGAGTCCCCGAGTCGTCCTGGGACGCCTGAGACTGACAAGCCGCATATCAGGAGACTGCCTGTCACGGATCGAGGCGGTGGCGGGGCCGCGAGGCTCTACCGGCTTCTCGGCCTCGGCTTGAAATAGTGCGCGACCATGTAGGCGGTGACCTGCGCGCCGATCTTCGCGCCCTGCACGTCTGCCGTGCGGGTGTGGATGCCGCCCCAGATGCGGGCCTCGATGACCTCGGCGAGCGCCTGGGAGAAACCGCGGAAATACCTGGTGGTGCCCGAGTCGGCGCTGTAACCGCTGAAGGGGATGTCGTCCCGGCCGAAGAAGTGCCTCAACGCCGACATGCTCGCCGCGGTGAAACAGGTGTGCCCGGACGTGTAGTCGGGGTGCGGTGGCGTGACAAGCAACGGCGTCCATTCGGGATCGGCGGACGTCTGCGGGTTGCCGTCCGTGTCGGCCAGCCGGATCGCGGTGACCGGCCGCCAGAAGTTCCATGCCGCCTTCTCGTTGTAACAGGCGATCGTGGCATCGGCTTCGGCCAGGTCGACCATCGCGAACATTCGCGCCGTCTGAAGGGTGTTCAGTCGCTGCCGCGTCGCGAGCTGACGCTTGATCTCCCATTCGGCCAGATGCCGGTCGTGCCACCAGATCGCGGCCTGCGTCTGGTCGGCGGTCCTGACCGTGCTGGTCGCCGAGCCGACCGCCTTGACCTCGTTGAAGTCCCGGGCGTACCGGCGGCTGGTGAGCGTCGGCGGGCCGGACGTACGGAAGACGGACGCGCTGGGGATGAGGAACGGCTTGAGGTGACCGACCCATGCTCCGTCCGAGGCGAACGTGGGCGGCGTCGGCCGCCACTGACCAGGGCGGGTGCCCACGGGCCAGGTCTGGTCGCCGAACGCCCCGTCGTCTCGTCGCGCCGCGATCATCGCATCGGCCGCCTGCGTGCCCACGGTGATTCCACGCTGTTTCGCGGCGCCGTCGGGAATCGCGCCCAGCGACTCGTCGTACTGGGTTTTCAACCTCGCCTGCTGGTCGGGAAACAGCGCTTGCAGCACCCGGTAACCCGCGGTCGCGACGGCCGCGTCCGTCGATTCGGTGCCATTGGCGGCCGGTGCGACCAGGTACGGCTGGTAGGGAGCACCGGCGATCGCGTTCACCGCGTCGTAGACCGCTCCGTGCACCATCGCGAAGCTGCGAGCCTGGACCTGCGGCTGCTGACCGGCAATGTCCCAAATCGCGGTCTGAGCATTACGGTCCCAGACGATGACGGAGTTGGCGGAGGAGCCCGAATCTTCCGCGTATGCGGGGGACGAGCCGAGTACGGTCGGCGACCCGGCGGCGATGACCCCGGCGACGGCCGCCCAGACGACTGCGGCTCGCATAGCCGCTGCCCGGCATGTAGCAAATGGGCTGAACATGAACGCAAACTACTATGCCGCCGAAAAACGTTACAGTGATCAATGCGCCGAAAAATCGATATCTACCCAACCGGAATGAGCTTCGTCAACTTGCGAGCTATTCATGCCCTGATCATGCCGGATAGGATGCGTCACCGGACTTCGGGGATGACCAGTGCGGCCCGTATGGCTCGCAGGTGTCGCGGATCTTTCCCGTTTACCGGTGGTTCTATAGGCATCGAAGCCAGGCGACCAGCGGATATCCGCCCCCATTCGGTAGCTCCATCCATCGATAACCCGCCTCGACCCGGGCACCGATGTTCCTGGTCTCTCCTTCGCCCCAAAGGCATTCGGGGCGACCACCGATGTGAAGCATGCCGTCGCGACCCGTCCACGGCACCTCGGCTGGAAGCTGCATCGTCTGCCTGCCGTCCGGGGTGAACGAGCCGCCACTGCCGTTGGCAACGAGCTGGGCATACCCCTCAGCGGCGATCAACGAGACCTTTCCGATGGGCAGGTTCTGCGCCGCGACGCCCCCGATAAGGGCGGCGCCAACCACGATCGTGATGAGAAAGGCAGGACGAATCGAAACTTCGCCTGTGAGTGAATGGAGCAAGCGGCGGGGGAGTGACATGCCGGGACTGTAGCTTTGATCCCTGCGCGGCGCGCACGCCTTCACTTGACTCATTTTTCCGTCCGCCTCGACCCACCGCGGAGCGGCAGCGGGCCGGCGACGGACCAGGTAGCCCAGGGTGGTGTCACCCGTCGTCAGGTAGGTCGAGCCGGACACAACCAGCCCGCTGCCGCTCGGCGCGGTGGCGTCGTAGGCCGCACCGCCCACGACCCGCGCGTCGCGCCCGTTGCCCAACGCGTCGCTCACGGTGTGCCGGAGGAGGGGGCCCAGGCCACCAGCGGCCGGTCCGGCGAGGGAGTGGCGCGGGGGTTCAGCGCCACGGTGGCCGAGGCGCCGACGGTTCCGCCGTCCCCGGTCGCCGTGGCGGTGATCCGCGTGCTTCCGGTGCCGTCGGCGGGCCCGCGGTGACGGCGATCGCGGCCTCGTTCTGGATGGTGTACGCCTTGCCGGCCGTGGCGTTCCACGTCAGCGTGTCGCCGTCGCGGTGCGGGCCGACCTCGTGGCCCTTCTCGTCGTGGACGCGGTAGCGGCCGGCGATGAAGCCGGACTTCACCCGGATCGGTCCGGTCGAGCCCGGGTGCACGGTGATCGTGTCGGCGGCGCCGTTCTTCCAGGTCGCGTCCACGGTGATGTCGCCGCGGGCGCGCAGGCCGGAGAACGAGCCGTTCTTCCACGCCGACGGGAGCGCCGGCAGCACGTGCACGTAGTCGTGCTGGCTCTGCACCAGCATCTCCGCCACCCCGGAGGTGGCGCCGAGGTTGCCGTCGATCTGGAACGGCGGGTGGGTGTCCCAGAGGTTGTCGAGGGTGGAGGTCTTGATCTGCTCGCTGAGCATCTTCAGCGCGTGGTCGCCGTCGAGCAGCCGGGCCCAGAAGTTGATCTTCCAGGCCTTGCTCCAGCCGGTGCCGCCGTCGCCGCGGGCGGCGAGTGAGACCTTCGCGGCCTCGGCCTCGGGCGTCCCCGCCGTGATCTGGTCGCCGGGGTGCAGCGCGTAGAGGTGCGAGACGTGCCGATGGTCGTCGGTCGTGGAATCCCCGTCGCTCTTCCACTCCTGGAGCTGGCCCCAGGAGCCGACGCGGATGCCCGGATCGAGCGTGGCGAGCTTCGCCTTCACCTCCGCCTGGAAGTTCCCGTCCACGCCGAGCTTCTGCGCGGCGGCGAGCGCGTTGGTGAGGACCTCGCGCACGATCTGCTGGGACATCGAGGCGCCGGCGGAGAAGTCGCCGTGCTCGGGGGAGTAGCTCGGCGACACGACCAGCGTGCCGTCGCGCGGATCGGTGTGCAGGAAGTCGAGCCAGAACTCGGCGGCGCCCTTGATCACCGGATAGGCGGTGTCGCGCAGGTAGTCCAGGTCGCCGGTGAACCGATACCTGTCGTAGAGCTGCTGGGTGATCCAGGCCGCCGCCTCGGGGAACCAGAACGCGGTGGCCCAGTCGTGCACGCCGGTGAAGCCGAACGGGTTGGTCTCGTTGCCGACCACCCAGCCCCGGGCGCCGTACATCTCCCGGGCGGTCTGCGCGCCGGGCGCGACCATCGCCGAGATGTACCTGTCGTACGGACGGGTGGTCTCGTCCAGGTTCGTCTGCTCGGCCGGCCAGTAGTTCATCTGCAGGTTGATGTTGACGTGGTAGTCGGCCGACCAGGGCGGGCTGGTGGAGTTGTTCCACACGCCCTGGAGGTTGGCGGGCAGCAGGTCGTTCTCCCGCGAGGAGGAGATCAGCAGGTAGCGGCCGTAGGCGAACATCAGCGCCTCCAGCGCCCGGTCGTCGGCCGAGCCGCCGCCCGTGTACGCGCGGCGCAGCCGGTCGGTCGGGACGGCCGGGGCGCTCTGGCCGATGTCCAGCTTCACCCGGTCGAACAGGCCGCGGTAGTCGGCCAGGTGCGTGACGGTCTTGTCGTCGCGCGGCGAGGTGTGGCGCAGCGTGAAGGAGACCTTGCCGCGCCGGTCGGCGGACAGCCGGCCGACGATCACGTTGCCGGGGTGGCCGGCGAAGTACTCACGCGAGTACGTGACGCCGCCGGCGGCGTACGTCACCCGGGCCACGGCGTCGCGCAGGCTCAGCTCACGCCGGTACGCGGTGGGGTTCAGAGGCGCGCCGGCGAAGTCGAGATACAGGTCGCCGAAGGTCTGGTAGGCGCCGAAACCCGTTTTGGGCCGGCCCAGCTTGGCGGCCACGGCGTCCGGCGCCATCGTGCCGTCGCGGTCGATCTGCCGCCGGACCTCGGCGATGGCGTCCGGCCGCGGGGTCTTCCAGTTGCCGAAGTCGTAGCCCGGAGAGCCGGGACCACCGGTCCACAGCGTCTTCTCGTTGAACTGGAGCTGCTCGGTGGCCACGCCGCCGAAGATCATGGCCCCCAGCGGGCCGTTGCCGATCGGCAGCGCCTGGGTTTCCCAGTCGCTGGCGGGCCTGTCGTACCAGAGGGTCAGGTCGTGGGCGGTGGGTTCCGCGGCCGCCTGCGCGGGCGGGGCGAGACCCGCGGCCGGCGCGAGGACGGCCGGGAGTCGTAACGGGGAGTGAGTCACACATTCCTCCGGGGGGCGGCATGAGCGAGCCGTCGGACCGCAGGCCGAGGCGTGACCCTGGGCCGGCACCGGTTCAGAGCGTGCGGCGGAGCCACTCCTCGACGCCCGCCACGTGGACCGTGGCCCATGCCCTGGCCACCTCGGGCCTCCGGGCCGCGATCGCGTCGCAGATCATGACGTGCTGCTCCCGGGTGTCGTCGAGCGCTCCCTCCTGGGTGAGGCCGCGCCACACCCGGGCCCGCGTCGTCGGCCCCGAGAGGCTGTCGATCAGCGAGCACAGCACCGGGTTGCCCGCCCCCGCCGCGATGTGCTGGTGGAACCGCAGGTCGTTGGCGACCAGCTCCTCCACGCTGGGATCGTCGGGCAGCGCGTCGAGGATGGCGCGGAGCTCCTTGACGTCCTCGTCCGGCATGTTCATCGCGGCCATCGCGGTGGCGGCGGGCTCCAGGACGCGCCGCACCTCCAGGAACTGCAGCACGGTGTCGTCGCGGTGGAAGTCCACGACGAACGACATCGCCTCCAGGAGCAGGTGGGGCTGCAGGCTGGTGACGTAGGTGCCGTCGCCCTGCCGCACGTCGAGCACGTTGATGAGAGCGAGGGCGCGGACGGCCTCTCGCAGGGAGTTGCGGGACAGGCCGAGCCGTTCGGCCAGATCGGCCTCCTTCGGCAGCCGGTCACCCGGAGCGAGCTCGCCCGACGTGATCATCTGCTTGATCCTGTCGATCGCCGCGTCCGTGACCGCCACGGAGCCTCCCCACTGTCTCCTCGCGAACGAGGCCGCATACATCGGATGTCTAGCAGTGTAAAGGAGTGGAGGTCGCGTCCGCGCCGGACGTGCCTGCGCTGAGCCCTGCCGCTTCGCGGCGTCAAGAAGGGGGAACGGCATCGACGCCCTCCTCCGATCTCCTTCGGAGGAGGGCGCCCGGTGGGGCGCCCTCGCGACGAGGGCGCCCCGGGCGATGGTACGCGTGGTCAGACGCGGGTCCAGCGCTGGTTGGCCTGGCCGTTGCAGGTCCAGATGATGACCTTGGTGCCGTTGGCGGTGCCGTTGTTGTAGGCGTCCAGGCACTTGTTCGCGCCGACGGCGGTGATGGTGCCGTCGGAGTTGAGGCGCCACTTCTGGTTGTTCTGGCCGTTGCAGTCCCAGATGATCACGCTGGTGCCGTCGGCCGTGGCGCCGCCGTTGACGTCCAGGCACTTGGTGCCGTAGACCCGCAGCTCACCCGAGGCCGTCGGCGTCCACTGCTGGTTGGCCTGGCCGTTGCAGTCCCAGAGCTGCGCCTGGGCGCCGTTGGTCTGGGAGACGCCGGTGACGTCCAGGCACCGGCCCGACCCCACACCCTTGATCGCGCTCCCTCCGGTGGGAGTGGGTGTGGGGGACGGCGTGACCAGGCCCCCTCCGCTCACGATGTACATGGCGGCCCCGTGCGCGGGCACCGATGCGCTGATCGTCCCGGACGAGGAGCCGGTCGTGTGCGCCCACAGGTCGCGTACGGAGTAGGAGGCCGCGGCGCCGAGGCCGAGGGCGGAGGCGGTGGTGGACACCGTCGCCGTGCCGCTGCCCCGGTTGAGCAGTACGACCGCGACCGAGCCGTTCGACATCGGCTTGCGCCAGACCTCGAGGTTGCCGTTGTCGCTGATCTTGGTGCCCTGCCGGCCGCCCCAGTCCTGGTTGACCGCGATGACCTCGGTGTTGGTCAGGATCGTACGGGTGTCGGCGCTCATCGTGCGCAGGTCGTTGCCGGCGATGAGCGGCGCGTTCAGCAGCGCCCACAGGCTGAAGTGCGCCCTGCCCTCGGTCCCGGTGATCGAGCCGTTGCCGACCTCGAGCATGTCGGGGTCGTTCCAGCCGCCCGGCCCCGAGTACGCCTCCAGCCCGACCTGCTGGTCCAGGATGCCCATGACCGAGCCGAAGTTCGACTGGATGTCGCCGGTGGTGCGCCAGGAGTTGCCGGTCTGCATGCCCCAGGTCCAGACGCTCTCCTGGCCCCAGTTGCACAGGCTGAACAGGATCGGACGCCCGGTGGCGGCCAGCGCGTCGCGCATCGCCGCGTACCGCTGCTGCCCGTTCTTGCCCTGGTGGTCGCCGCAGTTGTCGTACTTGAGGTAGTCGATGCCCCACGACGCCCACAGGGCCGCGTCCCGCCGCTCGTTGCCGAGGCTGGCCGGATAGCCCGCGCAGGTCGTGAGGCCCGCCGAGGAGTAGATGCCGAGCTTCAGGCCCTTGGAGTGGACGTAGTCGGCCACGGCCTTGATCCCGTTGGGGAACTTCTGCGGGTCCGGCACCAGGTCGCCGTTGGAGTTGCGGCTCTTGGTCGACCAGCAGTCGTCGATGTTGACGTACTGGTAGCCCGCCGCCGCCATGCCGCTGGAGACCATGATGTCCGCGGTCTGCCGGATCAGGCTGTCGCTGACGTTGCAGCCGAAACTGTTCCAGTCGTTCCACCCCATCTGGGGCGTACGGGCGAGCCCGTTGTCCAGCGCGGCGGCCGGCGACGTCATGCCGCCTGCCGCGACCAGGGACCCGGCGGCCAGCACCGCCGCCAGCGTCCATCGAACGATCTTGTGCATCTGACTCCTTACCCGTGGCCGGTCCGTCGCCCGTGGGAGCGAATCGGGGCCTGTTATCGGTAACATTTCGCGCCGGCTCGGCCTTCACGTGGGATGGGTTTGTGGTGTGCGGCGGAGCAAATACGACCCCGCCGATCCCGTCAAGAGGGCTCCGGTGCGCGTGCCTCGCAGGATGCCGCGCCGCCTGCCCTTACCGGGTGCGGTCGTCGATCCGGGGCGCGCGCTCCGGTGAAAGTTTCAGCCCAGAGAGCCAGTGCTGCGCATTCTCGGAACGTTGCCGCTGCGGCATTCCTCATCGTCCCAGGCAGGAGTGTTTTGCGAGCGAGTGATCACACGAAACTTTCCGGCTCGTCTTGACACTTTTCGTGACGGTTTCCACACTGAGCCCGGGTGGTCTCCTGTCGGAGCGGCGGTGGGCGGCGGTCTCGCCGCCCACCGCACGCTCCCGCGACGGGGCCGCGCCGTCGATTCCGCGGGTGTCCCGCGCCTCGTTCGACGTCATCCGACAGCGGGTGGCGAGCAAGGCAGATTGTTAGCGCTAACAAAGGACGTCCAGGAGGCCACGTGTCGCCCTCATCCTTCAGCCGACGCCGGCTGCTCCAGGCCGCCGGGGCCGCCGCAGTGGTCTCCGCCGTCGGGGAGGTCGCCGGCGCCCGGGCGGCCGGAGCCGCGGTCGCGCCGGCCCGAGCCGACATCGGCGTGTCGGCGTACGCCTTCGAGCTCGGGCAGGTGCGGCTGACCGGGGGCCGCTGGCTGGACAACCAGAACCGGACGCTGTCGTATCTGCGGTTCGTCGACGCCGACCGGTTGCTGTACAACTTCCGGGCCAACCACCGGCTGTCCACCAACGGCGCCGCCGCGAACGGGGGGTGGGACGCCCCCAGCTTCCCGTTCCGCACCCATGTGCAGGGACACTTCCTCACCGCGTGGGCCCAGGCCTACGCCGTGCTCGGCGACACCACGTGCCGGGACAAGGCGAACCACATGGTGGCGGAGCTGGCCAAGTGCCAGGCCAACAACGGCGCCGCCGGGTTCAACGCCGGGTATCTGTCCGGCTTCCCCGAGTCCGACTTCACCGCCCTCGAGGCCCGCACGCTGAGCAACGGCAACGTCCCGTACTACTGCGTGCACAAGACGATGGCCGGGCTGCTCGACGTGTGGCGGCACATCGGCAACACGCAGGCGCGTGACGTGCTGCTGGCGCTGGCCGGGTGGGTCGACTGGCGGACCGGCAGGCTGAGCGGCAGCCAGATGCAGGCCATGCTGGGCACCGAGTTCGGCGGCATGAACGCCGTGCTGACCGACCTCTACCAGCAGACCGGCGACGCCCGCTGGCTGACCGCGGCTCAGCGGTTCGACCACGCGGCCGTGTTCAACCCCCTCGCGGCCAACCAGGACCAGCTCAACGGTCTGCACGCCAACACCCAGGTGCCCAAGTGGATCGGTGCGGCCCGCGAGTACAAGGCGACCGGCACCACCCGCTACCGGGACATCGCCGCCAACGCCTGGAACATCACCGTCGGCGCGCACACCTACGCGATCGGCGGCAACAGCCAGGCCGAGCACTTCCGGGCTCCCAACGCCATCGCCGGGTATCTCACCAACGACACCTGCGAGCACTGCAACAGCTACAACATGCTCAAGCTGACCCGCGAGCTGTGGCTGCTCGACCCGAACCGGGCGGCGTACTTCGACTTCTACGAGCAGGCGCTGTTCAACCACGTCATCGGCGCGCAGAACCCGGCCGACGGCCACGGGCACGTCACCTACTTCACGCCGCTCAAGCCGGGCGGCCGCCGTGGCGTGGGCCCGGCGTGGGGCGGCGGCACCTACAGCACCGACTACAACTCGTTCTGGTGCTGCCAGGGCACGGGTGTGGAGGTCAACACGGCGCTGATGGACTCCGTCTACTTCTACAACGGCACCACTCTGATCGTGAACCTGTTCACGCCGTCGGTCCTGAACTGGACCCAGAGGGGGATCACGGTCACCCAGACGACGTCCTATCCGGCGAGCGACACCGTCACCCTGCAGGTCACCGGTGACGCCGGTGGGTCGTGGTCGATGCGCGTCCGCATCCCCGGCTGGGCCACCGGGGCGACGATCAGCGTCAACGGCGAGCAGCAGAACGTGGACACCACCCCCGGCACCTACGCGACCCTCACCCGCACCTGGACCTCCGGCGACACCGTCACGGTCAGCCTGCCGATGCGCGTGGTCATGAAGGCCGCCAACGACAACCCCAACGTCGCGGCGATCACGTACGGCCCGGTCGTCCTGTCCGGGAACTACGGCAACACGGCGCTGTCGGCGCTGCCCGCCCTGAACACCGCGTCGATCACCCGGACCGGCACCACGGCGCTCACCTTCACCGCCACCGCCAACGGAGCCACGGTCAACCTGGGCCCGTTCTACGACGCCCACGGGTACAACTACACCGTCTACTGGAGCGCCAACGGCCAGAGCGGCGGAGGCGGGACCGCGACCTACCGGCTGGTCAACGCGGCCAGCGGCCTCGTCCTGGGCATCCAGAACATGTCCACCGCCGACGGCGGGCTCGCGCTGCAGTGGAACGACAGCGGCACCGCCGACCACGACTGGGAGATGGTCGTCGACGGCACCGCCGTACGGCTGCGCAACGTCAACAGCGGCAAGGTTCTCGGCGTGGAGAACATGTCCACCACCGACAACGCCCGCGTCCTGCAGTGGAGCGACAACGGCACCGCCGACCACCGCTGGACGATCATCGACGCCGGCGACGGCTCCCACAAGATCCGCAATGTCAACAGCGGCAAGCTGCTCGCCATCCAGGGCGGTTCGACCGCCAACGGAACCCAGGCGGTGCAGGACTCCGACAACGGCAGCGCGGACAACCAGTGGCGGTTCGTGCCCAACGGGGCCCGGCGCATCCAGAACCTGGCCAGCGGGCTGGTGCTGGGTGTGCAGGACATGTCCACGGCCGACGGCGGCTTGGCGATCCAGTGGGGCGACACCGGCACGGCCGACCACCTGTGGACCGCCGTCGTGGACTCCGGCGGCTATCTGCGCCTGCGCAACTCCAACAGCGGCAAGGTGCTCGGCGTGGAGAACGCGAGCACGGCCGCCGGCGCGCGGGTGCTCCAGTGGGCCGACAACGGCACCGCCGACCACCGGTGGCGGCTGCGGTACGGATCCAACGGGTGCTTCCGCATCCAGTGCGCCAACGGCGGCCGGGTCCTCGGTGTCAGCGGCGGCTCCACCGCCCAGGGCGCCCAGGTGGTCCTCGCCGACGACAACGGAGCGAACGACCACCTCTGGCGGTTCCTCTAGTCCGGAGGGGAGCGGGCGGTCAGGGCCGCCAGCGGTAGTGGGCGTCGGGCAGGTTCTCCTCGTTGCCGCTGCCGTCGCTCTCCGCGACGAGGGTGAAGCCGTGCCGCTCGTAGAAACGCCGGGCACCGGTGTTCCGCTGGAACACATGCAGGTCGAGTCCGCGGGGGCGCGCCTTCTTGGCGTGGTCGAGCAGCGCGCTCCCAGCGCCGCCGCTCTGCGCGGCGGGCGCGAGGTAGAGGTGGTCCAGCCACTGTCCGCGCAGGGCGGCGAATCCCACGATCCGGCCGCGCAGCTCGGCGACCCACACCTGCGACGAGGGGAGCATGACGCCGGCGATCCACGCCCGGGTCTCCTCGTCGGAGTGCAGGCGGGGCAGATAGGTCATCCCGGCCCGGGCGGCGAGGAACACCTCGGCGACGCCTCCGGCGTCACTGTCACCGGTCCCGGCGCGGCGGATCAGCGGCACAGTGCGTGACACAGTGTGTGACACAGTGCGTGACACAGTGCCGTGAGCGGACTGTCCCGCGCGGTCCGGCCGGGCAGCGGGGGTGCCGGCGCTCACGAGCCGGTCCGCAGGGCGTCGCGGGCCGCCATCAGGGCGAAGCCGAGCAGGTTGAGGCCCTGCCAGGTCGAGGGGGAGGCGGCGCGTTCGTCGTCGGCCGTCAGGCCGATGCCCCAGATCCGGTCGAGTGGGCTGGCCTCGACCAGCACCCGGTCGGCGGTCGCGAGCAGGAAGCGCGACAGCTCGGGGTTCTGGCCGAACTTGGCGATGCTGCCGCGGACCACGATGGCGAACCGGTCAGCGGCCCAGACCTGCTCGTCGAAGTCGCGTACGGTCCGGCCGAGCTTCTTGGCCTCGCCCGGATGACCGGCCGCGAGGACGGCTTCGGCGGTCCGCGTGTCGCCGAACAGCCAGGCCTTGTGCGCCATCATGTAATGCTCCGCGGAGGCGAAGGTATGGCCGTCCTCCGTGAAGGCGGCCGGCCACCACTGCGACAGGCAGCCGGGGCCGACCCCGCCGTCACGGGCCGGCCGGTGGCCCCAGAAGTACAGGTAACGGAGGCTACGGCCCGCCTGCTCCGCGGCGATCGCCTCGTCCACGCTGCGAGGCGGCGAAATCTGCTCGGACACGCACACACCGTGCCACAGGCGGCCCCGTTGCGGCCATCGAGTTACGGTGCCCGGCGCGACGCCTCGCACGGACGCCGGGCCCTAAGCTGACCGAACCGGCTCGTCAGGCCGGGCTTCGCCGAATCACACCGCTCGTCGGCACGCCGCGGCGGTGAGCCCCGAGGAACTGCTCCGGGCGCGGTGACCGGTCTTGGGAGGAGTCGTCCGTGTTACCAGGAGGCATGACCCGCAGACGTGTGGCCTGGCTCGTGCTGGCTCATCGCCCCCGGGCCTTCATCCCCCTGTGGCTGAGGGACGGCCGGTGGCCGCCCCTGCCCGCGTTGCGGGGAGTGTGGCACTGGAGACTCCTCCCCGGGTGGCTGAAGAACGCGGCTCTCCCGGTGACGGCAGGCGTGGTCGCCGGGGCGGTCGCCTGGAGCCACGGCTACCGGGAGCAGGCGCCGATAGTGATCGCCGGCATCGTGATGGTCGCCGTGCGCGTGATCCCCTTCGCCTGGCCGCGCCGCGCGCGCCATCGGCACCTCGCCCGGCGGGCGGACTACCCGGAGCTCCACGCGATGGTCGACGAGGTGGCCGGGACGCTGGGAGTCCGGCGTCCTTCACGCGTGTGTTTCGCGCCTATCGCGGAGTCGGGCGCCACCCCGCTGGGACCGCGGCGTACGGAGCTGTGGATCGGCCTGCCGTACGCCATGGGTTTCGACCGGGCGGAGTTGCGCGGGGTCATCGCCTTCGAGCTCGCCCTCCTGGAGGCGTGCAGGAGATGGCCGGTCCGTGCGCTCATCGAGCTGTGGGCATCGGGGCCGAAAAAGAAGGACGCCGTCCGGACGGAGATCGCCGCCGCCGTCAGTGCCCTCCTCGTCCAGGCCGACGAAGAGAGCTGCCGGGTGTCCGATCGGCGAACCGTGGCGACCGCGCTTCTTCGGGGTGCGCTCCTGGGCCATTCGCTGGGCTGGTTCCTCGGCCGCTACGCCGCGGATCTGCCCTCCTATGGGCTGTTCGCCGTGGACCTCTATCAGGGCTGGCGCTGGAAGGTGTACGAGGACGACCTGCCGGCCCGGCTCATGCCCCGCTACCGTGAGCTGTACGCGGCCGACCCGGCCGGCCACGGGTTCGTGATCGACCGGATCGCCGCACTCGGCGTCACTCCGGAAGATCCACCCCGGCCGGCGGAGGACGCGATCGTGGGGGCGCTCCACCCGGCCGTCGAAGATCGGTTCGCCCGCCGGCTGCTCAGCCACTACACCGCGGGCCGGACGGTGCACTGGTACGTCAACTTCGCCGAGATGCCCTTCTCGGTCTGGGATGCATTGATCGAACAGGGCTACGACAGCGTCCTCCGGGCTACGGCCCGCCTGTCCGGCCGGCCGGACCCGGTGCTCGCCGACCTGGTGGAGATCGTGGTGGCCGGGCGCGGCGCGCGGCTCGAGTGGGAGCACAGACAGGGGGCGTGCACACACCCGTCCGCTGGAGTGTGCGCCCTCTTCCCGGTCCTCCACCGCACGTTGCGGCTGAAGGGCTACACCTACGTCAACGCGCTGCGCCACCGGCAGCTCGCCGGGCCGGACGGCGACGTCGTCGACGTCGTACGGCTGGCGCAGGCGATCGAGCGGGGCGACCGGCTGCCGGAGATCCTTGAGCCCGCGGCGACGTCATGACGAGATGGCACAACCGGCGGCGGGCCGTCCCCGGGGCTGTGCCCGGGGACGGCCCGATCCGTCGTGGTCGTCGCCGGTCTACTTGTATCCGGCGGCGACGATGTTCGCCTGCACCTCGTTCTCGGTGGCCGCGGTCGGGTAGCCGGACGTCATCACGCCCTCGTAGAAGGTGCCGGCGGAACCGTGGCTGTTGTCGCCGCCGATGCCGAGGATGATGGCGCCCTCCTTCTTCATCGGGTTGTAGCCCGAGGCGTTGGGCCGCTTGCCGTCGTAGAAGGTCGACAGACCGCCCGACTGGGCGTTGCCGGCCCGGATGGCCCAGTGGTTGGGCTCACCCTTGATGATGGCGGTCAGGTATCGGTAGTTCACGCTCGGGTCGTTGGCGTTGTAACCGGGGTTAACGCCGGAGAACAGGCCGTTCTCCAGGTCGGCCATGACCCAGGGGCCGTTGCCCGTGCCGTAGCCCCAGACCTTGATGTTGCCGAAGTAGATGGCCTCCATCGTGCCGTTGCCGTTGTCGCGGCTGTTGGTCTCGGCGTTGCCGTAGTCGAAGCAGCAGCCGCCGTTGTAGTGGGTGCCGTCGAAGACCGCGTACATGCCCTCCGGCTGGTCGCCCTTGGCGACGCCGTTGGTGGCGTTGTTGCGGTAGCCGACGCCAGGGTCGACGTAGACGCCGTAGGCCTTGTGGCCGTAGACCGTGGTCGGCGCCTTGGTGGCGGTCGCGAGGTTGTCGTAGCCGCCCGCGGCCGGGCCGGAGAACCCGCCGGGAGGCGCCTGGGTGAGGTGGTTGCCCCGGCCGGACTGGTCGTAGATCTTGGTGATGAGGCAGGTGGTGCCGGAGCAGAACGAGTCCTGCGCGGCGGCGTTGGCGGCTCCGCCCGCGCTCAGCACACCGATGTCGCGGGTGGTGTTGTCCGAGGAACGGCGCACCTGGTAGAGCGAGCCGTTGTAGTTCGCGTACAGGGCGCGGGTCGTGCTGTGCGCCGCCACGCACGGTGTGCCGCCCGCGGCGTAGATGTCACACGGCTGCTTGGACGACGGCGGCGAGGGGGACGTGGAAGGCGAGACGGTGGGGGAGGCACTGGGGGAGGTGCTGGGGGAGGTGCCGGGCGACGGAGAGGTGACGCCGCCGGTGCAGGTCACGCCGTTGAGGGCGAAGCTCGTCGGCACCGGGTTGGAGCCGTTGAACGCTCCGTTGAACCCGAAGCCGGTGCTGCCGCCGCTGGGGATGCTGCCGTTGTAGTCCACGTTGGTCACGGTGACCTGGGAGCCCGACTGGGTGTAGGTGCCGTTCCACAGCTGGGTGATGGTCTGCCCGGCGGAGAACGACCAGGTCAGCTTCCAGCCGTTGATCGGGTCCCCGAGGTTGGTGACGTTCACGTTCGTGCCGAAGCCGCCCGGCCACTGGTTGGTGACCGTATAGGTGACCTGGCATCCGGCCGCGGCGGCCGACGCGGTGTGCGTACCGGCCACGCCGACGCCGGCCGCCAACAGCGCGGCGACGGCGGCGGCCGACAGCCTCAACCGCCGGTGGAAAGAGCTGACATCTCGCACAGGTGTTTCCTCAATCTCTGAGTGGATGATTCGCGAGCTCCGGCTTTCCGCTCGGTCACGGGCTCGTGCAGGTCACGCTGGTCGGGGCGATCGAGCCGTCACCTTCGGCGGTGAAGCCGAACGTCGTCGACCCGTTGGCGGCGACGGCGCCGTTGTAGGGGGCGTTCTTGACGGTGATCGCGCCGCTGGTGCCGGTGTTCACGCCGTTCCACAGGCTCGTGACGGTCTGCCCGCCGGCCAGGGTCATCGTCACGGTCCAGCCGTTGAGCGTGGCCGACCCGGTGTTGCCGACGGTCACCTCGCTCTGGAAGCCGCCGCCCCAGTTGTTGACCAGCCGGTAGGTCGCCGTACACCCGCCGGGTCGCGCACTTGGCGACGGTGTGGGGGACGGTGACGGCGTGGGGGACGGTGACGGCGTGGAGGACGGCGACGGCGTGGGAGTCGGCGAGGGGGTCGTGTCGCCGCTGACCCGGTAGACGACGGTGCCGTGCGCCGGCACGGCGGCCGAGATGGTGCCGTTGCTGCCGCTGACGGCGTTCGTCCACGCGTCGCGCAGGATGAACGAACCGCCGGACAGCCCGATCGCGGCCGCGGTGGTGCTGACCGTGGTGGTGCTGCCGCCCTGGTTGAACAGGGCGACCGCGACGTCGCCGTTGCCGAGCTTTTTGGCCAGCACGCGCCGGGTCCCGTCGTTGCTGATCTGGCGGGCCTGCAGGCCGAGCGGGTCCTGGTTGATGGCGATCAGGTTCTGGTTCTTGAGGATGGTCTGTGTCGCCGAGTCCATGGAGCGCAGGTCGTTTCCGGCGATCAGGGGTGAGGCCATCATCGCCCAGAGGGCGAAGTGGCTGCGCATCTCGGTGTCGGTCATGCCACCACGGCCGACCTCCATCATGTCCGGGTCGTTGAACGCTCCCGGTCTCGCGTACGACGCGAGTGGGACGGTGACGTTGACGATGTTCTGGATGCCCATCGGGTAACCGTTGGTCTGACCGGTGTCCCACTTATTGGTGATGTCCTCGGTCGTCCGCCACATGTTGGCGACGTCGCCCCAGTCGCGCTGCGGCCCCGTCTTCGCGTGGATGCTGTTGGGGTTGATGCTGTAGACGATGGGCCGTCCGGTCGCGGCCAGCGCGTCACGCATCTTCGCGAACGTACGGACCTGGTCGTCGATGGTGCCATTGGGCGAGCACCAGTCGTACTTCAGGTAGTCCACGCCCCAGGCGGCGAACTGCCGGGCGTCCTGCGCCTCGTGCCCCTGGCTTCCGGTCGCGCCCGGGTAGCTGCTGAAATACTGCGCGCAGGTCTTGTCGACCGGCACCTCGTAGAGGCCGAACTTCAGCCCCTTGCCGTGCAGGTAGTCGCCGAGCGCCTTCATTCCGCTCGGGAACCGCGACGGGTTGCCCTGCAGGTTCCCCGCGGAGTCGCGGGTGGGGTTGAACCAGCAGTCGTCCACCACGACATACTTGTAGCCCAGGTCGCGCAGGCCCGAGTTGACGATGGCGTCGGCCATCTGCTTGATCAGCGATTCGGAGATGTTGCAGCCGAAGGTGTTCCAGCTGTTCCAGCCCATGGGCGGCGTGCGGGCCACGCCGTTCTCCAGGGCGCCGGCCGGGTTCTGCAGGGCGATCGGGGCGCCTGCGAGAATGCCGGCGGCGAGCAGGACTCTCACCTTTCGCACGAATCCTCCTTGAGATGAGCTACGGGTGCATGGGGAATGACGAGGAGAGGCCCACGAAATCGGAGTCCCGAGAATCAGGGGCCCGGAAATCGGGGACCGGGAATCCTCGTGAATTGAGTTCCGGGTGGCGGGTCTACCGGTAGGTGATGGTGGACGACGAGTAGACACAGTTGACGCCGTCGGCACCGCTGCCGATCTTCGTCGGCTCGCCACTGGTCACGCCCCTGTACTTCTCGCAGACGACGACCTTCCTGCCGGGGTCGTTGACGATCGTGATCTGCGAGAAGCGCGCGGTGTCGCCGTAGTTGGTGTTGATGCCGGCCAGCACCTTGCCGGGCGTGGTCGCCGTGACGTTCTGGATGACGACGTTGCGCTTGTACTGGGTCGAGCAGTTGCCGCAGGAGCGGTAGAGCTTGCCGAAGTTCTGCACCTGGAAGTTCTTGATGTACATGGTGCCGGGGCCGTTGTGCTGGAAGACCTTGTCGCTGGCCGCCCTGGCGCCGCCGCCGTCGACGGTCATCGTCTGCGACGACGAGGTGCCCTTGAACGTGGCCGCGTCCTCGCCGACGTCCTCCCACCACACGTTCTGCAGGGTGCACGTGCCCATGCAGTGGACGCCGTCGGCGGCGGGCGCGCCGATGACGACGTTCTTCAGCACCGCGCCGTCGGCCAGTTTGAACATGGGGGGCTGACTTTCACTCTGGCTGCCGCTGCCGAGGGCGCCGGTGCCGTAGTAGCGCTTCATCCCCCCGTCGAGCGTGCCCGAGACGTTGATCGTGGCGCCGACCGCCTGCTGACCGGTGGGGGACGGCCAGGCGGCCAGGCGCAGTGCGGCCGCCGGGGCCGAACCGGGAACGGTGCCCGCGGACGCGCTGCCGGGCGGACCGGCCGCGAGAACCATCCCGGCCGCCGAGGCGGCGAACAACGCCGTGCGCAATCGTGCGGACCTGTTCATTCACACTCCAGGGGGAGACACGGCGACTACGCCGCCGCGCGCGGTGATGCCGGCTGACGGGAACTCAGGCCGGCCGGTGCTCCATCGACGTGCACGAGAGCGAGCGGAAGCCAGACCTGGCGGATTCGCGGCCCGATCATCTGCGGACGCGACACTCACGACGTCGCGACCGGGAACCCCTGCCGCTCACCACCGACCCCGGCAGGAGGCCGCTTCGGGACTCAGTTTGGAAACCGCGAAGAAACCTGTCAAGGGAATCTCGAAATTGTTTCGTTGAGGTGCGGGGCCTCATCCTTGCTGGCCTGCGCTGGTGAGCGACCTGAACAGTGAAAAGATTCCCCAGCTCCATCGCGGAACGCCTTTATGGTCGTCAGTCGGCCGATGGCGCTCAGAACGTTACGTCGGTGTAGCTGTGAAAGTTTCACCACCCGAACCCCGCGAGGCGCCCGGACCGCGCACTGATGGGAGCAGGTGGGACAGGCTGCCGACGGACCGAGGGCCGGCGCGGAGAAGACCCGGACCTTGACGAGGCTCCCTCGCGTCGTATTTGCTCCGCCGCACCACCATCACACATGCCCCCGACAGAGAAGGACCGATTCCGCAGAAGAATTGTTAACGCTAACAACGAATTCACCACCTCTGCCGGCTCACGAGAAGTCCGAGCCACCTGTGTTGTCGCTGACCGCATGAAGACGTGAAACGAACCCCGGGAGTACGGATGAAGGTCCCTCGCCTGCGGCTCTGGCTCGCCACCGGGCTCGCCGCCGTGGCCGGCGTGGCCGGTGCGCTGACCGCGCCCGCCGCGCACGCGGCCACAGGATGTCGCGTGGACTACTCGGTCACGAACCAGTGGCCGGGCGGCTTCGGCGCGAACGTGAACGTCACCAACCTCGGGGACCCGATCAACGGCTGGAAGCTGACCTGGTCGTTCTCCGCCGGGCAGACCATCACCCAGCTGTGGAACGGCACCTACACCCAGTCGGGCTCCCAGGTCACCGTGACCAACGTGGACTACAACGGCAGCATCCCCAGCGGCGGCAGCACCGGCTTCGGGTTCAACGGAGCGTTCAACGGCTCCAACCCGGTGCCGACGAGCTTCGCCCTCAACGGCGTGACCTGCACCGGCGGCGTCACTGGTTCGCCCAGCCCCAGCCCGTCCACGAGCCCTTCCACGAGCCCTTCCCCGAGTCCTTCGGCCAGCCCGTCATCCACACCGGTGGCGAGCAAGCCGTGTGACATCTACGCCGCGGGCGGCACGCCCTGTGTGGCCGCGCACAGCACGACGCGGGCGCTCTACCACTCCTACAGCGGCAACCTGTACCAGGTCAGGCGCTCCTCCGACAACGCGACCAGGGACATCGGCGTCCTGACCGCGGGCGGCACCGCCAACGCGGCGGCGCAGGACTCGTTCTGCGCCGGCACCTCATGTGTCATCACCGTGATCTACGACCAGTCCGGGCACGGCAACAACATGCTCTACCAGGGACCCGGCGGGGCCGGCGGCAAGGACACCCCCGCGACCGCGACAACCGAGTCGCTGACGGTCGGCGGCAGCAAGGCCTACTCGCTCTACATCAAGCCCGGCAACAGCTACTGGCGGGACGGTCACCTGACCGGCGTGCCGACCGGCAGCGCGCCCGAGGGCATGTACATGGTGACCAGTGGCACGCACGTCAACAGCGGCTGCTGCTTCGACTACGGCAACAGCGAGACGACCAGGAAGGCCGACGGGGCCGGCGCGATGGACGCCATCTACTTCGGCACGAGTTGCTGGTTCGGCGGGTGCTCGGGGACCGGCCCGTGGGTGCAGGCCGACCTCGAATACGGCCTCTACCCCGGCGGCAGCTCGTCGTGGAACCCGAACCAGCGGGCTTTCACCAGCAAGTTCGTCACCGCGATGCTGAAGAACAACGGCACGTCGCGCTTCGCCATCAAGGGCGGCAACGCGCAGACCGGCGCGATGACCACGCTGTGGGACGGCGCGCTTCCCCGCGGCTACAGCCCGATGAAGAAGCAGGGCGCGATCATCCTGGGCAGCGGCGGCGACTGCTGCGCCACCAACACCAACCTGAGCCAGGGCACCTTCTACGAGGGAGCCATGGTCGCCGGTTACCCGTCCGACGCGACCGAGAACGCGGTGCAGGCCGACGTCACCTCCGCCGGCTACCGCTGATCCGAGAATCGGGCGGTGCGTAGGAATGCGCCAGCGGACCCCGGCCGGTCACGACCGGCCGGGGTGCGCGGCTGATCGTGGTCACATGGGCCGGTTCGAGGATGGCGCGGTAGCCGAGGGCTTAGAGCCGGACACGTTCACGACGTGGACCTGGAACGAGGCGCTCCTCGTCACACCGGCCACCGTGTACGAGACGGTCACGGTCTGCGTCCCGGAGATGGCCGGGTCGTACCCCGACACCGAGTATCCGCCGTATCCCTCGGCCAGGACCTCGTCCTTCACACCGTCCGTGTAGTCGGCGGTCACCGTGAGGCCCGTCAGGTCGAGGGGCTGACCGATGGCGTAGACGGTCGTGGCCGGGGGCGTCCTCACCGAGACCGACGACAGGTCGGCGCCGCGCAGGGCGGCGTGCTCCGCCTGCGTCAGCGCGAAGACGTGCCCGTGGCGGATGACCCCGTTCGCGAGGCTGTAGCCCGGTGTCTCCCAGGTGATGGGCGACCACTGGCCCGACGCGAGGTCCTTGCCCCAGTAAGGGCTGAGCTGCTCCTCCATATAGTCTCCCGCGGGTGCGCCGGCCCACTTCTGGTCCGCCCACAGGTAGTAGCCCTTGCCGCGTACGTCGCCGGGGTTCGCCTTGACGACCATCGGCGCCTCGGCGTAGGTCGTGTTCATCGCCTCGTGGGTGATGCGGCCCCTGACGAGCTCCCAGTCCTCGGGCGGCGCGAGCACCGACGTCGAACGCTCTTGATAGATGTCGTCTATCGCGCAGCCGGGGACGTACGTGGTGACCCCGACGCCGGTGGAGATGCGGTCGGCGACGAACCGGTGGTAGGACCCGTCCTCGTCGTCCCTGATGATGACGGCGTCGAGCGTCCCGTGGCCGGGCCTGCCGCTCATCACCTTCGCCGGCGTGAACGTCACGAAGTCGCGCGTCGTGGTGTAGAGGGTCTGATTCCTCGTCAGCGGATAGCGGCCGTTCGGGTCGTCGTGGTCAGGGGTGTAGTAGGTCCCGGGTGGATACATCGACGACGTCCAGTAGACGACGTAGGCCCCGATCGCCTCGTCCCAGATCGCCTCCGGGGCGAAGGCCATCCCCGCCTCGTCCGGGGCCACCCGGACGTGCCGCTGCTCCGACCAGGTCCGCAGGTCACGCGACTCCCAGACCTCGATGTAGCGGCTGGCGCCGCTCTGCGCCCAGTCCCAGCCCTTCCACCCGTAGGCCGTGCCGTCGACGTTCAGGTCCGTGGCGACGAGGTAGAACCTGTCTCCCTCCGGCGACCGGACGATCGACGGGTCGCGCACGGCGTGCATGCCCTTGGTGGACTGGAGGACCATCTCTCCGTTGTTGACCGCCGCCCAGCGGGTCGGGTCGTTGCCGACGCTCGTGGCCATGTAGATCTGCTGCCCCGCCTGGCTGTTCGACCTGGCGAAGTTCACCATTCCGTAGCGTGAGAACGGGGCGAGCTTCACCGCGGGGCGCACCGTCAGGAGGAACTCACGGCGAGCCTCGGCGGCGTCGACGGTGACGCACGCCGTCAGGGTCACCGTGGCCGGCCCGGCCCCGGCCGGCGGGCGCTTCACCACGCCCGCCGCGATCGCGCCGTCCGCCTGATCGGACACGATGTCCGGGTTCGACGAGGTCCACTTCACCACCGCGCCCGGTGCCGTCGCCACCGTCGTCGGCAGGCTCACGTTCCCCCGCACGTCGTCGGCGTTGGGAATCGCGATCCCTGCCAGGGCCTGCTCCGCGCGCCTGGCCGCCGCGGTGCCCTCGGCGCGTGCCATCTGACCGCCTCCCTTCACAGGCCCACGGCCGCGAGCGCCGCTGCCGTTGACGCAGCCGAATGCCGTCTCCGTCGTTTTGTCATCGCCATTGCCTGCCTCCTTCGAGGATGTGCCGTAGCGCGCGTTCACAGGCGAACGCCGCCATGATGGACGATCAGCGCGTCGGCGTCACGCAGGAGCGCGGCCCTGACCTGGGCGGCGGTGACGACCTTCTTGTCGGGGCCGTTCGCGTCGGCCGGGACGACCGACCAGGTGGTGTCGGCCCCGGCCGGGACGGCGAACGCGACCATGGCAACCACGACGATCACGCCGACAGCGTGGGACACGGCGGTGGTGTCCCGCCTGCGGGGTCAGGACTGGTTGAACAGTGACAGTGTGAGGGTGGAGTGGTATTCCCCGGCGGCGACGTCGGGGGAGGTGCGCAGGGCGAGGTCGGCGTTGACCTTGGAGGTGCCGATCTCGTCGGCGGAGTTGGCGGTGGAGACGAGGAGTTCCTGGCCCTTCAGGCCCACCTCGGGGGCGCCGGTGCCGTCGGAGACGACACTGGAGACCGGCTCACCGGCCGAGACCGCGCCGGTGGAGGAGTCGCTCAGCAGGCGCGGCTTCCAGCCCAGGTATTCGGGGCCGATGGTCTTGGCCGGGTCGCCGGTGGCGACGAACTGGCTGGCCTGGCCCACGACCGCCCAGTACTCGCCCTGGGGGATCTCCTCGGGGCTGCGGGTGTCGGTCACCGTGACCGTCGGCAGGGTGCCGGTGAACTGGCGGGCGGCGGCGTCGGAGCCGTTCTCCTGCAGGGACACCCCGTTGTTGTCGGCCACGGTCATCGACAGCTGGCCGGGGGTGGTGGTGGGGGTGATGTTCACCGACACGTCGATGCCGTTGCCGGTGCCGGGGTCGTCGGCGGCCGCGGCGGGGCCGGCCAGGCCGGCGCCGGCCAGGGTGAGGCCGAGCACGGACGCGGCCAGCAGCTCGGTGGTCCTGGTGCTTTTCATATGATCATCGCTCCATTGATGAGGGGCGGGGCCGGTCGGCTGGTCGGCCGGCCGGCCCCGGGTTGTGCTGTGGCGGTGTCCCCGTTGTGGGGACCGCGGTCACCGCCGGTGCGGCCGGCCGTGGCCGGCCGCGGTGTGAGCGGCTCAGCCGCAGCTGGCCGCGGTGTAGGCGGCGTCGTAGGACGTGGTGACCTGCTTGCCGTCGATCGTGGCGGTGCCCTTCGCGGTGACCGTGCCGGCGTCGATGTGGGCGGCGCGGGTGTTGAAGGACTGGTAGGCCTGCTTGCCCGGGGCGACGTCGGCCACGGTCTTGGACCCGAACGGGGTGGTCAGCGTGATCGTCGCCGGCACATCGCCGTTGTTGACGGCCGTGACCGCCAGGTACGCCGAGGCGCCGATGCAGCGCGGCGAGGCCGTCACGGTCAGCTTGACCGGCGACGAGGCGGTCGCGAAGGACCAGGAGTCGACCTCGAAGAGGTCCGCTCCGTCGGGCCCGGCGTAGGTGAAGTACACGTCGTGCACGCCCTTGACGCCGTCGAGCTTGGCGGTCAGCTTCGTCCACTCGCCAAGCGGCGCGTCGACGGGGATGGTCGCCACCACGGGCGAGGTGCGGCCGTCGAGACGGATCTCGATCTTCCCGTCGGCCACGAGCGGGCGCACCTTGGCGGTGACTGCCCCGGCGCCGTCCGTGCCGAAGTCGACCTTCGCGAGCGACGTCCAGTCGCCGTTGTCGATGTCGTGCACGACGAGGTTCGGGGCCTGCGCGCCGAACTCCTCCGACCCGCCGTCGATCTTCTTCGTCGCGATGCCCTGCTGCCAGGCGATCGTTTCGGCCTCGATCACTCGGTACGGGTTGAGGTTGCGGATCTGCTCGACGCCCTTGTAGTCGCCCTTCACCTCCTTGATCGTGCCGTCCGCGTTGAAGTCGAGCTTGGCGAGGTGCGGGCTGCGGAAGCCCTGCGTGGCGCCGCCCGTGATGCGGCTGTTGAGGGTCTGGGCGTGGTAGGTGAAGTAGTACTGGTCGCCGAGCTTGAACACCGATTGGTGGTTGTTGCCGCCGGCGCCGAAGTAGGTGCCCGGGTTGCGGAAGATGACGCCCTTGTACGTCTCCGGCGTCCAGGGGCCCATCGGGCTGTCGGCCATGAGGTACGCGATGGCCCCGGTCGGCGGGCCGTTGGGGTCGATCGGGCCGCCGAAGCCGAAGTTCGACGAGTACGAGTAGTAGTACTTGCCGTCGCGCTTGAACAGGTAGCCGGCCTCGAACACGAGCGGCGCGTCGATGACCTCCGCCGAGCCCTCGGTGCTGATCATGTCGTCGCCGAGCTTGATCACACGCGTGGACTTCGGATGGTTGGTGTTCTCGGCGCTGCGCGACCCGTCGTCGCCGCCACCACCGAAGACGAGGTAGCCCTGGCCGTCGTCGTCGATGAACACGCCGGGATCGAAGAGCCAGTTCTTGCCGTCCGACGCACCTGGCGTCGCACTGGTGATGAGCAGGTTGCCGCGCTCGTCGTGCCACGGACCGACCGGCGAGTCGCCGACGATGACGCCCGAGCCGCCGCCGCTGTTGGCGAAGTAGAGGAAGAACTTCTCCTTGCCGTCGACGACCTTGCTCTCCATGGCGGGGGCCCACGAGTTGTTCGCGTAGCGGGCGATCCCGCTCGGGCCCGCGACGGGAATCTCGCCGTGGTCGACCCAGTTCATGAGGTCGTCGGACGAGATGACCGTGATCGTGTTGATGCTGGCGTAGGTGTTCGTCGAGGAGACCCCGGTGGGACCGGGCTTGTACTCCTGCGTGTCGTTGGTCATGTAGATGTACACGCGGCCGTTGTGGACGAACGCGTTGCCGTCCGCGCCGAACTTGTGCGAGATAAGCGGGTTGCCCTCTCCGGGGTTCTTGCCGAGCGCCTCGATGGTCGTCGACGGCACGAACTCGGAGACGGACACGTCGTCGACCTTGAAGTCCATGAGGTGCGTGTCCGGGGCGGACGCGGGGTCCGACGTCCAGGGCGTCTCGAAGAACAGCCTCGCGGTGGAGACGCTCTGCCCGGCGGGAATCGTGAAGGTGCCCTGGATGAGCCCCCACTGTCCGCGTGCCACCGTCACCGTGCCGACGTTCGTGTAGGTCGAGCCGCCGTAGTGCATGGTGGCGAAGAACTGCTTGGTCGCCGGGCTGTTGGGGTTCTCGTACTTCACCCGCGCCGTGATCGCGTACGTCTTGCCGGCCTGCACCTTGCCGGACAGGTCCTGCATCGGACCGGATCCGGTCGTCTTGCGGCCGGTGACGAGCACGGCGCTCGCGCCCGCGTACGCGTCCGTTGTGGGCGACAGCGTGGCGCCGTCGGTCGCATTGCCGTTGTTGACGAACCAGCTGCCGAGGCCGTCCTCGAACCCGCCGTTCACGATGATGTTCGGGGCGGCGGCCTGGGCCGGCCCCGCCGTCGCGGCGACCGCCGCGGCCAGCATGGCGCCGGCCACCGCCATAGCGGCGACTCGTCGGCGGGTCGTCCTTCGAACACGCTTCAACACGAAATATCCTCCTTGACCTCAGCCTTTTCCGGGGACACGGACGCCCCGGGGCGGGTCGGCTCACTGCGGACAGGGATGGGCAGCCGCCCCGGCGAACCGCGCGGACGCGCGCGACGTGTTAGGGGGCGGAGCCGGTCGGCCGGCCGGCCCCGGTTGTGCTGTGGCGGTGTCCCCTACACGTGGACGGTGGTCACCGCCGGTGCGGCCGGCCGTGGCCGGCCGCGGGGTGAGCGGCTCAGTCGCAGCCGGCCGCGGTGTAGGCGGCGTCGTAGGACGTGGTGACCTGCTTGCCGTCGATCGTGGCGGTGCCCTTCGCGGTCGCCGTGCCGGCGTCGATGTGGGCGGCGCGGGTGTTGAAGGACTGGTAGGCCTGCTTGCCCGGGGCCACGTCGGCCACGGTCTTGGACCCGAACGGGGTGGTCAGCGTGATCGTCGCCGGCACATCGCCGTTGTTGACGGCCGTGACCGCCACGTAGGCCGAGGTGCCGATGCAGCGCGAGGCGGCGGTGACGGTCAGCTTGACCTCCGGCGAGGCGGCCTTGAGCGTGCCGAGCCGGGCCAGCTGGTAGCTGAGCGCCCGCTCCGGCGCGTCGATCTGGTTCTGGGTGCCGAACTGACCGGCCCGCGCCGCCTTCGCACCGTCGAGCGCGGCCTGCATGCCGGCCCAGGCGTCCGCCGGGTAGTCGCGCTTGTCGAGCGTGCCCGCGTACGCGATGGCCGCGTCGAGGGCGCTCGTGTCGAGCGGCTTGTTCTGGGCGGTCAGCGTGTCGCTGAGCTCGTAGTAGTCGAAGTCGACGTGCCCGCCCTTCTCCTTCGTCGCGTAGTCGAACAGGCCGACCCGGTGTCCCATGAAGTGCGAGAGGCTGCCGTCCAGCGTCTGCGGGCCCACCCGGCTGCCCAGCTGGGTCCACTTCAGCCCGTCGAGGCTGTAGTAGAACGTCGTCCACAGCTGCCCGACCGGCGAGCTGAAGTCGAGGTCCGCCTTCACGTACACCTGGGTCGCGTCTCCCAGCGGCACCGTCGTGCCCGGCACGAAGTTCTCGATCGCCGACTGGTCGATGTCGACCGCGAACGGCTGCACCCGGTTGACGACGCCGAGGGTGTTCTGGCCGTCGACGCGCTTGACCGCCACGTAGGAGAACCCGCGGTTGTAGGCGGCCAGGCCGGCGACGTCACCGTTCTTCATGCCGGAGATGTCCATCCTGGTCTCGACGGACTGCCGCGGCCCGAACGTCCGCTGTGACAGCGTGTTCCGCGCCTCCTCCAACCAGGTCAGCTCGTCCCGGTTGGACAGCTTGGTGTAGACGTACTTGCCGGTGACCACCTTGCCGGTCGTCAGCCGCAGCCATCCGTCCCGGTCCGTGAGCGACCAGTAGCGGTTGTCGGGGGCGTGGTTCCACTCCCACACCGGGCCGAGCCGCGACCCGTTGGGGGCGATCTCCTCCTTGGAGGGGTTCTCGGTCGTCACCGGCTGACCGACGATCGAGACGTCGTCGATCAGGTAGTCCACGCTCGACGACGCCGGCTGCGGGTTGCCCCACGGGGTCTCGACCGCGAACTTGAAGTTGTCCACGTTCGCCGTCGCCGGGACGGTGTACTGGCCCGTCACGGTCGTCCACTGCCCGGCCGGAACGTTCCCGGACGCCATCGTCTGGACGCCCGCGCCCCAGTCGGCCACGAGATTGAACCGGATGCTGCTCGGGCCCGAGGCGTACTTGATCTTCGCCGACACGGTGTAGGTCACACCGCGCTGCACCTTCCCGTTCAGGTACTGGTTCGGCCCGGACCCGTTGAGCGTGCGGTTGCTCACCTTCAGCGCCGCCGAGCCCGCGGCCGGATCGCTCGTGTCGCGGCTGAGCGTCGCGCCGAACTGCCCGGCCCACGGCGCGACCGCGTCGGACTCGAACCCGGCGTTCTGCAGGAGCTCGACGCCGATGAGCGAGTCGTCGTACGTGGGCGGGTCAGGGATCGTCCACTGCTCGTCCATGTACGCCTTGTGCGGAGCGTCGTTGGCGAAGTCGTCGGAGGCGACGAGGCTCTTCTGCTGCTCGAACCTCTCCTCCTCCGCGCTCAGCTTGATCGGCTTGTCGAACGCGCCGCCCACCGGCACGACCCCGTTGTTGCCGAACGTCGGCCACCCGTCCTGCCAGGTGGCGGGGATGAGCGCCGGGGTGCGCCCGATCGGGAAGTTGTCCCGGAAGAACATGCCATACCAGTCGGTGCCGCCGTTGCGGGAGATCGGCACGAGGCTGCCCTGGGCGAAGCCGTTGGAGTTGAGCACCCCGCGCGCCTCGTAGGTGTTCGAGCCGTCCGCCGAGGTGTAGCGCCCGAGCAGGTCCTTCGAGCGGAACATGGCGACCTGGCGTCCCTGCCCGGAGGGCCAGGTGATGATGACCACGTAGTAGTAGCCGTTGATGTGGAAGACCTGGGCGCCCTCGAACAGGCCGCCGATGAACGGCTTGCCGGCGTAGTCGCTCGCCGCGAAGATGCTTGGAAAGTCCTTGTCGATGCCCGACATATCGGACTTCAGGCGCACGGCGCTCGTGCTGCCGGAGCCGTAGAAGATGTACGCCGTGCCGTCGTCGTCGAAGAACAGCGACGGGTCGTGCAGGGCGCGGCCCAGCGGCGTGCGCGTCCACTTGCCGTTCTCGACGTCGTCGGTGCTGTAGAGGTATGCGCCGCCGAGGTTGTTGGTGTTGAAGACGACGTAGAACCTGCCGTCGTGGTAGCGCAGCGACGACGCCCACTGGCCCTGGCCGTAGGAGTTCTGCCCGTTGCGGAGGGAGAACGCGTCGCCGATGTCGGCCCGGTCGAACACGTAGTTGACGATCTCCCAGTTGACCAGGTCGTACGACTTCATGATCGGCGCGCCCGGGCTCAGGTGCATCGTTGTGCTGATCATGTAGTAGACGTCCCGGTGCTCCTTGTTCTCCGCCGCCGGAACGCGCTCCACGCTGATGTCCGGCACGTCGGAGTTGAGGATCGGCACCGTATAGGTGCCGTCACCCTTGTCGGTCGAGGTGTACGACGGCTTCGGCGACCATCCGTCGGAGGCGTTCGCCACACCACCGTTGGACACGAGACCGCCGCACACGAGCGTGGCGGCCGTCGCGAGCGAGATCCTCCGGAACCGTCGGGGGATCGCCGTGGATCGGCGATTTTCGGGCACGCGAAACTCCTCTGATGAGCAATGCCAGGAAATGCCTGACGGGAGTGGGGGGTGGGATCTGAGCGGGCGGTCGACTGGTATGCGGGCGAAGCGTCGGCCCGCGAAGGAGGACTCGTCCCGGGTCCGGCCGGGGTGGCGGTCCCGCTGGAAGGGGCGGAGCGTGCGGACTCGCGGCGAAGGCGATGTCCTGCCGGTTATGCCGTGGTGGAGAGGGTGGCGTTCACCTCAGGTGCGCAGGTAAGGCGGTCATGAGGCGATCGCGCATGAGGGAGGTCGTATTCGTGAGGGCGGGGCGGCGTGAAACGTTCCCGCGGAGGGGCGGGGTGAGCTGCGGCGGGGGGACCGCTCTCATCAGTGGGGGCTCCTCGACCTGTTAGCGCTAACATTTTGGGCTGCGGGTGGATGGCGGCGATGTTTCCGTGACCGTAGGTGGGGACGGCGCGCACTGTCAAGAGTGTGAGACGTGCGTCGAGGCCGGTAACGTACTGTCCGTAAGTCGGTAAATTACCGTCTCGGCACGTCAGGGAGCGGTCCATCGAGGTGGATAACGGATTCGCCTACACTCAGCCTCTTCGTGCCGGTTTCTGGCGTTCGATGACGAATTGGTGACGCGTCCCCCTTGTCGCGATCAAGGACGTACCATCCTTGATGTACGACGAGGGGAGTGTTGTGGACGAGCGTAAGGCGCCGGCGGGCGTCGACCCGTTTACGCCGAGCGTGGCCCGGATGTACGACTACTACCTGGGCGGCAAGGACAATTTCGCGGCGGATCGCGAGGCCGCCGAGAAGATCATCGAGATCCTGCCCAACCTCCCCGACATCGCCCGGGAGAACCGCGAGTTCCTGATCCGGGCCGTCACCTACCTCGCGCGGCAGGGCATCCGCCAGTTCCTCGACGTCGGCGCCGGGCTTCCGACGCAGCGCAACGTCCACCAGGTCGCCCAGGAACTGGCCCCGGAGTCCCGGGTCGTCTATGTGGACAACGACCCCATCGTCCTCGTCCACGCGCGGGCCATCCTCGCCGAGAACGAGCGGGTGCGCGCGATCGAGGCGGACATGCGCGACCCCGAGGCGCTGCTGCGGCATCCGGAGGTCCGGGAGCACATCGACTTCTCCCAGCCGGTCGCCGTCCTCCTGCTCGGTGTGCTGCACTTCATCCCGGACGACGACGAGGCGATGAAGATCGTCGCGGCGCTCCAGGACCCGCTCGTGCCGGGCGGCTATCTGGTCGTGTCGCACGGCTCCCTCGGCGACCTGAGCGATGACCAGGAGGAGGAGGGCCGCAAGGTCTTCAGCCGGACCTCCGTCCCCGGCACCACCTCCCGGTCGTACGACCAGATCCTCGCGTTCTTCGACGGTCTCGACCTGGTCGAGCCGGGAGTGGTGCCGCTGCAGGAGTGGAGGCCCGACACCGACTACCCCTTCGTACAGGAGGGGAAGGCCGGCGCGCTCGGCGGCGTGGCCCGCGTCCGCTGACGCCGAAGCGGGACACCCCGGCTCACGGGAGAGTGGGCAGGCGGGCTTCGGCGTGGTCCCAGGCGGTCTCCCCGCTGAGGGGACGACAGGTCTGGAGTGGTGCGCTGTGACGCGCCAGGTCGCGGAGTCGTCCGGAGATGAGACTCGATCCCGATCCCATGCGGGCCTACGCCCGGTGGGCCCCATGCGGGGCCTACGCCCGGTCGGGCTGCTTCTGCGAGATCCGGCTGAGCGGGTCGGCGGCACCAGGGCCGACTGGGGCGCCTGACGTCTTGCGGAATCCTTCCGCGCCTCACCGGGCGCGCCTCACCGGTCGCGCCTTACCGCCGGCCAGGTCCGCCTGCCAGGTCCGGGGGCCGGTCTCCGGCCGCTCGGCCCGTCGCTGTAGCCTGCCGCCGGTCGCCCGTTTTGTCATAACTCATCCCATAAGGCCATCATCGTCCGGACCCATCGAACCACTCGTAGGGGGAAATTTCATGACCACGCCGGTTGAGCAGCTGCTCGAACGCGCGCACCTGCTGGGAGCCGATCCCCGCAACACGAACTTCGCCGGGGGCAACGCCTCGGCCAAGGGAACGGCCCTCGACCCGGTCACCGGCTCCGACGTGGAACTGATGTGGGTGAAGGGGTCGGGCGGCGACCTCGGCACGCTCACCGAGGCCGGCCTGGCCGTGCTCCGGCTCGACCGGCTGCGCGCGCTTACCGGCGTCTACCCCGGCGTCGAACGCGAGGACGAGATGGTCGCGGCCTTCGACCACTGCGCCTTCGGCAAGGGAGGGGCCGCGCCGTCGATCGACACCACGATGCACGGCCTGGTCGACGCGGCGCACGTCGACCACCTGCACCCCGACGCGGGGCTCGCCATCGCGGCCGCCGCCGACGGGGAGGAGCTGACCCGGCGCGTCTACGGCGACCGGGTGGTCTGGGTGCCGTGGCGGCGGCCCGGTTTCCAGCTCGGCCTGGACATCGCCGCCATCAAGGACGCCAACCCCCAGGCCGTCGGTTGCGTCCTCGGCGGGCACGGCATCACCGCCTGGGGCGCCACCTCCGCCGAATGCGCGGACAACTCCCTGTGGATCACCCGCACCGCCGAGGCGTACATCGCCGAGCACGGCAGGCCCGAGCCGTTCGGCGCGGTCAGGCCGGGCTGGGAGCCGCTGCCGGAGGCGGCCAGGCACGAGCGGGCGGCGGCGCTGTTCCCGGTGCTGCGCGGCCTGTGCTCGACCGACGTCCGCCAGGTCGGCCACTACACCGACACCCCAGAGGTGCTCGACTTCCTGTCCCGCGAACGCCACCCCGAGCTCGCTGAGCGCGGCACCTCCTGCCCCGATCACTTCCTGCGCACCAAGGTCGCGCCGATGGTGCTCGACCTGCCCGCCGGCGCACCGCTGGAGGACGCGATCTCCCGCCTCGGCGAGCTGCACGCCGCCTACCGCGAGGACTACCGCGCCTACTACGAGCGGAACGCCATCCCCACCTCGCCGCCGCTGCGCGGCGCCGACCCCGCCATCGTGCTGGTTCCGGGCGTCGGCATGTTCTCCTTCGGCAAGGACAAGCAGACCGCCCGCGTCGCCGGTGAGTTCTTCCTCAACGCGATCAACGTGATGCGCGGTGCCGAGGCGCTGTCGGTCTACGCCCCCATCGAGGAGTCGGAGAAGTTCCGCATCGAATACTGGGAACTGGAGGAGGCCAAGCTGCGCCGCCTGCCGGCGCCCAAACCGCTGGCCACCCGGATCGCGCTGGTCGCCGGCGGCGGCTCGGGCATCGGCGCGGCCACCGCCCGCCGCCTGGCCGCCGAGGGCGCCTGCGTGGTGGTCGCCGACCGCGACCTCGCCGCCGCCGAGAAGGTCGCCGCCGAGATCGGGGCCCGCGCGTACCGCCCCGCCGACGCCGCCGTGGCCGTGCAGGCCGACGTCACCGACGAGGCCCAGGTCACCGAGGCCGTACGGCAGGCCGTGCTGGCCTTCGGCGGGGTGGACCTGGTGGTCAACAACGCCGGGCTGTCCCTGTCGCGCTCCCTGCTGGAGACCACCGTGGACGACTGGGACCTCCAGCACGACGTGATGGCCCGCGGCTCGTTCCTCGTCTCCCGCGAGACGGCCCGCATCATGATCGAACAAGGCATGGGCGGCGACATCGTCTACATCGTCTCCACGAACGCCGTGTTCGCCGGGCCGGACAACGTGGCCTACGGAGCGGCCAAGGCCGACCAGGCCCACCAGGTGCGCCTGCTCGCGGCCGAGCTCGGCGAGCACGGCATCCGGGTCAACGGGATCAACCCCGACGGGGTGGTCCGCGGCTCCGGCATCTTCGCCTCCGGCTGGGGCGCTAACCGGGCGTCCGTCTGCGGCGGGCCGGAGGACGAGCTGGGCGAGTTCTACGTCCAGCGCACCCTGCTCAAGCGGGAGGTGCTGCCCGAGCACGTCGCCGCCGCCGTCTTCGCCGTCACCGGCGGCGACCTGTCCCTCACCACCGGCCTGCACATCCCCGTCGACGCCGGAGTGGCCGCCGCGTTCCTGCGCTGACGAGCCGGTGCCCGGCCGGCACGAGATGCCGGCCGGACCGACGGGCAGGTCGCAGCCGGGTTCGGCGCCATGGTCGTGGGCGGCCTGACGGCCCAGGTCGTCATGCCACAGCTGGACGACGAGCGGCTTGGTCTTGTCGGTGTTTCCGGGCTCGCGTAACCGGTCATCGCCACCCCGCCGCGTGAAGTAGTAGAAGGTTCATGAAATAAAAATCTGTTACATCTCTTTCACGCATTGTTCGGCAGGTTGAAATCTCTCCTTGTTTCGCGGTGGATAACGCGCTTCGCTTCCTTGTGGTGACACCCTGTGGCCCTGTATACCAGGGGCAACGAAGAAAACAATATCGGCAGATGTGATCGAAGCCACATGTCTGCGTATGTCTGCCGATCTCGTCGTCCTGCGGGGCCGATCATCACGGAAACCGTTTACATCGGCGCGCGGCGCGCCGAGTTCATGATCATGGGCTCGATGAAATAACACGAATTCCGCACATTTCAGAATTGCGCGAAAAAACCTAGCCTGTTTCCCGTAGTGATCAACTCGACCACTCGGGAGACAACCCTTGCGGAGATCATCCGTGGCCGTCGTCGTCACGACTGCCGCCCTCCTCGGCCTGCCCGCCGTGTCCGCCGCGGCGCAGACCGGCCCCTCAAACCCCTCAAGCCCCTCTGCCCCCTCCGGTCCTTCCGCGGCGTCGGGAGCCGCCGCGGGTGGCGACCACACGGTCACCCTCGTCACCGGTGACACGGTGAAGGCGCACCTGGAGAACCACGACCTGCGCGTCCTGTCGGTCGAGCCGGGTGAGGGACGTACGGGCATCACCTTCGCGGTCACCGACCGCGGTGACCAGGTGTCGGTGGTCCCGTCGGACGCGGCCCCCCTCATCCGGGCCAACCGGCTCGACCCCCAGCTCTTCGAGGTGGGCACGCTGATCGCGGACGGCTACGACGACGCGCGTAGCCAGACCATCCCGGTCCTGACCACCTACCCCAAGAGCACCACCAGCCAGAACGCCGAGCGGGCCGACGCCGCGTTCGGTTCGGCGGCCAAGCGCCGGCGCGCCTTCCCCCGCCTGGGTGTCAGCGCGTTCGCCGTCGGCAAGAAGTCAGCCCCCGACGGCTGGCGCGGCCTGACCGGCGGCTCGGCCGCGCCGAGCACCCTGCGCGGCGGTGTCACCAAGCTGTGGCTGGACGGCAAGGTGTCGGCCGGCCTCGACCAGAGCGTCCCGCACATCGGCGCGCCGACCGCGTGGGCGAGCGGATACGACGGAACCGGCGTCAAGGTCGCGGTGCTGGACACCGGATACGACACCGACCACCCCGACCTGCAGGGCAAGGTCGTCGCCTCCGCCGACTTCACCGGCAACGCGAACGGCGTCGAGGACGGCAATTCGCACGGCACCCACGTCGCCTCGACCGTCGCCGGGTCCGGCGCCGCCTCGGGCGGGCTGTACAAGGGGGTCGCCCCGGGCGCGAGCCTGGTCGTCGGCAAGGTCCTCGGCGACGACAGCTGGGGCACCAGTTCCGCGATCATCGCGGGCATGGAATGGGCGGTCGGAGAGGAGGGCGCGAAGATCGTCAGCATGAGCATCCAGAGCGACCCGGCCTACACCGACCACCCGGTCGCCGCGGCGATCAACACGCTGACCTCGCAGTACGATGCGCTGTTCGTCGTATGCTCGGGCAACTACGGCCCCGGCACGTCCACCATCAGCTCCATCGGCGTTGCGGCGTCGGCGTTGACCGTGGGTGCGGTGGACCTGACCGACACCGTGGCGGGCTTCTCCAGCCGCGGCCCCGTCGGCACCCAGGGCCTGAAGCCCGACATGACCGGGCCGGGGGTGGACATCACCGCGGCCGTGCCCGGTGGTGGCTACGGCACGATGAGCGGATGCTCGATGGCCACCCCGCACGTCGCGGGCACCGCCGCGCTCGTCAAGCAGCGGCACCCCGCCTGGGGCGCGCAGCGGCTGAAGGATGCCCTGATGGGCACGGCCGCGGCCGCCGCCGGGTCCACCCCCTACACCTACGGCACCGGGCGGGTCGACGCGGCCCGCGCGGTGAGCCAGCAGGTCACCGCGAACCCGCCGAGCGCCGCCCTGTCGGTCACCGCCGCCCAGCCCACGGCCACGCAGACCGTGACCTACACCAACGACTCCGCGACCCCGGTCACGCTCAACCTGGCTGTGTCGGCCACCGACTCCACCGGCAGCGCGTCCGCCCCGTCCGGCCTGTTCACCCTGAGCGCCAACCAGGTGACGGTGCCGGCCAACGGCACCGCCCAGGCCACCGTCACCCTGCACCAGGTGAACAGCACCACCAGCGTGTACGGGGGTGTGCTGACCGCCACCGCGACCGGCGGCGCGTCGCTGCGCACCGCGCTCGGCGCGAGCATCGAGGTGCCTTCCACCACGACCACCGTCCGCGTCCACTACAACCCGGGCGCGGGCAACAGGATCGTTCTCCGCGGTGACGCACCCCTGAGCTGGACGGCCGGCCAGGACTGTGTCAGCAAGGCGGCCGATCTGTGGGAGTGCGGGGTGAACGTCCCCGTGGGGCAGCAGTTCTTCTACAAGCCCCTGGTCAACGACAGCCTCTGGTCCACCGGCTCCAACTACTACGGCGTCGGCGGACAGACCTACGACATCTATCCCAGCTTCTGAGCGTTCGCATCAACGCCCTGCCGGCCGTGGCCGGCAGGGCGTTCGCGCGTCACGCGTCCGAAGCCGCAGGCGTCGATGTTCCGACCGGTGACCTGGCGTGCGGCGTGGCTCGCGAGAAGGAATCGTAATCCGGCGGGTCGAGGGTCACGACCCGGGCAGGCTGGAGTACTCGCGCAGCGGCCACACGGTGTGCGCCCTGGGCCGGCTGATCACGAGTGAGAATGGTCCCGGCACCCGCATGATGGAGCGGGCGCCGGGACTGCCCGTCCCGCACCGCCGTGAGTCGCGGGCAGAACTTCTCCGCCCCGACCGGTGTCCAACCGCTCGTACCGGTCACGAGACGGAGGGAGTGGTCGCATGGCCGCGGCGTCCGCCCTGCTCCCCGGCGACCCGCCGCGCCTGGGGGACTTCTGGCTCGCCGGGCGTCTCGGCGCGGGCGGCCAGGGAGTCGTGTACGAGGCATACGATCCCGACGGCGTCCGCGTCGCCGTCAAGGTCCTCCACGGCGACACGGCGAGCGATCCCGGCCTGCGGTCGCGCTTCGGCAAGGAGGCCATGGCGGCACGTCGTGTCGCCTCCTTCTGCACGGCCCGGGTTCTCGCCGTCGACCTCGTAGGGCCCAAGCCGTACATCGTCAGCGAGTACGTCGAGGGCCCCAGCCTGCGTCAGGCGATCGCGTCCGGCCGCCGGTTCCGGGGGGACGAGCTGCACCGCCTGGCGACAGGCGTCGCGACCGCGCTGGCGGCCATCCACGACGCCGGCGTCATCCACCGCGATCTCAAGCCCGACAACGTCCTGCTCGGGCCCGACGGCCCGCGGGTCATCGACTTCGGCATCGCTAGGACGCTGGAGATGTCCCTCACCGCGAGCGGGCTCGTGACCGGAACGCCCACCTACATGGCGCCGGAGGTCTTCATGGGCGGGCGCGCCGGAGCCCCGGCCGACGTCTTCTCCTGGGGAGCCGTCGTCCTGTACGCCGCGATCGGCGACGACCCCTTCCGGGCGGAGAGCCTCGGTGCGGTCATGCATCGCGTGCTGGCCACCGACCCCGATCTCGATGCGCTGCCCGGCTCGCTGCGCTCGCTCGTCGAGGCCGCTCTCAGCAAGGATCCGCTCGAACGGCCCGCGGCGCGGGACCTGCTCCTCGGCCTGATCGCCGGCGCCGGCGGGGCTCCCGCCGATCTGCTCAGGGCGGGCAGCGCCGCGGCCGGACAGCTGGCTCTCGACACGACCTCGGATCCCGGGCTCGGAACGCTCGCCGAAGACGCCTACGGGTTGCTCGGCGAGTCCGAGCGTGCCCTGGTGCCCGACGTCTTCCTCCGGATGGTGACCGCGAGCGAGGGCGGAGCGCTCTCACTACGACCGCTGCCGCGTGACGAGTTGTTCGGCGGCAGGTCCCCCGACGAGGCGGCGGCTCTCGACCGGATCCTCGGCGTCTTCGCCTACCTGCTCACCAGGCGGGGCGGCGACATCGTCCTCGCCCGGCCAGGCCTGCTGCGCGCCTGGCCCCGGCTGCGCAGGTGGGTGGACGACGAGCGCGGCGGTCTGGCCGTACACGGGATGATCCGTACGGCGGCCCGGCAGTGGGACGGCCACGGACGGCGCGAGGGCGACGTGCTGCAAGGCGGTCGGCTGGAGTCCGCCATGCACTGGGCCGCCGCCGGACGCCGGCATCTCACGCTGAGCCCGCTGGAACGCGACTTCCTCGACGCGTGCGAGGCGGCCACCCGCCGCCGCCTCCGCCGACGGCGGCTGCTCACCACCGTCCTCGCCGTCCTGCTCGCCGTGTCCGTGGCGGCCGGGGCGACGGCCGTACGGCAGAGCGGGGTCGTCGCAGAGCAACGCGACCACGCTCTCGCCGGCCAGGCCGCGACCGAGGCCGACGGCATGCGGACGTCGGACCCGGTGCGGGCGATGCTGCTCGGCGTCGCCTCCTGGCGGCTCGCCCACACGCCGCAGACCCGGTCCGCGCTGCAGAACGCCTGGTCCCAGCGTGAGCGCACGGTCTTCACCGATCCCCAGCCCGCCGGCGAGTCCGTACGGATGATCACCGCCGATGGGCGCAGACTCTTCAGCGTGTCCCCCCGGGGTGTCCGGATCTACGACCTCAGGAGCGGGAAGCCGGTCGGCGGATGGGACGGCCTCGGCTTCCGGAACGGGGACACGCTGCTGGACGCGGCGCTCAGCGCGAGCGGCAGGATCCTCGCCGTGGCATCCGGCCGGACGGACGGCCCGCCGGCCGACGTCCGCGCGTGGGACACGACGACCGGCAGGCCGGCCGGCAAGGTGTTCGCACTGGACCCCGGCGCGCCGTTCAACGGCCTGGAGGCCGGGGCCGTCGACCGCTATCTACAGGTCCACCAGGGTGACGGCACCGCGCTGTGGGACATCCGCACCGGCGCGTCCTACTCCTCGCGATCGGGGGTCATGGACGCGTCCTTCGGCCCGTCGGGCGACCTGGTGGCGTTCGCGGATCTTCTCGGCGGGTTCCACCTGTGGCGCCTGCCGGGCGGCCGGCCGGTGACCCGCTGGCACGAGAAGGACGCCTGCACGGGCTCCGCCCGGTCCATCGCGATCAGCCCGGACGGTCACACCCTGGCCTGCGCCACGACGTCGGGCATCTTCCTGATCGACCTCAGGACCGGACGGCTGCTCCCGGCTCAGCCGGGCCCGGGCGGCGGCCGGGTCCTCTTCAGCCCGGACGGGCGGCTCCTCGTGGTCCATGGCGAGCACGAATTCCAGCTCGTGGAGGTCGCGACGGGGAACACGTTGCTGACCTACCGGGCGGACGCGGAGGGATTCGGCTTCGACGGCGCCGCCCTGCGCTACCTGGCCGACGACACGGTCGTGACACTCGACATCTCCGATCTCCTCACCCGGAGGCGGCTGCCGGGGGGCACGCCCGATGCCGCGCTGTACAGCCCCGACGGCCGGCTCCTGGTGACGCACGAGTCCGCGGCTCGTGATCTGGTGCTGTGGGACGCCGCGCGGCTGCGCCCCTCCGGCCCGCCGATCCGGCTGATGGAAGCGGACGCGCCGATGCTGTCGCTCGCGTTCAGCGGCGACGGGCGCCTCCTCGCCTTCGCGGACGGCATGGGCGCCAATGTCATCCGCGTGTGGGACACGACGCGGCACGTCGAGACGCGTCGCATCACCCTCGCCGGGGACTGGTACGCGCGGGGCCTGGCCATGAACGCCGACGGAAGCCTCCTCGTCGTGACGGCCGAAACCCCCGAACAGGACGGGACGCAGGAGCAGCACCACCGGTTGCTCGTCCGGGACCTGCGGCAGAACCGGTGGATCAAGACGATCGACGTGAACAGCGAGATGCAGGCCGTCTTCCGGCCCGGAAGCGCGATGGTCGCCCCGTTCGATTCGCGGGCCAACCGCCTGATCGACCTGTCCACCGGCCGCCAGGTCGGGCCGGCGACGACCTCCGGGACCACCGGCACGAACGCGGTCCGCATCATGGCGGCGGGATTCAGCCCGGACGGCCGGACTCTCGCAACCGAAGACGCCTCCGGCCGCCTGACCTTCTGGGAGCTGGCCACGGGCCGCAGACGCGGCCCGGTCCTCAGGGACGCCGGCACCGAGGCGATCTCCAGCCTGCTGTTCTCGCCGGTGGGCGACGCGGCCGCCACCGTCTCGGTGGACGGGACCGTCCAGCTGTGGGACGTCGCGACGCCCGCCAAGCTCGGGAGGCCGACGCCCGCCACAGGCGCCGACCTGGTGGCCGCCGCCGCCTTCGCCTCCGGCGGCCGTGTCCTGCGCGTGCTTGACGATGCCGGGGTGGTGCGTGAGATCACGGTCGATCCCGTCGCCCTGGTCGCCGCCGTATGTTCCCGTGCGGGTCGCACGCTGACGGAGGCCGAGTGGGCCGGCTACCTCCCCGGCGCGCCGTACCAGGACGTCTGCTCCACCTGACCGGACCGCACCTGCCACGGCCCCACGGGGGCGAGCCCTAGGGGCGGCTCCGGGGCCGCACGCGGGCAGGAGGGATGGGCAGGGGCTCGGCACCGGCGACGACGGTGTTGCGTACGGCGCCGATGCCCTCGACGGTCAGCTCGACCACGTCGCCCGGCCGGAGCGGGGGCGGATCCTGGCGGCCCCGCAGGCCCCACAGCTCGGCGAGGCATCCGCCGTTGCCGCAGGTGCCCGAGCCGAGCACGTCGCCGGGGCGCACCCAGGTGCCGCGCGAGGCATAGGCGACCAGGTCCTCGAACGGCCAGCTCATGTTCGACAGCAGGTCGCGGCCGACCTCTTCGCCGTTCACCGACGCGGTCAGCGCCAGGCGCAGGAAGCCGTCGCCGTCCCGGTACGGCTCCAGCTCGTCGGCGGTGACCAGCCACGGGCCGAGGGTGGTCGCGGTGTCCTTGCCCTTCGCCGGGCCGAGGTTGACCCGCATCTCGCGGCTCTGCAGGTCGCGGGCCGACCAGTCGTTCATGATCAGGAAACCGGCGATGTGGTCGCGGGCCGACTCCGGGGTGAGGTCGCGGCCCTCACGGCCGACCACGGCGGCGACCTCCAGCTCGAAGTCGAACGCCCGGCAGCCGGGCGGCAGCGGCACGTCGTCGTACGGTCCGGCGACGGCGTAGGGGTTGGTGAAGTAGAAGGCGGGAGCGTCGTACCACGCGTCGGGCACCCCGCTGCCGCCGTCCACGCTCCTGCGCACGCCCTCGACGTGCTCCTCGAACGCGACGAAGTCCCGCACGGTGGGCGGCTGGAACGGCGCACGGAGGCCGACGTCGTCCAGCGGGATCGGGTCTCCGGCGAGGCTCGGCGCCTCGTGGAGGCGGCCGTCCACGAGAAGGTCGAGCAGGCCCAGTCCCTCGGGTAACGGCAGGACGGATCCGGCGTCCACTACTCCGGCAAGCACGCGCCCATGATGGGTGAATGTGGCGATTCGCATCCGACGGCCCTCGTCAGACCGGCGGCGCGACGAACACGCCGCGGTCGACGTCGTTGAAGGACTCCTTGGCCACCAGTTCGTTCATGGGGTTGGCAGTGCCCCACTGGTCGGTGACCTCGGGCTGGGAGAAGTCGTAGACGTGCGGGTGCCAGGCGTCCTCGTCCAGCTCCTCCAACTCGGTCGTGTACTCGACGGTGTTGCCGTGCGGGTCGAGGAAGTAGGAGAAGGTGTTGTCGCCCGCCAGGTGCCGGCCGGGCCCCCAGATCATCCGGACTCCGGCGCGCAGCAGACGGCCGGTGCCGTACATGTACTCGTCCAGGCCGCGCATCTCGAAGCTGATGTGGTGCAGGGAGGCGTGCGGGCCGCGGGCGATGGCCATGCTGTGGTGCTGCGGGTTGCACCGCATGAAGTGCATGACCTGCCCCATGTGGGGGGAGGCGAGCGTGTCGGACAGCGCGAAGCCCAGATGGGTCTCGTACCAGTCGCGGGTCGCGTCGATGTCGGGGGAGTTCAGCACGACGTGCGACAGCCGTACGGGGACCGACTCCTTGGGCTCCAGCCTGCGGTGGGCCCGCACGTCGACGTCGGCGGAGACCTCGATCGTGCGGCCGTCGAGGTCGAAGAACCGGAAGCCGTACCCGCCGCCGGGGGTGGCGAGCGGGCCCGGCTCGCCCACGAGCGCGACCCCCGCGGCGCCCAGCCGCCCGGCGAGAGCGTCCACGCCGGCGGGTGTGGCCGCGCCGAAGGAGACCAGGTCGAGCCGCTTCTCCTCGGACTTGCGCAGCCGGATGACGTACTGCTCGGGCGAGCCCTCGGCGGCCAGGAAGCTGATGCCGGTGTCACCGGCGACCTCGGTGAGGCCCCAGACCCCGGAGTAGAACGCGCGCTGCTTGTCGTAGTCGGGCACGGCGAGGTCCACGTGCCGCAGATGGGTGATCAAACGTGACATGTCAGTCCTTGAGATCGAACAGATGGAGGGCGTTGCCGCCGCGGACGGCGTCGAAGGCGTCCCCGGCCGGCAGCGCGGCGCGCAGCCGGTCGAGCGGGTCCTCGACGCCCATGTCGAAGGGGTGGTCGGAGCCGAGCACGACCCGGTCCGGCCCGGCGGCCTCGACCAGCGCGCGCAGCGCCGCGGGCTCGTAGACGAGGGAGTCGAACCAGATCCGCCGCAGGTAGGCGCTGGGCGGCTCGGCGCAGCCCCGCGCCTCGGGCCGCACGCGCCAGCCGTGGTCGGCCCGGCCCGTGTAGGCGGGCAGGTAGCCGCCGCCGTGCGCGGCCAGCAGCCTCAGGTCCGGATGCCGGTCGAGCACACCCGAGAAGATGAGGTGGGACAGCGCGACGGCGTTCTCCGCGGGCTGGCCGACGATGTTGGACAGATACCAGCGGTCCAGCCGCTCGTCCAGCGTGCAGCCGAACGGGTGGAGGAAGACGACCGCGCCGGTCGCCGCCGCGTGCGCCCAGAACGGCTCGTACGCCGGATCGGACAGCTCACGCCCCGTGCCGTTTTCACGCCCTCCGCCATCGGAGATACCGGGCGCGTGCGAGGAGATCTCCACGCCCTTCAGCCCGAGGCCGAGCGCGTGGTCCAGCGCCTCCACCATGAGCTCGGGGTGCTGGAGCGGGACCAGGCCGAGGCCGTACAGCCGCACGGGGGCCTGCGCGCAGTGCGCGGCGGTGCGCTCGTTCGCCAGCCGCCACACCGTACGCGCCAGGTCGGGGCCGGCCCAGTAGTGGTAGTGGGACGGGGACGGGCTGACGATCTGCACGTCCACCGCGGCGCGGTCCATGTCGGCCAGCCGTGCCGGCACCTGCGTGAGCCTGGCGAGACGCTCGGAGATCATGCGCCCGGAGACCTCCAGGGACGCGGGGCCGTTGCGGCGCGCGTCCAGCTCCCGGTGCGCGGCGTGGCCGGGCCGCCCGGCGACGGCCCGCTCGATCTCCGGCAGCAGCACGTGCGCGTGCACGTCGACGGTGATCACGGGCGCTCCGTCATCAGCGCGCTCATCCGGGCCATCAGCCCGGGCAGGTCCGCGTCCGGCACGGGATTCAGCTGCCAGTCGGCCAACTGCAGGGACGCCTCGACCACGGCCTTCACCCGGTCGTGGCGGCGGTTCATGAACGCCTCGAACACCGGCTGGCCGAGCTCGTCGGCGGCCAGCAGCAGCTCGGCCAGGACGGCGGCGTCCTCCAGGCACTGCGCCGCGCCCTGGGCGAGGGTGGGCGGGCAGGCGTGTGCGGCGTCGCCGACCAGCACGACCCGGCCACGGTTCCAGGGCCGGTCCACCAGCAGCGACTCGAACCACGTGTAGTTGATGCGGTCCGGGTCGGTGATGTCCTCGCGGATCTCGGTCCAAGCCCCGCCGTATCCCTCGGCGAGCTCCCGCATGTGCGCGACCTTGTCGCCGACCGTCTCCCGGGGCCTGGCCTTCTCCACCAGGTAGGCGTACATGGAGTCCGGGCCGGTCGGGCAGTATCCGGCGATGAAGCAGGGGCCGCCGTAGACGAGGTCGGTGCGTTCGACCCCCGCCGGGCGGCGGGTGTGCACGCGCCAGATGCCCATGCCGGTGGGCCTCGGGGCCACCTCGATCCCGATCAGAGGGCGCACCGCCGAGCGGATGCCGTCGGCGCCCACCACCAGGTCGTAGGTGCCGGTGGTGCCGTCGGACAGCCGCACCTCCACCTGGTCGCCGGCGTCGGTCAGCGCCTCGGCGGTCACCCCGAACCTGGTCCGCGCCCCGGCCTCGCGTACGGCGTCGGCGAGGATGGCGGCGAGTTCCGGGCGGTTCATGCCGACCGTGGCCGGCAGGCCGGGGCCGCCGGTGCGGGCGTCGGGGACCTCCGCGAGGAGCGTGCCGTCCGGGGCGCGCAGCCCGACCGAGTCGAAGGCGAAGCCCGCGGCGGCGACCCGGTCCCAGACGCCTAGGTCGCGCAGCACCCGCAGCGCGTTGCCCTGCAGGGTGATGCCGGAGCCGAGCGAGGTCGTCCCGGGCTGGATCTCCGCGATGTCCACGGTGACGCCGGCGCGGGCGAGCAGGATCGCCAGGGCGGAACCGGCGGTGCCGCCGCCGACGACGAGGGCGTTGCCTACTGCTGGCATGGGGGTCCTATTTGATCGCTAGGGGGTTGACGGGGGAGCCGACCGCGCCCGTGATCGGGAGCGGCGCGGCGGCGAGGAAGAACTCGTACACGCCGTCGGCGGCGCAGTGCGCGGCGAGCGCGTCCAGGTCCCACATCTCGCCGACGAGCAGGCCGATGTGCGGGATGGCCACCTGGTGCAGCGGCTGGAAGGCGCCCTCGAACTCGTTGGGGCGCACCTCGAAGCCCCACGTGTCGGTGGCGACGGCCGCGATCTCGGTGCGGTGCAGCCAACCGGCGCTCCAGAACGACAGGCCGGGGGCGGGGCCGCCGGCGTAGTCACCCCAGCCCTCCCTCCTGACGCGGCTCAGCTGCCCGGTGCGCACGCACACGATGTCGCCGCGGCCGACCGCGACGCCGTGCGCCTCGGCCGTGGCGTTCAGGTGCTCCTCGGTGATCGCGAATCCGTCCGGCAGTTCCCCGCCGCCGATCACGCGTCCCACGTCCAGCAGCACGCCGCGACCGGCGACCGGCGCGGCCATGTGCTCGATGCCGGTGACCTGGTCGCCCTCACTGGTGACGACCCCGTCGGCGGGCCGGCCGTTCCAGGCCCTGCCGTGGTCGAAGATGTGACCGAGGCCGTCCCACTGGGTGGAGCACTGCAGCGGCATCGCGATCACGTCGTCCGCGCCGCCGAACCCGTGCGGGAACCCCTGGTCGCCGTGGACCGCGTCCATCCCGGTGTCCAGCATCGTGTGCACCGGGTTGGTGCGGCGGCGCCAGCCCTTCTGCGGGCCGTTCATGTCGAACCGCTGGGCCAGCGAGAACGACACACCCGTGCGGACGCACGCCGCGCCCTGGCGGCGCTTGGCCTCGTCGATGAAGTTGACCGTGCCGAGCACGTCGCCGGCGCCCCAGCGGCCCCAGTTGGAGTATTCCGCCGCGGCCGCGGCGATGGCGTTCTCCGGTGTCATGCCGCCTCGCTCACGCAGCGGTTGCGCTGGACGCCCAGCCCGGTGATCGCGCCTTCCATCACGTCGCCCGGCCGCAGCAGCCGGCCCCAGTGCATGCCGTTGCCGGCCGGGCTGCCGGTGAGCACCAGGTCGCCGGGCAGCAGTTCGACGGTCTGCGAGGCGTACGACACCAGCCGCGCCACGTCGAAGATCATATCCGTGGTGGTCTCGTCCTGCATGACCTTCCCGTTGAGCCGGAGCGTCACGCGCAGGTTCCCGGGGTCGCCGGCGAAGGCGGCCGGCACCAGGTAGGGCCCGAGCGGGGTGAACGTCGGTGCGTTCTTGGCCCGCAGCCAGTCGGTGCCGATCTCGGGCATGTCGCGGCGGAACACCACCTCACGGGCTGTGACGTCGTTGGCGATCGTGTACGCGGCGACGTGCTCCAGGGCGTGCTCGGCGGGCACCCGGAAGGCCGGACGGCCGATCACCGCCGCCAGCTCCAGCTCCCAGTCGGGCTTGGTGCACCAGGCCGGGATGACCACGTCGTCGTACGGGCCGGTCACCGAGGAGGGCAGGCCGATGAACACGTACGGCTGGTCCTCGGCCGCGCGGCGGTCCATCATCGCGGCGGTCTCGGCCCGCACCTGTTCGGCGGGCCGGCCGTTCGCGGGCTCGTGCGCCACCGCCAAGTCGATGACGTGGGTGCGGTAGTTGGCGCCGGACTGCAGGATCTGCCGGGGCTCGACGGGGGCGTGCACCCGCAGGCCCGCCAGCGGCAGCCGCTCTCCGGGCGTCCCGGCGGCTTGCTGAAGCAGTGGCAGGACGTCGTCCCAGCGCTCCAGCAGTGCCCGCGTGCTGTCGTACGCCTGAAGCCCCGGAACGGTGCGCAGGTCCAGGACGTGATCGCCGGTGACCAGGCCGGGGAAGGCCGCGCCGCTCCCGAAGGCGCCGGCGGAGAAGGTGCCGAGCGCGAACGGGCCGGCAAGGGGCGGGGATGTTTCCACAGGTTTCCTCCCGGTGTGGTGCCCTTAACCTTGGACCTGCAGCAACGATTTGGGAAATCGATTCTTCGGATCTGCTCGATCCATGCCATGGATAGTGAGGGCGCCGTGAACCTCGAGAGGCTCGACCTCAACCTGCTGGTCGCCCTGTGCGCCCTGCTGGAGGAGCGCAACGTGACCCGGGCGGGCGCGAGGATCGGGCTGAGCCAGCCCGCGACGAGCGCCGCCCTGGCGAGGCTCCGCCGCCACTTCGGCGACGAACTGCTGGTCAGGCAGGGCAACCGCTACGAGCTGACGCCCCTCGGCACCGCGCTGCGCGCCCCGGCCGCCAACGCCTACGCGATGCTGGAACGGCTGTTCACCAGCCGCGCGGACTTCCATCCGGCGACCGAGCGGCACGAGTTCACCCTGCTGTCGTCCGACTACGCGATCGCGGTTTTCGGCGCGGAGCTCGCCCGCGTCCTGCACGCCGAGGCGCCCGGCGTACGGCTGCACTTCCTCCCCGCGTCGCCCGGCATCGTGGAGAACGCCGACTCCGAGCTCGGCGGGGTGGACGGCATGCTGATGCCGCACGGCGTGATCAGCGACTTCCCGGCGGTGGAGCTGTACCGCGACGAGTGGGTCTGCCTGGTCTCCGCCGACAACCCCGAGGTGGGGGAGCGGCTCACTATGGACGACCTGGCCCGGCTGCCGTGGGTGGTCTACCAGCGGCCGTTCGACGCCCCGGTCGCCCGCCAGATGTCCATGCTCGGGCTGGAGCCGCACGTGGACGTGTCCGTGCACAGCTTCCAGCTCCTGCCGAGCCTGGTGGCGGGCACCCGGAGGATCGCGCTGATCCAGCGGCGCCTGGCCGGCCTGCTGCGCGACCTCGCCCCGGTCCGCACGCTGCCCTGCCCGTTCCCGGCCGTGCCGCTGCAGGAGGCCCTGTGGTGGCACCCCGTCCACACGCACGACGCCGCCCACATCTGGTTGCGCGAGACCGCCGCCCGGGTGGGCGCCGGACTGCCCGCGCTGCCCGGCCATCCACCGGGTGGATGACGACCATCGGCACTTTCCGTCTTCCGCGCACCGCGCCGGATGTCTGACAGTGATGCCTGCCACATCCCCGCGACATCCAGCGAGGCCCCGTATGTCCCAATCGGTCTCCACCACGCGGGCGGGTCTGCCCCAGCTCATCGTGCTGCTCGCCGGGAGCTGCATGCCCGTGCTCGGGGCCGTCCTGCTCTCCCCGGTCCTGCCACGCATGAGCGAGCACTTCGCCGCCACCCCGGGCGCCGCCGTCCTGGTCCCGGTCGTCCTGACCGTTCCCGCGCTGTTCGTCGCACTGGGGGCGCCCTTCGCCGGCGCCATCGCGGACCGGTTCGACCGCAAGCGGCTGTTGATCGTCACCATGGTCGCCTACTCGGTCTGCGGTACCGCGCCGCTCTACCTGGACTCGCTCCAAGCCATCCTGGTCAGCCGGGTGCTCGTCGGCGTGTGCGAGGCGGCCATCATGACCTGCTGCACCACCCTGATCGCCGACTACTGGTCCGGGCCGCGCCGCGCCCGCTACCTCGGCATGCAGACCCTCGCCACCACCGTCGCCGCTACCGTCTTCTTCGCGCTCGGCGGCCTGCTCGGCGCCGGCGGCTGGCGCACGCCCTTCTGGATGTACGCCGCCGCCGCGCTCATCGCGGTCCCCATGGCGATCCTGCTGTGGCAGCCCGCCGCCTCCCGCCACGAGGACCGGCAGTCCTGGCCCTGGCGCGCTCTCACCGTGCCCTCCCTGGTGACGGTCGGCGGAGGCGTCGTCTTCTACACGCTGATCGTGCAGCTGTCGTACGTGCTGGACGGGGCGGGGGTCGCCGACACCGCCGTCATCGGCGCCGTCACCGCGGTGATGTCCCTGGCGACCGCGGTCGGGGCAGGCCTGTTCGCCAAGGCTGCGGCGGGCCGCGGCGCGCGGGTGCTGCTCGTCGCGGAGTTCGCGCTGTCCGGGCTCGGCCTGCTGCTGATCTTCGCCGCCGGGTCCCTGCCCGTGATCGTCGCGGGCGCCGTGCTCACCGGGTTCGCCACCGGGCTGCTGCTGCCGACCCTGCTCACGTGGGCGGTCGGCGGGCTGCCGTTCGCGCGGCGGGGCCGCGGCACCGGGCTGTGGACCGCCGCGCTGTTCCTCGGCGAGTTCCTGTCCCCGTTGCTCGTCAGCGCCCTGACCGCGGTGACCGGCGGGCTCGGCACGTCCCTCGCGGTGATCGGCGTCGCGTCGCTGGCACTGGCCGCCCTGGTCGCCACCGTCCTGACCGTCCCGGCGTCACCACTCGACGCCGCCACCACCGCGCGGTAGCGCCGGGGGTACAGACCGGCGAGTGAGGTCAGGGACGTGCGGGTCACCGCTCCGGCCAGAACGGGTCCCGGCCGATGAAACCCAGCAGTTTGGCCTGGGCATCCGCATCGCCGGGCACCTCGACCCGGGTGCCGAACTGGCCGGAGGAGCGGATGACCTGCTCCATCTGCTCCATCTCAGCGAGCAGTCGAGCGCAGAAGCCGGCGTCCAGCCGGTCGTCCTGGCCGGTGGCTCTGGACAGGTCCCAGGTGTGCATGAACACATCGGCGGTGTAGAACCGGTCGATCGCGGTCGCCAGAGGCAGGCTGCCGATGTGGGGGTTGGCGAGTTCCCGGTACGCCGTCTCCGGATCGTCCAGGATCGCCTGCACACCGTCGCAGTGAACCTGCCACGCGGCGGCCGGGTTCTCGTCCACCGGCGGGCCGCAGGGCAGTTCGATGCCGGCGCCGGCGGCGAGAAACCCGGGGAACCATTCGGTCAGGTGGCGGACGACATCGCGGGCGGCCCAGCCGGCGACGGGGGAGGGCACGTCCCACGACCTGGTGCCGCGTACCCGTTCGGTGAACAATCCGGCGACCTGCCGGTGCCGCTCGGCCGGACGGTCGGACAGCGCCATCGGTGAGCATCCTCTCCAGCGCGACTCCGTCGGGATCGCCCTCGGACGTGAACATCTGCACGATACGGTCCGGTCGTACCTCGTGGAAGCGGCTCTGCCGGCCCGTCGGTCGCCGGGGCGGTCCTCACGCGGTTCAATACGATCGAGCATGATCCCCGCGTCGGTCCGGGAGGGCATGTGCCGGTGTTCGCGTGTGCGGGTTGCGGAGCCGTGCTGACCTCGCCCGTGGTGCGGGTCGCGCTTCCCGACCACGCCCACCAGACGTACGGCAATGAACTGGTTCCCGCTCTTATGGAACCGGGGACGTACGCCGTGGACCCGGAGCCCTCCGGGTGGCCATGGCGGCCCTGGGAGGCGGTCGGCGAGCGGGAAGCCAAGGGCCGGGGCGTGTACGCGCCGCTGTACTCCCTGTCGTACGGGCCGTCGGGAGCGATCGCGGTCTCGCCGGGCGACGTCCGCGGAACCGTTCTGATCCCCCAGCGGTGTGACGGCCTCTGCTGTGGCCTGGACGGCAGGCCCGCGCGATCGGGTGACGGCGTTCCCGCTCTGTCCGCCCGGGGTGCTGGCCGAACGGCTCGGCGTCGAGCCGCTCATCTTCCCCGGCGACCATCAGGGCCTGGCCCTCGACGCCGCCGCCTGCGCCGATATCATCCACGCGGCCCTCGGCTGACCGCGTCGGCAGGGCGAGTCCGAGGCCTGGCCGGAGGCTTCGCGGGAATGACGAGGCCCGGCCGTACGATTCCGACGATGGGACCTGATCGAGGATGAACCGCCACGACAAATCGTTCACCGGGACCCCGCGCGTGGTGCGGGCGGCGGCCCTGGCCGACGCCGACCTCGATCCGGACCCGCTCGACCCCGCCCGGGTCGTGTCCGGAACCCCTGAGGTCCGTCACCTGGAGCTGGCGTCGGGCACGGACCTGGCGGTCGGCGTCTGGCAGCACGGGCCGGGTGTGAGCACCGACACCGAGGTGGACGAGGTCTTCGTCGTGCTCTGCGGCAGCGCGACGATCGAGGTCGAGAACGGTCCGGTGCTCGACGTCGGCCCGGGCGACGTCGTCCTGATGCCCCGTGGCGCGCGCACCGTGTGGACGGTGCACGAGACGCTCCGCAAGGTGTACGCCGTGCGCCCCTGATCACTCCGAAGCGTCTCGGTGACGGTCTCGGCCGTGACCGTTGAGGCTCCTTGCCGCCGGGCCGTACCCCCGCGCGGGCATTCGCGTGCCCGACCGGGGTCCGCCGGACGTTCGCGTGACGGCAACCGGAAAATCGTTGACGGTTAACGGGGGCTCGTTCATGCTCGGGTTAATTCACGGCGGGGCGAGGGGGAGGAGAAATGAAAGATGACGGAAGAGGCGCAGGGGCGTCAGGACGAGCCGGAAAGATCTCCGTTACGGCCTAACACGCTGCTGGCGAATGTGAACGCGGTCAGCTCCACCTTCGCCAACACCGATCTTTCACATTCGGTGCTCACGCAAGTCAGATTCTTCAATTCCAGACTGCATCACTCGAATTTCGAAGGAGCCTCCTTCGACGGCTCCGACCTGGACGGTGCGACGTTCACCGGATGCAGCCTCCGGGGCGTCGAGCTCATCAACTGCGACGTTGATCGACTGGTGATCAACGGGATCAACGTGGGCAACCTCTTGCGTATGCTGCACGGCACCCCGGGAGGTCTGTAGCCATGGCAGACCGGATCCGGCCGTTCATCTCGGCCGCGCATCGCGTAGACGTGTTGGGCCAGATGGTCCGGGAACACTCCGACAGGATTTCCGCCGAAGTCGCCGCCCTGATCGAAAGGGGACTTGACGAGGCGATATCGAAGAAGGACGGGAAGGACGGAGCAAAGGACTCCGGAGAAACGGGCCTCTGGGACAAAAAGGACGGAAAGGATGGCGGCGCCAAGGACGGATCCAAGGACGGATCCAAGGACGGCGACAAAGACGGGGCGAAAGACGGCGACAAGGACGGCGCGAAAGACGGTTCCAAAGACGCCAGCGACAAGGGCAAGGACACCAGTGACAAGGGAGACGACAAGGGCGGCGACAAGGACAGCGCCGGCGGAGAGAATGTGATCATTCGGCACGGTGACGAGCTCGTCCTTCCGGCGGACGCCTTCACTCTCATCGCCGAGGTGCACAGCGTGCGGCTGGCCGCTCTCCTCAATCAACCGATCTTCTGATGTCGGCGATCGAGCAGGCCGACATCGTGGTGGTCGACGAGGCCGACGACCCGTTCGGCGCGGTTCTGGCGCGTCATGCGGGAGACGTCCGCGTGGTCCGAGCCAGACCGACCGAGGCGGCGAGGGCGATGACCATCGTCCAGAACGGCACGAGCGTGCGGGTGGAGCCCGCGTGCGCCCTGCTCCTCAGACCGTTGCGTCCTCAGGACGCGATGCGTGACGCGGACGAGCGGTTCGCGCACACGGAGGTGTTCTCGACTCTCTGGTCGGCCGCCGCCATGACCGCACGGCCGGTGATCAACAGGCCCAACGCGTGGGGATGGTCGGCCCGCGTGTCCGCCTCCGCCGTCGTCACCCAGCAGCGAGCCGGTATGAGGGACGCCGCGCCCGAGGCGTACTGGCACGCGATGCCCCCGGGCGCCGCGTTCCGCTATCACCAGAGCCTGGAGACCTGGGCGGTGGTCGACGATCCGAGCGGCACCCGCTTCGGCCGTTCGAGGGCTCTGGCACGGCCACGTGGCTGGGAGCAGGTGATCGTGGTGGGAACCGAGGGCTTCCGCGTCACCCGGGCCGACGTCGGCGACCGCGACATCGAAGCCGACAGCGTGGACGTGGCCACGCGACTCGGCGTGCGGTTCGCCACGGTGAGCTGGGCGATCCCGTTCGGGGAGGCGCCGGCGGCGCTGGCCCGGGTGAACCCTTTTCCCAGCGTGCAGGAGTGCCGTCCGGTGCTGACCGACGTGTGCGCGGCACTCCTGCGGAGTCTGACCGGATGAGCATCCACGCGGTCGGTGTCAGCGTCGACACCACGCTCCGCCGGTTCATAGAACGGGCCGTCGCGACGGGACACGAGGTGGTCTTCGTCGACCTCCATCAGATCGTGCGGCACCCGTGGAGGTTCGTACTCGAACCCGGCGACGAGAGCGCGATTTTGCACGACGACGCCGGGCGTGCGCTCCCGCTGCCTCGTGACGGCCGTTACTACGCGCGCGTCGTGGATCTTTCGCCGGTCCTTCCGGCCGGCGAGGGCCGAGCCTGGCGGCATCTCGTCGACGCACTGCTGGCCTACCTCGACTCGATTCCCGGACCCGTCGTCAACCGTCCCGGCGCGCAGAGCCACAACGGCACGAAACCGCTCCATGAATGGTGGCTGAGCGCGCGGGGGTTCCTGGTGCCGGCCAGTCTCACTACGTCGAGCCCCGACAGGCTGCGGTCCTTCCTGTCCCGCCGGGGTCCCGCCATCGTGAAGGCCGTCTCCGGAACGCGTGGTGTCGCGCAGCTCGTACGGCCCGGCGATCTCGCGGACTTCGAGCCCGCCGCCGGTCCGGTGCACCTCCAGGAATGGATCGACGGGTTCGACGTGCGGGTCCACCTGGTGGACGGTCAGGCGTTCGCCGAGCGGATCGACTCCGATTCTGTGGACTACCGGGAGAAGGATGCGACGACGCGTCACCGGGCCGTCGACGTGCCCACGACGCTGGTCTCACTGATGGACGGGGCGGCGAAGGAGATGGGCCTGCTCTTCACGGGCTGGGACTTCCGGGTGGATCACGCCGGCCGATGGTGGTGTCTCGAGGTCAATCCCATGCCGGGCTACGGGTCCTACGACCGTCGCTGCGCCGGCGCCATCTCCGCCGCGCTCTGCCGGGTGCTCGAATCATGAGGCGGCTCACCGACGACACCCCCGTACGGAGGATCGAGATCCTCGGCCCGGAGGAATGCCGGGATGTGGTCGAGCGTCTCGACGGGCTGGAAGGCGAATGGCGGCGACGCGGTGACGCGTTTTTCACGCTGGGCGCGGCGACCTACCTGGATGTGTGCGCGGGCGGATCCTACGGGAATTACCGGAAGAAAGCCGAGCACGACAACCGTCTGCTCGTCGAGGCGTTCGGGGATCTGCTGGTCGCGGTCCGGGACGCCGTCGCCGACCTTGTCGGTGGACGATGTGAGTACGCGCCGGAACTCGCCCGTCCCGGCTTCCATGTCTTTCTCGCCCGATCGCTGCATGCGACGCTGCGCGACGGATTTCATCTGGATCTTCAGTTCCGGGACCTTCCCGTCCCGGCCACGGCCTATACGGCCACGCTCACTTTCACGCTGCCCGTGGAACTCCCGCTTGCGGGTGGCGGCATCGAGTTCTGCCGGCTCGACGCGGGAGACAAGCGCGGCCGGGTGTCCGCGGAGTGGTATCGCCTCGGGGAATTGCTCGTCCACTCCGGCCGTACGCTGCACCGGCGGGCCGAGGTTCCTTCGTCGCCGCGGTGCCGGAGGATCACCCTTCAAGGTCATGCCCTGTGTGTGGAGGGGGACAAATGGATCCTCTATTGGTGAGGCCGTCCATCGTCGACGTGGAGGTCTTGAACGAGGACGAATGTGCCGAGGTGCGGGCGCGAGTAGAGGATCTGCGGCCGCATTGGCTTTCCCGCGGCTCCGGCTATTTCACCCTGGGGCTGGCGGCCTATCTGGACGTGGTGGGTTCGGACCGTCCGGAACAGACCTACTACGGCCGGCTCGCCGCGCAGAACCAGCTGATCCATGAGCATTTCGGTGATCTTCTCGATCGGGTTGCGAGGACGCTGTCCGAAGTGCTCGCCATGCCCACCCGATACGACGACGGAGTGGCGCTGCCCGGCTTTCACGTATTCGAAGGTGAGGCGATCGCCGTCACCCCCAGGCCGAGCCAGCATTTCGATCTGCAGCATCGGAACATCCGCTGGCCGTTCGACCTTGCCGAGGTCGAGCAGCTCGTTTCGTTCACCCTGCCCGTCGCTCTGCCGCAGTGCGGCGGCGCCCTCGAGTATTGGGACGTCACGGAGCCGGAGGTGATCCGGCTGGAACGGCTCGGGCGGACACTCCAGAGCATCGGCAACACCAAGCCGGTGCGGCGTCACGAGTACCGGATCGGGTGGATGTCGGTGCAGCGGCGGCCCCTGATGCACCGCATCGCCGCGATTTCGCGGCGGCACCCCGGCGACCAGCGCGTCACTCTGCAGGGGCATGGCATCCGGGACGCCGGCGGCTGGGTCCTCTACTGGTGACCGGCGTTCCGCTTCGGGTCGTCGGCGCGACGTCCAGGGCTACCGGGAGGCCGGTGGGGGCGACCGGCGGCCTCCCGGATCGAAGGGGACGTGGACACGGCCCTCGGTGTGCATGAGCTCGAACGTCCTGCGGATCGACGCGGCGTCGTTGAGGTGCGGGAACGGGGCGTCCGGGGGAGCGGCGACCCCGAGGAAGGCGCACAGCGGTCCCCACCCCTCGCGCACGTCGAAGACCAGGAGCCGCTCGGCGGGAAGGGCGGCCTGCACCGTGGCGACGTGCCGGTGGTAGGCCGCGACGGCCCGCTCCTCGTCCGGAGTGTGACCGGGCCGCCAGCCCTCGCCGAAGACCGACCTGCTGATCCGCTCGAAGAGCGGCCGGAGGCTCGTCATCGCGGCGACGACGGGACGAATGGCCTCCGGCGCCTCGTCCTCCCGCATCGGCTCGCGCGGGCTCAGCGAGCCCAGCACGCGGAAGCTGGAATACCAGCTGCGCGGGTCGCGGACCGTGAGGACGACCTTGGCGTCCGGATAGGCCCGTGCCAGCTCCCGCCAGAAGAAGCTGGCGGGCCAGTCCACGCAGGACCGGAAGCCCTCGAAGACGTGTTCCCAGTCGGCCGGCCCGCCCGAGCAGACGGGCAGCCATCGCTCGGCGAGCTCCGGGCGGAGCAGGACCTCGAAGGTGTGGTAGCAGGGCCCGAAGCCGAGCCGTTCCAGGGCCGCCTTCGTCGACGTCGTTCCGGTGCGCGGAAGTCCCGCGCCGATGACCTCCAGCATGTGCAGGCTCCCGTCGTCGCCCCCGCCGGCTGACGCGGTAGACCATGCCCGGCCGCCGGGTGTTCTCACGGCGCGTCCGCACTCCCGGGGCATGCCGCCTCCACGGTCTGACAATATTTCGGCGTCTCCATGAAACTTTCCAATCGCCGCCGGTCTCCAGGCGGGGTGTAGTGCCCCTGACGTCCTCGTCTTCGTCGGCGCAGAACTCACGATGATCTGTGGCTTGAGCCACCAGAAAGTTTTAGGCACGCTTCGGAAACATTCACGTCGCCGGATCCGGTGAGGGTGTGGCATCCGCGATCTGCGAGCAGTACGGAAGCCCGGTCCCGGGCGCCACGGCCACACGTCCCGGTCGGCGCAACCGGAGGAAGGACAGCTCACGTGAGACGACGCATCGTGGCCTTACTGGCCGCCGTGCTGATGCCCGTGGTCGCGGCGACCACGTTGCTGGTCACCCAACCGGCCGCCGCGGCCTCGCTGACCCGGGTGACCAGCTTCGGCAACAACCCGAGCAACCTGAACATGTACATCTACGTGCCGGACCGGGTGGCCGCCCGGCCCGCGCTGCTGGTCGCGGTCCACTACTGCACGGGCACGGCGTCGGCGCTGTTCGGCGGATACTTCCGCGACTACGTGACCGCGGCCGACCAGTACGGGTTCATCATCGTGTTCCCCGAGGCCACGCGCAGCGGCCAGTGCTTCGACGTGTACTCGTCCCAGGCGCTGAAGCGGGGCGGCGGCAGCGACCCGGTCGGCATCATGTCGATGGTCGACTACGCCAAGTCGCGCTACAACGTGGACCCCGGCCGCGTCTACGTCAGCGGCGTCTCCTCCGGCGCGATGATGACCAACGTGCTGGCGGCCGAGTATCCGGACGTCTTCAAGGCGGGCTCGGCCTTCATGGGCGTCCCGGCGGGCTGCTTCGCCACCACCGACGGCTCCACCTGGAACAGCCAGTGCTCCGGCGGGCAGAGCATCAAGTCCGCCCAGCAGTGGGGTGACCTCGCCCGTTCGATGTACTCCGGCTACAGCGGCTCCTACCCGCGCATGCAGCTGTGGCACGGCACCGCCGACACGACGCTGAACTACAACAACTTCGGCGAAGAGATCAAGCAGTGGACCAACCTCAACGGCGTCAGCCAGACGCCCGTGTCCACCGACAGCCCCTCGTCGGGGTGGACCCGCACCCGGTACGGCGACACCAGCACCCAGCCACCGGTCGAGGGCGTCAGCGTCTCCGGTCAGGGGCACTCGCTGCCCCTCAACGGCATGATCGCCTATGCGATCGACTTCCTCGGCCTCAACAACACCACGCCGAGCTCTCCGTCGCCCACGCCGTCGCCCACGCCGCCGAACAGCCCCTCTCCGAGCCCGTCGTCCGGCCCGAGCGGCGGCCCCCCGGCCACCACCCTCGGTGCGGCCGCGGCCCGCAGCGGCCGTTACTTCGGTACGGCGATCAGCGCGAACAAGCTCGGTGACTCGGCGTACACCACGATCGCGAATCGTGAGTTCAACATGGTGACGGCCGAGAACGAGATGAAGATCGACGCCACCGAGCCGAACCAGAACCAGTTCAACTTCACCAACGCCGACCGGATCTACAACTGGGCGGTGCAGAACGGCAAGCAGGTGCGCGGGCACACGCTGGCCTGGTACGCCCAGCAGCCCGGCTGGATGCAGTCGCTGTCGGGCAGCGCGCTGCGCCAGGCGATGATCAACCACATCAACGGCGTGATGGCCCACTACAAGGGCAAGATCCCCTACTGGGACGTCGTCAACGAGGCCTTCGACGACAGCGGCGGCGGCCGGCGCGACTCCAACCTGCAGCGCACCGGCAACGACTGGATCGAGGTCGCCTTCCGCACCGCGCGCGCCGCCGACCCCGCGGCCAAGCTGTGCTACAACGACTACAACACCGACAACTGGACCTGGGCCAAGACGCAGGGCGTCTACAACATGGTCAAGGACTTCAAGTCCCGCGGCGTGCCGATCGACTGCGTCGGTTTCCAGTCCCACTTCAACAGCGGCAGCCCCTACCCCAGCAACTACCGCCAGACGCTGCAGAACTTCGCCGCTCTGGGCGTCGACGTGGCCATCACCGAGCTGGACGTCGAGGGCGCCTCGGCCACCACCTACGCCAACATCGTCAACGACTGCCTGGCCGTGCCGCGCTGCGTCGGCATCACCACGTGGGGCGTGCGCGACAGCGACTCCTGGCGATCGAGCCAGACCCCGCTGCTGTTCGACGGCAACGGCAACAAGAAGCCCGCCTACACCGCGGTCCTCAACGCCCTCAACGCCGCCGTACCCGACACCTCGCCCAGCCCGACCCCGCCGGTCAGCCCCAGCCCCACTCCGCCCGACAGCCCCAGCCCGACCCCGCCCGTCAGCCCGAGCCCGACTCCTCCGGTCAGCCCGTCGCCCGGTACCTCGCCGGAGCCGGGCGGGTGCAGCGCGACGATGCGTACGATCAACTCCTGGCCCGGCGGCTTCCAGTCCGAGGTCACGGTCCGCGCCGGCGGCTCGGCGGTCAGCGGCTGGACGGTGAACTGGAGCTGGTCCGGCTCCCCGTCCATCACCCAGCTGTGGGGCGGCCTCAAGTCCGGCTCCGGCGCCTCGGTCTCCGTGCGCAACGAGTCGTGGAACGGCACGCTGGCCGCCGACGGCACGACCACCTTCGGTTTCGTCGCCAACGGCAGCGCGGAGACGCCGACGTTGACGTGCGGCGCCTCCTGACCGGTGGAACCGCGATGACGCGCTCCTGACCAGGAGGAGCGTGCAGGGGCACCCCCGTCACCCGCGGGGGTGCCCCGCTGCATGTGTCCGTCCACTCAGCTGCCGCAGAGGGCCGTCTGGACGGCCGCGTCGAGGTGCTTCTCCGCAGCCTCGGAGGGGAAGGGGGTCCGGGTGACGGCGATCGCGACGGCGCGTCCGTCGTCGGTGACCGAGTTCCAGGTCGAGTAGCCGGGGATGTCGCCTCCGTGCCCCCAGCTCTGGCCGCCGCATCTCAGCGGCCGGCGGAACAGCCCGAGTCCGTAGCCCGCGGGCGCGTGCGGGGAAACGGCGACGGTGCGGCGCATCTCCTTCAACTGCTCGGGCTTGAGCAGCTTGCCGCCGACGACGGCGCCGAAGAAACGGTTGATCTCGGCCGGGGTGGAGACCATCTGCCCGGCGGCCCATGCCCACGAGGGATCCAGGTCGGTCATGTCTACGAGCGGTTTGTCCGGGTCCTGCTGATAGCCGTCCGGGTGGGGTCCCCTGATGCCTCGCTCGCCGACCGCGGGAAAGTAGGTGTGGCGCAGGCCGAGCCGCCTGATCACCCGTTTGGTGATCTCCTCGGCGACCGGCCGGCCGGTGACCCGCTCGATGAGCAGCCCGGCGACGATGTAGTTGGTGTTGGTGTACTTCCACCGGGTGCCGGGCGCGAAGGCCGGCTTCTGTTGCAGGGCCATGTCCAGCAGCCGCCGGGGTTCGTAATAGTCGTACCGGTACGGCGCGACGGCCAGGTCCAGGAACCCGGTGTACTCGGGGAGGCCGCTGGTGTGCTGCAGCAGTTGCCGCACGGTGACGCGGCGACCGTCGTTCCCGTTCCCGCGGATGAGGCCGGGCAGATAGGTCTCGACCGGCTCGTCCAGGCGGACCTTCCCCTCGCCCGCCAGCTGCAGGACGACCACGGAGACGAAGGTCTTGGTGTTGCTGCCGATCCGGACCTCCCCGTCGACCGGCGTCCTGGCCCTGGTCCGCAGGTCGCCCACTCCCGCGGTGTAGTCGCGGACGCGCCCGTCCCTGCTCCGTACGGCGGCGAGGGCGGCCGGGAATCCGTCCCCGCGCACCAGGTCGTCCAGCAGCTTCTGGACGACGTCGGCGTCCGGCCGCATCAGGGGCGCGGCCGAGTGCGCCTGGACGCCGAGGACGGCGAGCACGGCGGCGCACGCGCCGGTCCACCGGCGTGAACGGGAGCGCGCGCACCTGAAACGCGACGTGCAACACCTCATGGCCCACCTCGCAAGCGCAGGCATGCGTGTCAGGGGGTGGTACCCACGGGAGGCGGCAGGAACCGGAACACGGTGCTGAAGTTCGGTCGAAAACAAGCAGACCCGTCTTGTGTTTCTGTCAAAACTGCTCAACACTGTGCAACATCGAACATATTCGGTCGAACCCGATCGCATGTGAGAGAGCCGGGCACCGCCCGGTCGCCGTCACCCCCCGAGAACGCTGAGAACGGTGAGAACGGTGAGAACGCCCGAGGTGACCATGAGACACGCCGTCGCGGTGCTCGCGACGCTCGCGGCGCTGGCCGCGCCGACCGCCCTGATCCCCGCCCAGGCCGAGGCCGTCCACGCCCAGGCGCCGTCCGCGGCGTACCCGGAGGTCGGCAGGGGCACGGCCTTCCTGGACCACGACGCGCTCGTGTCGGGCTACGCCGAGCCGGAGTGGTACAAGGCCAACATCCCGTTCCTGGAGGTCCCCGACCGGGAGATCCAGGACGTCTACTACTACCGCTGGAGCACCTACAAGCGGCACATCCGCTACACCGACTCCGCCACCGGCGACGTCATCACCGAGTTCCACAACCCGCCCGGCTACTCCGCCCCGCTCGGCGGCATCGTCGCCGCCGCGGGTCACCACGTGTACGAGGGGCGCTGGCTGCGCGACACCCGCCCGATCGACGACTACCTCACGTACTGGCTGCAGGGACCGGGCGCTGGCCCCAAGCCGAAGGAGGACTACGTCAACAAGGACACCGACGACTGGGCGCACCAGTACTCCTGGTGGGCGGCCGACGCCGCCTACCAGCGCTATCTGGTCACCGGCGACGCGTCCTTCGTCGAGGGGCTGCTGCCCGACCTGGTCCGGCAGTACGACAAGTGGGGCGGCCAGTACGACAAGACGCTGGGCCTCTACTGGTCGGTGCCGGTGTGGGACGCGATGGAGTACACCGCCTCCTCCTACGAGACCGACCCGGCCGATCCCTACCACGGCGGCGCGGGCTACCGGCCGACGCTGAACGCCTACCAGTACGGCGACGCGAAGGCGATCGCCGCCATCGCGGACATGGGCGGCGACAAGACTCTGGCCAGGAAGTTCGAGAAGCGGGCGGCGTCGCTGCGGGACGCGCTGCACCGCTACCTGTGGGACCCGGAGCGGTCCTTCTTCTACCACAAGGCCCGCGCCGATCTGGACCCCCGGCAGCGGCTGGTGTCGACGCGAGAGCAGATCGGGTTCGTGCCGTGGGCGTTCGACATGGCCGAGCCCGGCACGGAGAAGGCGTGGGCGCAGCTGCTCGACCCGCAGGGATTCGCCGCGCCCTACGGGCCGACCACCGCGGAGCGCCGCAGCCCGCTGTTCATGCGCGACGCGCTGAGCGGCTGCTGCCGCTGGGACGGGCCGAGCTGGCCCTACTCCACCTCGACGACGCTCACGGCGATGGCCAACCTGCTCGACGACTACCACCAGGACGTGGTCACCGCCGCCGACTACTACAGCCTGTTGCGCGGCTACGCGCTCACGCAGTACAAGGACGGGCACCCGTACGTCGCCGAGGCGCACCACCCGGACGAGCCGCGCTGGATCTACGACTCCCGTGGGCACAGCGAGCACTACAACCACTCGACCTTCGACGACCTGGTGATCAGCGGGCTGATCGGGCTGCGCCCGCAGCCGGACGGCGAGGTCGTGCTGAACCCGCTCGTCCCGGCCGGGTGGGACTACTTCGCGCTGGAGAACGTGCCCTACCACGGGCACAACGTGACGGTCCTGTGGGACCGCGACGGCAGCAGATACGGCCAGGGCGCGGGCCTGCGCGTCTACGTGGACGGCAGGCAGGCCGCCCGCCGGGCCACGGTCGGCGAGCTGACCGCCCGTGTGCCTGCCGCCGTGACACCCGGCCGGTCCTCCCGGCCGAGCGACGACGCCGCCAACCCGTACGGGACCGGCTACCCCAAGCCGTTCGCGTCGTACACCAACGGCATCGACAACGTGTGGGACGCCGTGGACGGGCGGATCTTCTACGACGACATCCCGCACAACCGGTGGACCAACTATCGCTCCCCGAACGCCGAGGACCATCTCGGCGTGGACTTCGGCGTGCCGACCCGGGTGAGCGACGTGCGGTTCTACGCCTACGACGACGGCGGCGGGGTGAAGGCCCCGGCGTCATACCGGCTGGAGTTCTGGGACGGCGCGGCGTGGCGCGAGGTGCCGGACCAGACGCGCACGCCCGAACGGCCCGTGGGCGCGGCGCTGAACCGCGTCACGTTCCCGGCCCTGACCACGACCAGGATCCGGCTGGTGTTCGGCAACCCGCCCGGTGCGTACGTCGGCGTCACCGAACTGCAGGCGTGGTCGCCCGCCGCGGGCGACACCACGGTGGACGCGGCGGTCGCCGGGCAGGCGGGTCCGGGCGTGCCCGCCGAGGTGACCACCACCTTCGCCAACCGGGGACGCACGCCCGCCACCCGGGTCACCGCGTCGCTGGCCGTGCCGCCGGGCTGGTCGGCCGAGCCGGTCGGCAGCCCGCGGACCCCGGTGGTGCGGCCGGGCGGCGAGTTCACCGTACGCTGGCGGGTCGCGCCGCCCGCCGGAACCGCGCCGCGCGTCGGCGCCCACCCGGTGCGCGCGATCGCCGAGTACGACGGGTCGGCGCGGGCCGTGAGCCCCTACGCCCAGGTGACCGTGGGGCTCGACCCGGACGCCTACGGGACGGCGGAGGTCGAGGACGACTTCGGCGCCGACACCTCGGCGGGCTACACCCTCTACAGACCCGAGGGCGGCGAGGCCCTGCCGGCGGTCACGGCCGGCGGCGGCCGGTTCGCGGGCAGCGGCGCACAGCCGTTCTTCGGCCTGGCCGCCGGGCCGGCGGGGCTCTCGTCGGCCGACGCGATCAGCGTGGTGACGGCAGGGGAGTTCGCCGGCACCGGCAGCCCGGAGGACAGCGTGTTCGTCGGCTGGGTGAAGGACGCGGGCACCTACGTGACCGCCTGGTACAACAACACCCGCAAGCAGTCGGGCATCAACGTGCGGGTCGGCGGCCGGTTCCTCGACACGCCGGGCGACGCCCCGCTGACCCTGAAGCCGGGCGACCGGTTCGCGCTGGTGCTGTCCGGCGACACCGTCACCTCCTTCGCCTACACCGGCGGCCAGTGGCGTCCGCTGCGTACGGCGGACATCGGCGGCACGCTCGCCACCCCGCAGGCCCGCGAGGGCTTCCGCTACGGCTTCGGCCTGCGCGGCACGTCCGGCACGATCGCGATCGCCGGCCTGGAGGGCCGCAGTTCCTCCTAGGGGGCGGCATGTGCAGTGCGGGCCGCATGTGAAGGACGCGCGCCGACACCGGCTGACGGGGCCCGATCACACGGGCAGCCGCACCGCTCCGGTGTCGGCGGACTGCGCCAGCGCCGCGTAGGCGCGCAGGGCCGTGGAGACGTGCCGTTCACGGTCGCGGGGCCGATAGCCGGTGCCCCGTTCCAGCCGGGCACGGCGGGCGGCGAGGTCCGAGTCGGGCACCCGGACGTGGAGGGCACGTGCGGCCACGTCGACGGTGATGACGTCGCCGTCCTCGACCAGCGCGAGGGGACCGCCCGCCGCGGCCTCGGGTGAGACATGGCCGACCGACAGGCCGGAACTGCCGCCCGAGAAGCGGCCGTCGGTGACCACGGCGCACGTCTCGGCGAGACCGCGGCCCTTGAGGTAGGCGGTGGGGTAGAGCATCTCCTGCATGCCGGGGCCGCCGCGCGGGCCCTCGTAGCGGATGACCAGCACGCTGCCCGGTGTCACCCGCCCGGACAGGACCGCTTCCGCGGCCTCCTCCTGTGACTCCGTCACCACCGCGCGGCCGGTGAAGACGTGCATGCCGTCGGGGACGCCGGCGGATTTGATCACGGCGCCGTCGGGGGCGAGGTTGCCGCGCAGGACCGCCAGCCCGCCGTCCGGCGAGTGGGCGTGGGCCGTGTCGCGGATGCAGCCGCCCGCAGGATCCGTGTCCAGGGACTCCCATCGCGCCGACTGGGAGAAGGCGGACGCGGAGCGGACGCCGCCGGGGGCGGCGTGGAAGAGGTCGAGGGCCTCGGGTGCGGGTGTCGCGCCTCGGATGTCCCAGGTGGCCAGCCACTGGGTGAGCGAGCCGGCGTGGACGGCGTGCACGTTCTCGTGGAGAAGTCCGGCGCGGTGCAACTCGCCCAGGATGGCGGGGACGCCGCCGGCCCGGTGGACGTCCTCCATCAGATAGGGGCTGTTGGGGGCGACCTTGCACAGGCACGGCACGGTGCGTGAGCGGGCCTCGATGTCGCGCAGGGTGTAGTCGAGCTCCGCCTCGTGGGCCGCGGCGAGCAGGTGGAGAACGGTGTTGGTGGAGCCTCCCATGGCCAGATCCAGGGCCATGGCGTTGTCGAAGGCCGCCCGTGAGGCGATGGCCCGGGGCAGCACGGAGGTGTCGTCCTTGTCGTAGTGGCGTGCGGCCAGCTCCATGACCGTACGGCCTGCCTGCTCGTACAGCCTCCGGCGGGCGGCGTGGGTGGCCAGGGTCGAGCCGTTGCCGGGCAGGGCCAGGCCGAGCGCCTCCACCAGGCAGTTCATCGAGTTGGCGGTGAACATGCCGGCACACGAGCCGCAGGTGGGGCAGGCCGCCTCTTCGATGCGGGCGATGTCCGCGTCGGACACGGCCGGGTCGACCGCCTCGGACATCGCCGTGACCAGCTCCAGACGGGTGCGCACCGTGCCGTCGGTCAGCACCGCCCGTCCGCCCTCCATGGGGCCGCCGGAGACGAACACGGTGGGGATGTTCAGCCGCAGCGCGGCCATCAGCATCCCCGGCGTGATCTTGTCGCAGTTCGAGACGCACACCAGGGCGTCGGCGCAGTGGGCCTGGACCATGTACTCGACGGAGTCGGCGATCAGGTCCCGGGACGGCAGCGAGTACAGCATCCCGGCGTGTCCCATCGCGATGCCGTCGTCGACCGCGATGGTGTTGAACTCCCGCGCGATGCCGCCCGCGCCGGCGATGGCCTCGCACACGATGCGGCCCACCGGCTGCAGGTGCGTGTGGCCGGGGACGAACTCGGTGAAGCTGTTGGCCACCGCGACAACCGGTTTGACACCGATGTCCTGACTCGGCACGCCGGAGGCGCGCATCAGGGCGCGCGCTCCGGCCATGTTCCGTCCGTGGGTGACCGTACGTGATCTCAGCTGTGGCATGTCCCCATGCTTGCGGCGCGCGAAGGCGGGGCGAAGACGGCCAGACTGCTAGTACTTCTACTACCAGCACTTACCCTGATCCCCGTGGGAACGGCATCGCAGCGGCAGGCGGAACTGGGCGGCTTCCTGCGCGCGAAGCGCACACGCCTGGACCCGACCGCTGTCGGCCTGCCCCCGGCCGGGCCCCGCCGCCGGGGCGGCCTGCGCCGTGAGGAGGTCGCCACGCTCTCCGGGGTCAGCGCCACCTGGTACACCTGGCTGGAGCAGGGCCGCGACATCCAGCCCTCCCGCCAGGTCCTGGACGCTCTCGCCCGCACCCTGCGCCTGACCGCCGCCGAGCACACCTATGTCCTCTCCCTGGCCGGATACGCCCCGCAGCCCAGCCGGCCCGCGGGGCCGTCCGCGCACGCCGCGCCCGCCCACGTCCAGCGCCTCCTCGACGCGCTCGTCGCCTTCCCGGCCTACGCCATCGCGCCGGACTGGACGATCTGCGGATGGAACGCCGCCTACACGGCGCTGTATCCGAACGTGGCCGCGGCCGGACCGGACGAGCGCAACCTGCTGTGGCTGGTCTTCACCGACCCTTACGTCCGCGACCTGCTGCCCGACTGGGAGACCACCAGCCGCCGGTTCCTCGCCGAGTTCCGCGCCGAGGCCGGGCCGCGCCTCGGCGACCTGGCCCGCTCGCCGGTCGTGCAGCGCCTGCTACGGGTCAGCGAACCGTTCCGCGACGCCTGGCAGAGCCATCACATCGAGGGCTTCACCTCCCGCGAGCGGGTCTTCAGGCATCCGGTCGCGGGCGTGGTGCGCTTCGAGCACCACCGGCTGGCTCCCGCCGACCACCCGGACCTGCACCTGGTCGTCTACACCCCCGCTCCCGGGAGCGAAGCCCGCCTCATGGAGCCCAGGCGGCGGTGACGGCCCAGCTCACGTCCTCGGCGTACGAGGCGGGGTTGTCGTAGGGATGCGCGCCGCCGCCGGAGGCGACCCAGACCTCCTCGGCGTAATGACGGACGTTCGTGCCCAGTTCGTTGAGCGACGCCAGGCGTACGCTTCCCGGCGTGCCGCCGGGCTGTGCGCAGAAGGTGGCGTCGCGGCGGAACAGTTCGCCGCCGTCCGGGGCGTCCAAACGGATCCGGAAGTTGGAATGCCGCAGGTAGCGGCCCGGATAGTTGCGTGACTCCAGGGAGTAGCAGGTCGGCTGGGCCAGCCCGCGCCGTACGACGAAGGTGGCGTCGGACTTCAGCAGGGCGTCGCTTCCCGCGGTGACCACGTCGGTGCGGGCCAGGCCGCTGCGGTGCCGCAGGTAGCGGTCGGTGAACCCCGGAGTGGTGACCCGGAACGAGCGGGCCTGGTCGAGCGGCAGGTCGGCGCCGCTGCGCCACAGCGGGACGGTCACCGCCCACGTGGTGTCGGCGGCGAAGCTCGCGGCGGCGTCCCATGGGTTGGCGCCGCCCTGCTTCGCGACGTAGACGAGCTCGTTGTAGTGGCGGATGTAGTGGCCGCGCAGGTTGTAGGACTCCAGCCTGGTCCCGCCCTGCCCCTCGCGCGGGCAGAACGTGGCGTCGGCCGCGAACAGGGCGGTGCCGTCCTGCCGGTCCTTGCGCAGCCGGTAGTCCGAGTGGCGCAGATAATCGCCCGGGAAGTCGCGCGACTCGAACGACACGCACGAGGAGTCGGCCAGGCCCGGGCGCGTCCAGAACGTCGCGTCCTGCTTGGCCAGGTCGGAGCTCCCGCCGTCGATCACGTCGGTGCGCGCGAGCCCGTCCTGGTGGCGCAGGGAGCGGCCGGTGAAGCCGGGCGTGGTCACCCGCAGCGACACCGGCTCGCCCCGGGGGACGTCGGTGCCCGCCGCGACCGCGAGCAGGTGCCGGTTGGCCTCCCGCACGCGCGACTCGGTCATTTTCAGCACCCGGCGGTCGTAGGTGAAGAACCCGTTGACCTCGTTCTCCACGTCGTACGGCTCGGTGTAGACCGAGGCGGACAGCCCTCGGGTGTGCACGAGCCGTTCCACCTGCCTGGTGACCTCGACGTAGCGGTTCGTCAGCGACCCTTCGTCGGGGTACAGGTCGCCGTAGGCGAACCCGGCGCCGGGCTGGTACTCGTGGCGCTGGACGCGCCTGCCGAGGCCGCCGAACTCGCCGAGCACGGCGATGCGGGTGGCCGAGGGAAGCCGGGTGTCGGTCTCGCCGGGGACCTGATACCAGTGGTCGTCGATCACGTCGCCGTTGGCCGGCTCGGGGTCGGAGACGCAGCAGTTCGACCCGGAGTCGTGATCGATCAGCCGGGTCGAGTCGATGGACCGGACCAGGTCGACGATGCGTTGGTTGTCGTACTCGCCCCAGCCCTCGTTGAACGGGACCCACATCACGATCGACGTGATGCCCTTGAGCTGCTCGACGAGCCTGCGCAGCTCGGACTCGTAGTTGGCGTGGCCGCGCTCCGGTGTGTCGTCCACGGCGTCGAGCGAGGGCATGTCCTGCCAGACCATCAGGCCCAGCTTGTCGGCCCAGTAGTACCAGCGGGCGGGTTCGACCTTGATGTGCTTGCGGACCATGGTGAAGCCCAGGGTCTTCTGCCGCTCCAGGTCGGAGCGCAGCGCCTCGTCCGTCGGCGCCGTGTAGATCCCGTCCGGCCAGTAGCCCTGGTCGAGGGTGCCGAGCTGGAACACGAACTTCCCGTTGAGCACCGGGCGCAGCACCCCGCCGGCCACCGCCTTCCCGATCGACCGCATCCCGAAGTAGCCGGTCACGACGTCGCCGCCGCCGGCGCCCGTGAGCGTCACGCGCAGGTCGTACAGGAACGGGTCGTCGGGCGACCACAGGCGGGCGTCGGGCACGGGCACGCGGATGTGCGACCCGACCGCGCCGGTGGCCGAGCCGACGACGGTGCCGCCGCTCAGCACCTCGGCCCTGACCTGGTCGCCGGAGCCCCGCACGACGAGGTCCAGGACCCCGGCGGGCACGTCGGGCGTGGTGTCGAGCCGGGTCACGTGGGCGGCGTTCACCGGTTCGAGCCACACCGTCTGCCAGATGCCCGACGACGCGGTGTACCAGATGCCGCCCGGGTCGCGGCGCTGCTTGCCGATGGGGAACGTGCTGCCGTCGATCGGCGAGGACACCCCGACGATCAGCTCGTTGTCCCCGGACCGCAGGGCGGAGGTGATGTCGAAGGAGAAGGCGTCGTAGCCGCCGGTGTGCCGGCCGACCTGGACGCCGTTCACCCACACCCGCGCCTCCCAGGTGACCGCCCCGAAGTTGAGCATCACCCGGCGTCCGGACCAGCCGGACGGGACGGTGAAGGCGCGCCGATAGAACATGGTGTCCTCGTGGCGCTTGATCCCCGACAGGGCGGACTCGATCGGGTACGGCACGAGCACGCCCTCCGCGAGCGTCCGGCCGATGGGAGGGGAGTCGAGGGTGGGCGCGCCGGCGAATTCCCACACGCCGTTGAGGTTGAGCCATTCGGACCGGACGAGCTGAGGACGCGGGTAGTCGGGCAGGGCGTTGGCGGGGGACACCTGGGCGGTCCAGGGCGTGGACAGGGGCGGCGTCTTCGGCTGCCAGACGGCGGCGGACGCGGCTGACGCGGTGAGCGCGGCGAGGACCAGGCAGGCCGCCGTGAGCAGGAGGGCGGTCGCGGCGGCGAGAGTCCGGCGAAGCTGGATCATCGGCATCAGCCCCGCCGCCACTTCTGGTTGGCGCCGCCGTGGCACTCCCACTGGATCAGCCGGGCGCCGTCGTCCGGATTCCAGCCGTCGATGTCGACGCACTTGTTCGACTGCGGGTTGACCAGGTCGCCCGCCGCGCTGAGCACGAACCGCTGAGCGGGGTTGCCGCTGCAGGTCGCGATCTGGATCACGGCGCCGTTGTCCCTGGACCCCCAGGCCACGTCCATGCACAGGTTGTTCTGCGTGCGCAGCGTGCCGCCGGTGAAGGTCCACCGTTGGGCGTCGGTGCCGTTGCAGGTGTACATCTGCAACGGCGCGCCGTCTCTGAAGTCGGCGCCCGGCACGTCGATGCACTTGTCGCTGAGGCTGCTGATCAGCGCGCTCGTGTCGCCGCCCGTGGTGGTCAGGCTCAGGCCGTACGCGCCGAGGATCTCGTTGACCGGCTGGAAGAAGGTGGTGCCGCCGGTGGAGCAGTTCCCCGCGGCGCCGGAGGTGACGCCCTGGGCCTGGTCGCCGGACATGTAGGCGCCGCCCGAGTCGCCCCCCTCGGCGCAGGCGCTGGTCTGGGTGAGCCCGTAGACCAGCGAGCCGGAGTAGTTGACGGTCACGTTCCTGGCCTGGACGACCCCGCAGCGCCAGCCCGTGGTGCGCCCGGAGCGGCAGATCGACGCCCCGACGGGCGCCTCCTGCGAGCCGGCCACCGAGACGGTGCCGCCGCCGTAGTCGTTGACCCAGGGGCGCGGCGTCCAGTCGCCGTTGGTGCGCACCCAGGCGTAGTCGTTGTCCGGGAACGACGAGGCGGCGAAGGTGCCCTGGACGACGTTGTTGTATCCCAGCGTGGGGTTGCCGGCGCGCCCGCAGTGCCCGGCGGTGACGAAGCCGCCGTTGTTCACCGAGAACCCGACGGAGCACAGCACGTTGCCGTTGATGACGTACTGGTCGCCGCCCCGGACGTCGTAGACGAGGCGGGGAGCCTGGGCGACGGAGATCCGCGTCGCCGCGGCGTCGGCGGACGCGGCTCGCACGAATCCCGCCGCCGTCGCCTGGTCGGCCGCCGACACGACGACCGCGTTGGCGGCCGGGTCGACGTACCAGCCGTAGACGCCGGTGCCCGCGGCGCCGGCGGCCCGGTCGAGCGCGGCCTTGACGGTGTTCAGCTGCCTGTCGCTGCGCTTCACGGAGACGGGCACGGCGCCCGCCTCGCGTACGCGCTCGGCGTCGCCCGCGTCCAGGACACCGGCGGCCAGACGCTGCCGCGCCGGGTCGTACCAGGCGCCGGCGAAGCGGTCGCCGAGCTCGGCGCGGACCCGCCGTTCGACGGCCGCCGCCGCGGCTTCGTGGGTCTGGCGGACCCGCGCCTGCTCGGGGGTCAGGTGCAGGTCGCGCTGCAGCGCCTGCTGCATCGTCGCCGCGGTGCCGCTGGAGGTGGCGCCGGGATCAGGCGGAGGGACGGGGGAGGGGGCGGCATGCGCGGACACGGAGGGGAGGGCGAGCGCGACGGCGAACACCGCCGCGCCGGTCAGCACGGTGAGTCTCACGGCAGTCCTTCTGGGGGGTGACGAGACGTGAGAGCGCTCTCTGAAAAGAACCTTTACAGTGGTATGACCGCCCGTCAAGACCCAACATTTCCAAACACATCCCGCCGTTCGCGAGGATGGGATGCGTAGGAAAGCGGGCCTGTCTACCGAATCCAGTCCTGTCGTCGATCTTCGGCGGGATACTGGAGTTCCGGAACGTGCCCCCGACCCACCGGAGAGTCATGCCGCAGCCGCCGGAGCCGAGCGATCCCGCACGCCTGGGCTCCTACCGCATCACCGGCAGGATCGGCGAGGGTGGGCAGGGCGTGGTCTACCTCGGCGAGGCCGAGTCCGGCGACCTCGTCGCGGTCAAGCTCTTCCACGCGCGGCTCGGCCGGGACGCCGCGGCCCGCGCCGACTTCACCCGCGAGGCGGACCTCGCCCGCAGGGTCGCCCGGTTCTGCACGGCCCAGGTGCTGGAGTCCGGCATGGACGGGGGCCGGCCGTACATCGTGAGCGAGTACGTCGAGGGGCCTCCGCTGAACCAGGTGGTGGCCGCGCGGGGGCCGTTGTCGGGCGGCGCGCTCGAACGGCTCGCCATCGGCACGGCCACCGCTCTGGTCGCCCTGCACGACGCCGGGGTCCTCCACCGGGACTTCAAGCCGCAGAACGTGCTGATCGGGCCGGACGGGCCGCGCGTCATCGACTTCGGGATCGCCCGCGCCCTCGCCGCCACGAGCACGATGACCAGCCAGGTCGTGGGGACCCCCGCCTACATGGCGCCCGAGCAGCTCGCGGCCGGCGAGCTCGGCTTCGCCCTCGACGTGTTCGCCTGGGCGTCCACGATCACGTTCGCCGCCACGGGCCGCCCGCCGTTCGGCGCCGACGCCATCCCCGCCATCATCAACAGGATCCTCAACCAGGAGCCCGACCTGGAGGGGATCGAGGCGCCGTTGCGCGACCTGCTCGCGGCCTGCCTCGCCAAGGACCCCGGACGGCGGCCGACGGCGCGGGAGATCGTCGACCGTCTCGTCCGCCCGCGCCACGACGGGCAAGCCGCACCGGCCGTACCCGCCCCGCCGGGTGCGTCGGCCGCGCCGCCTGTATCCGCCGCGCCCGCTGTGTCCGCCGCATCCGCTGTGTCGGCTGTGCCGGGTGGCCCGGCCGAGTCCCCTTCCGCAGAGCCGCCCGCCCCGGGGGCGTCCCCGCCAGGCCCGGCGAGCCAGGCCGGCCCGGCTGACTTGTCGTCCGGGGCGTCCGGGCCGGTCACCGTGCCAGGCGGCGGGCGGCGCAGGCGGGTCCGGGCCGCCGTCGCCGCCGTGGTCGTGGCCGTGGCGGCCACGGTGGCCGCCGCCGTCGCGCTGCTGCCGTCCGTGCACCTGCCGTTCCTGGGGACCGGGTCCTCGGCGACGGAGCGGGCGGCGGCGGTCGGCACGGCCCCTGCCGCCTCTGCGGACACCGCCGGAGGCTCGTCTCCGTCCGGGGCCCCTTCGCCCACCGCCGCCTCGCGATCCGCGCCGCCCGCCTCCTCGCACCGGCCGCGGGTGAGCCGGTCCACGGCCAGGCCGGACACCACCCGGCCGGCCCCGACGAGGACGGTCACCGCGCGGCCGACCGTCCGCCACTCGAAGACGACCGTGCCGATCCCCGCCGATTCTCCGGCCGCGAAGCCGGCGAATCCCTCGCCCACGCCGGTCAAGCGGGTCGTGGAGCTGGGACCCGGACACTTCACCGAGTACTGCGTGAGCCTCGGCTGGGAGTGGGTCGAGTACCGGGAGACGCCCACGCCCGGCGCGTACTGCGTCAAGCGGAAGGGCGACACCATGTACCTCACCCAGAGCCGGCGCGACGCGGGCTGCCGCTGGCGCTATCCCGGCCAGAAGGCCTTCCACCGGTTCAAGAACAAGTCGAACTACTGCTACACGTATCGCTGACCCTTCGCCGGCGCCGCCCGCTCAGGACGGGATCGCGGGCGACGCGGGCACCTGGCCGGTCGTGCTCTCCCGGACGATCAGGCGATGCGGCACCACGATTTCGGCGGGCGGGCGGGCCGCCCCGCTGATCGACTCCATGAGGACGTCCACCGCCATGCGGGCGATCTCCTTCTTGTCCGGGGCGATGGTGGTGAGGCTGGGGGTGCTGTACTGACCTTCCTCGATGTCGTCCATGCCGACCACGGCGACGTCGTCGGGGACGCGCAGCCCCGCACGGGTCAGCGCCCGCATCGCGCCGAGGGCGAGCAGGTCGTTGTAGCAGAACACGGCGTCGGGCGGCTCGGGCAGGGCGAGGAGCTGCTCCATGGCCGCGGCGCCCTGGCGGCGGTGGAAGCGCGGAGTCGGCACGACGAGCCGCTCGTCCACCCCCAGGCCCTCCCGCGTGTGCGCCTGCCGGTAACCGCTGGTGCGCAGCTGCGCGGTCTCACCGGTGGCGTACGGCTGGTCGCCGATGGCGGCGACGCGACGCCGGCCGAGGCCCAGCAGGTGCGCGGTCGCCTCCCGGGCGGCGGCCACGTTGTCGATGGCCACATGATGGAAGCTGCCGTTGAAGATGTGCTCGCCCAGCAGCACGATCGGGACCCGGTTGCCCCGGGCCCGCAACTCCTCGGCCGAGACGCTCAGCGGGCTCAGCAGTAGTCCGTCGAACATCGTGGCCCGCGAGTCCCGGCCCAGCAGTTCGCGCTCGCGCTCGCCGTCGCCGTCGGTCTGGTCGACCATCACGACGTAGCCGCGGGCGCGGGCGGCGGTGATCACCTCGCGGGCGAGCTCCGCGAAGTAGGGGACGTCCAGCTCGGGCACGACCAGGGCGATCATCCCGCTGCGGCCCTGCTTGAGGTTGCGGGCGATGAGGTTGGGGCGGTAGTCGAGCTCGTCCAGCGCGGCCTGCACGCGTGCGCGCAACTCGTCCGACACCGGTGCGTACCCGTTGACCACGTTGGACACTGTGCGGATGGACACGTTCGCCCGCTTGGCGACGTCACGCAGGGTTGGACCGGCCATGCGTCTCCTATACCTCCGGCTGCTGGGGTTGGGAAGATCCTAAACCCGCGCTTGCATCGTTGCAGACAAGCATGCACTATGTCTGCATCGTTGCAGAGCCCTCACAACGTCTTTTCCCGGACGGCGAGGAGTACTTAGATGACCCCATCCCCCATGGATCGCCGCGGGTTTCTCAAGGGAGCCCTCGGAGTCGGAGCCCTCGCCGCCGCGGGCGGCGCGCTGACCGCCTGCGCTCCCGGCACGGGCGGCGCGGCGGCCCCGAGCAGGCTGGCCAAGCCCTCCGCCTCCGCGACGGCGGCCAAGGGCGAGATCACCGTATGGAACCGGTCCGGCGACCTGTTCAAGGTGTTCGACGCGGCGATCGGCAGATTCCGCGAGGCCTACCCGGGCGTCAAGGTCAACCACATGGCCGTGGACATCGACGCCAAATTGGCCAATACGCTGATCAGCGGCACGGACGTGCCCGACGGCAGCTTCTGGGACGACGCCAAGATCGGCGGCCAGGCCGAGCACCTCTACGACCTCTCCGACCTGATCACGCCCTACCGGGACCAGATCGCGCCGTACAAGCTGTCGGTGAACACCGTGGCGGGCAAGATCTACGGCGTGCCCTGGGATCTCGACCCGGGGCTGCTGTGGTACCGGGAGGACATCCTCCAGGAGGCCGGGGTCGATCCCGCCGGGCTGGCGACCTACGACGACCTGCTGACCGCGGCCAGGACGGTCCGGGACAAGTTCCCGAAGACCAAGCCCATCCACCTGGACAAGAGCCCGTTCCTCGGCCAGCTGTGGCTCGAGATGCTGGCCAACCAGCAGGGCACGAGCCTCACCGACGCGCAGGGCAAGCTGCGGCTGGACTCGGCGGAGTACCGGCGGATCTTCACCTGGATCCAGGCCGCGGTCAAGGACGGGCTCGCCACCCGCGCGCCCTATCTGGAGGCCGCCGACGTCAACACGCTCGACGGCGGCCAGCAGGTGTTCGTGCCGTGGGCGATCTGGTGGTCCTTCGCGCCGCAGCAGCTTCTCAAGGCCACCAAGGGCAAGTGGCGGGCGGCTCCGCTCCCGGCCTGGACGCCGGGCGGCCCGCGCAGCGGCGCCATGGGCGGCAGCAGCTTCGTCATCCCGGCCAAGGCCAAGAACCCGGAGCTGGCCTGGCTGCTGTACGAGTTCCTGTGCTTCAAGGAGCCCGGATACACCGCGCTGTACGGCCCGAGCAGCGTGTACCCCGGGGGTCTTTCGACGTCGGTCCCGAGTTTCACCCCCGCGCTCGATCCCGCCAAGCCGCTGTTCCAGCCGATCGACGCCCTCGGCGGTCAGGACCTGTGGAAGGTCGCCGTCGAGGCCGCCGCCACCATCCCGGCCGCGGCACCGATCCCGGCTTGGTGGGCCAAGTCGGTGAACTACCTGGGCGACAACATGCAGCGCCTCATGGACGGCACGATGTCGCCCGACGACGTGATCGGCGAGTCGGCCGACAAGATCCAGCGCAACCTGATCGACCGCTCCTGATGTCGGCTCTCACCACGATGGCGAGGTCCGGGCGGGCCGCCGGCGCGCGGCCGAGGTCGCGACGCGGCACCCGGCTGTCGCCGTACCTGTTCGTCGCCCCGTTCTTCCTGGTCTTCGCCGCCTTCGGGATCTACCCGCTCGTCTTCGCGCTGCAGCTCAGCTTCACCCGTTGGCACGGCGCCGGCGCGGCCACCTGGGTGGGCCTGGGCAACTACGCCTACCTGCTGACCAGTCCGGAGTTCTGGGCCTCACTCGGCAACAGCGCGGTGATGTGGCTGCTCGTCGTGCCGATCCAGATCGTCGCCGGGCTCGCCGGCGCGGTGCTGCTGGCCAACGCGAAGCTGAGGTTGCGCGGGCTGTTCAGAGTCGCCTTCCTCGCGCCGTTCGTGACCCCGCTGGTGGCCATGGCACAGGTCTGGATCGTCGTGTTCGACCAGGACTACGGCCTGGTCAACCATCTGCTCAACCTCGTCGGCCTGCCCGACGTGGGGTGGCTGACCTCGACGGCGTGGTCCAAGCCGACGCTCGCGCTGCTGTTCCTGTGGAAGACGACCGGATTCGCGATCATCATCCTGCTGGCCGGGCTGCAGGCGGTGCCGGCCGCCGTGTACGAGGCCGCCGCGATCGACGGGGCGTCTCGCCGGCGGCAGTTCTGGTCGCTGACCGTTCCTCTGGTGCGCCGGAGCATGGCCTTCCTCGTGGTCGTGCAGACCCTCGCCGTGTTCCAGATGTTCGCCGAGCCGTTCGTGGTCACCGAAGGCGGCCCGTACGGCTCGACCACCACCGCCGGGCTCTACCTCTACGACCACATCACCGCCTCCGACCTGGGCACCGGCGCCGCGAACTCGTTCCTGCTGGTGCTGCTGGTCTTCGGGCTCTCCCTCGGCGCGGTCAGGCTGCTGCGCCCGAAAGACGAGGTGTCATGAACCAGACCAGGCCGGGCCCGGTGCAGTACGCCTTGCTGGCGCTGCTCGCCGCGGCGTTCCTCTACCCGATCTGGTGGGCGGTCAGCTCCTCGCTCAAGCCGGCCGCCGACATCATCACCGATCCCCTCTCACCGGGGCCCGTCACGCTGGACAACTACAGGGCGATGTTCGCCGACGTGCCGATCGGCACCGGCTTCGCGAACACCGCGCTGGTGCTGGCCGTCAAGGGCGCGATGACGATGTTCTTCTGCCCGCTGGCCGGATACGCCTTCGCCAAGTACGCCTTTCCCGGCAAGAACCTGCTGTTCGGGATCGTGCTGCTCACCCTCATGCTGCCGACCCTGGTGCTGATCATCCCGCTGCTGCTGGAGATGAGCGCCCTCGGCTGGGTCAACACCTACCAGGCGCTGATCCTGCCGGGCAGCATCGACGCGTTCAGCATCTTCTGGATGCGCCAGACCATCGCCGCCATCCCCGACGAGCTGATCGACGCCGGACGCGTGGACGGCGCGAGCGAGTTCGGCGTCTTCGCCAGGGTCGTGCTGCCGGTGATCCGCCCCGGACTGGCCGCGCTGGCCGTGCTGACCACCATGAACATCTACAACGACTTCGTCTGGCCGGTCGTCGCCGTCAACGACACCTCGCACCAGACCCTCCAGGTGGTGCTGTCCACCCTGGCGCAGAACGTCACCGGCAACCGGATCGGCGCGGACTTCGCCGCCGTCTGGGGCGAGTTGCTCGCCGCGGGCAGCATCGCCATGCTGCCGCTCCTGGTGATCTTCGTCCTCCTCCAGCGCCACTTCATCAACGGCATCCTCGCCGGCAGCGTCAAAGGCTGACCAGGCACATCTCTCATGAAACGGAGCACCATGACCCCGCGCGCGGAATACCCCCGGCCCCACTTCGACCGATCGCACTCCTGGTCAAGCCTCAACGGCGAGTGGGATTTCCGGGCCGACACCGAGCAGGGCTGGAATCGGACCATCACCGTGCCCTTCGCCTGGGAGACCCCCGCCTCCGGCGTCGAGGCCCACTGGCTGCCCGTGGCCTGGTATCGCCGCCGTGTCCTCGTGCCGGCGGCCTGGGCGGGGCAGCGGGTCGTGCTCCACTTCGGCGCCGTGCACCACGAGGCCACCGTGTGGGTCAACGGCGTCGAGGTGGCCGCGCACCGCGGCGGTTACACGCCGTTCGAGGCCGACGTCACCGAGGCGTTGCGCGAGGGCGAGCAGGAGATCGTGGTGCGGGTCGCCGCGCCGCTCGACAAGCGGGACATCGCGCACGGCAAGCAGCGCAGCGTTCCCCGCGACGACTTCGACGGCGTGTGCTTCACCCCCTCGTCGGGCATCTGGCAGAGCGTCTGGATGGAGGCGCGGCCGGTCACTCACCTCGCCGCGCTGAAGCTGCGCCCCGCCGAGGGCCTGACCGGCATCGTGGCCGAGGCGCGCGTCGAGGGCCCGGTGGCGGAGACCAGGCTGCGACTGTCCGTACGCGGGTGCGACACGTCGATCGAGGTGCCGGTCGGCCACGGGCCGGTGCGGGTGGAACTGCCGATCGAGGAGCCGCGGCTGTGGTCGCCGGACGACCCGCACCTCTACCACGTGGACGCCGAGCTCGTCTCGCCCGGCGGCACCGACCGGGTCGCCGGATACACCGGGCTGCGCACGATCGACGTGGTGGGGGAGGATCTGTACCTCAACGGCCGCCGGCTGTTCGTACGCGGGGTGCTCGACCAGGGCTACTGGCCGCGCACCGGCATCACGGCCCCCGACGACGCCGCGCTGCGCCGCGACATCGAACTGGCCGCCGCCGCGGGGTACAACCTGGTGCGCAAGCATCTCAAGCTGGAGGATCCCCGCTTCGTCTACCACGCCGACACCCTCGGCATGCTGGTCTGGGCCGAACCCGCCGCCACCGGACGCTTCTCACCCGAGTCCGTGGCCGCTTTCGAGGAGCAGATCGCTCCCATGGTCGAGCGTGACGGCAACTCCCCGGCGATCGTCATCTGGGGCCTGTACAACGAGGAGTGGGGCCTGGACTGGGACGTCCCGGGCGACCCCGCCAAGCAGCAGGCGGCGGCGCGGGCGTACGACCTGCTCAAGAGCCTCGACGCGACCCGGCCCGCCGTGGACAACTCCGGCTGGACCCACGTCAGGACCGACCTGCTCGACTGGCACTACTACGACGAGTCCGCCGCGTCCTGGGGCAGGACCGTGGCCGCGCTGCTCGACGGCGAGCAGGACGACTTCCCCGTGCGGCTCGGCCCCGACTTCGTCGTACGCAAGAAGCTGGCCGCCACGCCGTCCCAGCCCCTGCGCGGGCTCCCCAACCTGAACAGCGAGTACGGCGGCGGCTTCACCTCGGTGGAACGCGCCTGGCATCTGCGCTGGCAGACCCAGGAGCTGCGCCGCCACGACCGGCTGGCCGGGTATGTCTACACGGAGCTGTACGACATCGAGCACGAGTCGGCCGGACTGCTCGACTTCGAACGCCGCCCCAAGGACCTGGCCGGTGTGAACCCGGTCCATGCCAACGCCACCACGACGCTCGTGCTCGACGTCGTCCCGGTCGCGCCCGGCCGAGACCTGCTCAGCACCTCGCGCGAGGTCGCCGTCGGCGTGCGGGTCTCCCACCACGGCGCCGAGCCCGTGACCGGCCACCTGCACACCGCCTGGACCCCGGTCTTCGGTCCCGCCCCCGAGAGCCCGGGAGAGCCGGGCCCCGCCGCGGAGGCGAAGCCGTTCCTGCTCGGCACGCCCACCGAGGTCCGCGCCGTGCTTCCGGACGGCTGGACCAGCGGGCGGCTGCACATCGCCCTGGTCGGCGAAGGGGCCGTCGTCGCCCGCTCCGCCCTGGACGTGGACACCCACACCGCCCTCGTCATCGGCGACGACGCGCGGGCCCGCGCCTGAGGCGGTAAGGGGGGTGAGCCGGCAGCCGGGCGAGCCCGGCTGCCGGCCTGATCGTCATCGGTCCGCGCCGGGTTCTCCCCCCTCCGCGGCGACCGCGCCCGGGCTCGCGCCGCCCAGCGGGATGCGCAGGGTGACGGCGCCGCGCAGGTCGAGCCAGGCCGCGTCCGGGCTCCGGACCAGGCGCAGCACGACCTCCTCGCATCCCGGGCAGCGGGCGACGAGGCCGGGGGCCCGGTCGTAGACGCGCAGGGAGGCCACAGGACCGGTCAGGCCGCAGGCGGCGCAGCGGCTGACGGCGACCGAGACGTCGGCCGCGAAGATCTCGGCCAGCGGACCGGCCAGTGCGTTCCCGTCGAGGTGGTCGGCCTGCATGTCAGTCTCCCGTGGGGCCGAAGCGTTCGGTTCTGATGCGGGCGGGGTCGTGGCCGAGCCCCACCAGGAGCGCCGCCGCGGCCTCCACGAAGCCGGTGGGGCCGCACACGTAGCAGTCGGCCTCGCCGTACGGGCCGAGATCGGCGGCGGTGAGGCGGCCGGGCGGCCTCGGGTGCCCTTCGGGAACCCGGCGCGTGTAGGCGAGCGTGACCGACACGCCCGGATCCGGCCGCAGCAGCTCGTCGGCGTAGCAGAGCCGGTCGGGCGAGCGCACGGCGTAGACCAGCCGGAACGGCGTGTCCGCACCGCCGGCGCGGCGGGCCCTGATCATGGCCATCAGCGGCACGATGCCCGCGCCTCCCGCGACCAGCAGCACCGGCGCGGGGCCGTCCGGGCGCCAGACGAACCAGCCGCCCACCGGGCCGCGCAGCTCCAGCTCGTCGCCGGGCTCCATGTCCAGCGTGAGGTACGGCGAGACCTCGCCGTCGGGCACCCGCTGCACGGTCAGCTCCACGCCCCCGGGCCCGGCGAGGGAGTAGCTGCGGCGGGCGGAGTAGCCGTCGTCTGCGGTGAGCTTGACGTCGACGTGCTGACCGGCCAGGTGGCCCGGCCAGCCGGGCACGTCGAAGACCAGCGTGCGGGCCGTGGCGTTCTCGTCGCGCACCTTGACCAGGCGCGCGACGTGCCATCTAGTCATCGGCGTAGCGCTGCTCGCGCCACGGGTCGCCGTAGTTGTGGTAGCCCGCCGTCTCCCAGAAACCCGGCCAGTCCTCGGTCAGCAGCCGGATGCCGCGCACCCACTTCGCCGACTTCCAGAAGTACAGATGCGGCACCAGCAGCCTGGCCGGTCCGCCGTGGCTCGGCGTCAGATCCTCGCCCTCGTAGCGGTAGGCGATCCACGCCTTGCCGTCCAGCAGGTCGTCGAGCGGCAGGTTCGTCGTGTAGCCGCCGTACGAGTGGACCAGCGCGTAGTCCGCCGTCGACTCGACGTCCTCGAAGAGCACGTCGAGGGAGACGCCCCGCCAGGTGGTGCCGAGCTTGGACCAGCTGGTCACGCAGTGGATGTCGACGGCCGGCTCCTCGTACGGCAGTGCCGTCAGCTCCTGCCACGTCCACCGGTGCGTCTGCCCGGCCTCGGTGTCGATGGTGAACTCCCACCGGTCGAGCGGCACGTGCGGCGTGGGCCCGGCCGACAGCACGGGGAAGTCCTCGGTGAGGTACTGGCCGGGCGGGAGCCGGTCGTCCTCGCCCCTGCGTCTGCCGCGGAACCCGCGGGTGAAGGTGGTCACCGGAGGATCGTAGAGTCCGCCGGGATCCCCGCACCGCCCGGGGGCGGGGGAAGCCTCCGGAGCCCGGTCACGGAGTCAGGACGACCTTGTTGCACTCGTCCTGCTTGTCCCTGAACAGCTGGTAGCCGCGCGGGGCCTCGTCGAGCGGCAGGCGGTGGGTGATCACGAAGCTCGGGTCGATGTCGCCCTCGCGGATCCGCGCGAGCAGCGGCTTCAGATAGCGCTGCACGTGGCACTGGCCGGCCTTCAGCGTCAGCGACCGGTTCATGACCGCGCCCATCGGGAACTTGTCGAGGAAGCCGGCGTAGAGCCCGATCACCGCCACGATCCCGCCGTTCCTGCAGGTCATGACGGCCTCGCGCAGGGCGTACGGCCGGTCGGTCTCCAGGCGGGTCGCCTGCTTGGTGCGGTCGTAGGCGTACAGCGCGGGGTTGGAGTAGTGGGCCTCCATGCCGACGGCGTCGATGCACGCGTCCGGGCCGCGGCCCGCGGTCAGGTCGAGCAGGGCGTCCCTGACGTCGACCTCCTCGTAGTCGAGCGTGGTCGCGCCCGCGCGCTCGGCGATCCGCAGGCGGTAGGCGAAGCGGTCGATGCAGACGACCTGCTCCGCGCCCATGAGGTAGGCGCCGGCGACCGCGAACTGGCCGACCGGCCCCGCCCCCCACACGGCGACGACGTCGCCGGGCTTGATGTCGCACATCTCGGCGCCCATCCACCCGGCGGGCAGGATGTCGGACAGGAACAGCACCTGCTCGTCCGCCAGCCCGTCCTCGATCTTGATGGGGCCGACGTCCGCGAACGGCACGCGGGCGTACTCCGCCTGGCCGCCGGGGTAGCCGCCCAGCATGTGGGAGTAGCCGAAGGCGCCGGCGGGGGAGTGGCCCAGGAACTTCTCCGCCAGGCCGGCATTGGGGTTGGAGTTCTCGCACACGGAGTAGAGGCCGAGCCGGCAGGCGGCGCAGCGGCCGCAGGCGATCGGGAACGGGACGACCACGCGGTCGCCGACGTGGAGGTTCCGCACGCTGGGGCCCACCTCCACGACCTCGCCCATGAACTCGTGGCCGAGGATGTCGCCCTTCTTCATCGTCGGGATGAACCCGTCGTACAGGTGGAGGTCGGAGCCGCAGATGGCGGTCGAGGTCACCCGCACGACGGCGTCGTGGCCGTTCAGGATCCGCGGGTCGGGCACCTCGCGGACCTCGACGCTGCCGCGGCCCATCCAGCAGTTGGCCTTCATGGCGACTCCTCACCGCACCGGCCGGGCCGGACGCCGTCTCAGCAGTCTCAGCGCCCGCGTCCCTTCCGGGCTGCCCTCCGACCGGACGACCTCGCCGGTCTCCATGACCTGCTTGAACCGGCGCAGGTCGTCGCGCACCTGCTGTTCGGGGTGCTCGCCCAGCAGCCTGGCGACGGCGAGGCCGGCCCTGCCTCCGGGCGGGTCGTACCGCAGGTGCACCCGCACCTCGGTGCCGCGCCCCCCGGGCGCCTCACAGAACCGCACGGTTCCGCTGTTCGGCACCAGGGCGGTGCCCGTCGAGCGCCAGGAGATCACTTCGTCCCGGAGATCCTCGACGATCTCCGCGTCCCACTCGACCGCCTTCCCCGCGGGGCCCCTGGCCGTCCAGTGGGTGACGCCGTCGGCGGTCGTCACCGATTCCACGTGCGTCATGAAGGTCGGCAGCTGCTCGAACCGGTGCCAGAACCGGTACACCTGGTCACGGGGGCGTTTCACCGTGACGGCGGCGTGCAGGTCCAGGCCTTCGCCGGGTGCGGCCTCGGGGCGCCGCCCGCATGCCCGCGTCGCCGCGTACACGCCGGCTCCGGTGGCGGCGACCGCTCCCGCCACCGCCGCCGGGGGGCCGAAACGCCGGACGGCGGACGGCGCGGCGAGCCGTACGCGTTCGAGGGCGGGACCCATCCGTTCCATCGCGCCGGACAGCGCCCGGGAGAGCCGCTCGGATGCGGGCTGGTGTTCTCCGGTCATGTCGGCTCGCCTCGCTCCCCGCTCGGGACGTACGTGATGATCAGTGATAGACGGCGACGAAGCGGTCATAGGGCCGTACCCGCGATTCTCCGCCCGACACACCGTGGCCCGACACTCAGCGGCACGGGGTTCGGCGATACGGCGCCCGCTGCTCCTCGTCCGGCGATGCAGCGACCTGCTGTGGAACGGCACAGGCGAGCCGGCAGGCGCCGGTTCGTCGCGGACCGTGTCGTCCCGTTCAGGCGTCCTGCAGGGGAACGACCCTGCGGAACTTGCCGCCGGGCGACTGCTCGGGTGGCTCCTCGGCGCGTTCGAGCGTGACGTGACCGGCGTTGTGTGCGGCCAGCAGCCGGCCGATCTCGTCGCGCACCGCCTGCCACACCTGCTCGGGGTCGGCGCCGTGCGCGGGCTTCAGGCGTACGCGCAGGGTGGTGGACGCGGTCTGGACGAGCTGGAACTGCTCGATGCCGGGGAGACGGTCCAGCAGAGTGCCGAAGAGCATCGGGGAGAGGCCGGCGTGCCCGCCGTGGCCGGTGGGGATGACGAGCATTTCGGCCGCGCGGCCCTGCACCCGGACGGCGGGCAGCGGGCTGCCGCACGGGCAGGGGCCGGGGCGCAGCAGGACGTTGTCGCCCAGGTCGTAGCGCAGGATCGGCTGGACCTGGTTGGCGAGGTTGGTCAGCAGAACCGTGTGCGACGGCTGACCTGGCGGGACGGGCCGGTAGTCGGCGTCGACCGGCTCCAGCACGGCCCAGTCGCTGTTGACGTGGAGCCAGTCGTCCGCGCAGCCGTACGCGAGGAAGCCGCACTCGGTGGCGGCGTAGGCGGACCGGACCTGGGCGTGGAAGGCGCGGGCGATCCGGGCGCGGTTGTCCGCGGTCAGCGCCTCGCCGCCCGCGATGACCATCCCCGGGTGAATGCGCATGCGGCCGGCCTCCTGCTCCCCGGCCAGCAGCCCGAGCATGCCGGAGAAGCCGGCCAGCGAGCTGGGCTTGTAACGGTCGAGCTCGGCGGCCAGGTCCGCGAGCGGCTGGTGTATCGAGAACTCTCGCAGCATCCAGCCGAGCCGCGGGTGGTCGCGGCGGAACCGCGCAGCCGACGCGACGGTGGCGAAGTGGCCGCCGGGTGCGGAGACGATGGCCGTACGGCCGGCGCCGCGCAGGAGACGCAGGACGTCTCGGGCCCCCAGCCCGGCGCGGGCCCGGCGTCCGACGGCGTTGCCCACGGCGACGCTCCGCTCGTCCTGCAGGAAGATGCCCCGCAGGCCGCTGGTGCCGGAGGTGGTGGTCACGAGGTAGCGCCCCTGGAACCGCTCACCCACGAGAGCCGGGTCGGCCACGAACGCCCGCGCCTTCTCGAGCGTCACGTCCCGGTCGGTGACCCACTCGTCGAAGCGGGCCATGAGCGTCTTCTTGTCGGTGACCGGGAGGAGCGCCGGGTCGGCGACATCCTCCGGCAGCGCCCGGTACAACTCGCGGAAGTACGGCGAGCGGGCGCGAGCAAAGGCCACGATCTCGGCCAGGCGGGCGTGTTGCCGCTGCCTGATCGCCGCGGGACCACGCCGCAGAACGCGTCGTGCGTCGCGCGCGAGTAGCCGCACGCTTTCGGTCATGGTGGGCCGTTCCTTCCTTCTGCGGGACCTCGGCGCGGATCGGCGGACGCCGCTCCCGCCCTGGTGGACGACTCGTCCGGTGATTCGCCCGAATGACTCGCCGGAAGCGCGTCACGGAGCGCCGGTGTCCGGCCGCACCGAGAGCAGGCCGTGCAGGGCGATGCCGAGGCCGTGCCGCGCGGCCTCCCACAGCTCGTCCTGGGATCGGCCGAGCTCGACGCTCGCCAGGCTCGCCTGCTGGATGGCGCCGATCAGGGATCCGGTCATCGCCGCCGCGGTGATCGGATCCAACCGGCCGGGGAACGCCTTCATCAGCTCGCCGGCGATCCGCCGCTGCAGATCCATCATCAGGTACAGGCCCTTGGCCTGGAGCGCCGGTGTCGTCAGCACCAGCCGGCTCGCCGCCGACAACTCCTCGGGCTCCTTGCGCGGCACGGCGGGCCGGCGGCGGGTGGCGTACTCCTGGACCATCCTCGCCAGCAACTCGCCGGGCCCCTCCTGCGGCCGTCGTTCCGCGAGTGTCCCGAGCAGCAGGTCGAAGATGTGCTCGGTGTCGGCGAGCACCACCTCGTCCTTGCTGCGGAAGTAGTTGAAGAACGTCTTGGGATCGACGTCCGCCGCCACGGCGATCTGCGCGACCGTGGTCTGCTCGTATCCCTGCTCGGCGAACAGCTTCATGGCCGCGGCGACGATCCGCTGCCTGGTCAGCCGCTTCTTGCGTTCGCGACGCGACTCCTGCACGATCCGAATCTACACCGCATGGATTATTCCAGCTACTGGAACTATCCAGCGACTCGCATCGATGGCTCGGGGAGGCCGAGCACGAGCCCGGGCGCCGTATCCCCGGCTGCACGTCATTCCCGGCTGCACGTCATCCCCGGCTGCATGTGGGAGAGGCCGTGTTTGCGCTGCCGGGACAGGGGTATGCGGCTGCGCGACCGGGAGGCGAGGCTCATGACTGATCGCCTGTTTTCGGATCGCCGGGACGCGGGCCGAGTGCTCGCGAGACTCCTCAACCACTACCGTGGGCTGCCCGACGTCGTCGTCCTCGGTCTGCCGCGCGGCGGCGTGCCGGTGGCGTACGAGGTGGCGACCGGCCTGGGTCACCCGCTCGACGTGCTCCTGGTGCGCAAGCTCGGCACGCCCGGCCGTGAGGAGCTCGCCATGGGGGCGATCGCCGGCGGCGGGGTGATCGTGCTCGACGAGGACGTCGTGCGCGGGCTCGGGCTCCACTCCGACACCATTCGGCAGGTCGCCGAGCGGGAGGCCCGCGAGCTGGCGAGGCGGGAGCGGAGCTACCGGGGCGACACGCCCGCCACTGACCTGCGCGGCAAGATCGTCATCATGGTCGACGACGGGCTGGCGACCGGGGCGAGCATGCGCGCCGCCGTCCGCGCGGTCCGGCAGCGGAAGCCGGCCAGGATCGTGATCGCCGTGCCCGCCGCGCCGGAGTCCACCTGCCAGGAGCTGTCCTCCCTGGTGGACGAGGCCGTCTGCGCGACCACGCCAACGCCGTTCCTCTCCGTGGGGGAGTCCTACTGGAACTTCACCCAGACGGCCGACGAGGAGGTGCGCAGACTCCTCCGCGCGGCGGCCTCGGCGCGGGCGGGGGCCCCGCCCGCCCGGACCGACCTCGCGATCCTGCGCTCGGAGGTCGTGCCCGCGCAGGACGGCGTCCCCTCGGACGAGGTGCTGTTCGGCATCGTCGGCGACGCGCGGTTCGTGCTGATCGGCGAGGCGTCGCACGGCACCCACGAGTTCTACGCCGCGCGTGCCCGGATGACGCGGCGGCTGATCGAGGAGAAGGGCTTCGTCGCCGTGGCCGTGGAGGCCGACTGGCCCGACGCGTACCGGGTGAACCGGTACGTCCGGGGGCGCGGCGGCGACGCGACCGCCGAGGAGGCGCTCGGCGGCTTCCAGCGCTTTCCGGCATGGATGTGGCGGAACGCCGACGTGCTGGAGTTCGCCGGGTGGCTGCGCGAGCACAACGATCGGCTCGACGAGCGGGCGCGGGCCGGGTTCTACGGGCTCGACCTCTACAGCCTGCACCGGTCCGCCGACGAGGTCGTCGCCTACCTGGAGAAGGTGGATCCGGGCGCGGCGGAACGGGCCCGCGACCGCTACTCCTGCTTCGACCACAGCGACGGCGACGACGGGCAGGCGTACGGCTTCGCCGCAGCCTTCGGCGCGGGGGAGTCGTGCGAGCGGCGGGTGATCGACCAGCTCGTCGACCTCCAGCGCAACGCGCTGCGCTATCAGCGGGCACAGGGGCTGCTCGGCGAGGACGAGTTCTTCCACGCCGAGCGCAACGCCGCGGTGGTGGCGGCCGCGGAGCGCTACTACCGCACGATGTTCGGCGGCAGGGTGTCGTCGTGGAACCTGCGCGACCGGCATATGGCCGACACCCTGTTCGCACTGGCCGAGCACCTCGGCTGGCAGCGCGGCGAGCCGGCGAGGATCGTGGTGTGGGCGCACAACTCCCATCTCGGCGACGCGCGGGCGACGGAGATGGGCGCGCGCGGCGAGCTCAACCTCGGCCGGCTGGTGCGCGAGCACAACCCGCAGGACTGCCGGCTCATCGGCTTCACCACCTACACCGGCACTGTCACGGCGGCCGACGACTGGGGCCGCCCGGCCGAGCGGAAGAACGTGCGACCGGCGCTGCCCGACTCGGTCGAGGAGCTGTTCCACGAGGTCGGGCACAAGGAGTTCCTGGTCGACTTCACGCATTCGGCCGGCGCGGCGGATCTGCTGCGCAGGGCGCTGCTCGAACGGGCCATCGGCGTCGTCTACCGTCCGGGCACCGAACGGCAGAGCCACTACTTCCAGACCCGCCTGCCCGACCAGTTCGACGCGGTGATCCACATCGACGAGACCGGCGCGCTGGAGCCCCTGGAGCGTACGGCCCGCTGGGAGCGCGGAGAGGTCCCGGAGACCTACCCGGTGGCGGTCTGAGATCCGGACGGCGAGGGCGGCGACGCGTCCCGGAACCCGGAGCGGTTTGCCGGACCGGCAACCCGATTCACGGCGGCGGCACGGCCCGGTGGATGATCCACGCAGGAACCACCAGGAGTTTTGGAGGAATCGATGGCGCAGCCCGCTCCCGCCGCGGCGGTCACACATCGTCTGGTCTCGTCTCCCGCCGGTCGCATCCACGTGGTGGAGCAGGGCTCAGGGCCGCTGGTGCTGCTGGTGCACGGGTTCCCGGAGTCCTGGTATTCCTGGCGGCACCAGCTACCGGTGCTGGCCGCGGCCGGTTACCGGGCCGTAGCCCTGGACGTCCGGGGTTATGGCCGCTCCTCCAAGCCCGGGGACGTGGCCGCGTACCGGATGCTGGAGCTGGTCGAGGACAACGTCGCCGTCGTGCACGCCCTGGGCGAGCGGACGGCGGTGATCGTGGGCCACGACTGGGGCGCGACCATCGCCGCGAACTCCGCCCTCGTGAGGCCCGAGGTCTTCCGCGCGGTCGGGTTGCTGAGCGTGCCGTACGCCCCGCGCGGCGGCCCGCGGCCCAGCGAGGTGTTCGCGCGGATGGGCGGAGAGGAGGAGTTCTATGTGCGCTACTTCCAGGAGCCCGGCCGGGCCGAGGCCGAGATCGAGCCGGACGTCCGCGGCTGGCTCGCCGGCTTCTACGCCGCCCTGTCCGCCGACACCATGCCGCCCGACGGCGCCCCGGACCCGCACTTCGTGTCCCGGGGCGGCAGGTTGCGCGACCGCTTCCCCGCCGACCGCCTGCCCGCCTGGCTCAGTACGGACGATCTGGACGTCTATGCGGCGGAGTTCGAAAGGACCGGCCTGACCGGGGCGCTGAACCGCTACCGCAACATGGACCGGGACTGGGAGGACCTCGCCGGTTTCGACGGTGCTCCCATCACGCAGCCGTCGCTGTTCGCCGGCGGCGCGCTGGACGCCTCCACCACCTGGATGGCCGACGCCGTCGCGGCCTACCCGGTCACCCTGCCGGGCCTGGTCTCCTCGCGCGTACTCGACGGCTGCGGCCACTGGATCCAGCAGGAACGCCGAGACGAGGTCAACGAGATCCTCACCGGCTGGCTCGCCTCCCTGCCCGCCTGAACTCCTGCCTCCCCGTCCGAAATCGCGAACGTCCGGGCCGGCCCCGTGTGGGCCGGCCCGGACGTCATGTCACGCTCAGACCAGGTCGAACCGGTCGAGGTTCATCACCTTGTCCCACGCCCGGACGAAGTCCTTCACGAACTTCTCCTTGGCGTCGTCGCTCGCGTAGACCTCCGCGACCGCGCGCAGCTCGGAGTTCGCCCCGAAGACGAGGTCGGCCCGGGTGCCGGTCCACTTGACCTCGCCCGTGGCGGCGTCGCGGCCCTCGAACGCGGTCTGGTCCCCCGACGTCGACTTCCACTCCGTGCCCAGGTCGAGCAGGTTGACGAAGAAGTCGTTGGTCAGGACCCCGGGGGTCTCGGTGAAGACGCCGAGCTTCGTCTGCTGGTGGTTGGCGCCGAGGACGCGCAGGCCGCCGACGAGGACGGTCATCTCCGGGGCGCTGAGGTTCAGCAGGTTCGCCCGGTCGACCAGCAGGTATTCGGCCGGCAGGCGGTTGCCCTTCCCGTAGTAGTTGCGGAACCCGTCGGCGGTCGGCTCGAGCGCGGCGAACGACTCGACGTCCGTCTGCTCCTGCGACGCGTCCACGCGGCCCGGCGTGAAGGGGACCTCGACGTCGAAACCGGCGTCCTTGGCGGACTTCTCGACGGCGGCGCACCCGGCGAGCACGATCACGTCGGCGAGGGAGACCTGCTTGCCACCGGTCTGGGCGGCGTTGAACGACTGCTGGACGCCCTCCAGGGTGCGCAGCACGCTCGCGAGCTGGTCGGGGTCGTTGACCTCCCAGCCGCTCTGCGGCTGCAGGCGGATGCGCGCGCCGTTGGCGCCGCCGCGCTTGTCGCTGCCGCGGAAGGACGCGGCCGACGCCCACGCCGTGGACACGAGCTCGGAGACCGACAGGCCCGATGCGAGGATCTGGTCCTTGAGGGCGGCGATGTCGTCGGCGTCGACGAGCTCGTACGTCCGCTCCGGGAGCGGGTCCTGCCACAGCAGCACCTCGGACGGGACCTCCGGGCCGAGGTAGCGCGCGACCGGGCCCATGTCGCGGTGGGTCAGCTTGTACCACGCGCGGGCGAAGGCGTCCGCGAACTCGTCGGGGTTCTCGTAGAAGCGCCGCGAGATCTGGCCGTAGATCGGGTCCACCTTGAGCGCGATGTCGGTCGTCAGCATGGCCGGTGCGTGACGCTTCGACGGGTCGTGAGCGTCGGGAACGGAGCCCTCACCGGCGCCGTTCTTCGGCTTCCACTGCCACGCGCCGGCCGGGCTCTTGGTCAGCTCCCACTCGTAGCCGAACAGGTTCCAGAAGAAGTTGGTGGACCACCTGGTCGGCGTCGAGGTCCAGGTGACCTCGAGACCGCTGGTGATCGTGTCGCCGCCCTTGCCGGTGCCGTAGCTGTTCTTCCAGCCCAGGCCCTGCTGCTCGATCGGAGAGGCCTCGGGGTCGGGGCCGACGTTGTCGGCCGGCCCGGCTCCGTGGGTCTTGCCGAAGGTGTGACCACCGGCGATGAGGGCGACGGTCTCCTCGTCGTTCATCGCCATGCGGCGGAACGTCTCACGGATGTCGCGGGCCGCGGCGAGCGGGTCCGGGTTGCCGTTCGGGCCCTCCGGGTTGACGTAGATGAGGCCCATCTGGACCGCGGCGAGCGGGTTCTCCAGCTCACGGTCGCCGCTGTAGCGCTCGTCACCGAGCCAGGTGGTCTCCGGACCCCAGTAGACGTCGTCGTCGGGCTCCCAGGCGTCCACCCGGCCGCCGGCGAAGCCGAAGGTCTTGAAGCCCATCGACTCCAGGGCGACGTTGCCGGTGAGGACCAGGAGGTCGGCCCACGAGATCTTCTTGCCGTACTTCTTCTTGACCGGCCACAGCAGCCGGCGGGCCTTGTCGAGGTTCGCGTTGTCCGGCCAGCTGTTGAGCGGGGCGAAGCGCTGCTGGCCCGAGCCGGCGCCGCCGCGGCCGTCGCTGATCCGGTAGGTGCCCGCGGCGTGCCACGCCATCCGGACCATGAGCGGCCCGTAGTGGCCGAAGTCGGCCGGCCACCAGTCCTGCGAGGTCGTCAGGACCTCCGCGATGTCCCGCTTGACCGCCGCGAGGTCGAGGGACGTGAACGCCTCGGCGTAGTCGAAGTCCTGACCGAGGGGGTTGGCCACGGCGGGGTTCTTGGCGAGGATCTTCAGGTTGAGGCGCTCCGGCCACCACTGGTGGTTGGCGCTGCCCTGGGTCGGGTGCGGGGCGCGCGTGTGCGCGACCGGGCAGCCGCCTTCGCCCTCCGTCTTCGGGTCTACAACGATCGCGTCGTGGTTCTCAGTCAAGGCAATCCTTCTGGACTAGCTGGATCATGGGGCTCAGGAAGTGCGAACGGTGGAACAGCCGGGGCACAGGCCCCAGTAGATGACGTCGGCCTCGTCGATCGTGAAGCCGTGCGTGTCGGACGCGGAAAGGCACGGCGCCTCGCCGACCGCACAGTCGACGTCGGCGACGACACCACACGACCGGCATACGACGTGGTGGTGGTTGTCGCCGACGCGGCCCTCGAATCGCGCCGGGCTGCCGGCCGGTTCGATGCGGCGCACGAGTCCCGCCGCGGTCAGCGCGTGGAGAGCCTCGTACACGGCTTGCAGGGAGACGTGGCCCACGCGATCGCGCACCCCGGAGGCGATCGCCTCGACGTCGAGGTGGTCACCGCTGCGGACGGTCTCGAGCAGTGCGACGCGGGCGGCCGTCACCCGCAGGCCGGCCCCCCGCAGCTCCTCGGCAGGCGTCGGAGTCCTGGGCGCGATCATGGTGCTAACCCTATCGCCCTAAACACGAAGAGTTCAAGAGAGCGAATCACCCAAATGTATAGGTCTCTCAGGTGATGCCCGTCTCAGTGCGACATGCGCAGCTTGCGAGCGGTGCCTGGGGTGTCACGGACATGCCGGTGCCCGCCCCCGGAAGATCGGGGGCGGGCACCGGAGCCGGACGCCTCACTTGAGGATCGGGAAGCGGCGGACCAGGGGGGTGGCGGCCCACTGGGTGCCGAGTCCGAGGGTGGTGCCGGCGCCGGTGAGGGTGAGGGCGGCCAGGACGATGGCGTAGACGATGTGCTCGTCCAT
>NZ_JABBWX010000024.1:0-94019 GCF_014161375.1 Microbispora sp. H10830
TCAGCTTGACGTACCACAGGTTCGGGTTGCCCCAGTAGAGATAGGCCTGCCCGTTGTCGTCGATGTAGACGGTGGGGTCGATCTCGCCGTTTTCGACCAGCGGGTGTCCCAGGGCGTCCTTGAAGGGTCCGGTGGGGCTGTCGGAGACGGCCACGCCGATGGCCATCCTGCCGGTCGCCCGGTTGGTCGTGGGGACATACCAGTAGAACTTGCCGTTGCGGTAGACGGCCTGGCCCGCCCACGCGTCCGATTTCGCCCAGCTGAAGCTGGCCACGCTCAGCGGGGAGCCGTGGTCGGTCCAGTTCACCATGTCCGCCGACGACCAGACCCGCCAGTCCTTCATGGTGAAGTACGTCGATCCGTCCTCATCGTGTCCGGTGTAGAGGTAGACCCGGCCGTTGTAGACCAGCGGCGCCGGGTCGGCGGTGTAGATGGTCTGCACGATCGGGTTGTCCGCCCGGGCCGCGCCGGCCGGGAGCAACGCCAGCACGCACAACAGGCCCACCATCCAGGCGACCGTGCGTCTGGACAGTGAAAAAGCGGATCTCACATGCGCCTCCTCAGGTGGTGGTCGCTCACCGTCCGCGTCGCGTGATCGCTGGCGTGATTACGTTAATGTGAGCGCTAACAATCGACGACGGCGACCGTGGCCGTGTGGCGGAGCCAACCCCATGCGCGGGGGACGGTCAAGGTGCCGGGCCCACCAATGCGGGGGTCAGCGGGCGGATCACCTGTGCCGAACTGGGTATCGGAGTTTCACCGAGCGGGCCACCGCGTGTGAAAGTTTCACCATTGAGAGAATTAACGTACGGGCACGTGGTCGATCTTTCCGAAAGGGCCGGCGTCGAAGGTCACGCTGGTGACGCCCGACGGTGGCGCCGGCACGTAGAAGAAGCCGCGGTTGGCCGTGCCCGGCTTGACGTTGAACGTCGCCCAGCCCGGGTCCACGTAGTCATCAGGGCCCCTCGGGTCGTCCGGTCCCATCCGTACGGCGCGATAGACGGTCCGTGAGGCGGGATCGACCACCGAGAAGCCGGTGTACCAGCCGCCGATGTAGGCGATGTCCCCGCCGTATCCGGTCCCCGCGCCGAGGTCCCCCCGGCCGAGGTTGACGATGTCGAACACGGCGACGAGGTAGGCGCCGTCGCGGTAGAAGGGCTTCACGTCGATGCGCAGTCGCTGCCCGGACGGCTGCTTCGCGGAGGTCCGGCTGGCGACGGTCTCGCCGTCGTCCGCGTGGAACGGGGCCGGCCGTCCCCCGCCTGCGGCGGGCTCGTCGGCACGGGTCCCGGTGGCTTCCGAGGCCGCGGAGCCGCCGGTCGGTTGCCTGATCCGATAGGAGATCTCGACGCGCCGGTTCTCGGCACGCGCCTCCTCGTCGTCCGTCCCGCCTTCGCGGGCGACGGGCTCGGTCTCGCCCTTGCCCGTCGCGCGGTAGCGGAACGCCCCGCCGAGGCGCGCCTGCAACTCCTTGCGTACGGCCTCCGCGCGCCGCAGGGACAGGGCCATGTTGTACGCGTGCGTGCCCTTGCCGTCGGTGTGACCCTCGATGAGGATGGGGGGCTTGCCCGGATCGGCCTTCTCCCGGGTCTCCTCCGCGACATCGTCGAGCACGGCCCTGGCCCGTGCCGTGAGCCTGTCCGAGTCGAAGGCGAACAGCACATCGGTGCGCAGGCCCACGGTCTCGTCGCCGCCGCTCGCGATGGTCGTCTTCTCCGCGCCCTCGGTGATGCCGTACAGGTCCTGGACGCTGCCGGTGACCTGCCCGGCCGGTTCCCGCACCGGCCAGGACACGGTGGTGCCCGGGGCGGGCGTGCTGCCGGGGGCGGCCGTAGGCGGCACGGCGCCGCCGGAACCGGTCCCGTCCACCACGGGCACGCCGGTGAACTCGCCCGCCGTTCCCGCCGTGATCGCGGTGACCGTACGGACGCCCGCCGGGATCGGCGGGTAGTACACGACGGTCTCGTAGCGCACGCCGGGCTGGTAGTAGCCGGGTTTGCTGCCCAGCGTCCCCACCTGGTCGGTCAGGGGGTGATAGACCTTGCCGCCGACCGGGTCGATGAGAGGGATGCGGTAGCTGAGGAGGTCGCCGGCCGCCGTCCCGAACGAGTTCCCGGCGTGGCGCGCCTCGTCCTCCAGCGAGGTGACCGTGAAACGGAGGACGGACCTGTCGGCGAACCGCTCCACCTCGCGCATCTCCACCCGCGCGTGGAGAGGTCCGGTGGGGCCGAACCACCCCTCCTTCGCCAGGGACGGCCCTTCCTCGGCCGGCGTCGTTCCCGCGGAGGTGACGGACGGCGAGGACCGCGCCGGGGAGGCGCCCTCGGAGGAGGTCGCCTCCCCGGCGAACACCCCGCATCCGGACACCGTCAGGACCGCGACCATGGTCACTGGAAGGGTCAGCTCGCGTGAGCGCCACCGGTAAGCCATGTGCCGGAATTGTAGGGACGTGGACGAGTGGCCCGTCCGAAAAAGGAGTTGAGGACGACTCTGTACTCCTCTGTACGGTTAGCGCGAGGAGGACGCCTTTCATGAGCGATCGGGTCAGGGTTGGGTTCGTCGGGCTGGGGATCATCGCCCGCAGCCATTTCGAGGTGCTCGCCGCGCGGCCCGAGGTCGTCGCGGAGTTCGCCGTCGATCCGAAGGTCACGGAGCCGCCCGCGTTCCGCGGAACAACGCCCGCGCACTACCGCGACCTCGCCGAGGCGCTGGGCGCGCACCAGCCGAACCTGATCGTGATCGCCACTCCGACGCAGACGCACGAGGATCTGACGACGCAGGCGCTGACGCTGTCCTCGGCGAGAGTGCTGGTGGAAAAGCCGCTCGTCCACGATCTCGCCGCGCTCGCCCGGCTCCGCGAGCTGGACGGGAAGGCCGACGTCCGCGGCCGGGTGTTCACTGCGCACCACTTCGCGTTCGCGCCCGAGGTCCGCTGGGCGGCGGAGCAGATCGCCCGGCATCCCGAGTGGGGTCCGATCACCCGGGTCACCTCGGCCTTCTACGACCCGTACATCCTGCGCGGCGAGCAGGCGTTCGCGTCATACGTGTCGAGCTGGGTGGACTCGGGGGTGAACCAGCTCAGCATGCTCGCCCGCTTCGTCGAGCCGACCGCGCTGACCTCGCTCCGTCAGATGGACGGCGGCGCGAGTGCCTGGGCCACCTGCGAGTACCGCTCTCGCGGCAGGACCGGTCTGGCCTCGCTCCGATCGAGCTGGCTCACCGGCGAGAGCAGCAAGGGGACGACCTTCACCCTCGGCGAGACCGACGTGGAGGTCGTCATCGATCACACCGCGAACACCGGCTTCGCCGCACGGTCGGGCAGCCTGCTCGCGGCGTACGGCCACGACGGCCGCACTCCCAGGAAGACGGCGCGCCACCGGCCGCTGTACGAGAGCCTGCTGTCCGACGCCCCCGATCCCGTGCTCGGCTTCGACACGACCGTGACGATCACCGAGCTGCACCACTGGAGGCCCTGAGCTCCCGGGGCCGCGCCTGTCAGCCCGTCTTCGGGCAGACGGTGCCGTTCTTGGGCGCGCGCAGGGCGAGCAGGTAGTCGTCGACCGCGTTGTCCACGCACGTGGAGCCGCTGCGGTAGGCCGTGTGGCCGTCGCCGTCGTACCCGAGGAGCACGCCCGAGGTCAGCTCCGAGGCGAGCCCCTGAGCCCACTCGTACGGCGTGGCGGGGTCGCGCAGCGTGCCGACGACGAGGATCGGCGGCGCGCCGGCGGCCTTGAGCGGCTTGTCGGTGCCGACGGGCTTCGCGGGCCAGTAGGCGCAGGGCAGCGAACCCCACATCACGAACGGCCCGAAGTGCGGCGCCGCCTTGGCGGCCTCGCCCGCGGCCTGCCGGTACGCGTCGAGCGCCTTGGGGAACGGGTGGTCCACGCAGTTGACGGCCATGTTCGCCTCGGTCTGGTTCGAGTACGAACCGTCGGACCGCCGGTCGACCAGCAGGTCGGCCATCTGGAGCAGGTCCGTCCCGTTGCCCTCGTTGATCGCCTTGCTCAGGGCCTCCCGCAGGCGGGGCCAGGCCGCGCGCTCGTACAGCGGGGTGGCGATGCCGATGACCGCCCACGCCTCGTTGACCACCCGGCCGTCGCCGAGGTCGTTCTTCAGCGGCTGCCGGTCGGCGTTCGCAAGCAGATCGCTGATCTCCTTCATCGCGCCGTCCACCGTACGGCTCTTGAAGGGGCAGGAGCCGTTGAGGAAGCAGTCCTCCACGAAGGCCTTCAGCGCCACCTCGAAGCCCTTCGCCTGCACCTCGTTGGACTTCAGCGACGGCACGGCCGGGTCCACCGCGCCGTCGAGCACGAGTGCCCGCACGCGCTTGGGGAACAGGTCGGCGTACATCGCGCCCAGATAGGTGCCGTACGACTTGCCGAGGTAGGTGAGACCGGGGTCGCCGAGGACGCCGCGCAGGACGTCCATGTCCCTGGCCGCGTCGGCCGTGCCGACGTGGGGGAGCAGACGGGCCGACTTGGCTCCGCAGCTGTCGGCGAACAGCTTGGACTCCTTGTCGAGCGCCGTGACCTCCGCAGGAGTGTCCGGGCTCGAGTCCATCCCGATGTACGCGTCGAGCTGGGAGGCCGTCATGCACGTGACGGGGGTCGACTCGCCCACGCCACGGGGGTCGAACCCCACGATGTCGTACTGGGCGCGCACCTTGTCGCTCACCACGGATCGGGCGGCCCGCGCGTACTGGATGCCCGAACCTCCGGGCCCACCCGGGTTGATGAGCAGGGATCCGGTGCGCTTGCCGGTGGCCGGCAGGCGGATCACGCTGAGTTCGATGCGCTCGCCTGAGGGCTTCGTGTAGTCGAGGGGCACCTGGATCTTGGCGCACTGGAAGCCGTCGCCGCAGGTGCGCCACGTGGGCCGCTGCGCGTAGAACGGGCGCAGTTCGGCTGTGGGCGCCTCGACCGCCGACTGTGCCTTCGCACCCGTGCTCGGCTGCTCGGAGGTGGTCGGGGCGTGGCTGGAACACGCCGTGAACGGCAGCAACGCGGCCAGCGCCGCGACCGCCATCCGCCGGCTCGGACCGCCGCCGTACCGCGTACGCAGCGGTGTGACCTTCGCTTCCTGTCCGGCCGATCGCATACCCGTCGTTTCCCCTGCCGTCGCCTGCGTGACGAGGACCAGCATGCCGTCTGGCGAGGGCGGGCGGCGACCTCCCGACGAGGGCCGCGAAGGATGAGGTCGAATGTCCGGCGGCCCGTGGGCGCCGTCGGGCGAGACAGGGCGCTTTTCCTGTGACAGATGCGCCTGGTATGACACGTTTCCGCTGGTCACCGGGTAAAGGGAAACCCTGGAGGCGGCTGAGTAAGTTTTACCGATCTCCGTGGTATGCATCAGGCTCCACGGGCGGGATCAGAGGGCCGCGACGCTCCCGGCGGCGCCGGTGCACGAGAACCGCGATGACCCTGTAGACTGTGCGAAGCCGTTCGCGGCGTGCCGCCTTAGCTCAGTCGGCCAGAGCACTTCACTCGTAATGAAGGGGTCAAGGGTTCGATTCCCTTAGGCGGCTCCAGCTCAGAGGCCCCCACTGGATCCCGGTGGGGGCCTTTTGCTAACACCCTTGCTAACAGCGCTACGGAACCGCTGGCAGCTTCCCCGATAGCAAAGCGGGACAAGACGGGTCGATATAGCATGTCTTTGCTGATCTCTATCGACCTTGACCACGATCATGGGGATCTTGGTAGCCAAGACAACCCGTGCCTTCCCGATCCATCTCGGACATGGATCGAACACCGGATCGCACTGCACGTTCGCGACCCAAGCTGTGGTCACGGGCAAGGTTTTGGAGGCCAGCGCTGAGATCTCGTCGAGGTCTTGGCGCGGCATTTGCCGCATCCGTCTGTCCGAACGGATTAGGTATGTCGATTCACCCCCTGTGGCTGCGCCTGCTAGTTGGGGCGCTGGTCGCCCTGCCCCTGCTCTGCGTCGTCCTGCTCTCCTTCCCGGCTTGGGTCTCCTGGCCCTTCTTGCCGACGGATAGGCGTCAGACGGTGCTCTCGTTCGTCGACCGGCTCACGAAGTGGGCCAAGGCGATCAGTGGGGGAAGCAGGTAGCCACACGAAGTAGGCCCGTGGGTACCCCACCCACGGGCCTGCCTGCTCCAATCGAGCTACCTCCTATTCGAGCGCCTGGGCGAAGACGTCGGCGGCGGCCGTCTCCGCCGAGCGGATCACGTGGGCGTACACGCGGAGCGTGATCGCCGGGTCGGCGTGGCCGAGTCGGGCGGCGACGATGTGCACCGGGACGCCAGCGAGGAGCAGCGTGGTCGCGTGGATGTGCCGGAGGTCGTGCAGGCGGACGTACGGCAGAGGGTCGGCCGGAGTCTGCGCCTTGTCCTCCGGTTCGTTGTACGCCTTGATGAGCTTGGCCGGCAGCGCGGTCACAGTGGTCGGGTAGATGGGACCGCCCCACGCCGTGGTGAAGACGTGGCCGTTCTCCTCGCCCTTCCACGCGTCACCGACGCGCGCTTTCTCGGCTTCCTGGGCCTCTTTGTGTTCCCGAAGGATATTCACCGTCCCCTCGTCGATCGTGACCACGCGCGTCCGGCCGCTCTTCGTGGTTCCCTCGATGTGCTCACCGTCGACTACCCCTGTTGAGCCCTTGATGGTGATCTGCTTTTTCTCCAGATCGACGTCAGGCCATCGAAGGTTGAGGAGTTCGCCGCGCCGTGCTCCCGTATAGGCCGCCAGATGAAAGAAGGCATAGAGCCGATGTGATCGCGCAAGAGACAGGAACGTCCGGAGCTGGGCGGGCGTCCAGATCATTCCAGGCTCGCGCAGGTCGCTACGAGGCCGCTTGGCCTTTTCGACCGGCGAGCTGCTCAGGTACTCATGGACCAGCACGGCGTCACGGAAGGCGCGACGGAGGATCGCGTGTGTGTGGACGACGCTCGACACCGCCAGCGGCTTACCGTTCCGTCCACCGCGAGCGAGGAGATCCCGGTAGAGCTTCGTGACCGTGGAGGGCCGGACCGCCTGGAGCCGCATCTTGCCGATGTACGGCTTTATGTAGAGGCGAATACTGATCCGGTAGTCCTCCAGGGTCCCCGGCTTGATCTCCATCGCGTGGTCCTCAATCCACATGTCGAGGTACTCGCTGACAGTGATCTCGTTCCGGTCGACGTACTCACCTCGGCGGGCGTTCACGCGGGCCTCGTCACGGGCAGCCTTGGCCTCATCCTCGGTTGGGAACCCTCCGACCCATTTGGGCTTGCTCTCGCCGGTCTCAGGGTCCTTGACGCGGATCACGTATGACCACGTGCTACCGCGCTTCATGACCCCGTCGCGGAGTTTGGGACTGCTCTTTTTGGCCGGCCTGCTGGGAGACGCCGCCTCGTTGGTCGGGGTCTTGGTCATGCCGCACGCTCCTCGATGGCCAGGCGGTTGATGTAGTCGGTGAGAGCGGCGACGGGGACCCGTCGTGAGCCGTCGATGCGGACCGAGCCGACGACGCCGGAGGCGATGAGCTGGTACAGCTTGGCGCGGGAGATCGCCAGTGCTTCGGCGGCCTCCGGGACGGTGAGCAGAAGCCGAGTCATGATCCACCCCCAGCCGGGCCGTTCAGGTGGGTTGCAGGGACGCCGGTGATGGCGGCGGCGAGGATGGCGTCTCCGGCGGAGAGGCCCTGTCCCGCGTACGCCCAATGCGCGATGACGAGGACGGTGTCCTCGTCGAAGAGCGGGAGCCGCCCGGTGCTGATCTGCTCGTCGCGCCTGTGCTCGGCCCGAGCGGCGCGCAGCGCGCCGAGGGTGGTGGAGTAGCGGCGGGACTTGGTGGAGAAGTGGCCGCGGAAGCCGAGCATGTGCGCCCAGTGGGTCAGCCGGAGGTCGGCCAGCTCGTCGAAGGCCCCGAGACGGAGGCATTCGGCGATGAGCCGCCGGGCGTGCTCGCGGATCGGCAGCGCGGCAAGGTTCTCCAGGGGTTGGATGCGCCGGTCCAGGGTGCCGACGCATTCGGCCGCCTTGGTGGCGTACTTGGCGATGTAGCCGGCAACCGCCTGTTCTGTCAGCTCACCGTCCATGGTGATCGGCCGGGTGTCGAGCTGGTCACCCCACCGGAGGACCCGCGAGGGTTGACCGTCGTACGCGGGCGCCTTGGCCGTGACCACGGAGGCGGCGTGCTGGACGGCATCGGTGAGCATGTCGACGGTCGCCCATGCTGGGGGCGGGGAGGCGGGTCCGTCCGTGCCGTCGAGGCGGATCACGGCGTGCAGGTGGACGACGCCGCGTCGCTGGTATTCGGCGACCTTGGCGAAGGAGACGACGAGCTGGGTGGCGAGGTCCTTTTGGGTGAGCCCGGCGAGCTTGGCCAGGTGCCGGCGAAGCGCCAGGGTGAACCGGCGCCACAGCTCAGGGGCGGTGGCGTTGAACAACACCGACCCCTCGTAGTCGTAGCAGTCCGGGCACAGCGGCTCGCCAAGGCTTGCTTCGTCGGCTCCGTGCCGGGCGGTGCAGGACATGACTCGCCCGTGCGGGCAGGTCTCGGCGTCACGGCGGGGATGGCAGGGCAGGACGCGGCCGTTCTTCTCCCGCCGGGAGTGCACCTCACCGAACGAGGGTGCCGTCAGGGTCACGAACAGGCATGGGTGGGAGGCGACGGTCTCCGGGACGCCCTTGCCGTCGACGAGGCCGGCGCGGATGAGGTGGTAGGTGTCGGCGCGGTAGGTCTCGGCGCAGGAGGGGCAGCGGGAGGCGCGGCGGGTCTTGCACGGGACGCGCAGGAGGCCGTCCGGTTCGAGGTGGGTGCTGTAGCGGTGGAGGAGTCGGCCGGTGGCGTGGTCGTAGTGCTCGACCTTGCCGCGTAGGTGGATTGGCTGGCGGCAGCCGCCGGTCCGGCGGATCTGGGATGCCCAGCGGGCGTATTGGGGGTCGTGGAGCCGGGTGATGAGTCCGGCGATGGCGTGCTTGGTTGGCAAGATGGGGCGTGTCCCTTCCGGGCTGTTGGGTTCGGTGTGGGATGGCCCCCGACGTGACGGACGTCTTGGCGGATGTGTGGTCACGCCGGGGGCACCGAGAGCGGTCAGCAGAAGCCGAGGCCCTCGCAGTGGCGGCAGGTCTCGCCGTAGCTGTCGACGCCGCCCCCACCGCAATGGCAGCACCGCCAGCGCTTAGGGGCGATCTCGACGGCTGGGGCGTCCTTGTCGGGGGTGGTCATGCGATCCACCTCGTTTCGGTGCGCTTGGGCGCGGTGTTGATGAACACGCGCCAGGTGTAGGCCCGGCGGCGACGCCGGACGATGGGCGAGACGGAGCCGACCGGGAGAATGGTGCGGATCTTGTTGACGGCGTAGGCGATCTCGGCGTCGGTGCCGTCGATTCGAATGCGCATGATCGAGTACCTCCTTCGCGGTCAGGCGGCGTGTGCCGGGGAGTTGTCGGTGATGTCGGGGACGATGCAGTCCTCGTAGGAGGTGACCGCCTCGTACCGAGCGCGGGCATCGGCGAGGACGGCGATCGCCTCGTACTGGACCGGGCCGAAGCCGAGACCGGTCGAGTAGTGGCTGTAGAGCAGTCCCCCGGGGTTGATCGCGGCGCCCAGCAGTCCCGCGATGCGGATCTCGGCGCGCATCCCGGCGTCGTCCGTCCGCTGAGGGAAGTACGTGATCCTGATGGAGGTGCGCGGGACGGGGACTTCAGGGTTGGCGGCCAGGAAGTCGGCCAGGGCGCGGAGGCCGGCGATGGTGGCCGTGCGGTGGTCGGTGGTGGACACGAGGTCTCCTCTCACAGGGCGTCCGGCGTGGTCCGCAGGGTGCGGAGCAGGTCGGAGGCGAGTTGGTTGGACACGCCCAGGCGGGCGCGCAGCAGGTCGCGGGTGATGGGCTTGCCGTGCTTGGCGTGGTGTTCGTCGGCCACGCGGCGGGCGTAGTCGACCAGCGCCGGGGACGGTCCCGGGCCGTCCTGGTTGCCGTCCGCGCCGTCCTGCTCGGACGGGACGAGCGCGGGGACCGAGGACGGGGCGGCAAGCGGCGAGGACGATGGGACGGCGGACGAGGACGGAGCCGGGGACGGGTCGAGGCGGGGGCCGGAGGCCCGGCGTTCGAGCATGGAGACGGCGACGAGGAAGGCCCCGGCGGGGGTGGCGGAGGTGAGCCAGCCCCACAGGGTGGGGTCGGCCTGGTGGAGGTTGGCGGCCAGGGACAGGACGATTCCGGCGACGAGGACGAGGGTGGGCCAGGAGATCCAGCCGCACCGGACTCGTCCGGTCTTCTTGTCCCGCTGGCGTTCGCGGGCGGCCATGACGCAGGTGAGGTCGACGCAGACGGCTACGGCCCAGGCCATCCATCCGGTTTGGCCGCTGGCGGCGGCGGTGTCGCGGATGTGGGTGAAGCTGCCCGCCCCGGCGATGGCGGCCAGGACCAGGACGGGGCCGGTGTCGGCCAGCCGTACGGCCAAGCGGGACAGGGGCGCAGGCATGCGGGAAACCTCCTCTCACTCGACGGGATGGGGTCAGGCGGCGATCTGCGGGGCTTCGCTGCCGGGGAGTTCGTGGCCGAGGCCGGAGGCGGCGACCTGCGCCCACGAGGGCGTGATGTCGGCGTAGGTCTCGGCGGCCTGCTCAGCCGCGAAGGTGGAGACGTAGCCGGAGCGGGCGCGGTACCAGCGGCCATCGCTGCCCGTGATGACCGCGACGCCGGGCAGCTCCGGCGGGATCGACCGGGCGGCGACCAGCGCGTCAGGGTCGAGGTCGCCGAGGGTCATCACCGCGGTTTCGGGGTCGTTGACCCGATGGCAGACTCGCCCGCCGATCTGGGCACGCAGCGCGGTCACGCCGGGGCCGAGGTCGGAGCCGATCCGCTGGCCGGACAGCACGAGGTGGATGCCGAAGGCGCGGCCGAGCTGGGCGATGCGCAGCAGTGCGGTAGCCGTACGGGTGACCTGGTCCTTTTCCGCCTTGTCGGCGGTCAGGAACAACTCGGCCAGCTCGTCGACGAGGATCACGACGGGGATGGGCCGGACGCTGTCCGGCAGTTGCCAGATGTCGCGCACACCCAGCCGGCGGCAGGCCAGCATCCGGGCGCCCATGACCGCGATTAGGTCCGCCAGCAGGTCGAGGCATTCGGCCCGTGTGGTTGCCAGGGCGGTCAGTCGTGGCGCGTAGGGCGACAGCTCGACCCCACCTTTGAGGTCGAAGCCGACCAGGGCGACCGGTTGCGGGGCGAGCCCGACGATGAGCGCGTTGATCAGGTTGGACTTGCCCGACTGGGTCGCTCCGGCGTTCATCCAGTGCGGGATGAGCCGGAAGTCCATGCGCCAGACGGTGCCGGTCTCCAGTACCCCGACCACCGGGCGCAGCAGGTCCTCCCCGCGCCATCCCTCGCGTGGCTCAGGTGGAGGGGCGGCGGGGGCGACGTGCGCTAAAGGGTCGCGGGTGATCCCTTGCAGGGTGACGCGGCCGGGTCGGGAGCCGACGACGCGGACGGCCTCGATGCGCCAGGCATGTGCGAGCCGATCGCACACCTTGGCGTAGTCGTCGGGGATCTGCCCGTCCAGCAGGTGGAAGGTGATGCGGAAGCCGTGCCGGACCGGGCGGGGCAGGCCCATCCACGGCTTGGTGTCGACGGCGACCCGTTGAAAGCGCCGCTTGACCCGTACGACTCCGGTCGAGGCCACCAGGCCCGGAACGGTGGTGAACCACCACCGCTGACGCTTCTTGGTCAGCCCGCAACCGGAGGCCACGTGCCGCCAGGACCAGCGCAGCCAGACCGCCTTGCGGGGGAAAACGAACAGGTACCAGTACGAGACCGGCGCCCACCGCCGCCACAGGACGAGGACGACCAGGGCGGCGACGGCGAGCAGTACCGGGCGGGGCAGGTGGATCATCGCTCGGCCCCCGCCCCGTACGCGGCGGCCGTCGCGGGGAGGAACGACTGCGCGCGGTAGGAGATGCCCCACCGGCCCGCCTGCTCCCAGACGTAGCCGACCAGGCCGACCGGGACCACCTCGTCTCCGGGGGAGATGGGCGGTTCGGGGGTGGTGCTGACCTTGACCAGCTCCATGCGGCCGTTGTCGTCCTCGATCAACAGTGTGACCTCGTACATGGTGTTGCCGTCCCGGTCCCGCTTGATCTCGCCGGTTTCCTTGTTGACCAGACGAGGACGGGCGGCCTTGGCGCAGGTGATGTGCAGCTTGGACACATCGACAGGGATGGGGATGGTGCGCATGATCTGTTCCTTCCGAGACGAGTTCTCTTAGAACTCATGGTCTTCTTAGTATGCCAAGTTGTCAAGGACTGCTTGGAGTACTTGGTTGGCCTCACGGCCGGGATGTGGTGAACTGGAGGCAAAGAGAGAGGGCCGGGATGATCGAGAAGACCGGTCGGCCTGCCTATATGCAGATCGCCGACGAGCTACGCGGGCAGATCCGCAGCGGATCGCTGCCGCCGGGTACGGTCCTGCCCTCGATCAACCAGCTCTGCGAGCGCTACGGCGTCTCGTCCAGCGTCGTCAAAGCCGCCATCAGCGTGCTCCGTACCGAAGGGCTGATCGTCGGTCAGCAGGGCAAGGGCGTGTTCGTCCGCGAGCAGGAGAGCGCCGGCCCCGCCGAGGTGCCCGGCGGCTCGGAGATCATGGAGCAGCTCGCCGAGATGCGCGCGGCTCTGCGGGACCTGGGGGATCGGATTGCCGATCTTGAGTCCGCTGTCTTTCCAGGGCAGAAGCGATCTGGTGAACCCGGCAAGTGATCTCTTCCAGCTCGGCGCGCAGCGACCGTAGATCGGCGATGATGCGCCGGGTGGTCTCGTCGCTCATATTCACGGTGACTCCCTGCGGTCGGTGTTTCCCGGTTTCGGGATGCCGCTAGTTCACCGTGATCACGGGCTTTTCTGTATCACACACCCTTAACTAAGCTTCTTCACGCCGTCTCATCAGCGGTTTACACGTACGTTTTCACATGCACCACCGCACGACCCACCCGAAAGTGTGAACGTGAAGGGATGCAATGAAGGCGACCCAGCGGCCCGGCTGGACCCCCTCCCGTCTGCGGGAACACCGTGAAGCCCACGGCCTGACCCTTGAGGCCGCAGGCGACCGGCTCCGAGAGACCGCCCGCCGCCACGGCCTGGCGGTACCCGCGGCCAACTTCCAAACACTGTGGGGCCACGAGCACGGCTCCATTTACCCCGGCCCGCATTACCGCCGCGCCTACTGCCTCATGTACCGGGCCACCGAGCCCGACCTAGGATTTCGGCCGCCCCTTCCCGGCGAAACGGAGAAAGCGGAAATTATGATTTCCGATTTGCCCGCTCCCACCGACCCCGCAGCCGACAACGCCGCCGCCCAGGTCATCGAGGAGACATTGGCCAAGGTCTCCGTCGACGGAATCCAGCCTGCCAACCCTCAGCAGACCGCCCTACGCAACCGCATAGTGGACGCCTGGCGCCGGCGCCACGGCGGCGGCAGCCCCAAGCCGATCCTGACCCTCGTCGGCGGCTACGCCGGATCAGGCAAGACCGAGTTCTCCCGCTTCCTGTCCGACATCACCGGCTGGGCGTTCCTGGACAAGGACTCCATCACCCGATCCATGACCGAACGTCTCCTCGTCTCACTCGGCGCCGACCCCAACGACCGGCACAGCGAGCTGTACCTGACCGAGGTCCGTCCGCTGGAGTACCGGTGCCTGATGGAGACCGCGTGGGACAACCTGCACGTCGGCACCTCCGCCATCCTGTCCGCGCCGTTCATCAGCGAGCTCAACGACGAGGCATGGTTCAAGCGCCTGGAGAACCGGTGCGCCGCCAAAGGCATCGACGTGGCCGCGATTTGGGTCCGCTGTGATCCCGAGTCCATGCGCGAGTACATCGAGTTCCGCGCAGCTGCCCGTGACGCCTGGAAGCTCACCAACTGGGACGAGTACGTCTCCGGCCTCAAGACCGACGCCAGCCCGCCCACTGCACACATCACGGTCGATAACCGACTGGGCTCGGCGATCACCCTCGCCGACCAAACGCGCGAGTCGCTCAAGCGGATCCTGACGTGACCGCGCCGCCTGTGGGGGTCGTCCTGTACGGCCCGCCCGCCAGCGGCAAGAACACCATCACCGCCGCTATGCACCGGCAGGACCCGCGCTTTTGCCTGTTACCCAAGCTCAAGGTGGGCACCGGCCGCGCCGATGGCTACGAGTTCGTCACCGCGGAACGGCTCGACGAGCTGCGCCATGCGGGCCGCCTGCTGCTGGAGACCCACCGGTACGGCAACGTGTACGCCGTCGACCGCCGGCACATCGAGGACATGACCGCCGCCGGACAGGTACCGGTCGCCCACATGGGCAACATCGCCGACCTGCGCCGCCTCGTCGGCCGTGCCCCGGACGCCTGGCTGCGGGTACTGCTGTGGGTGCCCCGCGAGGTCACCGAGCAGCGCTCGAAGGAACGAGGAGACACGGACACCGCCGATCGGCTCAAGGCGTGGGACGAGACTCTCGCTGACCTCACCGCCAGCACCGACGACGGCTTCTTCCACCTCCGCATCGACACCGACCGCCTGGACACCGAGACGGCCGCCGCCGAGATCACGAGGGCGTTCCACGCGGTGACCAAGGCCGCCAACCCGGCACATCGTCAGCCGGGAAGTGTGGCCGTACACCGGGAGGGATGAGATCGGCACGCCACCAGGTGCCGCAGCCGCAGCACTGCGCGCCGCCGGGACGGTCATCACCGGGCGAGGTCCAGCAGACAACGAGGTGAGCGCACGCTGCCGCGACCGCGCTCTTTGGTGTTTTGGAAGGACCTCGCCTCCTGGCGGTGTGCGTCGTCATCGCGCCTGACCAAGCAGAATCCTCGTCCACAGGTGCTCGGCGGCAGGCGGACGAAGCCACTCACTCTCCTCGATGAGCACCCCGTCCGAGCGGTCGTAGCGCCGTACGAACATCAACCCGCCCGCCTGGCACAGCTCATAGGCCACAGGCTGGCAGTCGCAGGTGTGCCGGCGGACGCGGACGGAAGCCGCCCGAGGCTGGCTCTCCGACCACTCGATCTCCTCACACTCACGCTGTTCGGCGGCCGGGTGAATTCCTACGCAGGCCGCGATCAGCTCAAGCACATCAGACGGCTTCCGCGGACGGCGATTCGCAGGCGGGGGAGTCGTCTTGGTCACCGGCATCACCACGGCAGCGAGGAGGACGAAGGATCACGGCGAAGCTCGGCATAGCGCGCGGTGATCCGCTGCGCCGCCGTCTTCACCGCCAGCGCGCGGCATCCGGTGTAGATCCACCGGCCCGAGCGCTGCGAGACGCGACCAGTCCACCAGCGATACCGCCAGCCCTCCGGCCCTCGCTCACACCACACCACGAGGTGAAGCCATACCGACAGCAGTGCGACACCGTCACCCTCGTGAACGTCGGCGACGACACCAAGGCGTTCCAGCTCGCCCCTGAGTTGCTCGGCCACGCCCAGAGCGGGAGAGCGCGTGGGCGTCGCCACTAGGCTCAAGCTTCACCGTCCTGGCTGCTTGCGGCGCCCGCGAGGCGTGAGGCGATTTCGCTCTGTCTCTCCAGCTCAAGCACCAGGGAAGGCGCGTCGTCGCTCCACACGGTCTGCGCCAAGCCGGCGTTGAATTGCTCGACGCTCAACGACACCGCCCGCCGAGTCGCGTACCAGCCCTGAGGGCCCGTCTCGCTTGCCCCGCGCCAGATCACCCAGTCCGGAAACTGCGCTGCAAGGTCCTGCACCGTCATGAGCCACCCGATCAAGAGGGAACCATTCCTCAGTCACAGTAGCTATGTACGTACATACGTGCAATGGGATGCGCCTATGCTGCTACGTAGCTTCGGCGCTATGACGATCGACCCCAGCGCCGACCGCCCGGTCTACAAGCAACTCGCAGACCTGATCCGGGCGCGCATCGAGGCGGGGGAGTACCGCCCCGGACAGCGGCTCCCCGCCGAGAGCGATTACGTCGCTGAGTACGGCATCTCCCGCGACTCGGTACGCCGCGCCATCGCCGTACTGAGGGGAGAGAGACTGATCGTGACTGAGTTGCGAGGCTCACGAGTCCGCGAGCAAGGAGAAGCCGTCACTGTCTCTATCACGCCAGGCGCCCAGGTGACCGCCCGCATGCCCACCGAGCCCGAGCGCCGGCAACTCGGCATCGCCGAAGGCGTCCCCATCCTGGTCATCACCGAGCCAGACGGTGAAGTCCGCAAGCTTCCTGCGGACCGGACAGTCATTGAGGCTGGCAAGGAACAGCAGAGCTGATCGGGTAGCCGGACAGCGGGCCTCAGCCCTCCCGACATCCTTAAAGAGCAGAGGCAGTTTCGCCGGGTCCGCGGCTTGTTCGTGCTCGATGAGGATTTTCTCTACGTTGTTAAAGCGGCCCGCCTACGGCGGCCCGCGTCGCGCGCCGGTCGGCCAGCCGGCCGGGCTGCGGCTCTTCGGCCGGTCCCGGCCGGCGCCGCCCACGCGCTCCCAGCCGCTAAGACGGAACGTCAGGCGATCGAAAACCACCGCGGCCAGGACGACGGCCAGGGCGACGCGGTCGAGCCCCCGAGGTGCCCGGAGGAAAGAGCCGCAAGGGGCTCCGCCCCCTGCACCCCCGGCCCTCTGGCGGAGATGATCCGGACAGTGCGGGAGGAGGGAGGTCATCTCCTCGTCGGTCACACCGAAGGGATGCCAGACCGGACGCCCAAGGTCAAGCCGTCGAGTGCGGGAAGGACAACCAGCAAGTGCGGAAGGTCACCGGGAGGCATGTACACGCCAACGACGGCTTGACCCCAGGCGTCCGGCCCGGCATGGCTGCGCCTGCCCGACGAGGAGAAGACCACGCACTTGGTTGCGCAATGGTGAGCGAGAGGAATCGCGCTGGCTTAGCCAGCTGCCGTCAAAAGAGGGGGTAGGTCAACAAGCAGGAGGATGCCTTCCCTCGCAACGGGCGCTCAATTGTCTGCGCCGTCAGACTGTCAACGCATCATGGATCCTACGCTCCCCGGCAGAGTTCGTAGCATCCGGCCCAAAGAGAACCAGCCGTACCTCTTCCCCAGCTGCGGTCAACTCCTTGGTATATCCCGCACTCATTACAATAGTCATTACAGGTCGCTAGCTAGAGCTATCGCGACTTCCGAGCCGGTAATGCTCTCGATGATACCGAATGTTGGCTAAGTCAATCTGGTGCTTCACCGTTAAGTCTCCGACAACCTCCCCATCGCTCTGATTAATCACCTTATAACCATCGTCGATAATGATCGCGCCGTAATTGAATAGTTCGCAGTGATTCGGACACAGACATAGCATGTTCTCCTTTGTGTCCGAGCCTCGATGCGGAAGCTCCAGTTTACGGATATATACGACGGAAACGATCCGCGGGCCGCCGGCTATCTCCAGTCTTTCATCGCACACCTGACATGAATAGTTGTAGAGTCTTTTGATCGTGATGGCATTTCTCGTATCTGCATATCTTCCGATATTCTTACGGATGATGCGACCATGCGATGATTGTGTTGCAATGTCTTTTTCTAGGTGCTGTCGCGAGCGCGAAGCCTTCTCCAGAAGAAACTGAAATACGATAGGGCCATCAGTGCTTGGTTGGGTCCAATAGTCCGTCACGAAGTACAGGCCGTCGTAGCTGTATCCAGCCATCGGCGCAAATTCCGGATTCCCCCTCGCCCCACGTACAACGCGCACAGGTAAACCGGACATGATATTCTCGACTAACGCAGCATTTCCAGGGTCTTCAAGTGACTGATCTCGTACTTGTTTACCTGTGTTAGGATCCCGTCCTCCGTGCCCAGTATAAAAGATTAGGTTCCCGTAATCCTTATCATCCCTATATCCTCCGGATACGACGACTGACTCTGCTCCACCGCGTTCCGCGGTCCCGCAAATCCCGGCCTGTAAAGGACGGTGTATCTTTGCCTCATGGAGCTCGCGCCGACTTCCGAATAGTGCTCCTTCTTCATAGCCCGGAATAGCGCCGTAGCGTATGTCACCAGGAGGATCATTAACGGCACGGTTACGGAAAAGTAAGATCTCGCTACTTAGTCGACCATCACGTCTCTCCGGAATCGGCAGATTCTTCTCCTGCAGCGATGTGCGGACGTGTGAAAAGATGGTCTCCATCGTCAGCATCGATGGTCCCCCGGGTATACCGCCCTGGATTATATCGATCAATTCCCCAGTGAAAACGGTATACTTCTCTCCTGGTTTAGCCAAGGAGGTGCTGTTCTCTGCGGCAGATGCTATAAGATAAGTCCCAGTTACTGCAGCACTATTCGCTAACCTAGCGATAGAATCGTTGCCGCCCATCTCGCCTAAAGCGCGTCCACTGTAGCAGCAGTCAAGGATAACAATACATCGCTTTGCCCGACTTTGTTTGAGCTCCTCTCTCAGATAATTGTAGGCAGTCGACTTGTACATACTTATGCCATCTGATCCTACTAGCGTCAGATAGAATTGATTGCCAGTCGAATGGATCTGCCCATGACCAGCAAAATATACAAAAAGTGTATCTTTCGCTTTGGCTGCGGCGTCTCTCACCGGATCAAGCATCTGGGAGTTATCCGTTGGATTATGTACCACGGCACAGTTCGCAGATGGTATTCCGCACAGATAGTCGTCAAGCAGTAACTCGCGCAGACGCTCGACGTTATTCGCTACAGCTGGGAGTTGTGGTAGGCTCGCATACTCACTGGTGCCGATAATTACTGCATAAGAGTTCTCTAATTCTATTGAATCATTCACGCTCTTGCAGTGCCTTCACTATTTTCTCTGCAACTTCTGGATCGGCCTCGCCAAGTACTACTTTGATGTCTCCGCTCTCGATAACCAGCGGCGGACGTTGCCGGCGAGTTTGCCGCCATGCTGCTATCGCCCCTGCTATGCCCGGTACCTGAAGAGCACTAGCTACTACAAGCGAGATCAGGTCGAGGGTGTCACCCATCGCACCTTGCTCCAGCGCCTTTGGCACTAGTTCGATTTCCGCCTGATGGCGAACTTCCGGGCTATCCCGAAGCCAGTTGTAAAGAGACTTGAGCTCCTGCTCGGTATAATCACCGGTAAGTCGTATATCGATCTTCACTTAACTCCCCTTCCATGCTCCTTCGATCATGCCAGAAAACTTGATCGAACGGGCGCTGCAGTCGATCATAACAAAAAGTACAAAAAGGGATGAACGGGACTGAGCGGATGCTCGTGTACCGAAGCCTAGACTAGTCGACCTGACCACGTGCTCGGCATTAGTCTTGAGACATGCCCAATGAGAAGGCCTGGGCTTCCAACGAAGCTACACGTGCGATCAGTGGTTCCAGTCGGAACGTAGACACCAAGCCTGAAGTTGCTCTAAGGCGGGCGGTGCATGCTCTCGGGTTGCGATATCAGGTTGCAGTCCAGCCCCTCCCAAACATCCGGAGGACGGCCGACCTCGTATTCCGAAGGTCGAAGGTAGCCGTATTTTTAGACGGATGTTTTTGGCACGGTTGTCAGCAACACTATCGTTTACCAGCATCCAATTCTGATTATTGGCACCAAAAAGTGGAATTAAATCGGGACCGTGATGTCCGCCTCAACAGTCTGCTAATTGAGGCCGGGTGGCTTCCGCTCCACGTGTGGGAACACGAGGATCCTCAGGCGGCTGCGCTCAAGATCGCCGAAGCTATTCGCAAGCGGCGTGCTGACATGGATCGGCAAAGCTAAGCGCATACTTTTGGGTCGACCGGATGGTAATCGCTGTTTGATAGGGAGTGGTACGCGTTTGATTAGGCCTCACTCGGTTTGTGCGATACCGCTATATGCTGAACGGGTCAGCGGCCGGCCGGCTGTCCGATTGTGTACCTATCGTCAGGATCTTTGAGGAACCCCGGGTGCGCTTCCATGGCTCGCTTGAGCCTAGTTGCGGATACTGGATGCCCTTTGCTGGTCAATATGTCGCGCAGTTCCTCTGCGGTTAATGGTCGGCCGCAGCGAGCGAGATAACGCGCGGCGCTCTGCTCCAGTGTGGGGGACCCATAGGGCTCGACCGCTTGAAGCGCCATGCGGGCGTGTTGATGCTCACTCATCGCATCGGCGAACTCCTCAACCCAGGGCCGGGCGGCGTCGATCAAGCGTCGTGCACCGTCACGAAGCCGACCAAAATCGAGATATCCAGCTCGTTCAATGAGGTACAGACCGCCGGCCAGTAATACCAGGACTGGGGCCGGATTCCGCCTGGCTAAACGTGTGATCGCGGCGCCTCCAATGACAAGGAGCCGAGCTGCTCCCTCGGCAAGCATGGCTGCGTCTGCCAGATTGGCCTCAAACCCAGCAGCTTGCAACATCATATAGGCGGTGTTTACCCATGTTGTGGCATCAGTATTGGAGTATCCCAACCGCGTGAAGACACTGTCGGCGCTTAGGATGATGGCTGGTGCAAGGAACTCGGCCAGTGCCACAGTGCCAATGTCATCAGGGTCTCCACGTAGGCGGGCTGGTAGGTCCCGATCCGTCTCCAGCAAGGGTCGCAAGCGTGGACTAAGGTAATCGCGTATCGCAAGGTCGACGACATGCACTCTAGGCATCACTTGCCCCCATAGCACCTGCTCGGCTTCGTGTAGGGGGATCCGGTTAGAAGCAGCAATGACGTCTAGGTGGTTACGAAGTTCGCCGGGAACGTGCGCGCTGATGTAGGTGTTAGACCGTCCCGTCAATGCTAGTCCGGTGAACAAGTCTTCGACCCGCCTGTAGCGGACTGTGTTGCAGGCGCGTCCTGCCAGCGCATTGGTATCCGTGACGGAGACCAACGCTGGCCAGGGCACAGACATAGGATGCACCGTCGGTGCTATCCGCGCCACAGCGCTTGACCGTTTGGACATGACGGTTAGTGTCCTCTCGCTACGGCCCGTCCTGCCACATGAATCCGAGGTGAGTATCCGTAGACCCAACCTTCCGGGTGTTCGTTCCTGGAGCGCTGGCTACTTGGGAGGGCCGATGACCACGCTTAGCAGGGTGATTTGTCGCCCGAAAAGCTGACGGTCGTAACTAGTGGTATGGCTACTTCCTCGCCCATGGCACACTCTCAGTATCCGTGACCCAGCGCGCAGTAACTTGGAGACGAGGTAAGTACTGGCCTTGGTAATCGAGCATGCGCAGAAGGCTGAGCTCTAAGTACTCCATAGCAAGCCGCCATGCCTCTACTAGCTCTTGTGAGGTCGGCCACTCAGGCTGACTGAATTTCTTCGGCGGATGCACCAGGCTATTGCGAATATTGAAAATGACGTCCGTACTGACCCAGTCTCCAGCACTGTTGAGCGCCCGCTTTCGAGACTCCAGAGCCGAAAAGTCGGCCGGTATATCGACGGGAACACTGGCCCAACGTAGCAGTAAGCCGACTTGTGCCCCTGCGGGAATTTTATCGAGGGCATCCTTATTGAGCCACTGATAGTGCTGTAGTATGGCCCAGCTTAGCAGCTCAAGCCCTGAGCACGCCACAGGAATTCTTACGTCTAACACCTGGCGCGAGTTGGCCGCCAGGAACAGATTAATTGCACGGTCGACGACTTGTTCCAGTGAGGAATTAGCGGCAAGCGCACACATTCCTTGTGCCAGGCTCGGAAGAGCCTCTGTCACGAGGTGATCGGGACACCATCGCCATTGACCATCTCCTAAACGAGGGGCGCCAAATTCAGCCCAGACAACCTTGCCGTTGTCGTCCAGTCCGACTAAGGGGCCGACGCCGATTTCCCTACTCGAAATAAAACTCAGTAACAAGTAGCAGCGGCGCCGGAGCTGCTCAACACGTTCCTCATTGACTGGATAGGAGTCTGGAACGGCTTCTATGACAAAGGAGAAGCCTTGGGGTCCTAGCTCTTCATCTACGGGTGCCATTCGTAAAGTCCATCCCGGCAATGCAAAGGCGAGTTGATCCTGGTCGCCTTCTAAAGTGAACACTCTAGGCAGTGGATGCCTCGTTACTGGGCCGGTGATGTGAAAAATCAGACGATTGATATTTGATGTGTCCCCGCTCACTAGATGGTTGATAGTGACTTTCTCATCCGCCCACGAGGTGGCTTCGCTTGGACGGGGTGATAATGCTGATTGAGATGGCGGGTCAAGATTCATGTCTATTGGCAGCTCAACTGCTGGGCCCTCATTGTTCGTCCAAAGATGCATCATCCATGGATCGCTCCCCGCGATATGTGCAGAGAAGGATGGCCTTGGCGAAAGGTGTAGTTCAAGGTCTCCTTGAGTCGAATGGGAGGTTCCGTCAATTGACACAATGAGGTCACCTGCATAGACGCGTACAACGCCATCCGGAGACGAACGATAGATGGGACGGATGTACGAGGCAGCCTCGTGTGCACCGGTTGCATCCTGATCGGTCATGTACAACCTCTCCTGGAGTCGTTAATCGCGCGTCATGTCGGTCACGGGCGGCATCGCTTATGAAGATTTCTCCGCCCCCGCGCGAGGCATCAAGTGCTCGGGGAGACCCACTACAGCGGTAAGGTTGGCGCCGGCCAGACTCACGTTTGTGAGTTTCGCGCCCGTCAGGTTCGCCTGAGCGAGGTTCGCACCTTCGAGATTGGCGCCGGTGAGATCCGCGTCCTTGAGGTTCGCTCCTCTGAGGTTCGCGTTGGTCAGGATCGCGCCATCGAGGTCCGCATCACGCAACTCGGCATGCGAAAGATCTGCCTTTGTGAAGTCCACATCTGTCAGGATCGCGCGGACCAGCCGTGCCCCGCGCAACTCGGCATCCACGAACTTGGCGAAGGCGCAGAAGGCGCCATTGAGATAGGCGCCATCAAGGCAGGCATCGGCCAAATTCGCGTCGGACAGGTTCGCGCTCTGCAGGTTCGCGTTGCTCAGTTCCGCCCAGGCAAGGTTCGCGTCGTCGAGCCTTGCATCCGTGAAGTTGCCCTCGTTGAATTCGGCTTTCTTGAGATTTGCGCGGATGAGGTTGACACCGCGCTTTTCGTCGTCGTGCTCAGCGACGCGACGAGCGATAACGGTCAGCGCCGCTTGGATGTCCGTCCGCAACGCCTCCCCCGCAGCGGCACCGTCTTGCGGATGAGGATCGTGCGAATGCTCACGGATGAACGCACACAGCACATCCAGGATCGTGGGATGGTCACGTGGGGAGTCCCGCGCAATGCGCTCCAGCGCGTAGACGCCACCCAACCGGATGGCGAGCTTGTCAGAGCCCAATTGTTCGATGGCCTTGGTGTAGCGGTCCGTGACCTGGCCCTGTTCGCTCAACTCGTGAGCACGACGGGCGGTCTCCTCGCTGTGCTCCAAGGTCCGCCGAGCGGACTCCTCGCTATGCCGCAGAGCCCTCCGAGCCGTGTCAGCGTTTCGTGCGGTGTAGTACAACGCTCCCAACGCTGCCATGCCGGTGGCGACCGCGAGGAGACGGCCACGGATGGCGTCCTGCGCAGAAGCCAAATCCTTGCCCGCCAGACCGGTGACCCCATCCACGTGCTCCAGCCACCAGCCGGCGCCCGGACCGAGAATCAATATCATCAACGCGAGCAGCGCGATGACGAACACGGCCACCGCTGCCCGGTACAACTTTTGGGGAGATCGCACCCTCACACGGTGGCAGGCAGTACCTGTGGATGTCCACGAAACACCTAGTTCGAGCGAGGAGCGGCGTTCGGGCTGAGATGCCGGACGACTGTGTTCAGTATGTGACTGTGTCCTTGGCCCGCTGGCCGAGCCCGGTTGGATCGAGTGGGCGAGTACAACCGGGGCCCCATACCGAACACCCCTACTGACTCAAGGCTACTGGTGAGCAGTACCTTGATGACCTGCCGCAATACGGGCCAAGCTAGGGATCAAGCCCGGCTACCGCGCCGGAGGTGGTCGGCCAGCCTACTCCGGGATATCTGTGGGATGATCTTGCCTGGTCCGCGTGGTACGTAGACTGTTTGCGCAGCTCAAGGTGCTCCTCCGCTCTCCTAAACCGGGTGCTCATACGCCGCCCCGTGGCTTCCGGTACTCAGGTTTGGTGGCATTGCGGGTGCGGATCCGCTTGCCGCCGGATTGTCTGAAGACCATCTGCCGGTCGGCTCCATGGGACTGGCTAGGTTGTCCTCGTGCAACGACTCGCGCTCTTCGATCTGGACAACACTCTCGTAGACCTCGACGCGGCGTTTCGGGAGTGGGTTCAGGAGTTCGCCGAGGAGCACCGGCTGGAGGTTGGGGCGGCTGACTTGCTGATCGGTCTTGACCGGGACGGTTACCCGCACCGACAGGTGTTCTTCAGCAAGGTCCGCGAGCGCTTCGCCCTGCCTGACTCGGTGGAGGAGCTGTGGGGTCGCTACCGCGAGCGGATGCCATACCTCGTGCGCTGTCGGCCTGAAGTGCTGGACGGCCTGGCTCGGCTACGCGCTTCCGGGTGGCGAGTTGCGATCGTCACCAACGGGACGGCGGACAACCAGCTTGGGAAGATTCAGCACACAGGGTTGGCCGAGGCCGTCGACGCCTACGCGCTGTCGGGGCTGGAGGGCATCCGGAAGCCCGATGTCGGTCTGTTCGAGATCGCGGCCAAGCGTTGCGGCGCGGCTCTCGCCGAGGGCGGATGGATGATCGGTGACAACCTGACCGCTGACATAGCCGGCGGGCGAGCCGCGGGCCTCCGGACGGTCTGGATCGATCGAGGAACCTGGCCCGGAGTCGACCACCAGGCCGACCACGTGGTTACCGACGTACTGCAAGGCATCGAGATTCTTCAGCGCTACGGCTGATGTGACGACAACACTGACGACAACGTCGGCCACCATGAGCGCGCGTGGACATCCGCCCAGCACCGCTGACCTCGGCAGGGTCCGGGGGAGCAGGGCGATTGTTCCGCCTGAAAAGCGGAAGGTTCGTCCTGACTTGGAAGCCGGTTGTTCCGGTCGGTCGGAGAAGCGCCGGATCACGCTACCGTGCGCGGTTGGATGGAGAGCATGTCCGCTCACGACGTGGCCCGGCTGTTGCCCGATGTTCCGGTGCTCCGTGACCTGTGCCGGTCCATGGCGGTGCTGGAGGCCATCCTCAGCCCAGGGTGGGAGAGCCGCTACCACTGCTTCGACGCAGGGTGGGGTCCCGGGGAGGAGATGGCCTCGATGCGCAGCGGTTCCGGAGACGAGTACTCCATCGTCTTCTCGGCAGCGGGTGCCTACATCCGCGGCTTCGACCACGAGGCGGCGATGAGCCCGTACGGCAACGACGGGCCGTGGCCGGGGGTGCTCGACTCGGTTCCCGAGGTCTTTCGGCACTGCGTGGCCGAGCCCGCGTTCTGCGACGAGGACGGGATGCCGGTCCTGACTGCCTACCTGTGGCGCGGGACCGGTGACGACTGCTGGCGGGTGGGAGAGATCGACTACCCTGACGGCGCGAGCGACCCCGACGGGGCGTCATACCTATTCGCGCGGCTCACCGATCCGTCTCCGGAGGCGTTCCGGCGGTTCGCCGAGGACTACTACGAGATTCCGGTGGACCTGGACGCGGTGCGGCACGTCTACGCGCTCCGCCCGCTGACACAGGCGGTGGTCACCACACTGAATGTCGACCTCACCATCAAGGATCTCGCCGACGACCTCGCGGCGGCCCGGTATCCATCCGTCACCGGCTGAGAAGACGCTCTGCCCGTGGGGCGGTGGTCGTGCAGAGGCTCGCGCTCTTCGACCCTGGCCGCCGGTGGATGGATGGGTGGTGACGATCTCATCAAGGACATCGGTGGGGGACGGGCCGCCGGCGTGCGTACGGCTCTGGGTCGACCGGGGGAACGGGCCCAATCAGGAGCACGAGGCGGACCACGTCGTCACGGACGTGCTCCAAGTGACGGAGATCATGCACGGCGAAGGCTGACCGGACTGCCGCGAGGTGATCTGCAATGTAGTCCGCTCAGTGCGGATCCATGGGCAGATGGACAGGTGCGTTACCGTGCGGTGGTGACGTTCATGAACATCGTGCGTCGTAAGGGCGACGAGCTGTATCCGTGTCCGTGCTGCGGGTTCCTCACTCTTGAGGAGCGGGGCATGCACGAGATCTGCCCGGTGTGCTTCTGGGAGGACGACGGCCAGGATGAGCATGACGCCGACGAGGTTCGCGGTGGTCCCAACTATGGACTGAGCCTCACCCAGGGACGGCGAAATTTCGCCAAGTTCGGCGCAAGCAGTAAGCGATGCGTCGACAAGGTACGTGACCCCCTCCCTCACGAGCACCCAATCCAATGACCTTGCTAACCCGAGTGCTAACAACAGGTCTGGACGGACCTGGACGACCGTGGACTGAGGGATCCTGCAGAGACCGCCCCACCAGGCCCGGAAGACAACCGTGGACGGTCCTGGACGGTCGTGATCTAACTCGTAATGAAGGGGTCAAGGGTTCGATTCCCTTAGGCGGCTCCACCTCAGAGGCCCTCCCGGAGAACCGGCGAGGGCCTTTGCGTGTCTTATCTGCGTGGCTACCGGCCCCGATCACTTCTGCGCCGATGAAGTCTTTTTCCAGAGGAGCAGCGAAGACCTTGGGGCGCTGCCCCAGACCCCGGGGCGCTCAGGCTCCGGGACGATCGCGACACGCGCGGGGGCCGCACGGGGTTGAGGTGGAAGGGCGGGTCGAAGGCAGACAGGAAGATCAGGACGGGGGTGAAACGCTGGCGTCGACGCATTCTGGAGGTCTCAGCAGAACATGAGGGAAACGCCCTGCCGGATGCACACCTGCAAGACTTCGATCAGGTCTTGTCCCCGTTCCGCGTACGCCTGCCAGTGTTCCGACGGCCTAGTACGCCATGACGAGATGATCTCCGAGAGGCGAGGTAACACCTGGGCGCATTCAGCTGCCGTCAGATCGCCACTGTCGTCTGGATGATTCAGCAGAGGGGCGAGGCTTGTCTCCACCGTGTCCCATGAACGGTCACCGCCGAATCCGGCCATCGAATCGAGGTCGAACCCCTCTGCTGTCGCCAGTTCCCTTCGGAAGTAGCCGAACCAGGTGCACGACCAGCTCACGTTACAGGTGACATCGTCGTTATCTGGAGTAAGTATCACGCCCACTCGAACACCCCCTGCATCACACCTATGGGAGATGGTGCCACAAGGGAACCTCTGAGTCATGACTCGATCGGGGTTGTAGCTGGAAGCCACGGGTCCAAAAGGTGACGAGGCCGGAGCGATTTCGGGGGCACACCGCCTTAGAAAACGCTGGCAAGCGATGACAAGGAACGGAAGCATTTTCGCATGTCATTGAGGGTGTCGAGGTTATCCGTCCAGATCACAAGCAGGCGAAATTAGAACCCGGCCTATAGGCCGGTTGGCCTTGAGGCCCTAGGCTCGGCCTCATGGATCTGCCCGATCTTCCCCCTGGTACTCGTGTCAAGATTCACAGAGACCCTGAATATGGTCCGGGCCCCTGGCCGGCGGAACCTACCGGGTCAGTGATCGACTCCTGCATAGACGAACAAGGCGCTGGCCGCGATCTACGCATGTACTGGGTGAAGTTCGATGAACCTCAGTACGACACAGATGGCGATGGACCTTATGAGTCCTCCCAGGTTGCGCACTTCTATATCGAGGCGCTCTCTACTGAGGGCGGGGACAGCCTTGGATAGGTGAGTGACGAACTGCGTGACGACGGCCACCGATACGATCGTTGGAATGAAGTCGGTGATCTCGGCGTCATGGTGCCGTCGCGCTGCTGTTTCCCACCGGGCGGCGGTCGAGCGCGAGTTGGCGGCCACGCCCATTCTCGATTGGAAGCATCCACGGATACGTAAGTTGGTGGCCGAAGCTCAGGACGGGAGCGCCGGGACGGACCGAGATCTTCTGGTCGCGGCCCACCGGCTCATCACCGCACGGGTGCGTCCGGTGTACGCCATGAACGAGAAGCAACCCGTCTCCAGGACGCTCCTCCTGGAGCGCGGTTCGTGCAGCCAGCGACTGGCGCTTTTGGAAGCGGTAGCACGGGCCGGTGGGATCGCCAGCCGTGTCAGAGGATTGTTGGTAGACGGACGTTTCTGGTATCCGCGGTTTCCTCAGCTGCGCGCGTTGATCCCTCACCAGGTGGTGCTTGCCTGGCCGGAGTTCATGCTCGACAGCCAGTGGTTAAGCGTTTCAGAGCTGTACGGTGGCCTGGACACGTTGCAGAAGGGCGGCGGGTTCGTCAACGCTGGCGGTGAGACGCTCTTCGACGCGGTTGCCCGCACCGCCGTGGACTGGGACGGGCTCACCTGCTCATCGTGCGATCTGTCCGGCTACGTGCTGGCTGATTTGGGTTATTTCAGTTCGCGTGATCTCCTGTTCAGGACGCATGGCCAAACGTTGTGCCTGCCGGTTCGCATCATTGCGGACATCATCATGAGCCGTCGGGCGGCTTGAGTTTCCGTCAGCGCCTGGGGTTGTCGCGAGAGCTGACGGCCCGAGCCGGCTCCGGGGCACTTTCGGGGCACATGGCGCCGGAAAGCACTGGCAAGCGATGACAACGAACGGAAATGTTTTCGCAGGTCGCTTGCGGCGCAGGGTGCCGGGCCGCAGGTAGGGAGCGTGCGGAATTTGAACCCGGCCTACAGGCCGACTCAAGGCCTCGCCTGACTCCATCTACGGCTCCAGTGGGACATCGCTCCATCGGAACCAGGCGCGCTGCCCGCTGATGTGTAGAAGGAAGTCCGCAACAGGCAGGCCTTGGGGTGTAATCAACTCTAGTTGGTCGCTGATGCGCTCATACACGGCTTCCCAGGCTTCGTAATCGAGGTTGCCGTCTGCCTCGATCAGGGCAAGTTCTTGCTTAAACAGCGGTTCCACGGCCGCGTACCCGGGGTAGGCGACGAAACGTCCCGACAGCCAGGGGAAATCACCGTCGCCGTTCAGATATATGTCACCGAGTACTTCATCGCCGCGACGCAGTTGCCAGACGCGCTCGACCACACCCAGGACCATACCCCTACCGATAGCATCGGGCGGCAGCCTGTAACTACCCAGCGAACAGCGCGAGGAGCCCTCTACCTTGTGACTGGTTCCCATTTGCAAGCAGGCAGTCCCGCTGCCGTGACTGCCACACCGGGTTCCTGCGAAAGGACGAACCGGAGGATGTCACTTACGTCCGATTGGATGGGACTCATGACTGCTCATGATGTAGCCCGGCTATTGCCGGATGTCCCAGTGCTTCGCGACCTGTGCCGCTCTCTAGCGGTACTGGAAGCGGTGCTGAGCCCGGACTGGGAGAGCCGCTACCACTCCTTCGATGCGGACTGGGGGCCGGGAGAAGAGATGGCCTCAATGCGGAACGGCTCGGGGGATGAGTATTCCATCGTCTTCTCAGCTGGAGGCGCGTACATTCGCGGCTTCGATCACGAGGCGGTGATGAGCCCGTACGAGAACGACGGGCCGTGGCCGGGGGTGCTCGATTCGGTTCCTCACGCCTTCCGCCACTGTGTGGAGGAGTCCGCGTTCTGTGACGAGGACGGCACGCCGATCGTGACTGCCTGCCTGTGGCGTGAGTCCGGCGATGGTCGCTGGCAGGTGGGAGAGATCGAATACCCGGACGACGAGAGCGACCCGGACGGTGCCGTGCACCTTTTCGGGCTGCTCGTCGATCCGTCGCCGGAGGCGTTCCAGAGGTTTGCCGAGGACTATTACGGAGTCCCCCTCAATCTCGATGCGGTGCGGCACGTCTATGGCCTTCGTCCGCTGACGCAAGCGGTGGTTTATTCACTGAATCCCGAGCTCACCTTGCAGGACCTTGCCGATGACCTTGCGGCGGGTCGATATCCGTCTTCCGGTGAGTGATGCAGACAGTCCGGCGGGCATCCGGTGGTTTTCGCGTCGCTTTCTCCCAGTGGCCCGTCATTGATCCGTAAGCATTGGCGTGCCCGGGCGGCGGTATGGTCGCGAATGTGCTTGTGAATCTTCTTCCCGGCGCGGCTCTCGATTCGCCGCCGTGCCGGGAAAACGAGGGTGCGTGATTCCGTCGTGAAGGAACGCGTCGAAACGCTGATGCGGGGCGTGCCCGGCCGCTTCACCAGCGGGCTGCACTCCGAACGGGTGGCCGCCCGGCTCGGCCTGTGGCTCGGAATCAGCTTCACCGTCGCCTTCGCCACCGGCCTGTTCAGCCACTTCATGCAGCATCCCCCCGGCCGGCTGGCGTGGCCGTCCCGGCCGGTCGGACTCTACCGAGTCACGCAGGGCCTGCACGTGATCGGCGGGCTGGCGACGATTCCGCTGCTTCTCGCGAAACTCTGGACCGTTTATCCCAAGCTCTGGCAGTGGCCACCCTTCCGGTCGCTCTCTCACGCCGTGGAACGCGCGCTCGTGCTCGTTCTCGTCGGTGCTTCGCTGTTTCAGTCGATAACTGGATTGCTGAACGTCTCGTACGCCTACCTATGGCCGTTCTCCTTTCCGGCCGCGCACTACTGGACGGCATACCTCCTGTATGGAGCTCTGGTCATTCACGTCGTGAATGAATGGGCGAAGGTGCGCAGGCAGTTATGGACGCGGGAAGAGGTCGAGCCACGGGAGGCGGTTACGACGCGGCGGCGTTTCCTCGGCACCGTGGCCGCTGCGTCGGGCCTCACCGTCCTGTTCACGGTGGGCGAGACGTACGCGCCGCTTTCCGGGCTCGCCCTGCTCGCGCCGCGCGACCCGCATACCGGTCCGCAGGGCCTGCCGGTCAACAAGTCCGCGGTGGCGGCGGGAGTGACCGCGGTGATCCACGATCCGGGATACCGGCTCACCGTGACCGGCGCGGTGCGCACGCCGCTGGCCCTCGCGTACGACGACCTGCTGCGGCTCCCCCAGCACACCGTCCGGCTGCCGATCGCCTGCGTGGAGGGCTGGAGCGCCGAGGCCGAATGGTCGGGCATCCGGTTGCGTGACCTCGCCGCCCTGGCGGGTGTCGCGCCGGACGCCGTGCTCACGGTCGAGTCGCTGGAGAGGGGCGGGGGATACCGGTCGAGCGAGGTGCGGCCACCGCACTGGAACGACCCGCTCACGCTGCTGGCCTTGCGGATCGACGGCGCGCCGCTCGCGCCCGACCACGGTTTCCCCGTACGGCTGATCGCGCCGAACAGGCCGGGTGTGCTGCAGACCAAGTGGGTGTCGAAGGTGGTGGCGGCGTGAACGTGGGGCGTTCGCTGGGGTACGGCCTGGGCGGCGCACTGGTCGTGGCCGGGATCGCCGGCCTGGTCGTGGACGCTCGTCTGACCGACCCGCTCGGCTGGGCCCTGTGGTTCGGCGGCCTGATCGTGGCGCACGACGGAGTGCTCGTGCCCGTGGTTCTGCTCGCCGGCGTGGCCGTCGGGAGGCTGCGCGAGCCGTCTCCGGTGCGGGCGGGGCTGACCGTCGCAGCCGTGCTGTCCCTCGTCGCCCTGCCGATGGTCGCGGGCATCGGCAGGCGGGCCGACAACTCCTCACTCCTGCCGCTGGACTACGGGCGGAACCTGCTCGTCGTGCTGGGCCTGATCGCGCTCGTGACGGCGCTCACCATGATCGCCCTGCGGCTCCGGCGGAGCCGCCGGCGCGGCTAGAAGCCCTGGACGCCGCGTATGCCGACACCGTGGTCGACCTCTGCCTGCACGCGTCGCGGGCTCCCTGAACGGCCCGGCGCGAGCCGTGGGAAACCGGCAGCGCGGGGCTGCACTGACCGGCAGGGCGGCCCGCGCCGGCCGCGCGCTAGCCGGCGGTGCCCGACACCGCGGCGAGCAAGCCCTCGAAATCGTCGGAGCAGGGGCCGCAGGCACGCAGGTGCGCGACGATCCCCGGGTATCGCCGCCGTGCGGCCTCCGGGTGCCGCGTCACGAGTTCGACGTACACGTGGAGCAGGTCCATCGCCTTCTCACAGCCCACGTCGCGCGGGTCGGTGCTCAGGAACCGGTCGAGCTCATCCCATCCGTTCATGACCGCCTCGAAGTGCCGATGTCCAGATAGCCTCGGGCGACGAGCGCGGCGCGCAGCTTCCGCCTGGCGTCGAACATCGCCTTGTAGATGGCGTTGCGGTTCGTGTCCAGCTCGACGGCCAGAGCGTCCGTCGGGACGCCGTTGAGCACGATCGCGACGAAGATCTGGCGCTGCCGTTCGGTGAGTTCCTCGTCAACCGCCCGGCGCAGCGTGGCGAGCAGATCATGCCGCTCGCAGCGTTCGGCCGGGTCGAACCCGAACCGGTCCGGCAGGCGCTCCCAGTCCTCCCCCTCCAGCGACACTCCCGGGTTACGCCAGAAGTGGCGCCCGAGCTTGGCCGACACCTCCAGCACGGCGAACTTGTAGGCCCAGGTGGTGAACCGGCTCTCACCGCGGAACTCACCGAGCTTCGCGATCACGGCCAGCAGGGCGTCGGCCGCGGCCTGGTGAGCCACATCGTCCAGCTCGGGACCGGCGAGGCGCAATCGGGGGGCGCGCCTGCGCACCTCGTTGCCCGCGACGCGCAGCAGGATCGCGTGCAGCCGTTCCACGGCCGCCTCCCGCTCCACTCCGGCGCCGCCGAGCGTACGCAGCCACTCGGCCGACTCCGCGTCGCCCGAGGCGGGGGTGGCCTGGTCATCCCCGAGACCGGGATCCGCCGCCATGCGTCCGATGGTATTCGACCGCCTTCAGGAGGTAAGACCTCGGCCTGCGGTGACGCGAAGACAGTGTCAGCACATCGTCCCGACACGAGAGGAACATCGACATGACACTGCTTCATCCCGGCGACCGGTTTCCCGACCTGGCCGTGGCCCTTCCCGGCGGGGAGACCCTGCACCTGCCCGGCGCGCTGGCCGGAAGCTTCGGCGTCGTCCTCTTCTACCGGGGTTCGTGGTGTCCCTACTGTAAGGCGCAGTTGCGCGCCTTCCAGCGGTCGCTGGACACCCTCACCGGCGTGGAAGCCAAGGTGGTGGCCCTGTCGGTGGACGACGAGGCCACGACGGGGGAACTGGCCGCCACACTCCGGCTGGACTTCCCGGTCGGTCACAGCGCCGACCCGGACCTCCTGGCCCGCGCGACCGGCGCTTTCGTCAACGACGACCCCAGGTATGTCCAGTCGACCGGCTTCGTGCTCGACCCCGACGGGCGGGTCGTCGTCAGCGTCTACTCCAGCGGCGCGATCGGCCGTCTCGTCCCCGACGACGTCGTCGGCCTGATCCGCTACATCCGGGAGCACTCGCCCGCCGCCTGAACCTCCTTGCGCGTCGCGCGCACGGGCGGGGCGACACGGGCAGGCCGGAACGTCACCGGCCTGCCCGGCCGGACCCTGGCGGCGCCGAGACGGTTATCGCTCCCACCGCGGCGCGCGGGCGGCGGTGCGGGTGACGCTGCGCGCCGACGTCCGGGGCCGACGCTGTATCAGCGATCCGGGTGACCGAATGCCGATTGCCTTCGGCTGACCTCCGTTCCTAGGTTTGTCGCCATGATCAACGGAACGGTGGAACTTGGTTTCGAGCAGGTACGGGACGTTTTCGCCGATGTGCTGAAGCGGCAGGCCGGCGGAGCGGGGGCGGCGGTCGCCGCCCAGCTGGACGGCCGATGGGTCGTCGACCTGTGGGGCGGGCCCGGCTGGTCACGCGACAGCATCGTCATGCCTTACTCCGTGACCAAACCGTTCGCGGCGGTCTGTGCGTTGCTCCTCGTGGATCGGGGCGTGCTGGAGTTGGACGCCCCGATGCAGCGTTACTGGCCCGAGTTCACCGCGCCGGCGACCGTACGACATGTCCTGTCGCACCAGGCCGGCGTGGTGGCGCTGGATCGACCGGTGCCCACCGAGACCTTCTACGACTGGGACCGGCTGTGCGCGCTTCTCGCCGCGCAGGAGCCGTCGTGGGAGCCGGGCACCGCGCATGGCGAGTCGGCGTTGTTCTACGGGCACCTGGTCGGCGAACTGGTCCGGCGCACCGACGGGCGGACGCTCGGCCGCTTTCTCGCCGAGGAGGTCTGCGGCCCACACGAGCTGGACTTTCACATCGGCCTCGGCCCCGCGGAACAGGCACGGGCGATCGAGCTGACCGGATTGACCCCGGCCTTCCGGGCTGCCGCGCTGGACGGCAAGCCCGGCCTCTACCCCCGGGCGATCGGCAATCCGCCCGGTGCCCAGGACCCGGCCGTGGTCAACTCCGCCGCCTGGCGGGCCGCCGAGATCCCCGCCGTCAACGGCCACGGCACCGCCCGTGCAGCCGCCGGGTTCTACTCCGCGTTGCCGCGGCTGCTGTCGGCCGGCCTGCTCGCCGAGGCCACCACCGCCCAGTGCTCGGGGACGGACGCGGTCTTCGGGGCACAGACGACCTGGGGGCTGGGCTTCGGCATCGACGGTGACGACTACGGGATGGGCGGCCTGGGCGGCAACTACGCCGGAGCCGCCGGCTACTCTTTCGCCTTTCTCACTGGCCATGCCGGCGATTTCGATCGCGCCACCGACCTGGAGAACGCTCTGCGCGCCGTTCTCGGGCTGGGCCCGATTCCCGACTGACCGGAGCCCGGTCCTCAGCTCAGCGCCTGCTTCAGGAGCGCTGCGATCCTCGCCTCGACGTCGGCGGTCAGCTCGGTCAGGGCGTACGAGGCCGGCCACATGGCGCCTTCGTCGAGGTTCGCCTCGTCGCTGAAGCCGAGCGTCGCGTAGCGGGCCTTGAACTTCGCCGCAGCCTGGAAGAAGCAGATCATCTTGCCGTCGCGGGCGTACGCGGGCATCCCGTACCACAGCTTCGCCGTGAGGTCGGGCACGTGGGCTTTGATCAGGGCGTGCAGCCGCTCGGCGATCACCCGGTCGGACTCCGCCATTTCGGCGATCTTCGCGAGCACCTCGCTCTCCGTGTCGGCCTTGGCGCCGCGCCGAGCGCTCGTCTTCAGCTCCTTGGCGCGCTGCTTCATCGCGTCGCGCTCTTCCTCGGTGAACCCGTCGTACTTCTGGCCCTCGGGGGTGGTGGTCTTCGTGGTGGTCGACATGATGACTTCCTCTCTCTGTGAGATGTGGCTCGGGGTGGTGCTGGACGGGGGCGGTGTCACCACTGGCCCGCCTGCTGGCGGGTCGGCACGTTGAGCCGGTTGAAGGCGTTGGCGATCGCGATGTTGAGCAGCAGTGCGGCCAGCTCCTTGTGGTCGAAGTGCTTGGCGGCCATGTCCCACACCTGGTCCGGCACCGGGTCCGGCTGGTCGGCGAGCCGGGTCACCGCCTCGGTCAGGGCCAGCGCGGCGCGCTCCTCGTCGCTGAACCACGGCGTCTCCCGCCACGCGGCGACGGCGTGCACTTGATCTGCGGTCACGCCGTGCCGCTGGGCCTGGTGGACGCCCCCGGCCACACACGGAGCGCAGCCGTTGATCTGGCTGGCCCGCAGGTGGCTCAGCGCCAGCAGCTTGCCGTCCACTCCGGCACCCGCGATGGCGCTGTTGACCGCCGTCAGGGCCTCCATCGCCCCGGGGATCAAAGCCGCCGGGTTCGGCATGCGCTCGGTCGACATCGCTTCTCCTTCGTCGCGGGTGTTTCCGACAGGTGCTATCCGACCATCGGCGTGCCGGGGCCCGCCTGGTCCGTGGGACACCGTGGGACACGCGGAACCCGGTTGACCAGCGCGGACACATCGCCGATCCGTCCGCGTGGGCCGGGACGGGTACGGTGTTTCACGTGTCCAGCCCCCAGGAGCGACTGGTGGCTCAGCTCGCCCGGATCAAGGAGCTGAGCGGGCTCAGCCTGCGCGCCCTTGCCCGCCAGACGGAGCTGAGCAGCTCGTCGTTGTCGCGATACCTGACCGGCCAGCTCGTGCCGCCATGGGAGGCCGTCGTGGCGCTGTGCCGGGCCGTGGGACGCGATCCCCGGCCACTGCGCGCGCTGTGGGCCGAGGCGGCGGAAGCCGGCGCGGCGCCCGCTAGGCGCCGCAACGATCTGCCGGCCGACCTGTTCGACTTCACCGGCAGGGAAGCGGAGTCCGCGCTGGTCGAAGAGCTGCTGCGCACCACTGGCGCGGCCGCGGTCGACGGCATGGCCGGCGTGGGCAAGACCAGCCTGGCCGTGCATGTGGCCCATCGGCTCGTCCCCGCGTATCCGGACGGCGGGCTCTATCTCGACCTGCAGGGCTTCACCCCGGGGCAGGAGCCACTGGAGCCGCACGCCGCGCTGGGCCGGTTGCTGGGCGCGTTGGACGTCACGCACCCCCCGGCCGGCACCGCCGATCGCGCGGCGCTCTGGCGGTCGGAGCTGTCCCGGAGGCGGATCCTCGTCGTGCTCGACAACGCGGTCGACGCGGAGCAGGTGCGCCCGCTGCTCCCCGGCGCGGGGAAGTCCGCGGTCCTGGTCACCAGCCGGCACCGGCTGGTGAGCCTGGACGGAGTGCCGCCGGTGTCCCTGGAGCCGCTGACCGACGACGACGCGGTGCACCTGTTCGGCCGGGCGGCGGGGCTCTCGCTCACCGAAGAGGAAGCGGTCGGTCAGGTGCTGCGGCAGTGCGGCGGACTTCCGCTGGCGCTGCGGATGGCGGGCGCGCGGCTTCGCCACCGCCCGGGCTGGACGGTGGCCGTGCTGGCCGAGCGGCTGCGTGCCACCCCCAGCCGCTTCGACTCCGCCTTCGGCATGTCGCTGCAGCAGCTCGACGCGGTCCAGCGTCGCATGTTCCGGCTGCTGGGCGTGCTGCCGGGCGCCGACTTCGACGCGGCGGTGGCGGGCGCGCTCACCGACATGCCGCCCGACCGGGCCGGCGCGTCGCTGGAGGAGCTGGTCGACGCCCACCTGGTCCAGGAGCCCTCGCCCGGGCGCTACCGGATGCATGATCTGATCCGGCAGTACGCGGCGGACATCGCCGCCGACGAGGAGCCGCGGGCCGAAGCCGCCCTGCGCCGGGTCCTCATGCACTATCTGGCGCAGGCCGTCGCCCACGAGCGGACCCTGCCCTCGCCGCACCGCGAGGAACCCTCGCCGGGAGATCCGGCGAGGGCCATGGCCTGGTTCGACCTCGAGTACGTCAACCTGGTGGCCTGCTTCGACGCCGCCGTGCGGCTCGGCGTGGACGAGGTGGTGGCCGAGCTGCCGCAGGCCATGCGGGTCTGGTTCTTCAGGCACCGCGGAACCGACGACCAGGCACGCCTGCTCGAAGCCGCCGCGGCCGCCGCGGCGCGTCTCGGCCGCGACCAGCAGCGGGCTTCGCTGCTCGCGGACCTCGGGTACGCCCGTGCCGCCGCCGGACGCCTCAGCGAGGCGCTCTCCGCCTACGAGCTGGCCGAGCGGTCAGGGCCGGACGACGACGTCGCAGCCGCCCTGGCGCTGCGTATCGGCATGGTGCGCCGGGATCTCGGTGACCTCGAAGCGGCACAGGCGCACTTCCGGCGGGCACGCGAGCTGTTCGAGAAGATCGGGCGCCACGCGGGACAGTCCCAGGCGCTGGCCTTCGACGGATGGGTGACACTTCACCTCGGGCAGCGCGGCGAAGCCGTCGAACTCGCCCGGGCATCCGTCGCACTGGCGGGCGGGCCCGCACAGATCACCGGGCTGGTCACCCTCGGTCTCGCACTGGCACCGGACGACCCGGCGGAGTCGCTGCGAACGCTGCGTGACGCGTTGCAGCTGTCCGAGCAGCACAATCTCCAGCACAACCAGGCGTGGTGCCACAACTATCTCGGTGTCGCGCTGCGGATCACGGGCTCACCCGAGAAGGCGCTCGAACACCACCGGCGGGCCTTCGAGCTGCTGGAACCGCTGGCCGAGGTGCAGCTGGAGATCGATGTCCTGCACACCTACGCCGAGACGTGCCGCGCGGCGGGCCGCTGTGACGAGGCGCTGACGCTGCTCGACCGGACCATCGAGCTCGCGCGTGAGCTGGGCCGGCCGTACGACGAGAAGCTCGCCCGCGCGGCGCGGGAGACCGTGCGCGCGGCCCGCTGAGCCGTCCCCGCCGTCCGTACGCGTCACCGGAACATTTCGGATGCCTTCTCATGATCCGGCCGGTTAGGTTGGGGGTCGCGGGAGGAGATGATCATGTCAGGCGAGTTGCGGACCTTGTGGCGGCCGACCGGGCCGGAGGAGTTGGAACTGGTCCGGCGGTCCGGGTGGCGGGCGTGGCCGCCGCGGCTGCCCGAGCAGCCGATCTTCTATCCCGTGCTCAACGAGGACTACGCGATCAGGATCGCCCGTGACTGGAATGCTCCCCGCTATGGGGTCGGCTATGTGACCCGCTTTCACGTGCCCGAAGACTTCCTGGCCCGCTATCCGATCCAGCAGGCCGGCGGGGAGACGATTCTCGAACTGTGGGTGCCCGCCGAGGAGCTGGACGAGTTCAACGCGCACATCTCCGGCGTCATCGAAGTGGTGCACGAGTTCCGCCCGGACCTGGACAGGACATGAGCTCGTGCCCCTGATCTCCCGTAGCGACTGCGAGATCGACGTCCACGACGGGACCTTCTTCATCGTCGATGTGTCGTTCTCCTGGGACCCCTTCGAGGCGTCCGAGCGCGGCGGCCTCAGGCTCTCGGCCGAGGACGACCTCGTGAGCCTCACGCTCGAAGTGTGGGACGACGAGCCGGGGGGTCAGCGCGAGCCGTGGGCGGATGTCGTTACCCGCGTCCTCCGCTCGGAGGCCGGAGAAGTCTGCGCGGCGGAGCTGTACACGGGCGTGCAGGACGGGTTCCTGCTGCTCGGGGAGCCGGAGCGGCTGTGGAACGTACGGGTGTACACACGGGCCGATGACGAAGCGGATCCGCGGGAGCAGTTCTTGGTCCAGTTCTGGCCGCGGGGGGCCTCGGCCTAGATCTAGATCTTCCCTGCACAGGGTCGGCAGAGAACAAGATCCGGCCAACTGTTGGCGCGGTCGCACGTGTCGTGCCGCACCTCTCGTCCCCGTCGGACGAATCTTCCCTGCGGTGCCAGCGCCGCCCGTACGGCCTGGTGAATCGCCACGACGAGAGGACGTTCATGATGAGGCACATCCGCAGGATGTGTTACCCCGTCGCCGCCCTGGTGGCGGCGGCTGTCCCCCTGACGCTGTGCGGAGCGGTCCCTGCCGACGCCGCGCCCGCCCGTGTCGAGGCCGCGGCCACCGCGGCGCAGCGGGCCGCGGCGCCGGACCCCGCGTCGTGTCCTGAGCAGGTGGCGCTGGTCAACGGCGGTTTCGAGAAGCCCGTCGTCGCCGGGACGTGGGCTTCGCTCCCCGACGCCTCGCAGAACAACCCGAACGCGGTGCCGGGCTGGCGGACGACCGCCACCGATCACATGATCGAGGTCTGGAGCCCCCGGATGAACGTTCCGGCGGTCGAGGGCGCGCAGTTCGCGGAGCTGAACGCCAACCAGGTCTCGACCCTCTACCAGGACCGTCCGACCACTCCGGGCCAGAAGCTGTACTGGCGGCTGTCCCACCGCGGGCGTCTCGGCACCGACCAGATGGCGCTGGACATCGGCGCTCCCTCGGGTCCCGCCCAGCAGGGGACCATGTCCGACGGCACCGGTAAGTGGGGCACCTACCACGGCACCTACACCGTGCCCGCCGGGCAGACGACCACCAGGTTCGCCTTCCGTTCCATCTCCGCCGCCGGAGGCAACGCGTCGGTCGGCAACTTCCTCGACGACGTCTTCTTCGGCACCCCGCCGTGCGTCGTCGTCACCAAGTCCGCGAGCCCGCAGGGGCCGGTGAACGTCGGCGACGAGATCACCTACCGGCTGACCGCCGTCGACAAGGGTGGCGACGTCGCGCAGAACGTCCGGCTCACCGACAAGATCCCGGCCGGGACCACCTACGTGCCCGGCTCGCTCCGCGTCGTGGACGGCCCGGGCAGCGGCGCCATGACCGACGAGGCCGGCGACGACCAGGCCGAGTTCGACGCCGCCACCGGTGCTGTCTCCTTCAGGCTGGGAGACGGCGCCACGGGTACGACGGGGGGCCGGCTGGCCAACGACACCACTCTGCCGGACGGCATCACCGTGGAGTTCCGGGTCAAGGTCGGCAGGTCGGTCGCGGGCAAGCAGGTCGTCAACAGCGGCGCGGTCGCCTACGAGAACCGGCTCGGCCCCGAGCCCGAGCCGCTGACCTCCACAAGCGGTGACGCCGTCACCGAGGTCAACCCGGCCGTCGACCTGAGCGTGGTCAAGTCCGCGGACAAGACCGAGGTCACCGTGGGGGAGACCGTCACCTACCGCGTCACGGTCGCCAACGCCGGGCCCAACGACGCCACCGGCGTCGCCGTCAAGGACGTCCTGCCGGCCAACCTCGCCTTCCTGTCGTCCACACGCTCGACCGGCACGTACGCCGGTGGAACGTGGACTGTGGGAACGCTGGCCAGTGGCGCGACGGCCACGCTGGTCGTCCGCGCGAAGGCCACCGCGATCGGGGAGACGGTCAACACCGCCACCGTCGGCGGCAAGGAGCTCGACCTCGACCCGGCCAACGACAGCGACACGGTCAAGGTCTGCGTCCAGCGCGAGCCGTTCTGCCCCTACTGCACGCCCGGGAGCAAGCAGGACACCGGGAAGTGACCTCCTGAAACCGGAAGCCGCCGGGACTACGGTTGTGTCGCCGAAGACGCGCCACGACGGAGAGGACCGACATGACAGGCACGCTCCTGGACGAGCTGTACGAGGCCGAGCGGCGACTGCAGAAGGCGCAGCTCGGCGGTGACGTGGAGGAGCTCGACCGGCTGCTCGACGAGCGGGTCGTCTTCACGGGACCGCCGGACGGCCGGCTGCACACGGAGGCCAAGCAACTCGATCTCCACAACCACCGCTCGCGTACGCAGGTGATGACGAAGGTGGCTGAGGAGGACCTCACCGTCGTCGTCTCGGGGACGACCGGAGTCACGTGCTTCCTCGGCACGCTCGAAGGCACCTTCGACGGCGAGCCGTTCGCCGGTCGGCTGCGCTACACGCGCACATGGGTGCACACCGGCGAGTACGGCTGGCGCGTCCTGGCGGCCCACGCCAGTGAGGCGTGACGCGAGGTTCCGAACCGAAGTCGCGAGGCCCTTCCGGACCATCCGGAGGGGCCTTCGCACGTACCGGGCCGGAAACACGCGAGCAGCGGATCGGCGGGGCTACGCGTTCACACTGCATGGATCGTGAATCCCTACGGCTGACGGCGCTCGCGCCGCCCGTGCCGCCCCCCGAGTCCGATCTGGCGGGGCTGTACCGCGAGCACCGGGTCGGCCTGGTGCGGCTCGCGGTGCTGCTCGTCGGCGACCTGGAGACGGCGGAGGACGTGGTGCAGGACGTCTTCGCCCGGCTGCACGGCCGGCGGCGGCCCCCGGATCTGACGCTCGCCTATCTGCGGACCTGTGTGCTCAACGGGTCGCGGTCGGTGCTGCGCCGCCGCGCGGTCATGCTGCGCCGCACGCAGCGGGTCACCGACCTCGCCGACTCGGCGGAGACCGCCGTCCTCATCGGCGAGTCCCGCAGGCAGGTGCTCCAGGCACTGGCCCGGCTGCCCCGGCGCCAGCGGGAGGCGCTGGTGCTGCGTTACTACCTCGACCTGGCGGACTCCGAGATCGCCCTGGTCATGGGGGTGGGGCAGAGCACCGTCAGATCCACGACCGCACGGGCCCTGGCCAGACTCCTTCGCGAACTGGGAGAAGACGATTGAGCACCATCGAGGATCGGCTCCGTGACGCCATGGCGGCCCGCGCGCGTACGGTGCCGGACGACGGCCTCGACCACGCGCTGCCCGCGCCACGCCGCACCCGGTCGCGCGGCCTCGCGATCGCCGCCGCGGCCCTCGCGGTGGCCGGCACGATCGTGGGCGTGGCACGGCTCGCGGAGCCGTCTCCGGACCTCCGGGAGGTCGGCGTCGCCGTGACGTCGCCGAGCGGCGGCGCAACCTCGTCCAACGGGGTGGACATCTCGGTCTACCTCTGTACGGATCACTCCCCCTTCAAGAGCTGCAGGGGCGGCGCGGTCACCGCCTGGGAGAAGGAGAACATCAGCCGAGCTCTCCGGGCCCGCCGCGACGTGAAGACCGTGACGTTCGAGGATCGGCGGACGGCGTTCGAGAACTTCCGCAGAAGAGAGACGAACCCCAGGCTGCTGAAGGTGACCAGGGCCGAGGACATGCCGGAGTCCTTCCGCCTGAAACTCGCTCCCGGCGCCGACCACCTGGCCGTGGCCAGGGCGGCGAGCGACCTGCTCGGGGTGTCCAACGTCGTCGACGAAGGGTGCCTGAGGGACAACCTGACCCGGCCGGCGGAAGAGGATAGACAATGCAGCTTCCCGGGCGGGGAACGCTGAGCGTGCCCGAACACGTGGAAGGGGCACGGGCGGGAACGCCCGTGCCCCTCATGGCCCTACTGGATGTCAGGACCTCGCTTCCCGGCTCACGGGTCGCAGTCCTCGCTGGAGGAGTGCATCATGGGCCGGCTGTAGCTGGTGACCTGCCGTGACTCGGTGACGTACCGGGTCTCGCTGACCGGGCGCCGGTAGGTCATCATGCGCGTGTAGCTGACCGGACGGCTCTCGCTGACAAAGTGCGTGGACTGCACCTCGCGAGTCTCCGGCACCATCCGGGTGTAGCTGACCGGACGGCTTTCCGTGACGAAGCGCGTCTCGGTGACCGGGCGCCGGAAGGTTTCCTGCCGGGTGACCGGACGTGACTCGGTGACGTAGCGCGTCTCCGTGATGGGCCGCTGGTAGGTCTCCTGGTGGGTGACCGGACGGCTCTCGGTGACGTAGCTCACCACCGGGCGCTGGTAGGTGACGTAGCGCGTCACCGGACGCGACTCGGTGACGTACCGCGTCTGGGTGACCGGGCGCTGGTAGGTCTCCTGGCGGGTGACCGGCCGGCTTTCCGTGATCATGCGCGTGTAGGTCACGGGGCGCTGGTAGGACACCTGACGCGTTTCGGTGACCGGACGCATCCGGGTGACCATCCGCGTCTCGGTGACCGGGCGCCGGAAGGTGACCTGCCGGGTGAACGTGACCGGACGGCTCTCGGTCACCATGCGCGTCTCGGTGACCGGGCGCCGATAGGTGATCGTCCGCGTGTAGCTGATCGGACGGCTGTACGACGACTGCTCGCGGAGCGCCGGACTGCTTCTCCGCAGCAATGACGAGCGCAGCGACGACTCGCGCAGCGACGACGAACGCAGTGACGACTCGCGCAGCGAGGCCCGCGAGCGGTGGTAGGCGATGTTGCTCTGGGACTGGCTGCCGCTCGACTCCTCGCTCGATGAACCTTCCTGGGCGCTCTCCCGCCCGTACCCGCTCTCCTCCTCGTACGCGCGTCCGCTCTGCTGAGCCGCCTCCTCCGACTCTTCGCCGAGGCTGGTGCCCGGCTCCTCGGCCCGCGGCGCGCTGAGCGCGGCGGCGAGGCCGGAGGGGTGGGCGGCGGTGGAGGCCGATGCGATGGCCGGCCAGAGCGTAACCGCGGACAGGACTGCCGGACCCAGCAGTAATGAGAATCGAGTGCCGTGCATAGAGATACTCCTCTCCGATCAGCGATCGGGTCGTATCTCAATCGTTGGCACACGCCGCCGGAGCCCGTCCAGGCGAGTTGACCCCTCCCGGGCCGTTCGCTGTGGCATTCCATGTGTGCCAATGGGCGTGGCTGTCGACGACGACGTCGTTGACCGGCCTCCGCTTTGCCTCCGTATTTCGCCGACAATGCGCTTCGACTAATTGCCGAGACGTTTACGGATTCGGCATTGCGCGTTTTCCGGAGAAAGCGCAGGCTCAGCGGTGGGCGATGACGGCGTACCGTTCGTCGTGGATGGGCTTGCCCCACAGCACGGGGTCGGTCAGCGGCTCCACTCCCACGCTCGCGGCGTACGGCCGCAGCACCTCGACCAGGGGTTCGGCGCTCACCCCGCCGAGCCAGGGCAGGGAGCCGGCGCCCGGCACGTACGGCGGGCCGTCCCCGGAGGCCTGCCAGTTGCCCTCGATGAGAATCAGCCGGCCGTGCGGGCGCAGCAGACTCATCCAGGTGCGCAACGCGCGCTCCGGTGCGGGCAGGGTCCACAGCAGATGCCGGGCCAGGACGACGTCGAAGGAGGCTCCGGCGGCGGCCGGCGGGTCGCTCGCGTCGCCGGTGAGGACGGGCGCGGTGAAGCCCGCCGCCGCGAGCTTGCCCCGGGCCGCCTCGGCCATCCTGGGAGACAGGTCCACGCCCACCGGCCGGTGTCCCTGCTCGGCCAGCAGCAGCGTCAGCGACCCGGTGCCGCAGCCCAGGTCGAGGACGTCGGTGGGAGGCCGCGGCATCCAGGACCGCAGCCGTCCCGCCCAGGCCGCGCGGACCCGGAGGTCGCGAAGCCCGTGGTCGGCTTCGTCGTCGAAGGTGTCTGCCTCCGCGTCCCAGTAGGAGGCGATCGACTGGGGATCCAGATCAGGCACGGACGCATCTTGTCACCCGCAGCCGACAAAAGTGGATGCAAAGGGTAAGGCGGGTGATATCCGCAGGGGTCAGACGGTCTGTGGGGGTGAACGGTTCACCTCCCAAGAGGCTCCGGAGACGCCAGGACCCCGGCAGGAGGATCTCCTGCCGGGGTCCCGCACGTGTGGTGCCGGTGCCGGGTCGCCTCTCGGCGAAAGGCACAACGCGGCTCCAGCCGAACGGTAGTCCGCGAAGGCAAATTAGGTGAGGCCCGGGGACACCTGCACACCGGCCACGCTTCATCCAACCACGTGTCCGCACTCGTTGTTCCCGGGCCACGCCATCTTTTTCCAAGCCGATCTCCGGCGCCCGCTGCTCAAGCCCGCTCAATCCCGGAGGAAGACGGTCTTTCCGGACGTGCCGGGGAAGACGAGGACCAGGTGCTCCTCGACGGGGCCGTCGGACTCGTACGCCATGGCCTCCTCTTGTTTCCGCACGTAGACACGGACGCGATAGCGGCCGGGCCCGGCGGAGGCGAGGTTCGGCAGAGGGGCGCTTTCCTCTCCGCCGCCCTCACCCACGTGAAGGGCGGTGGTCGCCTGCCGCACCGCCCGCAGGCGGCGGGCAGGGTCCGCACAACGGGCGGTCATCCGTGCCTGGTACGCCGACAAAATCAGAGGCACCTTATCCACAGGAAGATCGAAATGTACGGATGATGGGAAAAGGGCCGCGGCCGCCGATTCCTCCGGTTGATTCTGCGCTCGCGGGGGCGAAAAAGGTGTTGCCCGCCGTAGCGGGCTGCGGAAGCCTCCCTCCTGTGGAGCGAGTGATTCTGGCCGGGGCGGACGGCGTCCCGGCCTTCAGTTATGTCGAGGACGAGCGGTACGGGCTGCCGTGCGCCGACCTGGTCGAGGTCATGGGCCCGGGCGCGGTCGACGCGATCATGGCGAAGCTGCCGGGCTGGGCGGTGGCGGGGCCGGTCGATCTGGGCGAGGCGCTGGTCGCACGCGGCGCGCGCGTGGTGCGGCACGCCCACGAGATGACCTGTGAGCTGGGGACGGCGCCGCCCGCCGAGACCGGGGCGCCCGAGGGCTTCCGGTTCGTGCCCTGCGACCGGTCTCCAGAGGAGGTGTTCGCGGCGTGGCGGGCGGCCTATCCGCCGGGTCACCCCGACCACCGGAACGTGGACGACGCCGCCGCGCTGCGCGACATCCTCACCCCGTTGCTGGAGGGGAAGGTGACCGGCGAGATCCTGCCCTGCGGCGTGCTCGCCGTGGACCGGGACGACGTGGTGGCCGGCGGCGCGGTGGTCACCCTCTTCCACGACCGGCCCTGGGTGGTCGAGGTCTTCCGCCACCCCGCCCGCACACCCTCCGGCCTCGGCGCGCGCATGCTGGCCGCCGCACGGGACAGGGCGGCGGCAGGCGGATGGGAGCGGCTGGGCCTGGTCGTGTCCGAGGGCAACCCGGCCAGACGCGTCTACGAACGGCTCGGCTTCACCCTGGTCGGCAGCTCGATGACCGTCGTCATCCCGAGCTGATCGACGCGACGAACTCCTTCACCTCCCGCTCGTAGCGTGCGGGGTCGGCGTTCCAGGAGCCCGTGTGCCCGCCTCCGCTCGTCCGCACGAGCCTGACGATGTCGGGGCGGGCCTCGGCGAACCGCAGCGCCGGGCCGATCGGCACGGTCGCGTCGTCGTCGTCCACGAAGACCAGGGTGGGGATCCTGAACTCGCGGGCGTGCCGCAGGTGGTCGATGTCGTCGAAGGACACGCCGGTGCGCCGCTCGATGACCCATTCGCCCACCGACACGAGGAAGCCGGGCACGCCCATCTGCTCGGCCCCGAGGGCGATCGGCGCCCGCCAGTCGATGACCGGGCTGTCGAGGATCATGGCCTTGATCGGCTCGCCGGGCAGGTTGCGTACGGCCATCGGCACGATGCCCCCGCCCATCGACCAGCCGTACAGGACGATCCCGGTCGCGCCCTGGCCCTTGGCGTACGTGATGGCCGCCGCCACGTCCTGCCACTCGGTGGCGCCGAGGTGGAACTTGCCGTCGGAGCTCGCAGGGGCGTCCTCGTCGTTGCGGTAGGTGATGCCCAGCACCGGCATCCCCAGGCTGTGGAAAACCGGCAGCACGCGCAGGGCCTCCGCCGGGCCGCCGTTGCGGCCGTGTACGGCGATCACCCAGGTCGTCGAGGTGCCCTCGGTCCGCCAGCCGGGGAAGTCGCCGAGCGGCGAGGGGATCCTCACGTCCGTGTACGGCACGCCGGCGGCGGCCGGGGTCGCGTGGCCCCACAGCCAGCGGTCGAGGTAGGCGTGCACTCCGGGCCGCAGCTCGCCGTGGACGACCTCGGTGACCTTCCTGGTCACCGTGCCGGCCCCGGTCGTGATCACCTGTCCCACCAGTGCGTTGCCGTCCGCCCAGGTCAGGCCGTACGTGCCGGGGGCGGCCGTGTCGGCGCCGCCCTTGATCGTGACCTGGTCGCCGCTGACGGCCGTCACCTCCAGGGGATAGCCGGAGGTGTGGACGGGGTCGATGACCAGGCCGGAGTAATACCAGCCCGCGCCGCCGACGGCGGCCACCGCGAGCACCACGACGACGGCGAGCGTCCACAGCAGGCGGCGCCGCCATCGTGTCGTCCTGCGCATGGCCCAGAATCTACTGGGCCTTTATCCGTTGGTTAAGTGCGGATGACGCCTTTCGTACGCATGAGGAACTCACCGAGGTAGGCGTCGTGCGGAACCCACGGCGGCATCAGATACGTGGGGGTGTCCCCCAGGTAGACGTTCCTGATCGACGGGTCCTCCACCAGGTGGTCGACCAGCCCGGCGTCCTCCGTTATCGCGGTCAGCACGAGCGTGTTCCGCAGCGGCTCGATGCCGTCCGCCCGGCTCCAGGGCGCGAACCACACACAGGGGAACGACAGCTCGATGCCCGTCTGGGGCGCGTCCGGCCGGTCCACCCGGAAGACGGCCGGCCGCAGGACCCCGCTGCCGTCGCCCAGGTCGTCCACCACGCCGTCGCCGCCGAGCACCGGCGTCGCGCCGTTCACGTGGTCGAGCAGGTACTTCTCGATCGCGTGCGCGTCCGCGACCGGCTGGACGGGCAGCACCGCGCCGTCGTCCTCCGGCGGCAGGCTCGGGATCGCCGAGAGCCGTTCCGCGACGGCCTCGGCCACCGGCGCGGGATCGCCCTCCACGAAGACGGCGGTGGTGTTCACGCAGGCCGTGCCGCCGAAGGCGCTGACCGACTCCACGATCGTGCCCAGGTGGGACTCCCAGTCGTGCCCGGTAAGCAGGATCTTGGACCGTCCAGGGCCCTGCGGCAGCACCCTGACGTCGTTGCCGTACTTGTTCACGACCTCCTCGCCGCCGTACACCATGGCGAGGTCGGCGTCGCGGATGATGTCGTCGGCCACCGTGTAGTCGGTCGGCAGGAGCACCACCTGGTCGTCGCCGAACCCGGACTCCCGCAGCGCCGTGATCAGGCGGTGGGGGGTGAACGGCTCGCGCCGCGAGGGGCGCACCGCGACCCGGTAGCCGAGCGCCAGGGCCTCCAGCCACAACGTGTGCACGCCCGGGTGGTTGCCCGCGGCGTGTACGGCGAAGACGTCGCCGCGCCGCGTCCAGACCGCCTGGCCGTTGCGGGTGAGCGGGTCGCGCCAGTCGTCCACCGCGCCCTCGGGACGTGCGTACCGGGTGGTGCGGTACGCCTCTCCGGCGCGCCGTCCGATGCCCGAGGTCGCCGAGCGGACCACGGTGATCGGCATCCCCGAGACGCGGCTGACGATGTGCTGGTACTCCTCCGCCGGAATGCCGTCCACCACGCCGGTCGCGAAGAGCCGTCCCGCGCGGGCGAGGGCCGCCGCCCGCTCGTGGGCCGGCAGGGTCCGCGCCTCGCGCAGGGCCGCCATCGTCCGCTGGACGAACAACCGCGGCACCAGGCTCAGCTCGGCGACCGGCGTCCCGGTCAGCTCCGTGATCGTCAGCCGGCTGCGGCTGTGGTAGGGACCGCCCGCGCCCAGCGCGTCGAGCCGGATCAGCTCGTCCATCAGTACACCCCCTCGATGACCGTCTCGTTCTCGAAGGTGGGGAGCGGGCCGACGCCGGCGACGGAGTCGCCCATCTGCCCCGGCGGCGGCGCCACGCGGGTGGCCAGGTCGCGTTCGAGGTTGTTGGGCAGCAGGAAACTCTTGCTGACGTGATGCATCACCACCTGGCCGCGGTCGCCGTACCGGACGGCCTCCCCGGTCTCCTGGTCCACCACCGAGAACGTGATGTAGGGCGAGAACGTGTCGAAGATGACCAGGTCCTCCTCCGGCGGCGCGACGCGCTCGGCCAGCCCGCCGAGGATCATCGTGCTGCCGTACGTGCCGTACAGCTTGACGTTCGGGAAGACCTCGGTGCGGAGCAGGTAGCGGGTGTCGGGGTCCATGTGCGCGCCGCCCCAGCTGATCGCGGCGACCTTCGTGTTGATCAGGTCGACGAGCGCCCTCCTGCGGGCCAGCCGGGTCAGCAGCGGCGGCGTGGTCACCAGGACCCGCACGTCCTGGGTCTCCAGGATGTAGGTGCTCTGGTCGATCAGGTGCTCGGCGTAGCGCTCGGCCTCGTCGGCGCGGCCCTCCGCGATGCACCTCTTCACCCACCGGGGGTCCATGTCGACCGTGAACCGGATGCCGCCCCGCCGCGCGGCCTGCCAGCGGACCAGCTCGCCGAAGACGTGCGGCCCGGTAGGCCCGAGCGACAGCCAGTGGCCGCTCTCGGGGTAGCCCCTCGCCCGCAGGTCCTGCTCGGTCCTGTGCATCAGCCGTTCCACCCAGTCCCGCAGCAGCACGACGCGTTTGGGCGGCCCGGTGGTGCCGCCGCTCTCGTACACGCCGATCACGTCCGCGTCCGCGCCGTACCCTCGGGGGATCAGGTCCTCCACCCGGACGTCGCGCAGCTCGTTGGCCACGTTGGGGAAGCGGCGCAGGTCCTCGAAGGTGCGCACGTCGTCACGCGGGTCGAAGCCGAGCGTCTTCGCCCGGTCCAGCCAGTATGGCGAGCCGGTCTCGGGGCTGAAGTGCCACCGCATGGCGGCCTCGATGAACTCCGGGCCCTCCGGGACCTGGTCGAGCGGGCAGTCGAGGATCGGATCTGTTGACATATCCGGCCCCTTTGACTCGGAAATCCCCTGAAAAGCCAGGCTATTTCCGGGCGATTCGCCACCAGGTCAAGAGATTCCGGGACTGTGGAAAAGTCGGCCACCAGATCCCAGGGCCGGATCCCAGGACTCGATCTCAGGGCGGATCCGGGGCCGGATCCCAGGACTCGATCTCAGGGCGGATCCGGGGCCGGATCTCAGGACTCGATCTCAGGGGCGTCCTCGTCCCGCCACTCGCCCGACGCGGCCACCGAAGGCTCGCCACGCGGCATCCGCCCGCCCCCTCACGTCTCCGCCGCTTGGTTCCCGTACGCGGCGGGGCGAACCGTCAGCAGGGCACTTTGACGTGGGAGGGGTGGGGTGCGAGGGAGGGCAGGTCCTGCGCCACATCCACCCCGACCACGGCGCTGGAGCCGATCACCGCTCCCTTCGGCGTACGCGTCGTCACCTTCCTCGGCTTCCTGTCCCGTTCGAGCTCACGGCGCAGCGTCTCGGCGTCCATGCCTTTGGACACCCCGTCGCGGACGACGCGGTCGATGTATGCGTCGCTCAGGGGCCGGGTCGTGAACGATGTCGTCCTGTCGCGGGTCGCCACCGTGCGCTCGCCCAGGTAGCGGTAGGTGCTCTTGTCGAAGACGAGCTCGGTCCGGGTGTGGTCCTCCTCCATCGTGACCCCGATGCCGTGCCGGCCCGCCGCGTCCACGGCGTCCGGCACCATCGTGATCCCGTCGACTCCGGCGGCGATCCGGAACAGCGCCGCCGTGAGAGCGGGACGGAAGGCGCTCTCGCGGACGAACGTTCCGACAGCCCCCCAGAACCGCAGGTGCTCCGGCACGGCCGTGGCCTTGGCCGCCTCGGTCTCGATCCGCCGCCGCAGCCAGGCCTCGTCGAGGGGCCAGGCGGCCATCCGGGAGGCGGTGACGGCGTCGGCCGACGGGCAGGCGGGAGTCTCGGTCAGCGTGTCCTCGGGCTCCCTCTGGAGCTGCGGTCGCGGGCTGGGCAGTGCGATGCCCGGAGCCGGAGCCGCGCTGATCTGCCGTTCCCTGCTGAGCCAGGGTCCGGTGCCGCCTGCCGGGATCCAGCGCTCCTCGGTGCCGGTGACCTGCATCCCGGCACCCTCCATGGACCAGTAGCTCATCGTGCGCATCTCGAGGTGGACGTACTCACCGGGGCGAGGCCGTAGCTCCGGCTCGGCCGCGGCGGTCCGCGCCGCGCGCTCCAGGAGCTCACGCGCGTTCGCCGGAGGCGCGGCCGGCAGCCCGGCGACGCCGCGGGAATCAGATCCGTCCGGCCGGATCTCGGCCACGAGCACTCCCGCGGTGAGCGCCGCGGCCACGCCGCCCGCGAGCGCGATCCTCAGTCCTGTCCGGGGGATTCGCAGCATCCAGGCCCGGGATCGCGGCGCGCGGGCCGCGGTCAGCAGCGCGCCGCGCGCGCCGCGCAGGTCCTCGTCCGACCCTTCAGGCACCTCGGTCCACAGTCGTCTGACAGCGGTGATCTCATCCATCGTGGTCCTCCTTGATCGTCAGTGCCTCGCGGATCTTCCTGCGTGCTCTGTTGAGCCGTGAGCGGACGGTGCCGAGGGGAATGCCGAGCGCCCGCGACACCTCCTCGTAGGTCAGGTCGGCCCAGGCGACGAGCAGCAGCACGTGGCGGTCGCCCGGTCTGAGCGCGGCGAGCGCCGCAGCGAGCGGCCGGTTCACCGCCAGCGTCGTCACTTCGTCCTCCACCAGGCCGCCGGACACGTCCGCGGGATGGACGCCGCTGCGGACGTACGCGCGGTAGACGGTGATCTCGCTGCGGCGGCGCTTGCCGATGACGTTGGAGGCGATGCCGTACAGCCAGGGACGGGCGTCGGCGTGCCGGACGTCGTAGCGATGCCGGTTCTGGAACGCGGCGAGGAACGTCTCGGACACCACGTCCTCGGCGTTGTCCGGCCCCAGGCGCCGGGCGGCGTACCGGTGCAGGGAGGGCGCGTGCCGGTCGAAGAGCACGGCGAAGACCTCGGGCTCCCCCAACGACCGCTGGATCAGCGTCGTGTCTGCCGCGTCAACGGCCGTGGCGGATTCCGGCATGAATGGTGGGCCCCTTCATCAGTCGCCTCTCGCGACGGCGGGTATGGTCGCCCGTTATTACCGGCCGCCTCCGGAATGGTTCACGATGTCGATGCTCCGGGGCCGCAGGCCGTCGTGACGGCGGAAAAACGGCGTGCCCGGTGTGGTCAGCGGCAGGTAGCCTCTCCGGGAAATCTGGAAGGGGCGTCACATGGGGCACGTCGAGGTCGGGCAGCCCATCTGCAAGCTATGATCCTCTGCAGACCCGAGCCCTGACGCCTACCTGCGCGGGCGCACGCTCACGCGTGTCTGTCAAAGGCGGCCGAGGCCGCGGCGGCGCAGTAGGTCACGCTGTTCGACGAACTGGCCGGGATCGGCGCTGAGAAGAAGGCGCGAGCGCCCTGCCGGCACCACAAGATCGATGGCGGCACTTCGCGAACGACTGGCGGACGGTTGACCGGCTACTGGCGGCGGCAGGCATCGGGGCGCGCAAGCGCCCTCATGGGCGGTAGGGGACCGGACGCGCGGGTGGTGCCTGGCGAGTGTCACCCAGGGGGCTGGCGAGGGCTCGCTCGAATCCGGTGAGAGCGTTGATGAGCTCGGGTACCTCGAATGCGCGGTTGCGTCTTCCAATAGTGGTCTGTTTGAGCACACCCGCTGCCGCGAGCTGGTTGACGGCGTCGTTGGCGCGCTGTGTGGATCGTCCGATCAGATCGGCGGCGGTGGCGACTGTGAGTACGGGAGCGGAGGGAAGCACTCGCAGGAGGAGATCGACGGACGACCCCGCACGAACTCTCCCCAGCTTCTTTCGCCATTCCGTTTCCATGGCGTCCAGCTCCGCGCCGAATCGGTCTGTGTCGATGACGGCCCGAGTGGTGTCCGCGGTGAATCGATCGATGCAGGCGCCGATTCCCTCTTGAGCCCGGGGTGAGTCGGCGGCTCCTTCGTAGCGGTACGCGGTGAGCGCGGAGACGTAGGCGTCGGCGTGCGACGCCAGAACCAGACTGATCGGCGGGACGAAACGGGGTGCAAGCCCCCGCCTCTTGAGGATCAGGTGGATGAGTGCCCGCCCCGTGCGGCCGTTGCCGTCGACGAACGGATGGATCGTCTCGAACTGAGCGTGAGCGATGGCGGCTTGAACCAGAGCGGGATGTTCGTCTCCTGATATGTACGCGCACAAGTCCTCGAGCAGATCATGGACCCGGTCGGGTGGGGGAGGAACGAAATCGGCTGTGCACGGTGACATCCCGGTCCCACCGACCCAGTTCTGCTCGGTCCTGATCTGTCCGCCGAAGCGTTCGTCCCGAGTTCCGCCGAGCAACTTCCGGTGGAGGGTCAGTATGTCCTCCACGTGGATCCTCGGCGCGTCCGCGAGATCGAGGGCTGATTCCATCGCCCGGACATTTCCAAGGACGGCATAGGCCGTGTCGTCACGTGTCTCTATGCCGGTACGGGATGCCACATCCGCCTTGGCCAGTCGCCGGACGTTGATCTGCAGGCCTTCGATGAAGGAACTCGCCACGGCTTCGGCTCTCAGGAGAAGCCTGGCCAGGGCTTCCAGACTGACGAGAGCCCGTGATGAAGTCCCCAGCTCGATGAGCCGCTGTTCGGCGTCGGTCACGTCTGCCGCACGTTGCCCTGACAGAATCAAGGGGCGGTCCACCAGGAGGTCCGGCAGGTAGGCCCTGTAGTGGCAAGACTGACGCTCCGCTCGTGTGGCGCCGTTCGGAGTCCCCGCCCACATCATGGCCACATACTCAGCCACAAGTGTTCCTTCCCCTGGCTCATGTGAACACTTATAGGGTAACCGTTCGCATGACCGCGAGCGGTGGAACACTTCGAGCCGCGGTGATCGATCAAGCTCGGCCTATGTGAGGACGCCTCTCCCTTCGCTTCATACGAACACTTAGCCGCGAACCGTTCCTACAAGCCGGAGACGGGACGCTTCGAGGCCGGTCAGCTCAGCCCCTGGGCTCAGCCTCGAAGATCTCCTCTCGACGGGGCCGGCGGCCGATGGAATAACGAGATGCCACTTGCGAAGGGGATGAGTAGCCTGCGCGAGAAGCGCATGAGCATATCCGGGCAGGAGATTCGCGGTGGGGCACGTCGAGGTCGGGCATCTGACGCATGTGCTGCCGGACGGCAGGATGCTCCTGAACGACGTCTCGTTCCGGGTGGGGGAGGGCGTCAAGGCGGCCCTGGTCGGCCCGAACGGCGCGGGCAAGACGACCCTGCTCCGGATGATCGCGGGCGATCTCCAGCCGGTCGAGGGCACGGTGGCCCATTCGGGCGGTCTCGGCGTGATGCGGCAGTTCGTCGGCAACATCCGGGACGGCCGTACGGTCCAGGACCTGCTGCTCAGCGTCGCGCCGGAACGGGTCAGGACGGCGGCGGAACGATTGGACGCCGCCGAGCTCGCGATGATGGAGCGCGACGACGAGAAGACCCAGATGCGGTACGCCCAGGCGATCACCGACTACACCGACGCCGGGGGCTACGACATCGAGGTGCTCTGGGACGCCTGCGCGATGGCCGCCCTCGGCACGCCGTACGACAGGGTGAAGTATCGCGAGGTCGCCACGCTGTCCGGCGGCGAGCAGAAGCGGCTGGTGCTGGAGGCGCTGCTGCGCGGGCCCGACCAGGTGCTGCTGCTCGACGAGCCCGACAACTACCTCGACGTGCCGGGCAAGGTATGGCTGGAGACGGCGCTGCGCGAGACGCCCAAGACCGTGCTGCTGGTCTCCCACGACCGGCAGCTGCTCGCCAACGCCGCCAACCGGATCGTCACGGTCGAGTCCGGCAACGTCTGGATCCACGGCGGCGGCTTCGCGACGTACGCCGAGGCGCGGCGGGAGCGCAACGAGCGGCTCGACGAGCTGCGCAGGCGCTGGGACGAGGAGCACGCCAAGCTCAAGCGCCTGGTGGTCATGCTCAAACAGAAGGCCACCTACAACGACGGCATGGCCCCGGCCTACCACGCGGCCCAGACCCGGCTGCGCCGGTTCGAGGAGGCCGGGCCGCCGGAGGTCGCGCCGAAGGACCAGGTCATCAGCATGCGGCTGCGCGGCGGACGCACCGGCAAGCGTGCGGTGATATGTGAGGGCCTGGAGCTGACCGGCCTCATGAAGCCCTTCGACCTGGAGGTCTGGTACGGCGAGCGGGTCGCCGTGCTCGGCTCGAACGGCTCGGGCAAGTCGCACTTCCTGCGGCTGGTGGCGGGGGAGGACGTGCGTCATTCGGGCACGATGCGGCTCGGCGCGCGGGTCGTCCCCGGGCACTTCGCCCAGACCCACGCCCGGCCCGAACTGCTCGGCCGTACGCCCTGCGAGATCGTCATGACCGAGCACGCCCGGCTGAAGAACGAGGCGATGAAGGCTCTGGCCCGCTACGAACTCGCCGGCCGGGTCGCCGAGCAGCGATTCGAGACGCTGTCGGGGGGCCAGCAGGCCCGCCTGCAGATCCTGCTGCTCGAACTGTCGGGCGCCACGCTGCTGCTGCTCGACGAGCCGACCGACAACCTCGACCTGGCCAGCGCCGAGGCCCTGCAGCAGGGCCTGGACGCCTTCGAGGGCACCGTGCTGGCGGTGACGCACGACCGCTGGTTCGCGGCCGACTTCGACCGCTACCTGGTCTTCGGCTCCGACGGGCGCGTGTACGAGTCGCCCGATCCGGTCTGGGACGAGACACGCGTGGTCCGCCCGCGATAGACCGCCGGTAAAGATACCGGCGGGAGCGCGCGTGTCCCGGAGGCGGCGTCCCATTCAGCGGTTATGACGGCTAAGTGACGCGACGTTGCCACATGACCGTCGCACTCGCCCTCGCCGCGCTGGCGATGGCGTCGTGCGCGAGGGAAGACAAGCAGGAGGGCCCGCAACCGCTGGCCCTCAAGGAGCAGGTGTCCTCGATCGTGCGCTCGGGGGCCGGATACGCGGTGACCTGGGCGGGGGTGCTGAGCAACCCCAACCGCTGGCATTTCGGGGAGAACGCCGTCGCCGTGATCACGGCCGTGGACGCCGCGGGCAAGGAGGTCGTCCACCAGGAGCAGCCACTGGACGCGGTGCCACCCGGCCGCCCGCTGGCCTTCAGCGGCCAGGTCACGAGCCCCGCCCAGCCGGTGCGCGTGAAGATCGACTACCGTCCCGCCTCATGGCGGTCCATCACGCGCGTCCCGTCGGCGTTCCTCAAGTTCCCGATCTCGGACGTCCGCACCGACAAGCTGACGAACGGGTCCTACCTCGTCACCGGCTACGTGCTCGACCCGTTCCGCAAGCCCGCCGGCGGGCTCGCCGTCACGGCCCTGTTGCGTGACGCGGCGGGCAAGCTCGTCGGCGGGGCCACGTCGTTCGTGGACGACGTACGGCCGGGGGCCAGGAGCAGGTTCGTCATCACCGTCGAGGGCGTGCGCGGGCCGGTCGGTGCGACCGACGTGCAGGCCACGACGTGGGGCTCGACCGCCAAGACGTACGAGGACCTGGCCCAGGCCGGAGCCGTTCCGCTGCACACGGTCGCGCCGACGACGGAGCCGTTCGCCAAGGACCGCGGATATCCACCGCCCAACGACCGGCGCCAGTGAGCGGCCCACTGCCGATCTTGACAGGGCAGGCGGGTTACCGTAGCGGGATGGCCATCCCCAGGATCGTGCTGTTCGGAGCCACCGGCTTCACCGGCAGGCTCACCGCCGAGGCGCTCGCTGCGCGCGGGGCCCGGCCGCTGCTGGCCGGGCGGGACCAGACGAGGCTCACCGCCCTCGCCGACGCGTTGGGCGGCGACCTGCCCACCGCGGTCGCCGACGTCGGCCGCCCCGAGTCCGTACGCAGGATCGTCGCGCCGGGTGACGTGCTGATCTCGACCGTCGGCCCGTTCGTCCGGTGGGGAGAGGCCGCGGTCGCCGCCGCGACCGAGGCGGGCGCGGTCTACTTCGACACCACCGGAGAGCCCACGTTCATCAAGCGGATCTTCCAGCGGTACGGCCCCGCCGCGGCGGCCCGGGGCGCGGCCCTGATCACCGCCTTCGGGTACGACTACGTGCCCGGCAACCTCGCCGCGGCCCTGGCCCTGCGTAAGGCCGGGCCGGGGGCCGTCCGTGTGGACGTCGGCTACTTCGTGGAGGGCGGCATGGCGCGTCGCGCGAGCGCCGGGACCCGCGCCTCGGCGCTGGGAATGGTCCTGGAGCCGATGTACGGCTTCCGCGAGGGCCGCATCGTCCCCGAGCACGGCCGCACCCGGAAGTTCCTCGTGGACGGCCGCGTGCGGCACGGCCTGTCCATCGGCGCCTCCGAGCACTTCACGCTGCCGCCCGCGCATCCCGGCCTGCGCGAGGTGAACGTCTACCTCGGCTGGCTGGGCGGGCTGACCAGGGTCGCGGGCGTGCTGGCCAAGGCGACCCCCGCCATCGCCGCGCTGCCGGGGGTCCGGCGGGCGACCGAGGCGCTGGCCGACCGGGTGCTCCGTACGGGCGGGGGCGGCGCGCCGGCCGGGGCGGGCGTGTCGTCGAGCATCGTCGCCGAGGCGTACGACGCGGGAGGCCGCCGCCTGGCCGCCGTCCACCTGACCGGAGGCGACCCGTACGAGTTCACGGCCGGCGTGCTGGCCTGGGCGGCGACGACGGCGCTTGCCGAGGGTGTGCACGGCACCGGTGCCCTGGGACCCGTGGACGCCTTCGGCCTCGACGCGCTCACCCGGGGCTGCGCCGAGGTGGGAATGACCGTAAGGGAGTGACAGGCGTCCGTACGGCGTCGTGCACGGCGTCCCCTACGCGGGCCGGATTTTTCGCGATTAGTCACCTAATAAAGCGGCGAACTCCGGCAAATTAACTGGATGGCAGAGGTAAAAACCGACGATGTAGGAACATGACTTCACCTGAATGGGTGGAGCGGGGAGTTACTGAGCATTTACTCTCAGTTATATGAATGATGGCGTCCTGGTCGAGGCGTTGCGGGCCCGGGATCCGGGAGCGCTGGCCGCCCTTTATGACACATATGCGGGCAATCTCTACCGGTACTGCCGCACGTTGCTGGCCGGGCCCGACGCAGCCCAGGTCGCGCTGCGCGACACCCTGATCGCCGCGGAGGCCCTCGTCGGCTCGCTGGCCGACCCGGACAGGTTCCGCCCCTGGCTGTACGCCCTGGCCCGCGGCGAGTGCATGCGCCGCCGTACGCCGGAAGAGGAGGACGGGCCGGAGACCGGGCCGGTCCCCGTCGCGACCGTGCCCTTCCCCGGCGTCACGGCCGAAGGCGCCGAGGCCGACCTGCGCCTCGTCGCGAGCAGCGCCGTGGGAGCGCTGTCAGCCGAGGACCGGGAGGTGCTCGAACTGGTCGCCCGGCACGGGATGACCGGCCAGGACCTGGCCGCGGTGCTCGGCACGCCCGAGCGGTACGCCGAGGCGCTCCTCGACGCGGCCACGGAACGCCTGCGTGAGACGGTGACCGTCGAGATCCTGGCGAGGCGTGCGACCCACGACTGCCCGCGGGCGTCCGCCATCCTCGCGGGGTTCACGGGAGAGCTCACCGCGCAGGCGCGGGCCCAGCTCACGCGGCACCTCGCGCGGTGCGAGACCTGCGCGCGCCAGCGCGTCAGGCAGATCTCCCCGGCCAAGGTGTTCGGTCTGCTCCCTCAGATCGCCCTGCCGGAGACGCTGCGGGTGCGGGTGCTCAGCAGCTTCATCGACCCCGAACTCGTCCCCTATCGGCGGTACGTCGCCAAGCGCGTCGGCGGGCTCAACGCCGCGGGCTTTCCGAGGGCCGGTCGCCGCGAGGGCAGGCTGGCGCAGGCGGTGGCGGGCGCCGTGGCCGCCCTGGCGGCGGTGGCGACGATCGCGCTCGTGTTCGCCCAGTTCGCCGGGGACCTGCGCGAGCGGGCCGCCGACACGATCGCCCCGCTCCGGCTCCCCACGGCGGAGGCTCCGGCCGGCCCGTCCGGCGGCACCGCCTCCCCGGAGGGGTCGTCGGACGAGGTCGACGGGGGCGGCGGGCGCTCGCCCGTGCCTCCGGTCTCCCGGGAACTGGCCGAGCCGGTCGTGCCCGTGGTTTCCGCGAGGCCGGTCGCCCTGCCGCGCCCGGCGCCCCTGCCCGCACCCGTGCCGCCCTCCGCCGGCCGGCCGCACCGTCCCGCGCCGCACGGGAAGCCGTCCGGGCGCCCCACAGGGGGCTCCTCCTCGCAGGGTCCGGGCGCCTCGCCGTCCGGTCCGACGCCCACGCCCACCATCACCCCCGGCACTCCCGGCTCTGAGCCGGGCGAGGAGCCCACCCCCGGCGGCTCCGGCTCCGGCGGGCCGGGTTCTGGCGGGCCGGGTTCCGGCTGGCCCGGTTCTGGTGAACACGGTTCTGGTGGACACGGGTCCGGCGGCCCCGGGCCGGGCTGGCCGCCCCGGGGCGGACCGCCTCCGGCGCACTGGCCGGGACACCGTCCGCCCTGGCGTGACCACCAGCACCATCCCCGTCCCCACAGGGAGTGCCCGCCGACGCCCGCGCCCTCCCGCACGCCCTCGGGCGACCTCGGCGGGCCCACGGCCCTACCGCCATGGCGCGGCGGACACGGCGCCAGGCACAAGGCACAGGACGCCCGAGGCGGCGGGAGGACGCAGGACGCCTCAGGCGGCGGGAGGACGCAGGACGCCTCAGGCTGGAGGGGGCGGGGCGCCGGAGACGGCGGCCCGCCGGGCGTACCCGGAGGAGTCCGGGACGGCGGCTCCGAACGCGGAACGGAGCGTCGTGGCACTTCCGGCGACCCCGGGAGCGGAAGCTCCGGAGGGCCCGGAGGCGCTTTCCCTGTCTAAACGGGACGACCTACCACATAGGTTGATTACAGGGCGTAGCTTAGATGTGTACGGAGAGTAGTCGCCGGGAAGTGAGGGGAGTGGAGCAGGGAAGGGGAAGGAATTGCCACTCCTCAGAGCGTCGGGGCTGGTCGCCGGGCTCGGGTCAAGTCTCGTCCTGACCTTCGGAGCCCCGGCTGGAGCCGATCCGAAACCGTCCGCGAAGGACGTCGCCAAGGCACGCCAGCAGGTGCAGGAACGCGCACGGGAACTGGGCGAAGCCGAGGCCGACCTCGCGGTCGCGCAGGCCCGCCGAGAGGCGCTGAACACCGAGGCCGAGCGGCTCGTGGAGTCGTACAACGGGCAACTCGTCCAGCTTGAGCAGGCGCGTGCCGCGTACGAGCAGTCGGCGCGGCGGGTCCGCCAGGCGTCCGACCAGGTCGCCCGGCTGCGCGGCGAGGTGGCGGCCAGGGTGGCCGAGGGATACGGCGGGGTGCGGCTGTCACCGCCCGCCGCGGCCATGCTCGGCGGTATCGGCGACGTGCACGGCTTCCTGCGAAGAGCCAGCATGCTGACGCAGCTCGGCGACGAACAGACCGCTTCGCTGCAACGGCTGAAGGACGCGCAACAGGTCTTCGAGATCCTCCGAGAACAGGCGGCCCGTGCCTACTCCGACCAGTCGCGCAGCGCCGACGAGGTGCGACAGGCGAAGGACGCGGCACAGCGGGCCGTCGAGGAACAGCTCGAACAGACCAAGCGAATCGAGCAGGAGAAAGCGGAGATCTCCAAACGGCTGGAGGCCGCCCGCGACCGCGTCGACGAGCTGAAACAGGCGAGGAGCAAGGCCAGGCAGGCGGCGCTCCCCGCGCGCAGGAGCCTGGCGGTGCCGGCCTGGACCGGGCGGCTCGGGTCGGGACCCGGTGAGATGGCCGCCCAGTGGGCGCTCAAACAGATCGGCAAGCCATATGTGTGGGCCGCCGCGGGCCCGTCGGGGTTCGACTGCTCGGGGCTGACGATGCGGGCCTGGCAGCGGGCCGGGGTGTCACTCGATCACTGGACCGGCACGCAGTGGACGTCGGGACAACACGTCCCGCTCAAGGAACTGCGCACCGGCGACCTCATCTTCTACGGCCGGTTGAGCCGGAACCCCGGCGACATCCATCACGTGGGCATCTATATCGGGCGCGGCATGATGGTCCACGCCCCCCAGACGGGGGACGTGGTGCGCATCTCGCCCATCTGGCGCCACGATCTGGTCGGCGCCACCCGGCCGGGCTAGGGTCGCGCCCCTTGGATCTTTCGCCTACTGCGGTCGCCCAGGCGCCGCCGCGCTACGGCAAGATCCGCGGGACACTCCCTGACTCAGTGCTCCTCGTCGTGGTGCTCGGTCTCCTGGAAGCGCTCGATGCTGGCGACGATCTCGGCCTCGGCCTCGACACGGCCGACCCAGTTGGCGCCCTCGACCGACTTACCGGGCTCCAGGTCCTTGTAGACCTCGAAGAAGTGCTGGATCTCCAGCCGGTCGAACTCGGCGACGTGGTGGATGTCGCGGATGTGCTCCATCCGCGGATCGGTCGCAGGGACGCACAGGACCTTGTCGTCGCCGCCCTTCTCGTCGGTCATCCGGAACATCCCGACGGCGCGGCAGCGGATCAGGCAACCGGGAAAGGTCGGCTCCTGGAGCAGGACGAGCGCGTCGAGCGGGTCCCCGTCCTCGCCGAGGGTGTTCTCGATGAACCCGTAGTCGGCGGGGTACTGGGTGGACGTGAAGAGCAGGCGATCCAGACGTATGCGGCCGGTCTTGTGGTCAACCTCGTACTTGTTCCGTTGTCCCTTGGGGATCTCAACGACAACGTCGAACTCCACTCGTTCCTCCGCATGAGTCCCCGGTCTCCCGGGCTGGCGTTAATGTCTCGTAGGCGTGGTCAAGGTCGGCGCGAAATGAGGGTGTAGTGGTGCGACGTGAGCGGTGGATGGTGGTGGCCACCCTCGCCCTGCTGCAGATCTTCGTCGTCCTCGCGGGCACTTATCTGATCACCCATGACGCCGACAGGACCCCGGCTCCGGTCGCGTCCCCGAAGCCGACCCCGATCCCCCTGGTGACCGCGGGTCCGGTTCTGGCCGCGGCGGGGGACGGGGCTCTCCCCGCCAAGGGTACTTTGACCACCCGGCTCACCGCTGCGATGGGTGACCCCGCCCTCGGCGGCAGTGTGGCCGGGATCGTGCTCGACGTCGCGACGGGAACGCCGATTTTCGACGGCCGCTCGGGCACCGCCATCACCCCGGCCTCGACCACCAAGGTCGTCACCGCGCTGACGGTGCTGGCCACGGTGGGGCCGGACGCCCGCCTGGCCACCCGGGTCGTGCGGGGGGCCTCCGCCACGTCGATCGTCCTGGTCGGCGGCGGCGACCCGACCCTGGCAGGCCCGCGGACGAGCGCCGCCGAGCAGGAGGAGATCTACCCGCGGCCCGCGTCGCTCGCCCGGCTCGCCTCGAGCACGGCCAAGGCGCTCAAGGCGGCGAAGCTCACCTCGGTGGACCTGTCGTACGACGCCTCCCTGTTCAACGGGCCGCGGACGGCGCCGGGCTGGAAGCCGACGTACATCCCGGAGGGCAGCGTCGCCCCGGTGTCCGCGCTCATGATGGACGAGGGCCGGGCGGCCAACGGCGCCCGCTACCCGGACCCGGCGCAGGCCACCGCCGACGCGTTCGCCACGCTGCTCAGGAAGAACGGCATCAGGGTGGGCAAGGGGGTCGACTCGGCCAAGGCGGCGCCCACCGCGCAGGAGCTGGCCCGGGTGGAGTCCGGCCCGATCTACGCGCTCGTGGAGCGGATGCTCACCCACAGTGACAACGACCTCGCCGAGGCGCTCGCCCGGCAGTCCGCCATCAAGGAGGGCCTCCCGCACACCTTCCAGGGCGTGCCCACGGCGGTCGGGCGCGTGCTCACCCGCCTCGGCGTGGCCGACGGGGTGGAGGTCCACGACGGCAGCGGGCTGTCCACCAAGAACAGAATCGCGCCGACGGCCCTCGCCCACATCCTGGCCGTGGCGGCGTCCCCCGCCCATCCGGAGCTCCACTCGCTGATCAGCGGCCTGCCGGTCGCGCATTTCACCGGGACTCTGCACAATCGCTACGAGAAGTCCGAATCGAAGGCCGGCGCCGGATTGGTGCGCGCGAAGACGGGCACTTTGAACGGGGTGAACACCCTGGCGGGCATCGCGTACACATCCGAGGGCCGGTTGCTGACCTTCGCGTTCATGGCCGACCAAGTGGCCAACCCGCCGGAGGCGATCGCCGCCCTCGACAAGATGGCCACAATCGTCTCCCAGAGCTGACCGTCCCCCTCGCGCCTGCATGCGCGGCGAGAAGTCGGAGAACGTACGGTGGTGGGTATGCAGGTGATCGACTGGGATCTGGCCGTCGCGACCGGGGTGCGCCTTGTGCGGCCCGGCCCTCAGGTGAGCCGCGAGGAGGCCAGGCAGGCGGTCCTCGAACTGCGGCGGCTGTCGCGGGACGCCGAGGGGCACGTGCGGGAGTTCACCCGCATCGACTCGGCGACGCCCGAGGCGGCGACCGTGGTCGACCGTCCCGGGTGGATCCGCGCGAACGTGGACGGCTTCCGCGTGGTGCTCGAGCCGCTGACGCAGAAGATGTCGAACATGCCGGCGGTCGTCGGCGCGGTCGGCTCGCGCATCACCGGGCTCGAGGTCGGCGCGGTGCTGGCCTTCCTCGCCTCCCGGGTGCTCGGGCAGTACGAGCTGTTCCTCCCGCCCGACCCCTCGGGCAACGCCCCGACCGGCCGCCTGACCCTGGTGGCCCCCAACATCGTGCACGCCGAGCGCGAGCTGGGCGTCGATCCCCGCGACTTCCGCCTGTGGGTGTGCCTGCACGAGGAGACCCACCGGGTGCAGTTCACCGGCGTCCCCTGGCTCCGGGAGTACGTCCGCGGCCAGATGACCGAGTTCCTCCTCGCGTCCGAGATGGACCTGGCGACCCTGCTGGAGCGCCTGCGCGCCGCCTCCGACGCCGTGGCCGACGCCTTCAGAGGCGGCGAGGGCAACCTCATCGAGGCCATCCAGACGCCCGAGCAGAAGGCCGTGCTCGACCGCGTGACGGCCGTGATGACGCTGGTTGAGGGGCACGGCGACTACGTCATGGACGCGGTGGGCCCGTCCGTGGTGCCGTCGGTCGCCGAGATCCGCGCCAAGTTCCAGCGCCGCCGCGAGGGCGGCTCGCGCTTCGACCAGCTCGTCCGCCGGCTGCTCGGCATCGAGCTGAAGATGAAGCAGTACGCCGAGGGCTCCCACTTCGTCCGCACCGTCGTGGACGAGGCCGGCATGGAGTCGTTCAACAAGGTCTGGACCTCGCCGGAGACCCTGCCCGACCGCGGGGAGATCGCCGACCCGCACGCCTGGATGTCCCGCGTCCTGGCCTCCGCCTGACGTAGATCCACCCGGCCTCCGCCTGACTTCCACCCACCCGCCCGGGCTCGCCGGACGGGCGTTTCCCCTGCCCGCCGCGGGCGGCCAGAATGGCCGCATGGGCCCGCATCCCGCCGTCGCCGACGTCCGCCGCGCCGTACGGCTGTCGCTCGCGGACCTCGCCGCCCCTCGGAGGGCGGGGGAGTCGTCCGGCGCGCTCGTCCTCGTGGCCTGCAGCGGTGGCGCCGACTCGCTGGCGCTGGCGGCGGCCATCGGCTTCGCGGCCCCGCGCCTCGGCCTGCGCGCGGGGCTGCTCACCGTCGACCACGGGCTGCAGGAGGGCTCGGCCGACCGGGCCCGCGACGTCGTACGGCTCGCGCCCACGCTCGGTCTCGACCCGGCCGAGGTGCTGACCGTCACGGTCGGCACGGCCGGGGGCCCCGAGGCCGCGGCGCGGGAGGCCCGCTACGCCGCCCTGTCCGCCGCGGCCGGCCGCCTGGGTGCCGCCGCGGTCCTGCTCGGCCACACGCGTGACGACCAGGCGGAGACCGTGTTGCTGCGCCTGGCCCGCGGCAGCGGCACGCGGTCCCTGTCCGGCATGGCGGAGGTCTCGGGGATCTACCGGCGGCCCCTGCTGGGGCTCGGCCGGACGCGGACCAGGCAGGCGTGTGACGCCCTCGGCCTGCGCCCCTGGGACGACCCGCACAACGACGATCCGGCGTACACCAGGGTCAGGGTGCGTCGCGACGCCCTCCCGGCGCTGGAGGCCGCACTGGGGCCGGGGATCGCCGAGGCGCTGGCCCGCACGGCGCGGCTGTGCCGGGACGACGCCGACGCCCTGGACGCGTGGGCGGACGCCGTCCACGCGAAGTCGCGCGGCCCCGGCGGGGAGCTGGACGTGTCCGTGCTCGCGGATGTGCCGGGGGCGGTGCGGCGGCGGGTCATCCAGCGGGCGGCCGTGGAGGCAGGGGCGCACGCCGCCGCGCTCGCGGCGGTGCACATCGAGGCCGTCGAGCGGCTGGTGACCGGCTGGCACGGGCAGAAGGGAGTGGACCTACCCGGGGGGGTGGGGGTGGTCAGGCGCTGTGGCACCCTTGTCTTCGCCGTGGACAATCTCTCGCTCGCGTAAGGAAAACCCCAGGTGGACGCAGCCGACATGGGCAAGGATCTCTCCAGAGTCCTCATCTCCGAGCAGGAGCTACAGGAGAAGATCAGAGAACTGGCGGGCCAGATCGACGCCGACTACGCCGGCAGGGAACTGTTGATCGTCGGCGTGCTCAAGGGAGCGGTCATGGTCATGGCCGACCTCGCCCGCGCGCTGCACGTGCCCGTGCAGATGGACTGGATGGCCGTTTCCTCGTACGGCGCGGGGACCATATCGTCCGGCGTCGTGCGGGTGCTGAAGGATCTGGACACCGACATCGCCGGCCGGCATGTGCTCGTGGTCGAGGACATCATCGATTCCGGGCTGACCCTCTCGTGGTTGATGAACAACCTGAAGTCGCGCAACCCGGCGTCCGTGGAGATCTGCACGCTGCTGCGCAAGCCGGACGCGGTGAAGGTCGAGTTGGACGTCCGTTACGTCGGTTTTGACATCCCCAACGAGTTCGTCATCGGGTTCGGGCTCGATTACGCGGAGCGGTACCGCAACCTGCCGTTCATCGGGACTCTTGCGCCTCATGTGTACGGAGGGGAGTAAGCCCTTAGCGAAGTGACCCTCGAATCGTGCGTTATTGGGCGCCTGGTCGGGGAACACGGGGTTGGCTGACGTACGTTGGAAAGGCAAAGCCGGAGCCGCTCGGGCAGTTACCCGACGCGGCTGCCGGGTGTACCTTCGGATATCCGCGGGAGGTCGATCGGCCGCCCCGCGGTAGCCAGAAGGAGCGGCAAGGGATGCCGCGACCCCGGGTTCTCCCGGGGCAGGCCTTGGTCAGGAAGGGACGGGCCCGCCGGGGTTCCGCAACGGATGGATCTCAAGCGATTTACACGTGGCCCACTGCTGTGGATCCTGGGCATCGTATTGCTTCTCCTGCTCGTCACCACGATGTTCGGCGGCGGCGGCAACTACACCACCGCCGACACCTCGATGGTCGTCCAGCAGATCCAGCAGGGCAATGTCAAGAGCGCGACCGTGGTCGACAAGGACCAGCGTGTCGAGCTGACGCTGAACCGGCCCGTCGAGGTCGGGGGCAAGACGACCGACCGCATCCAGGCCCTGTGGGTCGAGGGTCAGGGCGTGCAGCTCACGCAGGCGCTCGAGCAGGCCAAGCCCACTCAGGGCTGGACGGTCGATGTGGCGAAGGAGAACTTCCTCGTCAGCCTGCTGGTCAGCTTCCTGCCGATCATCATCATCGTCCTGATCTTCTTGTTCATCATGAACCAGATGCAGGGCGGCGGCTCCCGGGTCATGAACTTCGGCAAGTCGCGGGCGAAGCTGATCACCAAGGACACCCCGAAGACGACCTTCGCCGACGTCGCGGGGGCCGACGAGGCCATCGAGGAGCTCCAGGAGATCAAGGAGTTCCTGCAGGCCCCGGCCAAGTTCCAGGCCATCGGCGCCAAGATCCCCAAGGGCGTGCTGCTGTACGGCCCGCCCGGCACCGGCAAGACCCTGCTCGCCCGCGCCGTCGCGGGTGAGGCGGGCGTGCCGTTCTACTCGATCTCCGGTTCCGACTTCGTCGAGATGTTCGTCGGCGTCGGCGCCTCCCGCGTCCGCGACCTGTTCGAGCAGGCCAAGGCGAACGCCCCGGCGATCATCTTCATCGACGAGATCGACGCCGTCGGCCGGCACCGCGGCGCGGGCCTCGGCGGCGGCCACGACGAGCGCGAGCAGACCCTGAACCAGCTCCTCGTCGAGATGGACGGCTTCGACGTCAAGGGCGGTGTGATCCTCATCGCCGCGACCAACCGCCCCGACATCCTCGACCCCGCGCTGCTGCGCCCCGGCCGCTTCGACCGGCAGGTCGTCATCGACCGGCCCGACCTTGAGGGCCGCAAGGGCATCCTGCGCGTCCACGGTCGCGGCAAGCCGTTCGCGCAGGACGTCGACCTCGACGTGATCGCCCGCAGGACCCCCGGCTTCACCGGCGCCGACCTCGCGAACGTGATCAACGAGGCGGCCCTGCTGACCGCCCGGCAGGACCAGAAGCTCATCACGATGAACACGCTCGAGGAGTCGATCGACCGCGTGATGGCCGGTCCCGAGCGCAAGTCCCGGGTCATGTCGGACCAGGAGAAGAAGATCATCGCCTACCACGAGGGCGGTCACGCCCTGGTGGCCCACGCGCTGCCCAACTCCGACCCGGTCCACAAGATCACGATTCTGTCCCGCGGCCGCGCACTCGGTTACACGATGACGCTGCCGATGGAGGACAAGTTCCTCGCGACCCGGTCCGAGATGCTGGACCAGCTCGCCATGCTGCTCGGCGGCCGCACCGCGGAGGAGCTCGTCTTCCACGAGCCCACCACCGGCGCGTCCAACGACATCGAGAAGGCGACCTCGATCGCCCGCCGCATGGTCACCGAGTACGGCATGAGCGAGCGGCTCGGCGCCCGCAAGTTCGGCAGCGGCAACGGCGAGGTCTTCCTCGGTCGTGAGATGGGTCACGAGCGCGACTACTCCGAGCAGATCGCCTCGGCGATCGACGAGGAGGTCCGCCGCTACATCGAGAGCGCGCACGACCAGGCGTGGGAGATCCTCGTCCAGTACCGCGACGTGCTCGACAACCTCGTGCTCGAACTGATGGAGAAGGAGACGCTCTCCCGGGAGCAGGTCCTCGAGATCTTCTCGCCCGTCGTGCCCAAGGAGAAGCGTCCCTCCTACGCCGGCTACGGCAAGCGCCTGCCGTCCGACCGTCCTCCGGTCATCACGCCCAAGGAGCGCGCCAACGGCAACGGCTCGGCGCTGCCCGCCGGCGGCACCGGCTCCACCCCGTGGGTCAACGACCAGTCGGCGCAGCGGGACGAGGCCTGACCATGGCCGAACCCATGGTGGGGCCGCCCCCCGGCTTCGACCACGACCGGATCGAGAAGGCGGTCCGGGAGATCCTGCTCGCGATCGGGGAGGACCCCGATCGCGACGGGCTCCGGGACACTCCGGCCCGGGTTGCCCGCGCGTTCGCGGAGCAGTTCGCCGGCCTTGGCCAGCGGCCCGAGGACGCGCTGACCACCATGTTCGACGCGGACCACGATGAGATGGTGCTCGTCAAGGACATCGAGGTGATGTCCACCTGTGAGCACCATCTGCTCCCGTTCCACGGCGTGGCCCACATCGGCTACACCCCGAACGACAAGGGACGCATCACCGGCCTGTCCAAGCTGGCCAGGCTGGTGGACGTCTACGCCCGCAGGCCGCAGGTCCAGGAGCGGATGACCTCCCAGATCGCCGACGGCCTGATGCAGGTGCTGGAGCCGCGCGGGGTGATCGTGGTGATCGAGGCCGAGCACATGTGCATGACCATGCGCGGTGTACGCAAGCCCGGCGCCAAGACGATCACATCGGCCGTCCGGGGTGACTTCCGTTCCAGCGAGGCGACCAGGGCCGAGGCCATGTCGCTGATCCTGCGCGGCTGAGCGCGGGCGACGGCCGATTGGGACTCCGCTCCTGCCCGACAGGCACCGAGTCTCGGGGCACTAGTCTTGACCCCATGACCGCAGCGAGTGTGCCCGGTATGCCCGAGTCTGGGCGCTGTTTGGTCATGGGCGTGGTCAACGTGACCCCCGACTCCTTCTCCGACGGCGGACAGTGGTTCGACGCCGACGTCGCGATCAGGCACGGCCTCGACCTGGTGGCCGAGGGCGCCGACATCGTGGACGTGGGTGGCGAGTCCACCCGCCCGGGCGCGGCGCGGGTGTCCCTGGAGGAGGAGCTGCGCCGCGTCGAGCCGGTGATCCGCACGCTCACCGAGGAGGGCGTGACGGTCAGCGTCGACACCATGCGCGCGGAGGTGGCCGAGGCGGCCGTCGCGGCAGGGGCGAAGCTCGTCAACGACGTGAGCGGCGGGCTGGCCGACCCGGCGATGCCGCGGGTGGTGGCCGCGACCGGCGTGCCCTACGTCGTGATGCACTGGCGCGGGCACAGTCGCGACATGGACAGCCGGGCCATCTACGGCGACGTCGTGACCGAGGTGGCGGAGGAGCTGCGCAAGCGGGTCGACTCCGTGCTGGCCGAGGGCGTGCGCGAGGAGCAGATCGTGCTCGACCCCGGGCTCGGATTCTCCAAGAACGCCGGGCACAACTGGGCCCTGCTGGCCGGCATCGGCGAGCTGAACCGCCTAGGCCGCCCGTTGCTGATCGCGGCGTCGAGGAAACGCTTCCTCGGCCGTCTGCTGGCGGGGCCGGACGGCGAGCCCCGGCCGTTGGACGGCAGAGAAGACGCCACACTCGCCGTCACCGCGCTCGCCGCGCGGGCCGGCGCGTGGTGCGTGCGGGTGCACCGGGTGCGGGCGAACGCCGACGCGGTGCGTGTGGCCGCCGCGTGGAGGGCAGCAGCCGTACGACACGCTGACGAGGGCCGGTGACGACATGCCGACAGGGACGCCGATGAAGGACATCGAGGAGCTCAACCAGGCGTTCTACAACGCCATCGAGAGCGGCGACCTCGACAAGATGTCGGAGATCTGGATAGAGGACGTCCCGGGACGTCCTGCCATGTGCGTCCACCCCGGGTGGCCCATGCTGACCGGCCGGTCGGAGGTGCTGCGCTCCTGGGCGCTCATCATGGCCAACACGCCGTACATCCAGTTCGTGCTGACCGACGTGCAGACGAACGTGATCGGGGACGTCGCCGTGGTCACCTGCGCGGAGAACATCCTCACGGCCGCCGACACCGACGAGCCGGGCTTCGCGGCCGGCCGGGTCGTCGCCTCCAGCACCTACGTGCGGACCGGGACCGACTGGCGGCTGTGGCTCTACCACGGCTCACCGGTCCTGCAGAGCGACGACGACGAGGAGGATCAGGAGCAGTGACGGCGCGGGCGGCGACCGGTCGCGACACCGTTCGATTGACGGGTCTGCGGGCCCGCGGCAGGCACGGCTGCCTGCCCGCCGAGCGTGAGCTGGGCCAGGAGTTCGTGATCGACGTGGCCCTGTGGTTCGACACCGCCCCCGCGGCGGCGGCCGACGATCTGACGCTCACCGTGGACTACGGGGCGCTGGCGGCGGAGCTCGTCCGCATCGTGGAGGGCGAGCCGGTCAACCTCATCGAGACCCTCGCCGAGCGGCTGGCGGCGGCCTGCCTGGCTCACGAGCTGGTCGAGGAGGCGGAGGTCAGCGTGCACAAACCGGCGGCGCCCATCCCGCTGCCGTTCGGCGACGTGGTGGTGACGATCAGAAGGGGCCGCGCATGAGGGTCGTGATCGCGCTCGGCAGCAACCTCGGCCGCCGCGTCGAGAACCTCCAGGGAGCCGTCGACTCGCTGTTCGACGCCCCCGGGCTCACGTTCGTGGCGGTGTCGCCGGTCTACGAGACCGATCCGGTCGGCGGCCCAGAGCAGGGCCCCTACCTCAACGCGGTCGTGATCGCCGAGAGCATGCTCGACCCCCGCACGCTGCTCGACCGCGCGCAGAGCGTCGAGAACGCGTTCGGCCGCGAGCGCAGGGAGCGGTGGGGCCCGCGCACGCTCGACGTCGACCTCATCACGGTCGGGAATCTCATGTCGGACGACCCCGAGCTCACGCTCCCGCATCCCCGGGCGCACGAGCGGGCGTTCGTGCTGGTCCCGTGGGCGCAGGCCGATCCGGCGGCGGTGCTGCCCGGGCGCGGGTCGGTGGCGGCCCTGCTGGCCGACACGGACCAGAGCGGGGTGCGGCTGCGGACCGACCTCGTGCTCGAACCCCCGGCCTGATCGACGAGGAGTCCCCGCGTGAAGCCCACCAATCCCGGCGTGCTCGTCGGTCTCGTGGTCGTGTTCGCCTTGCTCACCTGGGGGCTGCTGCGGCAGTTCTACTCCGTGGTGCCGACCCTGCCGTGGACCGCGATCCCCACCACGCTGCTGCTGGCCGTCGGCGAGGCGTACACGGGCTGGCTGACCCGGGCGAGGATTCTGCGCCGCCCGCACACCAAGCCCGTCGAGCCGCTGGCCGTCGCCCGCCTGGCGGCGCTGGCCAAGGCCACGGCGTACGTCGGGGCGGCGTTCGGCGGCATCTTCGCCGGGTTCGTGGTGCACGTGCTCGAACTGCTCGACCTGGACAAGCCCCGCCAGGACGCGTTGATCGGCGGCGGATCGTTCGTGGCCTGCGTGATCCTGATCTGCGCGGCGCTGTTCCTCGAGCACTGCTGCCGGGTGCCCGGCAAGCCTTCCGGGGAGGCGTGACCCCTACTTGTCGATGTCGCCCACCACGAAGAACATCGAGCCGAGGATCGCGATCATGTCGGCGATTAGGTTGCCCGGCAGCATCTCCCGCAGCACCTGGATGTTGTTGTAGGAGGCGCTGCGCAGCTTGAGCCGCCACGGCGTCTTCTCGCCCCGCGACACGAGGTAGTAGCCGTTCAGGCCGAGCGGATTCTCCGTCCAGGCGTACGTGTGGCCCTCGGGCGCCTTCAGCACCTTCGGCAGCCGCTGGTTGATCGGCCCCGGCGGCAGGTGCCGCAGGCGCTCGACGCAGGCGTCGGCCAGGTCGAGGGAGACCTTGACCTGTTCGAGCAGCACCTGGAACCGGGCCTGGCAGTCCCCGGCCGACCGGGTCACGACCTTCACCGGCAGCTCGCCGTACGCCAGGTAGGGCTCGTCGCGCCGCAGGTCGAAGTCGACGCCCGAGGCCCGCGCGATGGGGCCGCTCACGCCGTACTGCATGATCGTCTCGCGGTCGAGCACGCCGACGCCGCGGGTGCGGGCCAGGAAGATCTCGTTGCCGGCGATCAGTTCCTCGATGTCGGGCAGCCGCCGCCGCACGGCCGCGACGGCGGTCGTGACGCGATCGAGCCAGCCCAGGGGCAGCTCCTCCTTTAGCCCGCCCACCCGGTTGAACATGTAGTGCATGCGGCCGCCGGAGATCTCCTCCATGACGTGCTGCAGGGTCTCCCGCTCCCGGAAGGCGTAGAAGACCGGCGTGATCGCGCCGAGTTCCAGGGGATAGCTGCCGAGGAACATCAGATGGCTGAGCACGCGGTTGAGCTCGGCCAGCAGCGTCCTGGCCCACACCGCCCTGGGCGGGGGCTGCATGCCCAGCATGCGCTCGACCGCGAGCACGACGCCCAGCTCGTTGGCGAACGCCGACAGCCAGTCGTGCCGGTTGGCGAGCACGATGATCTGCCGGTAGTCGCGCACCTCGAACAGCTTCTCCGCGCCGCGGTGCATGTAGCCGACGATCGGCTCGGCGGCCGTGATGCGCTCGCCGTCGAGGACGAGCCGCAGCCGCAGCACGCCGTGGGTGGAGGGGTGCTGCGGGCCGATGTTGAGGATCATGTCCTCGGTGGCCAGCTCCCTCGCCTGCACGGCGTCGGCTCCCGCGCCGATCCCCACGATGCGTTCCCGGCGCCCGCCCTCCTGCTCGGTCGTCATGCCGTCCATGCTTTCACGCTCATCACGTGGGAGCGAAGACGGCGGAGGCATCAGACAAACTCGACCAACATTCCATGCCGACGGCAGTAGCCTGCTGTCCGACTTAAGGCTTGCCTTGATTTCGGGGAGGGCACTCTTGACGTGGACGGTGAAGGTCACAGATGAGTACGCCGCCTGGTTCAGGACGCTCCTCAAGGAGGATCTTGGTCGGCGATCCAGGTCGCTCAGGCCGTCGCCGCTCTCCGGGAGGAGGGGCCAATGTTGAGCAGGCCTCTCGTCGACCGGCTCAAGGGAAGCTCCCTGCACCATCTCAAGGAACTACGTCCGGGATCGCGTGGGCGATCGGAGATCAGGATCATCTTCGCCCTCGACCCCACCCGGGCGGCGCTGCTGCTGCTCGGCGGCGACAAAGCCGGCAACTGGAACCGGTGGTACAAGGAGAACATCCCCCTGGCCGTACAGCTGTACCTCGACTACACCAGCGACGAAGAGGAGTGAATATGTCGAAGAGGGTGCCGGGGGACTGGGCCGACCTTGAGCGGGAACTGCACGAGGCCGGCGTCTCTCCTTCCGTGATCGAGCAGGGCGCCAGAAAGCTTCTCGCCGAGGCGCGCGGTCATCAGCTCGCCGAGGCGCGAAAGCAACTTGGGCTCGGCCAGAGGGATGTCGCGGCTGTCATGGGTCTGAGCGTTGCCCGGGTCTCACAGATCGAGCATGGAGAGGTGACATCCCTCGAGGTCATCGCTCGCTATGTGGAGGCGCTCGGGGCCCGCTTGGACCTGGTCGTCGACTTCGGCGATCGGACGTTGCGCCTGCCAGTCAGCGAGAAGTCGACGGATGCCGCTTGATTGGGGACCTCTTGGGCGAGATCCCCAACTTGATTTTCCGCTCTTCAGGCGGTGGCGATCTCGCGTAGGGCCTCGACGAGGCGGTCGACGTGTTCGGTGGTCGTGCCGATGCCGATCGAGGCACGTACGGCGCTGAACGTGCCGTCCGCGCAGCCGCCGTCCTCGCCGCCGCCGAGGAGGTGGCGGACGAACGGATGGGCGCAGAACTTGCCGTCCCTGACGCCGATGCCCCACTCGGCCGACAGCGCCTCGGCGACATCGCGGGCCGTACGACCCTCGACGGTGAACGACACGATGCCGACGCGCGGGTGGTCCTGGCCCCACAGCGACAGCTCGCGTACGCCGGGGATGGCGGCGAGCCCGGCGCGCAGGCGGGTGAGCAGCCGCTCCTCCTCCCCCACCAGCGCGGTCCAGCCGGTCGCGGTCAGCGCGTCGCAGGCGGCGGCGAGCGCGATCGCGCCGAGCACGTTGGGGGTGCCCGCCTCGTGCCGCGTCTCGGGGTCGTCGCTCCACTCGGTGGTCTCGCCCACCGCCTGTACGGCCCCGCCGCCGCGCAGGTACGGATCGGCGTCGGCGAGCCAGTCGGGGCGGCCCACGAGCACCCCGGCGCCGAACGGGGCGTAGAGCTTGTGCCCGGAGAAGGCCACGTAGTCGAGGTCGAGCGCGGCCAGGTTGAGCTCGCGGTGGGGGACGAGCTGGGCGGCGTCGACGGCGATCCGCGCGCCGTGCCGGTGCGCGATGTGGGCCAGCCCGGCGATCGGCCACAGCTCGCCGGTCACGTTGGAGGCGGCGGTCACGACGAGCAGGGCCGGGCCGTCAATCGCGGCCAGCGCCTCGTCGGCCGCCCGGATCGCCTCGCCGGGGAAGGCGGGCGGCGCGAGCCGTACGGCGTTCGGCCACGGCAGCAGAGAGGCGTGGTGCTCGGTCTCGAACACGACGACGGTGGTGCCCTCGGGGAGGCTGCGGGCCAGCAGGTTCGTGGCGTCGGTCGTGTTGCGCACGAAGACCAGCGCGTCGCCGGGGCGGGCGCCGACGAAGGCCCGCACGGTGTGCCTGGCCTGCTCATACCTGGCCGTCGTGAGCTGCGAGGCGTAGCCCGCACCCCGGTGGACGCTGGAGTAGGCCGGCAGCGCCGCCGCGACGGCGGCGTTCACCGGCTCGAGACAGGGCGCGCTCGCCGCGTAATCGAGGTTCGCGTACGACACGAGCCTGCCGCCCCTGACGGGCACCTCCAGGTCGGCGCCCACGACAGCCGGTAGGCACACGGGCTCGGAGATGCGGTTGACGGCCTGCTGGACGAAGGTGAGTGCGGACAACGCCATGCCTCCTCGGGGTGGGGACCCCGGCCATGGCATCGGAAAGGCGGAGCCCGCGCTTGCCCGGCACACCTCGTGCCGGACCCGGTCCTCACCCGGGGCACCCCGCCGCGAGCGCGAGGGTTGCCGGCCAGCAAGCCGGGGCTTGACGCTGGCACTCATGACCTGGACGGCACTATAACCCGACACCGCCCTCCGGCCGCAAGTGCGGACGACCCGAGCGAAGTCAGTCGTTGTCGACCGTGACACCCAGGATGTGGGCGAACATCGGCGCGAGTTCCATCAGTTGGACGCCGCTGATGGTCGCGCCGCGCAGCGCGTCGTAGCCGTCGGAGATGCCCAGGGACACGGCGCCGCGCAGGTCGACCCGGGACATGCGCGCCTTGTCGAACCGCACCCGTTCCAGCGTGGAGCCGGGGAAGGCGACGCCGGTCAGCGTGGCGCCCGCGAAATCCACGTCCCGCAGCGTGCACTCGACGAACGAGACCTCCCGCAGGTCGGCCGCGCGGAGGTTGACCGAGTCGAGCTTGCACCGGTGGAAGAGCACGTGGTTCATCTCGGCGCCGGGCAGCGCCGTGCCGGCCGGGGCGCTCATGATGATCTCCGCGTCCGCCCAGACGGACTCGGTGAGGTCGCCGCCCACCCAGCGCACGCCGTTCAGCCACACGTCCGAGAACCGGGCGCGCCGGTATCGGCCGCCGGCGAACGTCACCGAGGCGAACGCCGACTCGATGAACCGGGCGTTGGACGCGTCGGCGTCCTCGAACTCCCGCCCGTCGAACAGGACCGTGTCGTAGTCGCCGCCCTGAGTGAGCCGGCCCTCGAACGGCTCCAGGTGATCGGCATAGGGCAACTCGCCGAGTTCGCGGGGTTCCCTGCGATGCTGTTCGCGGCGCTTCGGCATCGCCCCAACCTACGCCATGACGACCCGCACGCCCGTACTCCCAGGCGAGGCCTTTCATCCGTATTGTTGTCCATTGTGAAGTTTGATCCCTGGGATTCCGAGTTCATCGCGTACCCCTATGACGCCTACCGCGACCTGCGCGACAACGATCCGGTCAGCTTCTTCGAGCCGACAGGGCAGTGGCTGATCGCCCGCCACGCGGATGTGAACGCGCTGCTGCGCGACCGGCGTCTCGGCCGGTCCTACCTGCACGTGGCGACGCACGAGGCGTTCGGCCGCGAGCCCGAGCCGGAGTTCCAGGAACCGTTCTGGCGGGTGATCCGGGCCGGGATGCTCGACGTCGAGCCGCCGGTCCACACGCGGCTGCGCCGCCTGGTGTCCAAGGCGTTCACGCCCCGCATGGTCGAGTCGCTGCGTCCCCGCGTACGGAAGATCGCGACCGAGCTGGCCGAGGGACTGGTCGAGCGCGGCGGCGGCGACCTGCTGGCCGAGGTGGCCGAGCCGCTGCCGGTCACCGTGATCGCCGAGATGCTCGGCGTGCCCGAGGGCGACCGCCACCTGCTGCGCCCCTGGTCGGCCGACATCTGCGGGATGTACGAGCTGAACCCCTCGCTGGAGGTCCAGCACACGGCCGTACTCGCGGCGACGGAGTTCGCCGGTTACCTGCGCGAGCTGGCCAGAGCACGCAGGGAGCGGCCGGGCGACGACATGATCTCGGCGCTGGCCCAGGTGGTCGACGACGGCGACCGGCTGACCGAGGACGAGCTGATCGGCACCTGCGTGCTGCTGCTCAACGCCGGGCACGAGGCCACGGTCAACGCCACCGGCAGCGGGTGGTGGGCGCTGTTCCGCAACCCCGGAGAGCTGGAGCGGCTGCGTGCCGACCCCGGCCTGATGCCGACGGCGGTCGAGGAACTGCTCCGCTACGACACCCCGGCGCAGATGTTCGAGCGGTGGGTGCTGGAGGACATCGAGGTCGGCGGGGTGACGATCCCCCGCGGTGCGGAGATCGCGCTGCTGTTCGGCTCGGCCAACCGCGACCCCGAGGTATTCGCCGACCCGGACCGTCTCGACATCGGCCGGGCGGACAACCCGCATATCTCGTTCGGCGCCGGCATCCACTTCTGCCTCGGTGCGCCGCTCGCGCGGGTCGAGATGGCGGAGTCGTTCGGCGTCCTGCTGCGGCTGGCGCCCAAGCTGGAGCTCGCCGAGGAGCCCGCCTGGAAGCCCAGCTACATCATGCGCGGCCTGGAGTCACTGAAGGTCACCGTCTGACACGACACCCGTGTGGTGAGCGACCGTGTGGTGGGTGACCGTGGTGTCGTAGCCGAGCAGGACGGCCCGGGCCGCGGGCTCGACGACGGCCGTGCCGGGGTCGTCCCCGGCGAAGCGGCGGATCGCGTCCATCGAGTCCCACAGCGTCATGACCTGGATCTCCACCCGCCCGTCGGCGGCGTCCCGCCGCAGCAGGTACGCGCCACGGTGCCCGTCCACGTCGCGCAGGGAGGGCAGGACCGACGCGGTGAAATGCCGCTCGTAGCCGTCCGCGCCCTCCGGGGTCGCGCTCGCGCGCCAGATTCTCGCGATCAAGGTCTCTCCTCTCGATGTCGTGACTGGCTGAGCCAGCCGAAGCCGCCGAGTCCGGCCGGGTCGATCAGCTCCGCCTCCTGGGAGGCCCGGCCGAGCGCGCGCACGTACCCGGCGGGATCGGTGGACGCCAGCGCGAGCGGCGGGCGGGCGCCGGTGACCCCCAGGTCCAGCAGCGCCTCCCGCTGCGTGGTGAGTGTGGTCGCCTCCGCCCCCGCCCGCTCGCCGGCCGCCGCGCAGGCGTCCAGCGCCACGTGGGCGGTGATGTCGCACGACCCGTCCGGTGTCGGCGGCACCACCGAGCCGTCGCGATAGCCGGCGACCGTGCCGAGCGGGGGCCGCCGCCCGGCCAGATGGGCGTAGTCCACGGCGACCGCCGTGCCGCGCGCCAGGCGCCTGATCATCGAGGCCCACGCCTCGTCGCGGGGGCGGCCGATCTCGGCGCGTTCGCCCGGTGAGCGCAGCGGCCACCAGCGCTCCAGCCAGGCCAGGTCGTCCGGGCCAGGGGCGGGCCCGAGCCGTTCTTCGCCGGTCGAGGTGTTCACGAGCACCAGGCGAGGGCCGTCCGGCGTCATCTCGGCGATCTCGAGCGGCACGTTGTCCAGCCACTCGTTGGCGATCACCAGGCCGCCGGCCTCGTACGGCGCCTCCGGCTCCCAGGCGGCGCGCGGGTCGAGATCGCCGGGCCGGGGGGACAGGTCGACGGCGGTGACCCGCAGCCGCTTCGAGAGGTCCGGCGGCGCCGCGGCCAGCACCCGGGCGGCCAGCAGGCCGTTGCCGCTGCCCATGTCCACGAAATCGACCGGGTCGGGCCGTCCGAGGGCGGCGTCGACCCGCAGGAGCAGGCGCAGCACGGCCTCGGCGAAGGCCGGCGAGGCATGCACCGACGTGCGGAAATGCCGGTCGGGGCGCTCGCGCAGGTAGAAGCCCTCCGCGCCGTAGAGCGCCCGCCGCATGGCCTCCCGCCAGGTGACCTCCACGGCGCTTTAGGTTACCGACACGCCGATGCCGTGACGAAAAGTAGTCACTTTCGTACTTATGGCTCAACATAGGCCCGTGAGAAACGGGACAAAATCCGACCGTTGGGCCACGCCCGGGCCGGCGGGAGCGCCGCCGCTACGCTGAACCGAGGGGAGGCGTCATGGAGACAAGTGACCGCCCGGCGCGGCTCGCCGTGGGAGTGCTCGGCGCGGGACGGGTCGGCTCCGTGCTCGGAGCCGCGCTCATGCTCGCGGGTCATCGGGTGGTGGCGGCCAGCGGCGTGTCCGACGCGTCGGCGCGGCGGGCCGCAGACCGCCTCGGCCTGACGCTCAGCAGGCCGGACGAGGTGATCGCCCGGTCCGAGCTCGTGCTGCTGACCGTGCCGGACGATGTGCTGCCCGGTCTCGTCTCCGGCCTCGCCGCCACCGGCGCCGACCTGCGCGGCAAGCTGCTCGTGCACGCCAGCGGCGCGTACGGCCTGGGCGTGCTCGACCCGGCGGCCGAGGCGGGGGCGCTGCCGCTCGCGCTGCACCCCGTGATGACGTTCACCGGCAGGAGCGACGACCTGACCCGGCTCAACGGCTGCTCGTTCGGCGTCACGGCGCCCGACCTGCTGCGGCCGGTGGCCGAGGCGCTGGTGATCGAGATGGGCGGCGAGCCGGTGTGGATCGCCGACCGGGACCGGCCGCTCTACCACGCCGCCCTGGCCGGCGCCGCGAACCACATGGTGACGCTCGTCGCCGAGTCGCAGGAACTGCTCGCGAAGATCGGGGTGGAGCATCCGGGCCGGATGCTCGGCCCCCTGCTGAGCGCGGCACTCGACAACGTGCTGCGTCTCGGCATCAGCGGGCTCACCGGGCCGGTGGTGCGCGGCGACGCGGGCACCGTGCGCAAGCACGTCGACGCGCTCATCCTGGCCGCCCCCGAGGCCGCGGACGCGTACGTCGCGCTCGCGAGGCTCACCGCCGACCGGGCGCTCGCGGCGGGCCTGCTCAAGCCGGAGGCGGCCGAACGCCTTCTGGACGCCCTGGGAGGGAACATATGGACCTGACCGTCGCCGCCGACCGCGCCGCCCTCGACAAGGCGAGGGACGTGCTCGGCCCCGGGAGGATCGCCCTGGTCCCCACGATGGGGGCGCTCCACGAGGGCCATCGATCGCTGATGCGGCTGGCGCGCGAGCACGCCGACCACGTGGTGGTGAGCGTGTTCGTCAATCCCCTGCAGTTCGGCCCCAACGAGGACTTCTCCCGCTATCCCCGTACGTTCGACGCCGACCTCCGGGTGTGCGAGGAGGAGGGCGTGGGCGTGGTCTTCGCGCCCTCGGCCGATGACATGTACCTGCCGGACCGCCAGGTGGAGGTCTCGGCCGGCGGCATGGGCGGGGTGGTCGAGGGCGCCTTCCGGCCCGGCCACTTCGACGGCGTGCTGACCGTGGTGCTCAAGCTGTTCAACCTGGTGCGGCCGGACGTCGCGGTCTTCGGGCAGAAGGACGCCCAGCAGCTCGCGCTGATCCGGCGGATGGTGGCCGACCTCGACGTCCCGGTGTCGATCGTCGGCACCCCGACCGTGCGGGAGCAGGACGGCCTCGCGCTGTCGAGCCGCAACAGGTACCTGTCCGAGGCCGACCGCCGCACCGCGCTCGCGCTGTCGCGGGCGCTGCGGGCCGGCGCGGCGCGGGCCCGGACGGCAGGCCCGGCCGGGATCCTCGACGCCGCCCGGGCCGTGCTGGAGGAGGCCGCCCGCTTCGACCCGCCGCTGCTGCTCGACTACCTGATCCTGGCCGACCCCGCGACGTTCGCTCCGGTCGGCGACGACCACCGCGGCGAGGCGATCCTGGCCGTGGCCGCCAAGGTGGGCACCACCCGCCTCATCGACAACGTGGTCCTGACCCTGTAAGGGCGCAGCGCCTCAGGCTTCCCCGGCCCGCAGCGTGAACCAGAACGTGGGGAACGGGTTCGTCCCAGGTGTGACGTCGACCAGCTCCCAGCCGTCGAACCTGGCACGCAGCTCGTCGGCGGTGACGCCGGAGAACTCGTCGCCGAGCGTTCCGGGGCCATACCCGAACATCAGCAGACGTGCGCCGGGAGCGGCGCGGCGGGTGAGCCCGGCGGCGTAGGCGTCGCGGCGGTGCGGCGGGATGCCGCAGTAGCAGCTCAGGTCGAAGAACAGGTCGTAGGGGCCGGGCGCGTCCAGCTCGTCGAGCCGGGTGGCGTCTCCGTGCAGCAGCCGTACGGCCACTCCCGCCGCGTCGGCCTTCTCCCGGGCCTGCTCGATCGCGCGGTCGACCAGATCGACGGCCACGACCTCCCAGCCGTGCCGCGCCAGATATATCGCGTTGGTTCCGGTGCCGCAGCCGAGCTCCAGGGCGCGGCCGGGCGGCAGCGCACCGTGCCCTTCCCCGTGCCCTTCTGCGCGCCCCTCGACGTGTCCCTCTATCAGGGCGACCAGCTCGGGCGGCGTCACGCCGGTGTCCCACGGCGGCTTGCCGTCCCGGTAGTACTTCTCCAGCGCTCGGCGCACGGCCTCCTCCTGATCGACGTCCGCGCCCGTGTTCGGCCTGTCCATGGCTCCTCCAGGTTCTTAGAGTCGAACTCTAGTGACGAACTCTAGAGATATACTCGCGCCATGGACATCGTCAAGCGGCCGGACAAACGGGCGGAGCGCTCACGCCGCACCCGGGAGAAGGTCATCCAGGCGGCGCGGGAGCTGTTCGTCGCGCAGGGCTACGGGGCGACGAGCCTGCAGGAGGTCGCCGACCGAGCGGGCGTGGCCGTTCAGACGGTCTACTTCGTCTTCGGCAACAAGCGCACGCTGTTCAAGGACGTCGTCGACACGTCCATCGCCGGCGACGCCGAGCCGGTGGCCGTCATGGACCGTGAGTGGTTCCGCGCCGCGTGCGCCGAGCCCACCGCGGCCGGTCAGTTGCGGGGGCACGTCCGCGGCACAAGTGAGATCCTCGGCCGGGTCGCCCCGCTCATGCCGATGATCGAGTCCGCCGGGGCCGCCGACCCACAGATCGCCGCGCAATGGCCCGACGGCCCCGATCCGCGCTACATCGTGCAGCACGCCGCGGCCCAGGCGCTGGCAGGCAAACCCGGCGCCCGGCCGGACGTCTCCGTCGCGATGGCGGCGGACCTGCTGTTCTGCCTGCTCAGCCCGCAGCTGTACCTGCTCTTCGTCCAGGACCGCGGCTGGTCGCCGGACAGGTGGGAGGAATGGGCCTGCGCCACTCTGACCGCCCAGCTCTGCACCGACCCTGGGGCGTGCCCCTCGTAGGAGGGGCCGGGGCGGCACCATCGCCGGGGGGGCGTTATCGTCATTATGACGAAAGGGGATCCCCTCATGGTGGCGCTCGCACGCAGACTCACCGCCCCCGCACCCGGCTGGACCGTCGAGGCCGACGCGGTCGTTATCGGGTCCGGCATCGCCGGCCTCACCGTGGCGCTGCGCCACGTCGAACTCGACCCCCGGGCGCGGGTGCTCGTGGTCACCAAGGACGTGTTGTCGGCCGGGTCCACCCGATGGGCCCAGGGCGGCATCGCCGCCGTGCTCGACCCCGAGGACACCCCCGACGAGCACCTGAGGGACACGCTCGTCGCCGGGGTCGGCCTGTGCGACGAGGAGGCCGTACGCGTCCTGGTCACCGAGGGCCCCGACGCGCTGAAGCGGCTGATGAGCCACGGCGCCGAGTTCGACCGCGACACCGACGGCGAGCTCCAGCTCACCCGCGAGGGCGGTCACCACCGCAACCGGATCGTCCACGCGGGCGGCGACGCGACCGGCGCCGAGGTGCAGCGGGCCCTGGCCGAGGCGGTGCTGGCCGAGCCCCGCATCGAGGTCATCGAGCACGCCCTCGCCCTCGACCTCCTCCTCGACGCCGAGGGCCACGCCTGCGGGGTCACGCTCCACGTGATGGGGGAGGGCGCCCGCGACGGCGTCGGCGCCGTACGGGCCGGGGCCGTGGTGCTGGCCAGCGGCGGCATGGGCCAGGTCTACGCGGCCACCACCAACCCCGTGGTGTCCACCGGAGACGGCGTGGCGCTGGCTCTGCGGGCCGGCGCGGTGGTCAGGGACATCGAGTTCGTGCAGTTCCACCCCACGGTCCTGTGGCTGGGGGAGGGCTCGACCGGCCAGCAGCCCCTCGTCTCCGAGGCCGTGCGCGGCGAGGGCGCGGTGCTGATCGACTCGAACGGCGAGCGCTTCATGCAGGGCGTGCACGAGCTGGCCGACCTCGCGCCCCGCGACGTGGTCGCCAAGGCGATCATGCGACAGATGGCGCGGACCGGCGCCGACCACGTCTACCTCGACGCCACCCACTTCGGCGAGGAGAAGTGGCGCTCCAGGTTCCCCACGATCCTCGCCGTCTGCCGCGAGCACGGCATCGACCCCGTCACCGAGCCCATCCCCGTCGCCCCCGCCGCCCACTACGCGAGCGGCGGCGTGCGCACCGACCTGCACGGCAGGACCAGCGTGCCCGGCCTGTACGCCTGCGGAGAGGTGGCCTGCACGGGCGTGCACGGCGCCAACCGGCTGGCCTCCAACTCCCTGCTGGAAGGGCTCGTCTACGGCGAGCGCATCGCCGCCGATCTGGCGGCCGGAAACCTGACTCGCGGCCTCACGCCGCGCGAGCCCGTCGCGGCCGACGACCGGCCCGAGGGCCTGGTGGACCCGCGTACGCGGCCGAGGGTCCAGAGCCACATGAGCCGGGGCGCCGGGGTGCTGCGCAGCGACCGGAGCCTCGCGCAGGTCACCCGCGCGCTCTCCGACGCCCGCTGGACGCCGGTCGCGGTCGAGCCCTGCACCGAGTCGTGGGAGGCGACCAACCTCCTCACGGTGGCCTCCGCACTGGTCGCCGCGGCCTCCGTGCGCGAGGAGACCCGCGGCTCGCACTGGCGGGAGGACCACCCCGACCGCGACGACGCCCACTGGCGGGCGCACATCGACATCGCCCTGACGACGGAGGGACTGACCTTGACGTACACGCCTCACGAGGAACTGCGGACCGAGCTGGAGACGACCGGCCTCGACCCGGACGCCGTGCTCGGTCTCGTCCGCGCCGCGCTGGAGGAGGACCTGGCCGGGGGGCAGGACGTGACCTCGGTCGCCACCATCCCCGCCGACCAGCGGGCCGTCGCCGACGTGGTGGCCCGCAAGGAGGGCGTGGTCGCCGGCCTGGCCGTGGCCGAGACCGTCTTCCGTCAGGCCTCCGGGCCGGTCGAGGTCGAGCGGCACGCCGCCGACGGCGACCGCGTGCGCCCGGGCGACGTGGTGATGACCGTGCGGGGCGCGACCAGGGACCTGCTCACGATGGAGCGCACCGCGCTCAACTTCCTCACCCATCTGTCCGGCATCGCCACCCAGACCCGCCGCTGGGTGGACGCCGTCGAGGGCACCGGCGCCCGCATCCGCGACAGCCGCAAGACGCTGCCGGGGCTGCGCGCCATGGAGAAGTACGCCGTCCGGGCCGGCGGCGGGGTCAACCACCGGATGGGCCTGCACGACGCCGCTTTGATCAAGGACAACCACGTCGTCGCCGCCGGAGGCGTCGCCGAGGCGTTCCGCGCCGTACGGCAGGCCTTCCCCGGCCTGCCCATCGAGGTCGAGGTGGACAGGATCGACCAGATAGAGCCGGTTCTGGCCGAGGGCGCCGACGAGATCCTGCTCGACAACTTCACCGTGGACCAGCTCGCCGAGGCCGTACGGCTGGTGGCCGGCCGGGCGCGGCTGGAGTCGAGCGGCGGGCTGACCCTGGACGCCGCCCGCGCCGTCGCCGAGTCCGGGGTCGACTACCTGTCCGTCGGCGCGCTCACGCACTCGGCCCCGGCACTCGACCTTGGTCTAGATCTTCGTGATGCATAATCAGGGAATGCTGCTCACCATCGACGTCAGCAATACCCACACGGTGCTGGGCCTGTTCGAGGGTGAAGAGGTGATCGAGCACTGGCGGATCGCCACCGACCCCCGCCGTACGGCGGACGAGATCGCGGTGGTGCTCCAGGGTCTGCTCGGGCAGTCGCCGCTGCTCAAGGACGCCGACATCAGCGGCATCGCGATCTGCTCCACGGTCCCGTCGGTGCTCAACGAGATGCGGGAGATGTCCAGGCGCTACTACGGCGACGTCACGGCGGTGGTCGTCGAGCCGGGCGTCCGCACGGGCGTCCCGGTCCGCATGGACAACCCGAAGGAGGTCGGCAGCGACCGCATCGTGAACGCGCTCGCCGCCACCACCCTGTACGGCGGGCCGTGCGTGATCGTGGACTTCGGCACGGCCACCTCGTTCGACGCCGTCTCGGCCCGGGGCGAGTACGTCGGGGCGGTGACCGCGCCCGGCCTGGAGATCTCGGTGGACGCGCTGGCCACGGCCGGGGCCCAGCTGCACAAGGTCGAGCTGGTCCGGCCCCGGTCGGTGATCGCCAAGAACACCGTAGAGGCGCTCCAGTCGGGCATCATCTACGGCTTCGCGGGCCTGGTCGACGGCATCGTGGACCGCATGACGGCCGAGCTGGCCTCCGACCCCGACGACGTCACCGTGGTCGCCACGGGCACCGGTGCCCCGCTCGTCATCGGCGAGGCCCGTACGATCGACGTGCACGAGCCCTGGCTCACGCTGATCGGCCTGCGGCTGGTCTACGCCCGGAACGCGTCCTGACGACTCCCTCGCGTACGGGACCATAGAAGGCAGGATCCCGTTCAGAGAGGACTGACGTGATGGACGCCGACTGGGTGGCGCGTTTCGCCGATGAGGTCATCGCCGAGGCTGAACGGCGCGCACCGGGCAAACCCGTCGTCTGCGCGTCCGGCCTCAGCCCGTCCGGCCCGATCCACCTGGGCAACCTGCGTGAGGTGATGACCCCGCACCTGGTGGCCGACGAGATCAGGCGGCGCGGCTACGAGTGCGTGCACATCATCTCGTGGGACGACTTCGACCGCTTCCGCAAGGTTCCGGTCGGCATCGACCCCGCGTGGAACGAGCACATCGGCAAGCCGCTGACCTCCGTCCCGGCCCCGCCCGGCAGCGAGTACCCGAACTGGGCCGAGCACTTCAAGGCGCCGATGATCGCCGCGCTGGCGGAGCTGGGCGTGGAGTTCCACGGCATCAGCCAGACCCAGATGTACACCTCCGGGGCCTACCGGGAGCAGGTGCTGCTCGCCATGCGCGAGCGGCGGCGGATCGACGCGATCCTCGACCAGTACCGCACCAAGAAGGCCAAGGCCAAGGAGGTCGTGGACGCCGACGAGGCCGCCGCCCTGGAGGGATCGGGGGCCGCGAGCGAGGACGACGGCTCCGGCGCCGGGGGCTACTACCCCTACAAGCCCTACTGCTCGGTCTGCGACCGCGACCTGACCACGGTCACGTCGTACGACGACGAGACCACCGCGATGTCGTACACCTGCGTGTGCGGCCACAGCGAGACCGTCCTGCTGTCCGAGCACACCCGCGGCAAGCTGGTGTGGAAGGTCGACTGGCCGATGCGCTGGGCCTACGAGGGCGTGGTCTTCGAGCCGTCGGGTGTGGACCACAGCTCGCCGGGATCGTCGTTCGTCGTCGGCGGCCAGATCGTCCGTGAGGTGTTCGGCGCTCCGCAGCCGATCGGGCCGATGTACGCCTTCGTCGGCATCAGCGGCATGGCCAAGATGAGCAGCTCGAAGGGCGGCGTGCCGACCCCGGCCGACGCTTTGTCGATCATGGAGCCCGCGCTGCTGCGCTGGCTGTACGCCCGCCGCCGTCCCAACCAGTCGTTCAAGGTCTCCTTCGACCAGGAGATCCAGCGGATGTACGACGAGTGGGACACGCTGGCCAGGAAGGTGCAGGACGGCACGGCGCTGCCGGCCGACCAGTCGGCCTACCGCCGCGCGTCGAGCACGGCCTCCCGGGCCCTGCCGGAGACGCCGCGGCGGCTGCCCTACCGGACGCTCGCCTCGGTCGTGGACATCGCCACCGGGCACGAGGAGCAGACGCTGCGCATCCTGCGCGCGTTCGACCCGGAGATCGGCGGGCTGGACGAGCTGCGGCCGCGGCTCGACCGTGCCCAGCACTGGGTGAACACGTACGTGCCCGCGGAGGAGCGCACGCAGGTGCGCGAGACGCCCGACAAGGAACTGCTCGACACGCTCGGTGAGCAGGACCGCGAGTCGCTGCGCCTGCTGGCGGAGGGCCTCGACGAGCACTGGTCGCTCGACGGGCTGACCACGCTCGTCTACGGCGTGCCGAAGGTGCAGGCCGGGCTCGACATGCACGCGAAGGCGGCCACGCCGGAGCTGAAGGCCGCCCAGCGCGCGTTCTTCGCCCTGCTCTACCGGCTGCTCGTCGGCCACGAAACCGGCCCGCGGCTGCCCACGCTGCTGCTGGCCGTGGGCCGTGACCGGGTGCGCGAGCTGCTCGGTCGCGACTGATCGGTCGTTCCTGATCGGTCGTTCCTGATCCTGCGTCCGATCTCCTGCGAGCGGGCCGGACGGCATGGCCGTCCGGCCCGCGGCCGTGTGCCAGGGCAAGCCAGAGCAAGCCAGGGCGGGCAGTTCAGCGAGGTCAGGGCAGCAGGACCAGCCGGCCGCGCAGGCCACCCTTGCGCAGGCGTTCGTGCGCCTCGGCCGCCCGCTCCAGTGAGTAGGTGCCGGCCACCCGCATGCTCAGCCGTCCCGCCTCGGCCAGCTTCGCGACGTCCCGGAGCTGGGCCGCGTCGGCGCGGACGAACACCGTCGAGACCCGGATGCCGCGCAGCGGGATGGGGTCCAGCCCGGCGCCGACGGCGACGAACGCGCCCCCGTTGCGCACCGCGTCCAGCGCGGGCAGGCCGACGACCGCCGCGTCCACCAGGCCGTGCACGCCGCCGGGAACGACGGCTCTGACGGCGGCGGCCAGGTCGGCGCCCCTCGGCACGAACCACTCCGCCCCGAAGCCCCGCACCAGCGGCTCGTCGCCTGACGCGGCGACCGCCGCGACCCTGAGCCCCCGCGCCACGGCCAGCTCCACGAGATAGCCGCCGAGGCCGCCGGCCGCTCCCGTGACGAGCAGGGTCTCGCCCTCGGCGAGCCCGGCGAGGTCGAGCGCCTGGACGGCGGTGAGCGCGTTCAGCGGCAGCGTCGACGCCTCGGGCGCGGCCACCCCGGCGGGTGCGGGCGCGACCGCCGTCTCGTCCAGCACCACCAGGTCCGCCTGGGCCTTGAGCGGGTCCGTCAGCCGGTCCGACAGCCCGATGACCTGATCCCCCGGACGTACGCCCGTCACTGCCGGGCCGGTGCGATCGACCACGCCCGCCACGTCCCACCCGAGTGCGTACGTCTCCTGGTGCGGCATGAGTTTGTAGTCGGCGAGGGCGCCCGCGGCGGTGAGCAGGTCGACGGGGTTCACCGCCGCCGCCTCGACCCTGATCCGCACCTGCCCCGGCCCCGGCTCCGGCTCCGCCACATCGACGACCCGTACGGCTCCGTCTCGCGCCACCAGTGCTCTCATGAGTTCCTCCTTGCGGTATGGCAAGGAGCCTATGAAGAGCTACTCTCTCCCGGTAAGAAGGCACCTGGAAGTGCGTAAGGGAGGAGAAGGGAAGACGATGGCCACTCAGACCGCGGCCGAGCGGCGCGAGGACGCGCGTCAGCGCTACAACGCCTACGTCGCGACCTGCCCGTCAAGGAAGCTGCTCGACACGCTCAGCGACAAGTGGGTGAGCCTGGCGCTCACCGCGCTCGCCGACGGCCCGCTCCGCTACAGCGAGCTGGCGAGGACGATCGCCGGCGTCAGCCAGAAGATGCTCACGCAGACGCTGCGGACGATGGAACGCGACGGCCTGGTCTCCCGCGCGGTCACCCCCTCGGTGCCGGTCCGGGTCGATTACCGGCTCACGCCCCTGGGCGAGGACCTCATGCCGCTGCTGGAGGCGATCAAGCGCTGGGCCGAGATCCACATGGAGGATGTCGAGGCGGCCCGGGAGGCGTACGACCGATGCTCCGACTCCGAACCTTGACGACCTTCCAGGGAGGCGTTTACCTTCCCTGAAGGGTGGGCCGACGAATCATCGTCGTGGGGGAGGGCGGACGATGGGTATTCCCGAGGTCGTCTACCGAGGTGACAGTCTCGCCTCGGACCTTGATCGTGCCGGTCTCACCGAAGAGGATCTACTTCTTCTCGCGGAGCTGGCCAAGGGAGTGACCGCCGACCGGGTGGGCCGCAGTCTCGACGTCAGCGGGCGCACCGTGCGGCGCCGGCTGCGGTGCATCTGCGACCGGATCGGCGTCGCGACCGCGATCGAGGCCGTCGCCTGGGCGGCACGCCGCCGCCTCATCTGACCGCCTTCGCTCTGCGGGGGAAGGGCCCGGTGCCCCTCTGTAGAGGAGGGGCTCAGTCGGCGACGCGCACCGCTCCCGCGAACGGCCGTCCGGCGATCTTCGCGATGTGGACGACGTCTCCCGTCTGCGGCGCGTGGATCATGTAGCCATTGCCGATGTAGATGCCCACGTGATGCAGGTCGGGGTAGAAGAACACCAGGTCGCCGGGGCGGAGCTGGTCACGGGGGATGTGCGTGCCGGCCGTCCACTGGTCGCCCGTGTAGTGGGGCAGGCTGATGCCGACGGACTGGTAGGCCGCCATGACCAGGCCGGAGCAGTCGAAGGAGCCGGGACCCTCGGCGCCCCACACGTACGGCTTGAGCTGCTGCCTGAGGGCCCAGCGGGCCGCCTGGGCGGCCTTGCCGTCACCGATGATGGGGAACGACGTCCTCGTCCGCGTCTCGCGGCCGATCGTCTGGGAGACCTGCCGGTAGAGGCTGCTCTCGGTCTTCTTGATCAGCTTTGTGATCTTGTCGCGCCGCGAGTCGAGGCCGCTGAGGAGCTTCTTGACCTCGGCCTGCCGCGCGGAGGCGCTCTCCCTGGCCCGTGCGGCGGCGTCCATGGCCTTGGTGACCTCGGCGACCTCCTGGCTCTGCTGCAGCTCCAGCGCGTACGTCGTGGAGGCCTGGTCCAGGTAGCGCCGGGGGTCGGCGTCGCTGTCGATGAGCACGAGCGCGTTGCCGAGCCCGTTGGTCATGTAGGAGTGCTGCGCGAGAGCGCTCGCCTTCTGCCGGCGGACCTCGAGCTCGGCCTCGCTCTTGGCGAGGTTCTTCTTGGCGAGGTCGGCGGACCGCTCGGCCGCCTTCAGGCGTACGCGCTCGCCGTTGTACTGCTCGCTGAGCGTCTCGATCTCGGTGTAGAGGTTCTCGACCTGCGCCGTGAGTTCCTTGAGGCTCGGCTTGGGGTCGGCGGTGGCGCGGACCACCGGGGCGCCGAACGTGATCGCGCTGATCGCGACGCCGACGAACGCCAGACGGCGGATGGCACCCGGACCGGCCGTGCCGGATCCGGACCGTCGGCCACGGGCGTGCCTGCCCGCCGGCCGTCCTCCACGCGTGCGCAACCGAGCTCCTCTCCCACGTGTGCTCCGCGGCGGGCCCGTCGTCGGGACGGGGCCGCACGGCGGAGCACTTCTGAGCGCCTACCGGGTTAGCTGACGGGTTCGGGCCGGAGTAGCCCTACCTTGGTGGATTCACCCCTTGACGATCTGAGATCGAACCGATCCTGATCCTGCAGTTGGGTCCCCGGCTCCCCTTCGCACTCGGTGCTTCGAAGATTCGGCGCCCGGTCGTCGTGAGCGCTCACGATGACCGGCATCGTCGCTGGACGATAGTGCACGGCGAGTTCTTGCTCAACCAGAACTCCGAAACCCGTCTACGTTTGACAACCAAATGATCACGGTCGGGTCACGAGCTCGGTAGTGATACGTCCGCGTTCACCTGTGTTTGGAGCGATCCGAGAGTTTCGATGTGCGGCTCGGACAGCTGGAAAAAGTGGGACGAACCGGGATGGCCGCCTCGGGGTGCGGGCGCGCATCCGTCCGTATCCTGGCGGCTACGGACGGTCAAACCTCATGTCGGGTGTGGCGTTTGGGAATGACCGTTATCCGTGGGGGACGCTCCGTGCCGACCGCGTGGGATCGGCCGCGTGGGATCGGCCGCGCTCCGGCTAGGCTGGCCGGTCATGGAGCAGGTCGCCGCGCAGACATCCAGTGAATCGGGTGCCACGGCCGTGACGGTGCGCCGGGCCAGGACGCCGGACGTCCGGGCGATCCGGCGCCTCGTCGACGCGTACTCGGGTGTCGGTCCCCGTCTGCTCAAGAAGAGCACGGTCACGCTGTACGAGGACGTCCAGGAGTTCTGGGTGGCCGAGACGGACGGGCAGGTCGTCGGTTGCGGCGCGCTGCACGTGCTGTGGGAGGACCTGGCCGAGATCAGAACCGTCGCGGTGGACCCCGCGGCGCGCCGCGGAGGCATCGGCCATCGGATCGTCGGCGCGCTCATCGAGACCGCCAGGGACCTCGGCGTGCGGAGGGTCTTCTGCCTCACGTTCGCGGTGGAGTTCTTCGCCAGGCACGGCTTCAGGCCCATCCAGGGCACCCCGGTCTCCCAGGAGGTGTACGCGGAACTCCTCGCGTCGTACGACGAGGGTGTCGCCGAGTTTCTCGACCTGGAGCACGTCAAGCCGAACACGCTGGGGAACACCCGGATGTTGCTGCACCTCGACCGTCATTGATCACGATTGATGAGCATTGATCGATGATCTTGACGATGGTTGTCGACTACTGCAAAGGTGACTGTTGATACACCTGTCGCTACTTTTGGCAATATCAGCGTGTGCTACAGACGTTCGGCGCATGCGTCTTCGAAACGAGGTGACACGGTGAGCACCGGACAGCCGCCGTACCCCCAGGACGAGTCGGACGGAACGCCACCGCCGCCATCGAACCCCGGGTACAACACGGACAGACAGCCCCAGGACTACGACCCCGACGTCACGGTCGTCAGCTACCGCCACTCGGGACAGCACACGGGCCCGCAGCAGCCGCCCGGCCACGACCCCGCGCAGGGCGGCTACGGCCAGCAGCAGGGCTACGGCGCCCAGCAGGGCCAGCAGCAGTACGGCCAGCAGGGGTACGGTCAGCCGGCCCCGCAGCAGCAGGGCTATGGCCAGGAGGCCGCCCAGCAGCAGGGCTACGGGCAGCAGCAGTACGGCCAGCAGAGCTATGGCGCCCAGCAGGGCCAGCAGGGATACGGCCAGACCGGCCCACAGCAGGGTTACGCCCAGCAGGGTTATGGCCAGACCGGCCCGCAGCAGGGTTATGGCGCCCAGCAGGGCCAGCAGCAGTACGGCCAGCAGGGCTACGGCGCCCAGCAGGGCCAGCAGCAGCAGTATGGCCAGCCGTCCCAGGGCGGCTACGGCCAGCAGACCGGCCCCCAGGACTACGGCCAGCAGCAGGGCTACGGGCAGCAGGGTTACGGCCAGACCGGCCCGCAGCAGGGTTACGGCGCCCAGCAGGGCCAGCAGCAGCAGTATGGCCAGCCGTCCCAGGGCGGCTACGGCCAGCAGACCGGCCCCCAGGACTACGGCCAGCAGCAGGGTTACGGCCAGACCGGCCCGCAGCAGGGTTACGGCGCCCAGCAGAGCCAGCAGCAGTACGGCCAGGATCAGTACGGGCAGCAGCAGTACGCCCAGCCGGCCGCCCAGCAGGGGTACGGCCAGCAGCCCGGTTACGGGCAGCAGCAGTACGGCCAGCAGGGCTATGGTCAGCCCGGCTACGGCCAGCCGTACGGGGCCACGGGGCCGGTTCCGCCCGGCGCTCCGGCTCCGCTCGCGGAGTGGTGGCAGCGCCTCGTCGCCCGCATCATCGACGGCGTGATCGTCGGCATTCCTCTCGCGATCATCACGCTCGTGATCACGGGGATCGTCGTCACCAACGCGAGCATCGACATCACGAGCGGGGTTTACAACCCCGGGAGCGGTTACTTCCTGGCGTCACTGCTCACGGCGATCCTGGGCGGCCTCGTCATGGTCGTCTATGAATTCCTCATGCTGCGGGCGCAGGGGCAGACGCTCGGCAAGAAAGTCATGGGCATCAAGGTCGTTCAGGTCGGCGGCACTCTCGACGCGGGCGGGCTTCCCCAGGACGCCGCGCTCAAGCGCGCCGGCGTGCTCTACGCTTTCGAGTTCCTGCAGTGGATTCCCGTTATCAGCTACCTCGCGAGCATCGCCTCTCTTCTGAACGTGCTGTGGCTGTTGTGGGACAAGCCGTTGCATCAGGCGCTGCATGACAAGGTCGCCAACACCGTGGTGGTCAAGGTCAAGTAACGACGACGGACGGGGTCGATGGAACGGACCATCGGCCCCGTTTTTCTATGGGTCGCTATGGCCGCGTCCGCACCGTCCGCTCACCCGGCTGTGACGGAAAATCCTTGCGGGGCCTCCCGGGCATGCCATGCTTGGGTTCACCGTCCCGAGAGGTGCCCAATGACCGCGAGACCGCCCCCGGCGCCAATCCTTAAGACCTGCCCCCGCCGTCCCCCGGGTCATATCCGTCCACGGGCGGCTTAAGGAACCGTCAGGGGCGCTTATGGGGCCGTATGGAGCCGCACAGGGCCTTATGGCGCTCCCGGAAGCCCACCCGCTCTACCCGGCCGCGGGCGGCGCCCGCGGAATGCGGGGATCGTTTGGCCGTGGGAAACTCTGACGCCGCGGCCGCCCGGGCCGTCCACGTGATTGTGCCCCCGCTCCTTTTTTCGATCTTCAGACCACCTGCTCGTCGATCTTGATGGAACCGGCAGGTCCTCTCTTTTTACGAGGCTTCCAGGCGGTGGCGATCTGCTTGCGCGTATATCGCGCGAGGCGTGCGCGCCGTACGAGAAGGCTGCCGGGCCCCTTGTGAAGATCCGGCCGCCCTGACGCGGGCTCCTCGTTTCAGCCGAGCTCTTCAACGGCCGTACGTCCCGGCCCGGCCTTTTCCGCAGACGTGTTTGCCACTTCACACTTGTCCGTCCGTGCCTGTTCGTCCCGCTCGGCAAGCCGCTCACCTGCGGCTACGACGTGCGCCGGACAGAACCGGGAGGCGCGCGGCCCCGCCGCCCGCCGTCGCCGGGGAAGCGCGCAAGCGGCTGAAACGGCCGGACGGCCCAGGATCGGTGACCGCCGGGGTCGGCATTCTGGGTACGATTTCGAGTACATCCGGTAAGGCCGCTGGAGAGACGAGGATTACCCCAGCCCTCCAGGGGCACCCCGGAAGGCGCGCCTGGTCCCTCCCGGCGCTATGGTCGTATCAGGGCACCCGGCCCGGCAAGAGGTGGGCAGCCTTGCCACGTCCTCGGAATTTCCTCGGGTGCACCTAATGACACCCCCGGCACGAGCGAGGCAGAATGACAGAGGTATTGTCCGCCTTGATACCTTCCGTGGTCGTCGCCGGCGCGGTCGTCTACGGCATCGTAAAGTTGGTACGTTCCGACGCGGCGGGCCTCCGCACGGCACGGGAGCCACGCGAGAAGTCACCGGACTCAGAGGTTCCTGAGAATCCGCAATCATGAATTGTCAGCCAGGGGAAACCGGGTATATGTTTGGCTGACGAATCAAACTATGGGCTGCGAAAGGATTGCCGGATGGCCAAGCACACGCAGGTGATTCTCATCGACGATCTCGATGGCGGCGAGGCCAATGAGACGGTCACCTTCGCGATTGACGGCACGTCATATGAGATTGACCTGAGCGACGGCAACGCGAAGCGGCTTCGCGAGGCCCTGTCGCCTTTCGTCGGCAGCGCGCGGCGCGCGGACAGCGGGCAGGCCCGTGGGCGCCGTCGTGGCGGTGCGGGCGGTGGGGGCCAGCGAGCCATGACCCGCGAGAAGAGCGCGGAGATCCGTGCCTGGGCGAAGGCTCACGGACACCCCGTGAGCGAGCGCGGCCGCATTGCCGCCTCGATCGTCCAGGCGTACGAGGACGCGCACTAGGTCGTGCCCCTTAGATCTCCTGCCTACCGCGGTCGCCCGGGCGGCGCCTCGCCGCGTTGTCGCCCTGCCCGCGAAGATTCCTCGCAGGCTCGGAATCCCCGCGGGGCCCGGAGCCGGCGCCAATAGCTCCGCTATTGGCTCCTCCTCCACCTTGCGATGCATCCGCCTGGACGATCCTCGCTACGGCAAGATCTGCGGGACACTTCCTAACTCGCACCTTGATCGCGCGGTTATGGCGGTCGTCGGAGGATCTGACGATCGCATAACCGCGCGATTGTGTTTGCGCTCCCTTAAAACCTCGTTCGCTTGCGGCGTATCGGGAACATGTCACCCCCAGCAGGGGGTTGGATAGAGCATGAACGCCCCGCGCTTGGGGAACCCTTCTGCCAAGGAGCGGCTTGCTGGGTCGGGGCTACCATGCGGAACGACGGGCCGGATCTCCCGCGCTCGCCTGACCGCTCTGTGAGGAGCGACGAGATGTTCGAGAGGTTCACCGACCGTGCGCGGCGGGTTGTCGTCCTGGCCCAGGAAGAGGCTCGGATGCTCAACCACAACTACATCGGCACTGAGCACATTCTTCTTGGTTTGATCCATGAGGGTGA
>NZ_JABBWX010000025.1:0-91577 GCF_014161375.1 Microbispora sp. H10830
TGATGATCAACCGAGCCGAATGCGACAACGCCCGAGCCATGCTCACGATCTGCTTGTGCGCCGGAGACAACCGGCCCACCTCGGTACGAGGCCGGATCTCCCCATGCCCCAACCGCCCCAGCAACTCAGCCGTCGCCCGATCGGCCTCGGCCCGCCGGGAAAACCCGAAACTGGCCATCTCATGGCCCAAGAAGATGTTCTCCGTCACGCTCAACCCGTCGACCAGGTCGAGCTCCTGATAAATAGTGGCGATGCCGTGGCCCATCGCCGCGGTCGGCGGCGCCAGCCGCACCGGCGAACCATCCAGCAACACCTCCCCCTCATCCGGCGCATGAGCACCCGACAAGATCTTGATGAGCGTGGACTTCCCGGCGCCGTTCTGGCCGAGCAGGCAGTGCACCTCGCCGGCCCTGACCTCAAGGTCCACGCCGTCCAGCGCGCGTACGCCGGGGAACTGCTTGACGATCCCCCTCATTTGGAGCAGGGGGTTTTCGTCTCCCATGGGGGTCTCCCAACGATGATCAGTTGGCGGAGTAGACGTGATCGCTGATAAGGCGGGTGGCGCCGATGACACCCGCGGTGTCGCCGAGTTCGGACAGCACGATCGGCAGGTTTCCGGTGGCGAGCGGCAGCGACCTGCGGTAGACGACGCTTCTGATCTCCGCGAGCAGCACGTGGCCGAGCTTGGCCACGCCACCCGCGATGATCACGAGGCCGGGGTTGAAGAAGCTGACCAGGCTCGCCAGCACCTGGCCCACCCGGCGCCCGCCGTCGCGGATCAGCCCGATCGCGCCCGCGTCGCCCTGCGCCGCCGCGGCGGCGACGTCCTCGGCCGTCAGCGTGCCCGCGACCGCGAGCCGCTCGGCCAGGTAGGGCGAGCCGCCCGAGCGGGCCACCGCGACGGCCTCGCGCGCCAGCGCGGCGCCGCCGAAGTACGCCTCCAGACATCCGGAGTTGCCGCAGGAGCAGACCGGCCCGAGGTCGTCCACCCGGATGTGGCCGATGTCGCCGGCGCTGCCGGAGACCCCGCGGTAGATCTTGCTGTCCACCACGATGCCACAGCCGATACCGGTGCCGATCTTGACGAGCAGGAAGTCGTCGACGTGCCGCGCGAGACCGGCGTGCAGCTCCCCGAGGGCCATGATGTTGACGTCGTTGTCGACCACCGTGGGGCAGCACAATGCCTGCCCGACCGTCTCCCTGACCGGGTAGCGGTCCCAGCCCGGCATGATCGGCGGCACCACCGGAACGCCTTCCGCGAAGCTCACCGGCCCGGGGACGCCGATGCCGGCGCCGCTGAGATCGGTGAAAAGCCCGTCCCTGCTCAGCTTGCCGAGCAGTTCGATGGCCCGGTCGAGCACGACGGCGGGCCCCTCTCTGATGTCGCAGGGCTCGCTCAGGTGGCCGAGCACCTCGAGCTCTCCGTCGGTGACCGCGACGTCGATCGAGGTGGCGCCGATGTCGATCCCGGCGAACCGGATGTCACGGGCCAGTCGTACGCGTCCCGAACGCCTGCCGCCTCGCGAGGCGGCCAGTCCGTCGGGCTCGGCGAGGCCCAGCTCGACCAGCCGGTCCAGCTCGACGTTGAGCTTCGACCGTGACAGGTCCACCACGTCGCTGAGTTCGGCGCGGGAACGCCCGCCGTCCCTCAGCAACCGCAGGAGCGCGGCCTGATGGACGTTCTCCGGCCTGATGGTCGTCCTCTTCACGTACGCCTCCGCGTCCCGGTGATTGGCTGGAAACGTACCTCTTTTCTCCTGATCAGGGAAGACCTTTTATCGATGTGATGCAATCTTTCGCTGAAATCAACAAAAGTCACGTCCACTGCGTACGGGGTAGGAGTGCAGGAGGATGGTTGGAGGGCGCATGCTGGGGTTGCCTGATGAGGTGCGCGGCTGCCTGTTCGACATGGACGGGGTGCTCACGCGCACGGCCCGGATCCACGCCGCGGCGTGGAAGGAGATGTTCGACGAATACCTGCGCGACCGGGCGGTCGCCACCGGCACGCCCTTCGCGCCCTTCGACGAGACCGGCGACTACGAGCGGTATGTCGACGGCAGGAAGCGCCTGGACGGCACGCGGGGATTCCTGCGGGCCCGGGGCATCGACCTGCCCGAGGGCAAACCGGACGACCCGCCGGGCATGCCCACCGTCAACGGCCTGAGCAACCGCAAGAACGAGCTGGTCCAGGCGATCCTCGACCGGCAGGGCGTGGAGGTCTTCGAGGGCTCGGTGCGCTACCTGCGCGCCGTCCGCGACGCCGGGCTGCGCCGCGCGGTCGTCTCCAGCAGCGCCAACACCGCGCGCGTGCTCGCCGCGGCCGGGCTTGAGGACATGTTCGACGCGCGGATCGACGGCGAGGTGGCCAGGGATCGCGGCCTGGCCGGCAAGCCCGCCCCCGACATGTTCCTCGCCGCCGCCGAGACGCTCGGGCTCGCGCCGGCCGAGGCCGCGGTGTTCGAGGACGCGCTCGCGGGGGTCGCCGCCGGGCGCGCGGGCGGCTTCGCCGTGGTGGTGGGCGTGGACCGCGGGCATCAGGCCGAAGCCCTGCGGGACAACGGCGCCGACGTTGTGGTGACGGACCTCTCCGAACTGCTGGACGACAAATGATCAAGCATCCCGCCTTCATCGTCGAGCCGTGGTCGGTGCGGGAGTGTCACCTGCACACCGACGTGCTCGCCCAGACCGAGTCGGTGTTCGCGCTGTCCAACGGGCACATCGGGCTGCGCGGCAACCTCGACGAGGGCGAGCCCTACGGGCTGCCGGGCACCTACCTCAACTCCTTCTACGAACTGCGCCCGCTGCCGTACGCCGAGGCGGGCTACGGCTACCCCGAGTCCGGCCAGACGGTCGTCAACGTCACCAACGGCAAGCTGATCCGGCTGCTCGTGGACGACGAGCCGTTCGACGTCCGCTACGGCACGCTGCACTCACACGAGCGGGTCCTCGACCTGCGGGCGGGCACGCTCACCCGGAAGGTCTGCTGGAGTTCTCCGACCGGGGCGCAGGTGCGCGTCACCTCGACCCGGCTCGTGTCGTTCACCCACCGGGCCGTGGCCGCGGTCCGCTACGAGGTGGAGCCGGTGGACCAGCCGCTCAACGTGGTCGTCCAGTCGGAGCTGGTGGCCAACGAGACCGTGCCGCCGCCGACCGCCGATCCCCGCGCCGCCGCCGCGCTGGAGGCGCCGCTGGTGCTGGAGGAGAACGTCGCCGCACGCAACAACGTGTGCGTCCTGGTCCACTCCACCAGGGCCAGCCGGCTGCGGGTCGCGGCGGCGATGCGTCACGAGATCGACGGCCCGGACGGCACCCGCGTCGAGTGCGACGGCGGCGGCAACGTCAGCCGGGTCACGATCGCCACCCGGCTCGTGCCGGGCGAGCGGCTGCGGCTGGACAAGTTCTTCGCCTACGGCTGGTCGGCCAAGCGGTCCCGGCCCGCGATGCACGACCAGGTCGTGGCGGCGCTGGCGGCGGCCCGGCTCACCGGGTGGGACGGCCTGTGCGCCGAGCAGCGTGCCTTCCTCGACGACTTCTGGGCGGGCGCGGACGTCGAGGTCGAGGGCGACGCCGAGGTGCAGCAGGCCGTGCGCTTCGGGCTGTTCCACCTGCTCCAGGCGGGCGCCCGGCTGGAGCGGCGGCCCATCCCCGGCAAGGGGCTGACCGGCTCCGGCTACGACGGGCACGCGTTCTGGGACACCGAGAGCTTCGTGCTGCCGGTGGCCACCTACACCTACCCCCGGGCCGCCGCCGACGCCCTGACGTGGCGCGCCTCGATCCTGCCCCTCGCCCAGGCGCGGGCCGAGCAGCTCGGGCTGGCCGGGGGCGCCTTCCCCTGGCGGACGATCAACGGCGAGGAGTGCTCGGGATACTGGCCGGCGGGCACGGCGGCCTTCCACGTCAACGCCGACATCGCCGCCGCGGTCACGCGGTACGTCGACGCGACGGAGGACACCGACTTCGAGCGGGACATCGGCCTGCCGCTGCTCGTCGCGACCGCCCGGCTGTGGTGCGCGCTCGGCCACCACGACGCCGAGGGCCGCTACCGCATCGACGGCGTGACCGGCCCGGACGAGTACAGCGCCGTCGCGGACAACAACGTCTACACCAACCTCATGGCCCAGCGGAACCTGCGGGCCGCCGCCGCGGTGGCCGTACGCCACCGCGACCGGGCCGAGCGGCTCGGGGTCACGCTGGAGGAGACGGCCGTGTGGCGCGACGCCGCCGCGGCCATGCACCTGCCGTACGACGAGCGGCTGGGGGTCCACGAGCAGAGCGAGGGGTTCACCGGGCACGCGGTCTGGGACTTCGCGGGCACCGAACCCGAGCAGTATCCGCTGCTGCTCCACTTCCCCTATTTCGACCTGTACCGCAAGCAGGTCGTCAAGCAGGCCGACCTCGTGCTGGCCATGCACCTGTGCGGCGAGGCGTTCACGCCCGGGCAGAAGGCGCGCAACTTCGCCTACTACGAGGCGCTGACCGTGCGGGACTCCTCGCTGTCGTCCTGCACCCAGGCCGTGCTCGCCGCCGAGGTGGGGCAGCTCGACCTCGCCTACGCCTATCTCGGCGAGGCCGCACTGATGGACCTGCGCGACCTGGAGCACAACACCCGCGACGGCGTCCACATGGCCTCGCTGGCGGGGGCGTGGATCGCGCTGGTGGCGGGGTTCGGCGGCATGCGGGCACGCGAGGGGCGGATCTGCTTCGCCCCCCGCCTGCCCTCGGGCATCACCCGGCTCACCTTCCGCGTCCGCTACCGGGGCCGCCTCCTGCGGATCGACGTCACCCCGGCAGGCACGACGTACCGGCTCCTGCACGGCCCGCCCCTCACGCTGTCGCACCACGGCGAGGAGGTGGCGCTCGGCGCGCAGCCGCAGGCCCGGCGCAACGCGCCGCCGCCCTTCCCGGACCTGCGGGTCAGGCAGCCGCCCGGCCGCGCGCCCGCGCCCCGGCGGCCGGGGGACCTGTCCCGCGATCTCATCGGCCCGGCCGAGCAGGCCGAGGAGCTCTGACGGCCCGGCCGGGCGCGGCGAGAGGGGGTCAGAGCATCGCCTGCAGGGAGGCGCCCGCCTGCTCGCCCAGCTTCGTCGGGAGATAGGGCTGCTCGGCCATGACGGCCTCCCAGTTGTCGCGGATCGCCTCGATGGTGAGGTCGTCGGTCCGCCAGCCCGGCCCCTCGGCCACGAAGACCCGGGCGATCCGCCCGGCCCCGACCGAGAACACCTCGCCGCTGGTCTCGCAGCTCTCATGGGCCAGGTACGCCACCAGCGGGCTGACCCGCTCGGGGGTGAACCTGCTCTCGAACTCCGCGGGCAGCAGCGTCTCGGTCATCCGCGTCCACGCGACGGGGGCGATCGCGTTGGCCTTGATGTTCGCCCGCGCGCCCTCGATGCCGAGCGTCTTGGTCAGGCCCACCAGGCCCATCTTGGCCGTCGAGTAGTTGGCCTGGCCGAAGTTGCCGAACAGCCCGGCGGGCGAGGAGGTGTTCACGATCCGCCCGTACGCCTGCTCCTTCATGTGCGGGAACGCCGCGCGGCTGACCAGGAACGAGCCGCGCACGTGCACGGCGATCACGGCGTCGAACTCCTCGACCGTCATCTTCCCGAACGAACGGTCGCGCAGGATGCCGGCGTTGTTGACGACGACGTCGACGCGGCCGAACGCGTCGAGCGCCGTCCGCACGATCGCCTCCGCGCCCTCCGGGGTGGCGACGTTGTCGGTGCTGGCCACCGCCTCTCCACCGTCCTTCACGATCAGTTCGGCGACCTCCGCCGCCGGGCCGGAGGACGCGCCGGAGCCGTCGAGGGCACCGCCGAGGTCGTTGACGACGACCTTCGCCCCGCGCCGGCCGAGCAGCAGCGCGTGCGACCGGCCCAGCCCGTGGCCGGCTCCGGTGACGACCGCCACCCTCCCGTCGAACCTCAGCTCGGACCCTCCACCATCGAGACCCTCACCAGCAGGCATTGGCGCCACCCTTCCAGAAAGAGAACAAGGTTCTGGTAGCACTTTAACCTTCTACGGCGGTGGCGGTCAGAAGTAGTCGGCAGTCCAGTGCACGGCGCGCGGGTGCTCGACGACGGCCCTGACCTCGGGTTCCTCCAGCAGCAGCGGCCTGGCCATACCGTTCTGCTCGCCCCGGCGCTCCCACTCCTCGAAAAGGAGGGGCAGGGCGGCGCGGACCGGAGGGTCGAGCGGCGCGCGCAGGCGTCCCGGCCGCACGCCTCGCGCACCGGCCTCGGCGGCCACGGCGCGCAGCAGCGGCGCGGCCGCCCGGTCGGCCGCGAGCGCCACCTCGACCACGTCTCCGGCGTTCCAGTCCACCACCGCGTACGCCATGGGCGTGCCATGCTCGCGGACCAGCAGGATCTCGTGCGGCGGGCCGTACCAGACCGGGACGCGGCCGGTCCAGTCCCGGGCGGAACGCACGGTGGTGAGCGGACGGCCGTCATCGTGCCGGTCGTGCAGCGCGGCGAGCACCGGCCAGTCGCCGAGCCCGGCCGGTCCGACGGTCCAGCCGGGGTCGGCAGGCGCAGCGGCGGCGAAGCGGCCGTCCACGCGCGGCCGGTCGAACACCCGCCAGCCGGAACCGGCGTAGACGCCCGGCGTGCCGGTGAACAGCAGCGACCACGCGCACCCGGCCGCCGTCATCGCGTCGGCCGCCGTCGCGAGCAAGCGCCTGACAAGTCCCCTGCCCCGGGCATCCGGCCTCGTCGCGACGCTGGACAGGCAGCCCACCCGCTGGACCCCGCCGCGGGCGTCGCGCACCTCGCGGGGCAGCCAGTACACCACGGCCAGCAGGCCGGTGGCGTCCGCGGCCACGAACGTGCGGCCGAGGCGCCCCTCGTCCTGCTCGTACAGCGGCACGATGTGAGAGGCGGTGAACGCCCGCGCCCACAGCTTGTAGAGGGACGCCACCTCGTCCGCACGCACGGTCCTGACCTCGGTCACCCCATGCGCTCCAGCATCCGGGATGTCACCTCGTGGCGCAGCGCGAGCCCCGCGCGGTGGCGTCGGATCTCGTCCAGCACGAGCGCGCCCTGGCGCCGCCGCGCCTCGACGGTCCCGGCCGCCTGGTGCGGCGTGAGGAGGACATTCGGCAGGGTCCTGAATCCGTGGTCCGCGGGCAGCGGCTCGGCGTCGAAGACGTCGAGCGCGGCGTCGATCCGGCCGGTGCGCAGCTCCGCCAGGAGCGCCTCCTCGTCCACCAGCCACGATCTGGCCGTGTTCACCAGCCCCGCGCCGTCGGGCATGAGCGCCAGCTCGCGCGCGCCGAGCAGGTGCCTGGTCTCCGGCAGCACCGGCGCGTGCAGGGCCACGATCCTGCTCGTGGCCAGCAGTTCGTCCAGCGGCACAGCGGGCACGCCGGACTCCCCCGCGAAGTAGGGGTCGCTCACCACCGTCTCCGCACCGAGGGCGCGCACCAGCTCCAGGTAGGCCCGGCCGGTGCGGGAGGCGCCGACGACCCCGACCCGGCATCCCAGGATCTCGTGCCGCGGCGGCGCCTGCTCCGCCGTGTGCCAGTCGGCGCCCCCATGCAGCGCGTGGTCGAAACGGTGGATGCGGTGCAGGAGGGACAGGGTGAAGGCGAGTGCCACCTCGGCGACCGGGCGGGCCATCTCCTGCCCCGCCTGGGTCACCCTGATCCCCCGCGCGAACACCTCGCCGGTGACGAAGAACTTGACGCTGGCGCCGATGTGGGCGACCAGCCGCAGGCTCGGCGCGAGATCCAGCAGAGCCGCGTCGAGCACCGGCATTCCCCAGCCCGTGACAAGGATCTCCGTGCCGGGAAGCGCCTCGGCCAGGGCGGCCCGGTCGGCCGGGTCGTCGAGCAGGCGGGCTTCGCCGAGCTCCCGCCCGAACAGCCGGGCGCGCAGGTCCGGCGGCACGCAGACCAGCGTGCGCGAGTCAGGCGAGCCAGGCATCGAGGTGCTCCGCCACGAAGTCGTCGTCCACAAGCCAGGGGTAGGCGGCCGTCACCCGGGTCAGCTCCTCGGCCTGGCCCGGCGACAGGCCCTCGTCCGGGTCCAGGCACCAGACGCCGGCGAGCAGGCCCTGCCGCCTGAGCACCTCGTGCACGCCCGCGATGCACCCGGCGAAGCCGTGCGCGGCGTCGAACACCGCCGCGTTGGCGTCGGTGAGCTGCTGCGCCTTCCGCGCCAGCCCCGCGGGGTCCCGGGACACCTGCTCGACCATCGCCACGGCGGCCCGGGTCCAGACCGCCCACTGACCGAGCAGGCCGCCGCGGAACCGCAGCCCACCGGGCAGCGTGGCGAGCAGGTCGCCGATGATGTGGTCGTCGTTGCCGGTGTAGAGCGCCACCTCCTCACGCCGGTCCGATGCCGCGACGCCGTGTGCGACCTCCAGCGTGCGGTAGCGGTCGAACGGCGCGACCTTGATCGCGACGGTGGACGGCTGGTCGGCGAGCGCCCGCCAGAAGTCCCGGGACAGCTCCGGGCCGCCGATGGCCCGTTGCAGGTAGAACCCGATCACGGGCAGCACCTCGCCCACCGCCCGCGCCCGCTCCAGCAGGTCCGCCTCGGTGGCCCCGGGGACGACCGGCGACAGCAGCACCGCGTCGTACCCGAGGCCCGCCGCGAGCTCCGCCTCCGCGACCGCCTGCGCGAGGGGGCCGCAGGCGCCCGCGACGGTCACGACGTCCCCGGCGCGGCCGCTCGCGGCGACGGTCTCGGCCGCCAGTTCCAGCACCGGGCGCAGCAGCCCGGCCTCCCGGATCTCGAACTGCGTGGTGTGCACGCCCACGGCGATCCCGCCGGCGCCCGCCGCGAGGTAGTAGCGGGTGAGGGCCCGCTGGCGGCGCTCGTCGAGCGTGCGGTCCGCGGTGAGGGCGAGCGGGTGAGCGGGGATGACCGCCCCACCGAGCAGGGGTGCCAGGGACATCAGAACCTCCCGTCGCGCACGGCGAACTTGGTGGGCTTGCCCGACACGGGCAGTCCCCGCTCCAGCCAGTCGGCCTGCCAGTCGATCAGCGTGCCCAGCGGAACGTCCGGGTAGCCGAACAGCGCGTGGCAACGCGTGGCGTCGCTGAGCAGGGCCGTACGCGCCTCGGTGCCGGTGGACTCGACGGCGACGCCGAACCGCTCGGCGAAGCGGGACGCGATCCGCCGGACCGACGCGGTCTCCGGGCCGGTGAGGTTGAGCACGAAGGCGTCGGACGACGCGTGCTCCAGCGAGCGCAGCGCGACCTCGTTCGCGTAGCCCTGCCACACGACGTTGACGTGACCGGTGGTGACGTCCACCGGCGACCCCGACAGCACCGTCTGACCGATGTCGGCGAGCACGCCGTAGCGCAGGTCCACGGCGTAGTTCAGGCGCAGCAGGCTCACCGGGGTGCCGCGCTGCGCCGCGTGCTCGAACACCCGCTCCCGGCCGAGGCAGCTCATCGCGTACTCCCCGACCGGCCCGGCCGGATCGGTCTCGGCGCAGCCGCCGGTCTCCAGGCCGGTGAGCGGGTAGACGTTCCCCGTGGAGAACGCCGCGATCCGCGCGCCGGCGTACCGCTCCGCGACGCGCGCGGGCAGCGCGGCGTTGACCACCCAGGCGAGGTAGGGCGCGGCGGCGGTGCCGAACTTCGCCCCCACCATGAACACCACGTCGCGGGCGTCCGGCAGCGTGCTCAGGTCCGCGTTCTCCATCAGATCGAACGTCACCGTCCGCACGCCGTGGCGCTCCAGGTCGCGGGCAGCGGCGGGGTCGGACCAGCGCGAGACCGCCCACACCGCGTCGCCCGTACGGCCGGCCTCGTCGAGGCCCCGCCGCGCCAGCCGGCACAGCGTGGGGCCCATCTTGCCGCCCGCGCCGAGCACGACCAGGTCGCCCGTGCCCGAGGCCAGAGAGGCGACGAGGGCCGGGGACGGCGTCGTCAACCGGTCTTCCAAGGTGGATTCAGAGTCGAACATCATTTATCCCTTGATTCCAGACATGGTGACGCCCTCGGTGAGGTAGCGCTGGCCCACGAGATAGGCGGCGAAGATCGGGACGAAGGCCACGGTCGCGCCCGCGAGCACGACGTTGAGCGGCACGTTCTGCTCCTGCAGCGACGCGATGCCCACCGTCAGCGTGCGCATGCCGGTGCTCTGCCCGACGATCAGCGGCCAGAGGAAGTCGTTCCAGTGCCACAGGAAGACGAACAGGCCGAGCGTGGCGAGGATCGGCTTGCACAGGGGCAGCACGATCCTGACGAAGATCGTCAACTCCGACGCGCCGTCCAGCCGCGCCGCCTCGAACAGCTCGTCGGGCAGCGCGCCGATGAACTGCCGCATCAGGAAGACCGCCTGCGCGTTGGCGAGGGTCGGCACGATGAGCCCCCAGAAGGTGTCCACGCCGCCCGCGTTGGCGACCAGGACGAACAGCGGGATCAGCGTCACGTGGTAGGGCACCATCACCATCGCGAGGAACGACCAGAACATGGTCTCCTTGCCGGGGAAGCGCTTCTTGGCGAAGGCGTATCCGGCCAGCGAGGCGAGCAGCAGCACGAGCACGACGCTGACCACCGAGTAGATCAGCGTGTTCAGCGTCCACAGCGGCAGGTCGCCGCCGCCGAGCACCCGCTCGTACGCCCCGGTGGCCAGCGGCCAGGGCAGCAGGCTGCCGGGGAACTCGACGGCCGCCACCGGCTTCAGGCTGAGCACGACCATCGCGTAGAACGGGAAGATCGTGACGATCGAGGCGACGCTCAGGAGCACGATCCGTACGATCCGGCCGGCGGGCCCCGGCTCCAGCGCTCGGTATGCGGTCACTTGGCCCTCCCGATGAGCAGCCGCTGGATCAGCGCGACGAACAGAGTGAGCACGAACAGGGCGACGCCGAGGGCGCTGGCGTAGCCGAGGTCGAAGTATTTGAAGCCCTGGTCGTAGAGGTCCATGACCAGGGTGTAGCTGGAGCGTCCCGGGCCGCCGCTCGTCATCACGTAGACGAGGTCGAAGACCTGGAAGGAGTTCGTGGTCTCGATCACGGCCAGGAAGAAGATCGCCGGCCGCAGCTGCGGCAGGACCACGTAGCGGAAGCGCTGCCAGGGCCCCGCGCCGTCACTGAGCGCCGCCTCCTCCAGTTCGCGCGGCACGTCCTGGAGCCGGGCCAGGACGATCAGCATGCCGTACCCGAAGCGGGACCAGACCGACACGATCACCAGGGCGGGGATGACGAGCACCGGCGAGGCCAGCCAGGAGCCGCCGATCAGCTCGCCCAGCGGCCCCGACGAGGAGAACAACCAGGTGAAGATGGTCGCCGCCAGCACGAGGCTGGTGATCACCGGCAGGAAGAAGATCGACCGGAACAGCCGCACGCCGCGGAACGACCGGCGCACGAGCAGCGCCAGGCCCACCGACACGCCGACGGACAACGGCAGGTAGAGCACCGTGTAGAGCACGGTCACCTTGAGCGCCTGCCAGAAGAGCGGATCGTGCAGCATCCGCTGGAAGTTGTCCAGGCCGACGAACGTCGGGCTGTCGCCGACCGTGTACTCGAAGAAGCCGAGTAAGGTCCCCACGACGGCCGGGCCGAACCGGAAGGCCAGGAACAACAGGAAGCACGGCAGGACGAACGCCAGGCCCCAGCGGGCCTCGTACCGGGCGCCCGCCGACCTGCGCCGGGCCGTCACTCGGCGCGGACGCGCCTCCGCGGTGACCGTCACGGGTTTACCTCACAGGTGTCTCGAAACTTGTCGCGCCGCCCGGCCGCTCGGGTCACGGCGGCCGGGCGGGCGTTCCTGGGGCGGCCTACTGGCCGATGAGGGCGTTGGCCGCGGTGGCGGCGTCGGTGAGAGCCTGCTGCGGGCTCTTCTGGCCGATCAGCGCGGCCTGGATCTCCGGCGCGAGCACGCCCATGACGTCGCGCGCCTTGTCGTGCAGCGGCGCGCCCTGCATCAGGTCGAGCGTCTTCTCCATCTCGGCGTTCGGCCCCTCTGTGTAGAGGGCGCCGGTGGACTTCTGCGGGGAGAAGAAGCCCGAGGCCGTGTCGTACGCCTTGGTGACGGCGGCACCGGAGGCGAAGGCCAGCCACTTGCCGGCGGCGTCCTTGGCCTTGGAGCCCTTGAGCATCGACAGCGCGCCGATGGAGCCGTAGCCGACCTGCTTGGCGTCGCTCAGCGGCGGGTAGATCTTGATGTTCTCCGCGCCCCAGAACGACTCGACGTCCGCGGGCACCTGCTGCCAGGTACAAGCCGTCTTGTTCTGCGCCAGGTGCGTCTGCTCGAACGCGGGGATGCCGGTGAGCAGGTCCTTCTCGACGTAGCCCTTGTCGGCCAGCGTCTTGAGGAAGGTCAGCGCCTTGAGCCCCTCGGGGCCGTCGAAGGCCACCTTGGCGCCGTCGGGCGTGAACACGCTGCCGCCCGCCTCCCACAGCAGCGGATAGAACGACTGGTTCAGCGTGGCGCCGGGGTCGGCGTAGTAGTTGGTGACGTCGAAGCCCTTCTCCTTGAGCTTCGGCGCGATCGCGAGCACGTCGTCCCAGGTCTTGGGAGCCTCCACCCCGGCCGCGTCGAGCACCTTCTGGTTGCACATCAGCGGGTTCGCGCCCATCAGGATCGGGGCGCCCATCAGCTTCCCGTCGATGGTGACGGCCTGCTTGACGTTGTCGCGGTAGTCCGCCTTGGCCGTGTCGGACAGGTAGGCGTCGACCGGCTCGATGGCCTTGGCGAACTTCGGGATCTGGTCGGGAATCAGATAGACGAGGTCGGGCCCCTTGCTGCCGGCGATCGCCGTGGTGAGCGACTCCTCGCGCTTCGCCCACGGGTAGATCTCGACCTTGACGTCGATGTTCGGGTTGTCCTTGGTGAACGCGGCGATCTGGCCGTCCCAGAAGGCCTTGTGCTTGGCCTCGTCCGGGATGATCGGATACACCCACATGGTCACGGTCTGCTTGCCGGACGCGGCGTCCGAGCCGGAGCCGCAGGCGGTGGCCGCGGCGGCGAGCGCCGCCACCACGACCGGCGCCAGCATGCGAAGTCGCATGGGAAGGTCCTCTCTCAAGAATCGGGGAAGTTCACTGCTCGGGCACGTCGGCGACGGTGCCGGTGTGCCGGGCCCGCTCGGCGGCGAAGACCGCGAGGTGGGAGGCGAGCGACTCGGCCGGGCCCGACCGGATCAGGGCGTCGTCGCCGGTGGCCACGGCGCGCACGAAAGCGTCCATCACGCCGTCGTCCCCGCCGCCGTGGCCCTCGCCGGCGGTGGCGCCGCCGACGGGGCCGGCCTCGGTGGTCTCGGTCCTTCCGGTGCGGAAGTCCAGGACCGTCACCCGCTCGCCGTCTCCGACGAGCTGCCCGTGGCTGCCGAAGATCCGGGTCTGCCGGTGGGTCTGCTCGGTGAAGGCGGTCATCGTGAACGTCCCGGTGGCGCCGCCCTCGAACTCCAGGGCCAGCACCTGGTGGTCCACGACGTCGTTGTCGCAGGCGTAGACGCACCTGCCGTACGGGCCGGTGCGCAGCGCCTCGGTGACGCCCGCCTCGTCCGTCGCGTCGGTGATCACGCTGACGGGCCAGACGGCCCCGCGCTCCCGCAGCACGGGGTAGTAGAGCTTGGGCGCCGAATAGGGGCACTCGGGCTCGATCGCGCAGTCCAGGCAGCGGTCCGCGGCGCCCGCCGGGCGCTTGTCGGGCCGGAAGTGGCCGAGGTCTCCGAAGCTCGCCACCCGGGCGATCCTGCGCCCGGTCACGTACGCCAGCCAGTCCAGGTCGTGGCAGGACTTGGCGAGCAGCATCGGGCTGGCCAGCTTCTCGCTCCGCCACGGCCCGCGTACGTAGGAGTGGGCCGCGTGCCACCAGCCCACCGGTTCCAGGTGCTGGACGCTCATGATCTCGCCCAGCACACCGGAGCGGACCGCCTCCGTCACCAGGTCGGTGTACGGGGTGTAGCGCAGCACGTGGCAGACGGCGAGCCGGACGCCGGCGCCGGTGACCGCGGAGACGATCCGCCGGCACTCCTCTTCGGTCGGCGCGAGCGGCTTCTCCAGCAGCAGGTCGCGCCCGGCCCCGGCGAACGCGACGGCCGGGTCGACGTGGTCCCTGTCCTGGGTCGCCACGATCACCGCGTCCGCCTCCACGTCCGCGGCCAGCATGTCCTGCCAGGTCGCGTACTCCGCCACCCCGGGGTGCCCGGCCGCGACGAGGCCGCGCCGGTGGGGGTCCGGGTCGGCCACGGCGACGAGCCGCGCGCGGTCCTGGTTCCGCGCCACCCACGAGGCGTAGGTCTGGCCCCGGCTTCCGGCGCCGGCGAGGGCCAATGCGACCCGGCGTTCCATTTGCACTCCTCTGTATGGGTTTGGGAGTAGAAGGTTAGAGAACGAGGTTTCCGGTGGTCTGAACCCGGGGGCCGTCCGGCGGAGCGGTCCGGGAGACGCCCTCCTCCACGCAGGAGGTGTGCTGGAGCAGCGACCCGTCGCCGAAGGCGGCCCCGGCGAGCGTGACCTTCCCGCCCGACAGGCGGGCGCCCACGGCCGAGTACACGTTCTTCCCGGTCTCGACCGCGACGTGGGCGGTGCCCGCGTCGCTCGTCGTGCTCCGGTAGTCGCGCAGCTCCCACTGAACGGTCCCGCCCGCGTCCGCGCGGGACAGCAGGGCCTTCGCGCCGTTCGTCCCCTCGACCACCGCGCCGCCGCCCACGTGGACGCGCTGGTCCTTCTTGCCCGACAACCGGATGCCGGTGCCCGACAGCCGCCCGCCCTGGATCCGTACGAGTGAGGCGGCGACGGGCAGCGGCGCGCCGCCCTCCTTGCCGAGCAGCGTGCTGTCGGCCAGGTGCAGTTCTCCCGTGCCGTTGCAGGCGTTGCCGTCCAGGTTCGACAGCACCGACCGCACGATGTGCACGGGCGAGGTGACCGAAGACTGCACGATCTCCGTACCGGCGGCGATCGTGAAGTCGCAGCCCTCGATGACGTTCGGGCGGGCCGACAGGGCGGACGACTGGGAGATGATCAGCCGGTCGTTCGCGGAGCAGCCGCGCATCTGGACGCCGTCGGCGTTGACCCAGATCATCCCCGAGCCCGCGAGCGACGGCTTCCCGATCACCCGCATGTCCTCCAGCGTCAAGTCGGTGACCTTCACCCGGGCCACGAACCACGAGCAGACGTGCCGGCGTACGGTGATCCGCTTGGCCGCCGAGCCCCACGCCGCGCCGGAGTTGGCGAACGTCATCAGGCCGGAGTTGCCGGTGTAGACGAGGTCGTGCTCGTACTGCCCGTGGGTGACGAACGGCCCCTGGTCGTCCCCGTCGCCGTGGCAGTTCTCCACCAGCCCGTATGCCGAGGCGGTCCAGTCGTTGAGGTGGCGGGCGTTGGAGGTGTGGCAGTCGGCCACGTGGCCGTACAGGCAGTAGATCTGCTGGGTCAGGTAGCCCGCGCCGCCCCAGGTGACGGACGTGGGGTTCTTCAGCGAGCAGGAGCGCGTCTGGAAGTACGTGCACCAGCGGCGCATGACGACCGGCCAGAACGTGCCGGTGGCGTCGATGCCGGACACGTCGCACCAGACGGCGTACTCGTAGGCCACCGGGTGCGACCCGGTGTACTGGTCCGCGCCCGCGCCGGTGAACACCATGTTCCTGACGTGGACCCGCTCGACCGGCTCGATCCGCGTCCAGGTGATCGACCGTCCGGCCTTCAGCGTCCAGCCGTTGAGGTAGTTCACCCGGATGTGGGAGCCGTCCACGATCTGGGTGACCTGCACGAGCTTCTGCAGCTCACGCTCCCACTGCCCGGCGCCCTTGCTCACCTCGGCCGACCACCACTGGCCGACCTGGAACTTCGACGAGTCGCCGACCTCGAAGACGTCCGACAGCTCCGGCATGTCGGCGGTGAGCGGCGCGGTCACCACCGTGTCGGTGACCTTGCCCCGGAAGAGGAGCACGGCCGCGAAGGGGTCGTCGTAACCCGCCTTCTCGATGCCGTCGGTGCGGACGGTGTGGCCGCCGAAGTCGAACTCCAGGTTCGAGCGGGTGAACTTGTGCCGCTTGACGAACAGCAGGTCGGTGTGGGCCTCGATCCGGTGGATGGACGGGTCGTTCACCATCGCGTCCAGCGCGGCGTCCGCCGGCGCGTCGTCGCCGAACACCCCGAACCTACGGAAGTCGCCCACACCGTCGTGGACCTGAAGCCACCGGCCCGCGCCTGAGCCACCGAGGACTGTGCCGCCGTCGACCGCCGCGGTCGCGTCCTCGTCCCAGCGCACCAGCATGCCACCGCCGTCACCGGCCGCCTTGTAGCCCGCGACCCGCACCAGCGTCCCGTCCGGGATCTTCGTGCCGTCCAGCGACAGCAACTCGGCCACCGTCGCCACGCCGTACACCGCGGTCTTCAGCTCCGCCTGCGGGCCGGCGTGAGCCGTACCGGGAACCAGCAGAGCCAGCCCACCGACACCGCCCGCCGTCAGCAGGGCACGACGGGACCTCATGGATGAACTCATTTCGGGACTCCTCAGACGGCCAGGTTGCCGATGGTGATGACTCGGGGCCCCTCCGCCGGGGCCGTACGGGTGACGCCCTCTTCGGCGCAGCCCGTGTGCAGGAGGTGGGAGTCGCCGCCGAAGGCGGCGTCCGCGAAGGTCAGCAGACCGCCCCGGAACCGCGCCCCGACGGCGGAGTAGCGGTTGACGCCGCTCGTGATCGCGACGTGCGCGGTGCCGCCGTCGCCCGTCGAGCTGAGGTAGTCGCCCAGTTCCCACCGCACCGGTGAGCCCTCGGCGCGGGACAGCAGCGCCTTCTCGCTGTTGGTCCCCTCGACCACGGCGCCTCCGCCGATCGAGATCCGCTGCTCGCGGACCGCGGACAGGCGGATGCCGGTGTCGGTCAGCCGCCCGCCGGACACGACGACCTCGGCGGCGCCGATCAGCAGTGGCGCCGCGCCGGCGGTCCCCCTGATCACGGTGTCGGTGAAGTGGACGGGGCCGGACCCGCGCATGACCGCGCCGTTCACCCCGGTGAAGACGCACCGGACGAAGTGAACGGGGTTCGTCACCGGCGTCTGAACGACGACCTGCCCCTCGGGGAGGTCGAAGCTGCAGTCCTCGATGACGTTCGGCCTGCCGGACCGCGCGGATCGCTGCGCGACCGCGAACGTCCTGGCCGAGCAGCCGCGCATCTGCACGCCGTCGGCGTTGACCGTCAGCGTGCCGCCGGGGTCGAAGGTGGAGCGCGGGACGACCTTGACGTCCTCCAGCGTCAGATCGGTGATCTTGGTGTTGGCCGTGAACCAGGAGCAGACGTGCCGGCGTACGGTGATCCGCTTCGCGCTGATCCCCCACTGCGCGCCCGAGTTGGCGATGTCCATCAGGCCGGAGTTGCCGGTGAACACCAGGTCGTGCTCGTACTGCCCGTGGGTGGTGAACGGGTTGCCGCCCGCGTCGTCGCCGTCCCCGTGGCAGTTCTCCACCACGCAGTAGGCCGACGCGGTCAGGTCGTTGAGGTGGCGGGCGTTGGAGGTGTGGCAGTCGGCCACGTGGCCGTACAGGCAGTAGATCTGCTGGGTGAGGTAGCCCGCACCGCCGTAGAAGACCGTTGGGGGGTTCTTCAGCGTGCAACTCTCGGTCCGGAAGTAGGTGCACCAGCGGCGCATGACGACCGGCCACCAGGTGAGGGTGGCGTCGATGCCCGAGACGTCGCACCAGGCGGCGTACTCGTAGGCCACCGGGTGCGAACCGGTGTACTCCCGGTCGTCGGGCAGTTCCCCGTTTTTCGGCCCGTCGTACGGCGGGGCGCCGACGAACACCATGTTCCTGACGTGGACCCGCTCGACCGGATTCACCCTGGTCCAGGTGATGACGCGGCCCTTGTCAAGGTCCCAGCCGTTCTGGTAGTTCACCCGGACGCGGGAGCCGTCCACGATCTGGGTGACCTGCACCATCTTCTGCAGTTCCCGCTCGTCGCGGCCGGCGAGGTTGTTCACCACCGCCGTCCACCACTGGCCGACCTTGAACTTCGCGGAGTCGCCGACCTCGAAGACGTCGGCCAGGTCGGGCATCGGGGCGGTCAGCGTGTGCTCGACGACCGTGTCGGTGACCTCCCCGCGGAAGAACATCACGGCGCCGAAGGGGTTGTCGTGCGTGTTCTTCTCGATGCCGTCGGTGCGGACGGTGTGGCCGCCGAAGTCGAACTCCAGGTTCGAGCGGGTGAACTTGTGCCGCTTGACGAACAGCAGGTCGGTGTGGGCCTCGATCCGGTGGATGGACGGGTCGTTCACCATCGTGTCCAGCGCGGCGTCCGCCGGCGCGTCGTCGCCGAACACCCCGAACCTACGGAAGTCGCCCACACCGTCGTGGACCTGAAGCCACCGGCCCGCGCCTGAGCCACCGAGGACTGTGCCGCCGTCGACCGCCGCGGTCGAGTCCTCGTCCCAGCGCACCAGCATGCCGCCGCCGTCACCGGCCGCCTTGTAGCCCGCGACCCGCACCAGCGTCCCGTCCGGGATCTTCGTGCCGTCCAGCGACAGCAACTCGGCCACCGTCGCCACGCCGTACACCGCGGTCTTCAGCTCCGCCTGCGGGCCGGCGTGAGCCGTACCGGGAACCAGCAGAGCCAGCCCACCGACACCGCCCGCCGTCAGCAGGGCACGACGGGCCAGGGGAGATTTCTGGGGATCGTTCAACAGATGCCTCAACCTTCGGCCGTACGGCGAGACGCGGCACGGCAGGGGGTGAATGAAGGCCGGGCGGACACGCGTGAGGCGTGCAGGCGGCGGTACTGCTGGCCGAAACCGTCCGCGGTCAGGGGCTGTGACGTCGCGGGGGCCAGTTGTTCGCCCGATGTGGCGCAAACCTTAAGCAGGTTTCGGTCGGCAAATCAAGGCCGATAGCCGAGTTCCCACGAAATCCGCCGCGCCGCGTCCCGCACCTGCCGCCCCAGCTCCTGGTAGCGCCACGTGGGCAGAGCCGGTTTCAGGCCGGTGATGCTGATGGCCCCGGCGCACGCGCCGGAATGGTCGCGCAGGGCGCTGCCGACGCAGAACACCCCCTCCGCGTCCTCCTCGTCGTCGAGCGCGTAGCCCGTCTCGCGGATGTCGCGCAGGTGCGCCAGCAGCCGATCGAGCTCGGTGATCGTGTGTGCCGTGCGGCGGGGCAGCCCGACCCTCTCGATCAGGGCCGCGACCTGCCGATCCTCCATCTCGGCGAGCAGCGCCTTGCCGAGGCCGGTGCAGTGGGGCAGCTCACGCACGCCCATCCGGAGGTCCACCTGGATGCGCTCGCCGTTGCTTACCTGGTCGATCACCACGGCCTGGTCGCTCTCCGGGACGGCGAGCCGCGAGTTCATGCCCGTCGACCGGGTCAGCTCCACCAGAATGGGACGGGCGACGTCCCGCAACGACAGCTGGTCGCGCGCCCTGTCACCGAGCCGGGCGAGCGCCATCCCGAGGCGGTAGCGCCGGTTCATGCCCTCGCCGTCGTCGGCGGCCAGGCCGAACCGCTGGAGTGTGTAAAGCGTGGCGAAGGCCGAGCTCTTCGACAGGCCGCACGCCGCCGCCACCTCGGTCACGCTCAGTCCCTCCCCCGGAGGACCGCCGGCCAGGGCTTCGAGGACCTCGGCCGCCCTGGCGACACTGCGGATCCAGTAGCGGGAGTTCTCCACCTCACTGTTCGTCATAGCCGAACACTGTAGCGCATTTTTCACTACATCCCCCTTGGATGCCATTGACCTGGCAAAGACGCCTCCCTAAGATGCCGCTAACTGTTCGGGTACGCCGAATAGTGTTCGTAACAATCGATCTGCGGCGGAAACATTCGCGTCACACCGGAACGGGGCTGGTCCCGGTGCGGCGGCCAAGGAGACCATGTGAATCAGCAACCGGCCCCGTCCACCTCCCTGCCCGAGCGGGCCCGCCGGGTCATCCCCGGCGGGGTCAACAGCGGACAGCGGAACGTTCCGGGACTCGCCGACCTGGTGATCGCCCGGGCCCAGGGCGCCACGTTCTGGGACGCGGACGGGCGGCAGTACACCGACTACCACGCGGCCTTCGGCCCGCCCCTGCTCGGCCACAACGACCCGGACGTGGCCGCGGCCGTGGCGGAGGCGGGACGGACCCTGGACCTGTGCGGCGTCGGCGTCACCGAGGGTGAGATCGAACTGGCCGAGACGCTCGCGGAGCTGGTCCCCAGCATGGAGCGGGTGCTCCTGACCAGCACCGGCTCGGAGGCGACCTTCCACGCCCTGCGGGTCGCGCGGGCCGCCACCGGACGCCGGCTGGTGGTGAAGTTCCAGGGCTGCTACCACGGCTGGCACGACGCCGTGAGCATGAACGTGATCTCGACGCCCGACCGTGTCGGGCGCAGGGACCCGATCTCCACCGGCATCCTGCCCGAGGTCCTCGACGCCACACTCGTCCTGCGGTTCAACGACCCCGAGGGCGTGCGCGCCGCGTTCGCCGGCCACGGCGAGGACATCGCCGCCGTGATCGTCGAACCCGTGCCGCACAACGTCGGCTGCCTGCTCCCCGACGCGGAGTTCCTGCGCACACTGCGGGAGGAGTGCACCCGGCACGGCAGCGTGCTGGTCTTCGACGAGGTGATCACGGGCGTACGGCACGGCCTCGGCGGCTGGCAGGAGATCGCCGGTGTGACCCCCGACCTGACCACGATGGGCAAGGCCATCGCGAACGGCTATCCGGTCGGCGCGCTCGGAGGCCGCGCCGACCTCATGGACCTGTTCAGCTCGCGCCCCGGCGCCCCCGTCTTCTTCGCGGGCACCTACAACGGCCACCCGGCGGTGGTCGCGGCGGCGCTCGCCACCCTGCGCAAGCTGCGCGAGGAGCCGGTGCACGAGCACGTGTTCCGGCTGGGCGACCGGGTGCGCGCCGAGCTTCCCCCGGTGCTCGCCTCTCTCGGTGTGCCCGCCGTCGTCACCGGGTACGGCTCGGTGTTCGTCACCTACTTCATGGACCGGCCGCCGAAGACGTACGACGACCTCCTCGCCAACGACACCGCCATGTTCGTCGGATACCGTCGCCGCATGGTCGACCAGGGCGTCTTCGAGCTGCCGCTCAACCTCAAGCGCAGCCACCTGTCGTACGCGCACACCGACGCGGACGTGGACCGGCTGATCGAGGTCACCGAGGCGGCCGTCCGCGCCCAGCTCTCCGACGGCGATGCGCCCGGCGACCTGAGCGCCGCCTCCACCATGGGAGGAACCCGCTGATGCTGACCGTGAACACCACCCGTCCGGCGGGCCCCGCCGGACGGATCAGCCGTGTCGAGACCCTCACCCTGGGCACTGCCTGGCGTGACTTCAGCTACGTACGGATCCACACGGACGAGGGCCTGTCGGGCGTCGGCGAGATCACCCATCCCTACCGGGCGCGGGAGACCTGCCTGCTGACCGAGGCGATGGCGCAGCGGCACCTGCTGGGCGCCGACCCCTTCGATGTGGAGGAGATCTGGCTCCGGCTCTATCAGGGCGACTTCCTGCGCGGCGGAGACGTCGGCGGCATCGTGGTGTCGGGCGTGGACCAGGCGCTGCACGACCTGATGGGCAAGGCGCTCGGCGTGCCCGCCTACCGGCTCACCGGCGGTGCCTGCCGCGACCGGGTCAGGGTCTACGCCAACGGGTGGTACACCGGCGACCGCGAGCCCGGCGCGTTCGCCCAGCGCGCCAAGGAGACGGTGGCCAGAGGCTACACCGCGCTGAAGTTCGACCCCTTCGGCGCCGGCCTCGGCGAGCTGTCCCGCACCGAGCTTCGGCTCTCGCTCGACATCGTCGCCGCCGTGCGTGAGGCGGCCGGCCCGGACGTGGACCTGTTCGTCGAGGGGCACGCCCGCTTCGCCTTCCACACCGCCGCCCGGCTGGTGCGGGAGCTGGAGCCGTACGACATCGGCTGGTTCGAGGAGCCGCTGCCGTGGACCCACATCGAGCGGTACGCCGAGCTGCGTCAGCGGGCGGCCCTCCCGATCTCGGGCGGGGAGCACTTCCACAACCGGTACGAGTACGCGCGGCTGTTCGCCACGAACGCGGTGGACATCATCCAGCCGGACCTGTCGATGGCGGGCGGGTTCACCGAGGTGCGCAAGCTCGCCGCGCTGGCCGACCTGCACTCGATGACCGTGGCGCCGCACAACTCGAACTCGCCGCTGTGCACGACCGCGTCGGTGCACGCCGTGCTCGGCATGCCCAACTTCACGATCCTGGAGACCTTCGACGGCCTGCTGGAGCCGTACGTCTTCGAGGCGGTTCGCGGCGCCCTGCCCATCGAAGCCGGATATGTCGGGATACCTGATAAGCCGGGACTGGGAATCGAGCTGGCCGACGAGGTCTTCGAGGAGCACCCACCGAGCCACCGGTTCTGGAACATGTTCGCCGAAGGCTGGGAGAAGCGGAACCGCACATGATCGTGGACGTCCACTCACACCTGTTCACCTGCCCGGACGATGTCGGGGATCCCTTCTCCGCCGAGTCGGCCCGCGCGCACGGGGGTCACGTCGACCTCACCGTGCGCTGGGCCGACTACGCGGCCTCCGCCCCCGAAGGCACCCGGACGATCGTGGTGGGAGGCAAGGCGCGCAGGTCGGGCCTGTGGGTGGACGACGCGGACGTGGCGGATTACGCGGCCGCGCACCCCGACAGGCTGATCGGCTACCTGTCGCTCGATCCCACCCAGCCCGGCTGGCGGGACGAGCTGGTGCGCGGCCACCAGGACCTGGGCCTGCGCGGGATCAAGCTCATGCCGATGTACGCGGGGTTCGACCCCGCCGCCCCGGAGTACGACGACCTGTTCGCCTACGCCGAGCGGCACGGCCTGCCCCTGCTGGTGCACACCGGCACGACGTTCGTCTCGGCAGCGCCGCTGAAGTGGGCTCTTCCCGTCCATCTGGACGAGGTCGCGATTCGCCACCCGGAGCTGCGCATGGTCCTGGCGCATCTCGGCCACCCGTTCGAGGGCGAATGCATCGCGGTGATCCGCAAGCACCGGCACGTCTACGCCGACGTCTCCGCGCTCCACTACCGCCCGTTCCAGCTCTGGCACAGCCTCAGGCTCGTGCAGGACTACGGGGTGTGGCACAAGCTGCTGTTCGGCAGCGACTACCCGTTCACCACGGTCGACGCGTCGATCGACGGCCTGCGGGCGGTCGGAGCCGTGGCGGGCATCCCCGGCCTGCCGCCGCTCGACCGCGACGAGATCGAGAAGCTGATCCACCGCGACGCCCTTCCGCTGCTGGGGCTGACATGAGCGAGCGAATCAGGCAAGTACAGTGCGGGCGGTTCGACCTCACCGGACGGGTGGCCGTCGTCACCGGCGCCGCGCGTGGTCTCGGCCAGGCGTTCGCCGCAGGTCTCGCCGAGGCCGGCGCGGACGTCGTGGCGATCGACAGGCCTGGTGGGCCGCCGCTGGACGAGACCGTCCGGCTGGTCGAGGCGTACGGCAGGGCCTGCAGCCCGGTCGAGTTCGACCTCGCCGACACCGCGGGTCTCGGCGGCCTCGCCGACCGCCTCTGGGCCGAGCGCCCGGTGGACATCCTGGTCAACAACGCCGGGATCGCCAGGCTTGAGCACTTCAACGAGATCACGGTCGAGGGCTGGCGCGAGATCATGGCGGTCAACGTCGACGCTGTCTTCTTCCTCTCCCAGCGGATCGCCGAGCACATGATCGCTGAGGGAATGCCAGGCAGGATCGTGAACGTCTCGTCGAAGAACGGCCTGATGGCCGAGGCCGGGCTGGCCCACTACAACGCGTCCAAGGGCGCGGTCGAGCTGATCACCAGGTCGCTCGCGGCGGAGCTCGGCCCGCACGGCATCACCGTCAACGCGATCGCGCCCGGAATGATCGCCACGCCGATCGACGACGCGTTCCCTCTGGAGCACGAGGCGTTCGAGGCGGCCTGGGCCGAGCGTATCCCCCTCAGGGGCGGGTACGGCAGGCCCGACGACGTCACCGGCGCCGTCGTCTACCTCGCGTCCGACGCCGCCCGGTACGTCACCGGGACCACCCTCGTGGTCGACGGCGGCGTGCTTGCCGACCAGATGCCACGCCACCGGTTCATGCCGCCGTACCGCTCCCGCGTGGGGCGGCCCGAGTGAATTGGAGGGCGCCCGGTAACGCGGAGGGCGCCTCGGCGGCGGGAAGGGCGCGGAGCACCGGAAAGGGCTCCGCGCCCTTCCCGTCACTCCCGGCCGGTCACGGGGTTGCGCAGGGTCCCGATGCCCTCGACGCCCACCTCGACGACGTCACCGGGCCGCAGAGAACGCCGCGGCTCCATGAACTCGCCGCACCCCCACGGCGTGCCGGTCAGCACCACGTCACCGGGCTCCAGCGTGAACGAGCGGGAGCAGAAGGAAAGGAGTTCTGCCACCCCGAAGAGCATCTGCGACGTGCTGGAATCCTGCACCGTCTCGCCGTTGACGACGGTCCACAGCCGCAGCGCCTGGGGATCGGAGATCTCGTCGGGCGTGACGACGACCGGGCCGAGCGGACAGAACGTGTCGAGGCTCTTGCCTCGCACCCACTGGCCGTCGCCGAACTGGAGGTCCCGCGCCGACACGTCGTTCGCGACGGTGTACCCGGCGACACCGGCCAGGGCCTCCTCCGGGCTCGCGTCGCGCAGCGGTGCTCCGATGACGGCGGTGAGCTCGACCTCCCAGTCGACGCGGGAGGTCAGTGCGGCGTCGACGACGATCGCGTCCTCCGGGCCGATCACGCTGGAGGGGAATTTCGCGAAGACGAGCGGCCGCTCCGGCTTGTCCATCCCGGCCTCGCGGATGTGGTCCAGGTAGTTGAGCCCGATGGCGACGATCTTGCCGGGCCGCAGAGGCGCCGTGGGCACGGCCTCCGGGATCTCGGCGGTCGCCGCGCCGGCCAGGCGGCGGACCTCCCCCGCCCCTCTCGCCAGGACGTCCCGGAGGGTCACGCCGGCCGGCACGTCGAGCGCCAGCCACGCGCCGTCGCGCTCCACCGCCGCGGCCTCGCCACCCGCCGTCCGGACAGTCCCGAGCCTCATGATTCCTCATTCCGTATGACAGAACGCTATTCCACGATGCGGTTATGAGATCATTATCGCGGGGGATTTGTCAAGATATCTCCGCAGATGAGGGGAGTTATGCGGTTCGTCCGTACTCCGCGGCGAGCCGGCGGATCGTCTCGCCAAGCTCCCTCGCCCGGGACGCAGGCAGGCGTTCCTTGAGCACCGTCACGCTCACCGCGGCCAGCGGGACGTCCCTCCCCATGAACACGGGAGCGGACACGCACCGCACGCCGGGCTCGTTCTCCTCCAGGTCCAGCGCGTAGCCCCGCCGCCTGATCTCCGCCATCTGGGCGGCCAGCCCCGCCGGGTCCGTCACCGTGGCCCGGGTCGGCGCACGCAGCGGCCCGTGCCGGACGGCCCAGGACGTGATCGCCTCGTCCGTCGGGTACGTCCAGGCCAGCAGCGCCTTGCCGACCCCGGTGCAGTGGGCTCCGTTGCGCCCGCCCACGACGGAGGTCATGGTGATGGACCGGGGTGCCTCGATCTTGTCCAGGTAGACGACGTCGGCGCCGTCCAGCACGGCCATGTGCACCGTCTCGCCGGTCGTCTCACGCAGCCGCGTGAGGAGCGGGTGGACCAGCCCGCGCACGTCCATGTTCTCGTGGAAGCGGAACGCCGTGGCCAGCAGTTCGGTGCCGACGAAGTAGGGCCCACCCGGCTCATACTGGGCGGCGAATCCCCGATGCCTGAGGGCTCCGAGGATGCGGTGCAGAGAGCTCTTGGGAAGCCCCACCTTGGCGGCGAGCTCGTCCAGCGTCACACCCCGCCCGTGCTCGCTGATCTCCCGCAGGACCTGCAGGGCCCGGTCGATGCTCGCCACCGGCGAGCGCTCCTCGCTCACGACACCGTCCTTCCGATTCTGCCTGCCAGAATAACGGCCCGCTCAGCGGGAAGCCGGGGAGTGCGGTCAGGCGGACGGCGCGTGCCAGAGGTCGGGCTCGCCCGGCACGCGGGTGACCATGTCCCGCTGCTCCAGCCACACCAGGTGAGCGAGCGTCTCGTTGTTGGCCGCCCGCCGCATGTGCGCGGGGATCTCCTCCCAGCTGCGCGACCAGGTGAGCCGGGTGGCGATGTCCCAGCAGGTGGAGCCGTCGCCGTCCGCCACGACTCGCCGCACCTCCGCCAGCCGCTCCTCGTGGTGCCCGATGACGTAGTCCACCCGCTTCGTCAGCTCCAGGAAGCGGTACTCGTGGGCGGGCAGCACCTCCTCGACGTCGAGCTTGCCCACCGCCCGCAGCGCGTCGAGGTAGTCGGCGAGCGGGTTGGCCGTCGACTGGGGGTGTACGGCGACCATCGACGTGATCCGGGCGAGCACGTGGTCGCCGGAGAACAGCAGACGGCGCTCCGGCTCCACGAAGCACAGGTGACCGGGCGAGTGGCCGGGGGTCCACATCGCCCGCAGGTCCCAGCCGGGCAGGTCGAGCCGGTCGCCGTCCTCGATGAGCCGGTCGGGCGTCGCCATCGTGACGAACTGACGCAGCATGACCGACGCCCCGGCGAGCTCCTGTGCCGTCATGTCCGGCACCCCGCACCTGACCAGCAGGGAGCGCTCCCGCTGCACGAGCGACTCGATCGCCGACTCGTCGTAGCGGTCGTGCACGATGCGGGCGTCGGCCGGATGCAGCCCGATCCAGGCGCCGGAGACCTCCCGGATCCGCCCGGCCAGGCCGTAGTGGTCCGGATGGATGTGTGTGACCAGCACGGCCTTCACGTCGGTGATCTCGTATCCGGCCGTGGCGAGCCCCGCGACGAGCGCGTCGTACGCCTCCTCGGTGTTCCATCCGGCGTCGATGATCACAACCCCGTCCGGGACCTCCAGGGCGTAGACCAGGACGTAGCGCAGCGGGTTGATCGGGATCGGGACGGGAATCGACCACAACCCCGGCCGCACCCGCTCGACCTCGGGCAGTCCCCCGCCCAGCCACGCAGCGCGCTGCGCCTCGTTCGCCGCGGTCACGATCACCTTGCTCATCGGCTCCCCGCCCCTCTCGCAGCCCTGCCCGCTTGATTGTGCCGTCTTACCGAATCTGGTTCTACCGGGGGTACCTCAGGGTGGGACTGACGGGGAGTCGTACGTACAGGAGGGCGGAGGCGAGAACGACCACGGCGGTGAGCGCCCAGACGGGACCGACGCCGGCGATCCCCGACAGCGGCACCAGGCAGAGCGAGGAGAGCAGGCCGCCGAACTGGAGCTGCAGGGAGTCCACCGACATCACCGTGGCCCGCCGGTCGGCGGCGACGCGCTGATGGAGCAGTTCTGTCCTGAGCAGGGAGGCGACCGCGAGCGCGGTGAACAGCAGCACGTAGGCCGCCGCGGTCGCGGCGACCCCGGCCGCGCCCCGCAGGGCCGTCGAGGCGGCCAGCGCGACGACCGCCGCCGCCGTGACGACCGTGGCCGAGGCGGCCGCGGGGATCGAGCCGCGGACGAGCCGGGCGACCGGCGGCGCGAGGGAACTGCCGAGCGCGTTGGCGGCGAAGCCGGCGAAGGTCACGAAGGCGTAGGCCGCGCCGCCCGTCGCGGATTCTCCGGTCAGGGCGGCGAGGCGTCCGGGGGTCAGCATCTCGATGCTGTTCAGCATCACGCCACCCCCGGCGGCGAGCAGGAGCAGCCGTCCGAGGGCGCGGTCGGCCAGGCCGAGCCGGATCCCGGCGACGATCGTGACCGGCACGTCGCGGACCACCTCGGCCAGCCGCACCGCCGCCCGGGCGGGCCCCCTCCCCACACGGCTCGGCTCGCGCATGAGCACGAGCACGGCCACGAGGAGGACGAGCGCGGCCCCCGCTCCCGCCCAGACCGGCGCGGCCAGCGGGTCCCGGCGTACGGCGAGCGGGAGCAGGCCGCCGGCGAGCGTGCCGAGCGCGAGGGCGGCCGCGCCCGCGACGTTGCCGGCCGCGAGCCCGGGCTTCAGGTCGGCGGCCGGGCCATACCGGGCGTGGAGGGTGTCGACGTACCACGCCTGGGCGGGCCCGCTCGACAGCGCACGCGCGACGCCCTTGAGGACGGACGCGACCAGGAACGGCCACACCGAGTGCGCCAGGGCCATCACGACCAGCGCGGCCACGCTGACGACGGCCGACGCGGCGAGCACCGGGCGTCTCCCGAGGACGTCGGCGAGCCCGCCCGTCGGCAGTTCGAGCACGACGATCGTGATCGAGTAGGCCCCGCCGACCAGGCCGACCTCTGCGATGTCCAGCCCCCTGGCGGACATCAGCAGCACCATCGGCGCCAGCATCAGGCCGGTCGGCAACCAGGTGAGGAACTCGATCGCGGCGTAGCGCCCGTGCTCACGCCTGCCCGGCCGCGGGGTCTCGGCGAGCGACCGCCCGGGCTCACCCATGACCGCCTCACCCATGACCGGCCGCCGGGTCGCGGCGCGGATGGGCCGCCAGCAGGACCGCGACCGGACGCGAGTCCGGGTCGTCCCGATCCCGCTCGGCGGCCTCCAGGAGCATGGCCGACACCCGCTCGTAGAGGGACGCCACCGTCGCCGCCGACAGCCGTACCACCAGGTCGGACATGCCGGCGGCCTCGATCCACGCCTCGCTCCACAGGTCGCGCTCGCGCTCGAAGTTCTCGACGTCGGCGGTGAGCTTTTCGAGCTGGCGCCGCCGCAGGAACGCCGCGGCCTCCCGGCCCTCGGCGGTCGCGGCCATCTCCACGTCGCTCCAGGAGGTGAAGCGGTGGATCGCCCGCCACCGCCGCTCGCGCCGGTCGCGCTGGCCGGGATCGGCCTCCACGAAGCCATACCTGGCGAGCTGGCGCAGGTGATAGCTGGTGGAGCCGGAGCTCTCGCCGAGGCGCCCGGCCAGCTCGGTCGCGGTCGCCGGGCCGTTCGTGCGCAGCTCCCCCAGCAGCCGCACCCGCAGCGGGTGGGCGACCGCCTTCAGCGTGCGGGGATCGTGGACGTGGAAGACCTCGTGATCCATGCGGCCGACGCTACCATTGCAAAGATATCTTTGCAAAAGTCCCTTTGCAGAAATGAAAGTTTCAGCCGCACCCCCTCGCAATGGCCGGTCAGGCGCGTCTCGCCGCCGGGATCGTTGACGCCCGCAGAAACCCGAAGGAAACATGCGAGTCGCGCACCGCTTTGGGAGCGCTCCCACTCCCCCCGAGGACCACTGTGCTCAGACGAATCGGCATCCTCGCTGTGGCGGCTCTGGCCACGGCCTGCCTGACCGGCGCACCTCCCGCCACGGCGGAGGAGGGCCCGGAACAGATCCCCAACGGCACGTTCGACACCACCACCGACCCGTGGTGGCACACCGCGAACCTGAACTTCGAGCTGTCCGACGGCCGGCTCTGCTCCGACGTCCCCGCGGGCACGACCAACCCCTGGGACGCGATCGTCGGCGTCAACGACATCCCGCTGGTGAAGGACGAGACCTACGCGTTCAGCTTCTTCGCCACCGCGAACCCCGGGAAGGTCGCCAGGGCGTACGTCCAGCTCCCGACCGACCCCTACACGCAGTACGTGTCGGCCGCCCCCGAGCTGAGCGTCTCGGGCAACACCTACAGCTACACGTTCACCTCGCCGGTCGACCTGCCCAACGCGCAGGTCGTCTTCCAGATCGGCGGCAGCGCGACGGCGTGGCGGTTCTGCGTGGACAACGTCTCGCTCAAGGGCGGAGCGCCGCCGGAGGTCTACACGCCCGACACCGGCCCCCGGGTCCGCGTGAACCAGGTGGCCTACCTGCCCAAGGGCCCCAAGAACGCCACCCTGGTCACCGACGCCACCGAGGCGCTGCCGTGGCAGCTCAAGGACTCCGCCGGGACCGTGGTCGCGCACGGCACGACCACCCCGCGCGGCGACGACGCCAGCTCCGGGCAGAACGTCCACTCGATCGACTTCGGCGCGTACAAGAAGGCCGGGACCGGCTACACGCTGACCGCCGACGGCGAGACCAGCCGGCCGTTCGACATCAAGCCCGACGCGTACGCCGCCCTCAAGCTCGACGCGCTGAAGTTCTACTACACGCAGCGCAGCGGGATCGCGATCGACGACGCCCTGCGTCCCGGCTACGGCCGGCCCGCCGGTCACGTGGGCGTCGCCCCCAACCAGGGCGACACGAACGTCCCGTGCCAGCCGGGCGTCTGCGACTACTCCCTCGACGTGTCCGGCGGCTGGTACGACGCGGGCGACCACGGCAAGTACGTGGTCAACGGCGGCATCTCGGTCGCCCAGCTCATGAGCGAGTTCGAGCGCACCAAGAACGCCGCGACGGCCAAGCCGATCGGCAACCTGAACATCCCCGAGAGCGGCGACGCCGTTCCCGACGTGCTCGACGAGGCCCGCTGGGAGCAGGAGTTCCTGCTGAAGATGCAGCGGTCCGACGGCATGGTCCACCACAAGATCCACGACGAGAACTGGACCGGCCTGCCGCTGCTGCCCCACCAGGACGCGCAGAAGCGCGAGCTGCACCCGGTCTCCACGGCCGCCACGCTCAACCTCGCCGCGACCGCCGCCCAGGCGGCCCGGATCTTCGCGCCGTACGACGCCGCGTTCGCGGCCAAGAACCTGGCGGCGGCCAAGAAGGCGTGGACGGCGGCCAAGGCGAACCCGAACGTGCTCGCCTCCCCCTCCGACGGCACCGGCGGCGGCACCTACGACGACGCCAACGTCAGCGACGAGTTCTACTGGGCCGCGGCCGAGCTCTACATCACCACCGGTGACAAGGAGTACAAGGACTTCGTCCTCGCCTCGCCGCACCACACGGCCGACCTGTGGGGCAAGGGCGGCTCGTTCGACTGGGGCAACGTGGCCGCGCTCGGCCGCCTCGACCTGGCGACCGTGCCCAACGACCTGCCCGGCCGTGACGCCGTACGCCAGTCGGTCGTCGACGGCGCGGAGCGCTACCTCGGCATCATCGAGGCCCACCCGTACGGCCTCCCGTACAACCCGGGCGACTACGTCTGGGGCTCCAACAGCGCGATCCTCAACAACACGGTCGTCCTCGGCGCGGCCTACGACATCACCGGCACGGTGAAGTACCGCGACGCCGCCCTCGAGGCCATCGACTACCTGCTGGGCCGCAACGCCCTCAACCAGTCGTACGTGACCGGCTACGGCGAGGTGGCGTCGAAGAACGAGCACAGCCGCTGGTACGCCCACCAGCTGGACACCTCGCTGCCGAACCCGCCGCACGGCACGCTCGCCGGCGGCGCGAACTCCGGCATCCAGGACCCGGTGGCCCAGGCGAAGCTGAAGGGCTGCAAGCCGCAGTTCTGCTACATCGACGACATCAACTCGTACGCCACGAACGAGGAGGCCATCAACTGGAACTCCGCGTTGTCGTGGGTGTCGGCGTTCGTCGCCGACCAGGGCGACGGCACGGTCAAGGCCCCGGGCGCGTGCAAGGTCACCTACACCACGCACGGCACGTGGCCGACGGGCTTCACCACCCAGATCACCCTCAAGAACACCGGCACGAAGGCGATCGACGGCTGGTCGCTGAAGTGGTCGTTCCTGGGCGGCCAGAAGGTCGCCACTAGCTGGAGCGCCAAGTTCTCGCAGGATGCGGCGACCGTGACCGCGGCGAACGAGGTGTGGAACAAGACCATCAATCCGGGCCAGTCGATCACCTTCGGCTTCAACGGCCAGACCGCGCCGGGGGCCAACCCGACGCCCGACCTGTTCACGCTGAACGGCGCCGCCTGCGCCTGACCGATCCGCACCCGGATCTGAAAGACCCCCGGCCGCTGCCCCAGCAGGGGCGGCGGCCGGTTCCACTCAACCCCCGTCCTTGACCAAGGTGGCGAAACGGGAGGCCACCTCACCCCAGGCGGCCCGCGAAAGCGGATCGTCGGTCACGGCGGCGGCGTACAGCTCGTCGAGGTCGAGACCCCGCCTGCGGGTGTGCTCGACGTCCCACTGCCGGATGCGTTCCGGCCCGACCTCGGGGTGGAACTGCACGCCCCAGGCGCGGTCGCCCAGCCGGAAGGCCTGGTAGGGGCAGCGTTCGGTCTCGGCGAGCCAGACCGCGCCCAGCGGCAGGGCCGTGATGGCGTCGATGTGGTTCTCGATCGCCGGGACGGCGGCGGGCAGCCCACCGAAGACCGGGTCGTCCGCCGCCTCGGCCCTCATGGTGACGGACGTGCTGCCGTGCTCGGGCGCCCCGGCGTCGCCCTGCACCTTCCCGCCGCCGATCGAGGCCAGCATCTGCCCGCCCAGGCAGATGCCGAAGAACGGCACCGACCGGGCGAGGGCCTGCTCGACGAGGACACGGGCGGACGGCAGCCAGGGCGCCTTGTCGTCGTCGTCCGGCAGGTAACCGCCGCCGAGCACGATCAGGCCGTCGTGCTCCAGCCGCGGCGGGAGGGCGGACCCGTCGAAGGCGGTGACCACGTCGACGGCGACCCCGGCGGCGTCCAGCCATTCTCCGAACCGCCCGGGACCCCCGTTCGCTCCGTTCTGTACGGCGAGCACACGTGGTGTTTCCGGCATGAGGCGGGACTCTACCGCCCCCGCCCGGCCTGCGATCGCGGCCCTCCGCCGCACGATCGACGTGGGACCGTGGCCGCTCCGCCATCGCCCGCCGGGGTCACAGGTCGCTGCCGCCGGTGGCGTCGACCGTGGTGCCGGTGACCCAGCGGGCGTCGTCGGAGGCGAGGAAGGCCACCACTCCGGCCACATCCCGCGGTGTCCCCACCCGGCCCAGCGCCGCCCGGCCGGCCGACGCCGCCCAGGCCGCCTCGTCGCCGCGCAGCCAGTCCGCGTTCGTGTCGGTGTCGACGATCCCCGGCGCCACGTTGTTCACGGTGATCCCCCGCGGTCCGAGGTGCTTGGCCAGCGCCAGCGTGAAGGTCTCCAGCGCACCCTTGGTCATCGCGTACGCGATCGCCTCGGGGAACGCGATCCTGGTCACTCCCGAGGTGACGGTCACGATCCGCCCGCCGTCGGGGATGCGCGGCAGCGCCCGCCGCGTGACGAAGAAGGCCGCCCGCGTGTTGACGGCGAACGCCCTGTCATAGAGCTCCGGCGTCACCTCCTCGATCGATCCCCGCACGGTGATCCCCGTGTTGTTGACGAGGATGTCGATCGGCGCCTGCGGCCCCAGCTCCCGGTCCAGCCCGGCGAACAGCTCGTCCACGTCGCCCGGCGCACCCAGCTCGGCCCTGACCGCGAAGGCCCGGCCGCCCCGGGCCTCGATCGCCGCCACCGTGTCCTTGGCCGCGGCCTCGTCCCTGGCGTAGTTCACCGCCACCAGCGCCCCGTCGGCCGCCAGCCGTTCGGCGATTCCGCGCCCGATCCCCCTGCTCGCACCCGTCACCAGTGCCGTCTTGCCGTCCAACGCGGTCATGTCCGTCCCCTTTCTGTAGTGGACGCTACAAAATAGCACGACTTGTAGCGATCGCTATAAAATCGGCGCATGGGAAGGACCAGGGCGTTCGACCGGGACGTCGCGCTGGAACGGGCGCTCGAGGAGTTCTGGCGGCACGGCTACGAGGCGACCTCGGTCTCCGGCCTGACCGCGGCGATGGGAATCAACCCGCCCAGCCTCTACGCCGCCTTCGGGGACAAGCGCCGGCTGTTCGGCGAGGCCGTGCGCCGCTATCAGGAGACCCACGGCGCGTTCAGCTCCCGCGCCCTGGCCGGGGAGCCGACCGCGCGGGCCGCCGTCGAGCGCCTGCTCCACGAGGCGGCGGAGGTCTACACCGACCCGGCGCACCCACCCGGCTGCATGATCATCTCGGCCGGGATCAACACGAGCGACGCCGGTGTGATCGAGGAGCTGCGCGGGCACCGCGAGGCGGGCAAGGCGGCGATCCGCCGCCGGATCGAGCGGGACGTCGAGGCCGGCCTCCTTCCGCCGGAGACCGGCGCCTCCGCGCTCGCGACGTTCTTCGCCGCCGTCATCCAGGGCATGTCCACCCAGGCCAGGGATGGCGCGACCCGGGCCGACCTCGACGCCGTGGCGACTCTGGCGCTGCGCGCCTGGCCATAAAGTGAGTGGCGTGATCGACGACATCTCGGTGGACGACGCCGTCACGGCGCTGCGTCCGGACTTCGCCGTCCTGGTGGTCTGCGCGTACGGCCTGCACAACGGGCCGTCCGACGACCGTTCGCGGGCCTGGCTCGCCGACGCGGCCGTTCACGCCGTGGCGCTGGACGACGAGAGGATCGAGGCCTGGCGGGCGGCCTACCGCGCCTTCGGCGCCAAGCCCCAGCGCACCCGGCCGTCGGTCGACGCACTGGTCCGCCGGATGCCGCTCCCCGAGATCAACCTGGTGGTGGACGCCTACAACAGCGTGTCCGTACGGCACGGCCTGCCGATCGGCGGCGAGGACCTGCGCCGCTACCAGGGCACCGCCCGGCTGGTGCGGGCCGCGGGCGACGAGCCCTCGGAGGAGGCGCTGGGCGACCCGGAGATCGGCGAGGTGGTGTGGCGCGACGACGCGGGCGTCACCTGCCGGCGGTGGAACTGGCGGCAGTGCGTCAGGACGAGGATCACCGAGGAGACGGTGGACGCGCTCTTCCTCCTGGAGCGCCTCGAACCGCTCTCTCTGGACGCGCTGCGTGCCGCGGGCGACGACCTCGCGGGTATGCTGTCCGATATAGCTCCCAATATCCGGATCGAGTCGCGGCTCATCGACTGACCAGTCGATGTAACCAGAGGGTAAGGGGCACCTCACCACCCAGACGGGCTATCCGCGCGTGACCTGTTTTATCGATCCTGGGAGGATGGGCCGGGACCTGCGACCCGCCGGGGCGCACGTCGGTGTGTGAGGCGAGTAGCCTTGGACAGGTTCACCAAACATCAACGCCGATCTGCGGAAGAGGGCGATTTCCGCCGTGTCGTCTGAGTCGTCGCGGACAAACCCGCTGGCAAGCTTTGGACAAAATGAGTGGCTTGTCGACGAGTTGTACCAAAAGTATCTCGAAGATCCCGAGTCTGTTGACCAGGCCTGGTGGCACTTCTTCGCTGACTACAACGGGACGGCCAAGCCCGCTCCGTCCAAGTCCGCAGGCGCCGCGAACGGCGCGACCGCGACGGCTGCCCCCGAGGCTCCCGCCCCGGTGAGCCCGGCCCCGCAGACGGCGCCCCCGCAGCCCAAGCCGCAGGCGAAGCCCGAGGCCAAGGCGCCCGCCAAGCAGCAGGCCCCGGCCGGCGCGGTCGAGGAGAAGCTGCGCGGCGCCGCCGCGCGCACCGCCGCCAACATGGAGGCCTCGCTCGTCGTTCCCACAGCCACGAGCGTCCGCGCGGTCCCCGCGAAGCTGCTGATCGACAACCGCATCGTCATCAACAACCACCTGTCCCGCGGCCGCGGCGGCAAGATCTCCTTCACCCACGTCATCGGTTACGCGATCGTCCAGGCACTCAAGTCGATGCCTGAGATGAACTACTCGTACGGCGAGGTGGACGGCAAGCCGGTCCTCGTCAAGCCGGAGCACGTCGGGGTCGGCCTCGCGATCGACGTGCAGAAGAGCGACGGCTCCCGTCAGCTGCTCGTGCCCTCGATCAAGCGGGCCGAGACCATGGACTTCCGCCAGTTCTGGGTGGCGTACGAGGAGATCGTGCGCAAGGCCCGGGCGGGCAAGCTCGGCGTGGAGGACTTCCAGAACACGACGATCTCCCTGACGAACCCCGGCACGATCGGCACGGTCCACTCGGTGCCGCGGCTGATGCCCGGCCAGGGCACGATCATCGGCGTCGGCGCGATGGAATACCCGGCGGAATACCAGGGCGCCTCGGAGGAGACGCTGTCCCGCCTTGCCATCAGCAAGGTGATGACGCTCACCTCCACCTACGACCACCGGATCATCCAGGGCGCCCAGTCGGGCGACTTCCTGCGCCGCATCCACCAGCTCCTGCTCGGCGCCGACGACTTCTACGACGAGATCTTCGAGTCGCTGCGCATCCCGTACGAGCCGGTCCGCTGGGTCAAGGACATCTCGGCCACCCACGACGACGACGTGGCCAAGTCGGCGCGCGTGCTGGAGCTCATCCACGCCTACCGGGTCCGCGGCCACCTCATGGCCGACACCGACCCGCTGGAGTACCGCCAGCGCAAGCACCCCGACCTCGACATCCAGTCGCACGGCCTGACGCTGTGGGACCTGGAGCGCGAGTTCCCGACGGGCGGCTTCGGCGGCAAGCCGCTGATGAAGCTGCGCGACATCCTCGGCGTGCTTCGTGACTCGTACTGCCGCACGATCGGCATCGAGTACATGCACATCCAGAACCCCGAGGAGCGGGCCTGGATCCAGGCGCGGGTGGAGCGGCCGCACGCCAAGCCCGATCGCGAGGAGCAGCTGAACATCCTGCGCCGGCTCAACACGGCCGAGGCGTTCGAGACCTTCCTGCAGACCAAGTACGTCGGCCAGAAGCGGTTCTCCCTGGAGGGCGGCGAGTCGCTGATCCCGCTGCTCGACTCGGTGATCAGCTCCGCGGCGGCCGAGCGCCTCGACGAGGTCGTCATCGGCATGGCCCACCGCGGCCGGCTCAACGTGCTCGCCAACATCGTGGGCAAGTCGTACGCCCAGGTGTTCGGCGAGTTCGAGGGCAACATCGACCCGCGCAGCGCGCACGGCTCCGGCGACGTGAAGTACCACCTCGGCGCGAGCGGCGACTTCGTGGCGCCGGACGGCAACAAGATCAGCACGTCGGTGGTGGCCAACCCCTCGCACCTGGAGGCCGTCGACCCGGTCCTGGAGGGCGTGGTCCGGGCCAAGCAGGACCTGCTGGAGCGCGGCGAGGAGGGCTTCACCGTCCTGCCCGTGCTCGTCCACGGCGACGCGGCGTTCGCCGGCCAGGGCGTGGTCGCCGAGACCCTGCACCTGTCCCAGCTGCGCGGCTACCGCACCGGTGGCACCGTCCACATCGTGGTGAACAACCAGGTCGGCTTCACCACCTCGCCCGCCTCCTCGCGGTCGAGCGTGTACGCCACCGACGTCGCGCGCATGATCCAGGCGCCGATCTTCCACGTGAACGGCGACGACCCCGAGGCGGTCGTGCGGGTCGGCCGGCTGGCCTACGAATACCGCCAGACGTTCCTCAAGGACGTCGTCATCGACCTGATCTGCTACCGGCGGCGCGGCCACAACGAGACCGACAACCCGGCGTTCACGCAGCCGCTGATGTACGACCTCATCGACGCCAAGCGCTCGACCCGCAAGCTGTACACCGAGGCCCTCATCGGCCGCGGCGACATCACGGTCGAGGAGGCCGAGCAGGCCCTGCGCGACTACCAGGAGCAGCTCGAACGGGCCTTCACGGAGACCCGGGAGGCCACCAGGCAGCCGCTCCAGCCGGGCGCGGTCGTGCGGCGCGAGCCCGACGAGGTGATCCCGTGGTCGCACGAGGACACCAAGACGGCGATCTCGGAGGAGGTCGTCAAGCGGGTCATCGACACCCAGCTCAACCTGCCCGAGGGCTTCACCGTCCACCCGCGTCTCGCCCCGGTGATCCAGCGCCGCGGTGCGATGATCTCCGAGGACGCGATCGACTGGGCGACCGGTGAGCTGCTCGCGTTCGGCTCGCTCCTCATCGACGACCACCCGGTCCGCCTGGTCGGTCAGGACTCCCGCCGCGGCACCTTCGGCCAGCGTCACGCCGTGCTGGTCGACCGGGTCAGCGGCGAGGAGCACACGCCGCTCAAGACGTTCAACCACGACACCACGAAGTTCTACGTGTACGACTCGCTGCTCAGCGAGTTCGCCGCGATGGGCTTCGAGTACGGCTACAGCGTGGTCCGCCCGGACGCCCTGGTCGCCTGGGAGGCGCAGTTCGGCGACTTCGCCAACGGCGCCCAGTCGATCATCGACGAGTTCATCTCGTCGGGCGAGCAGAAGTGGGGCCAGCGCTCCTCGGTCGTGCTGCTGCTGCCGCACGGCTACGAGGGCCAGGGCCCGGACCACTCCTCCGGCCGCATCGAGCGCTACCTGCAGCTGTGCGCGCAGGACAACATGACGGTGGCGCAGCCGAGCACCCCGGCGAACTACTTCCACCTGCTGCGCTGGCAGGTGCTGTCGGAGCGGCGCAAGCCCCTCGTCATCTTCACGCCCAAGTCGCTGCTGCGGCTCAAGGCGGCGGCCTCGGCCACCTCGGAGTTCACCTCCGGCGCCTTCCGCCCGGTCATCGGCGACCCGGCGGTGGACCCGTCGGGGGTCCGCAAGATCGTGGTCTGCTCGGGCAGGATCTACTACGACCTGCTCGCGCGGCGCGAGAAGGACGGCAGGAAGGACGTGGCGCTGGTGCGCCTGGAGCGCATCTACCCGTTCCCGGAGAACCCGCTCAAGGCCGAGCTGGCCCGCTACGGCGCGGACGCGGAGCTGCTCTGGGCGCAGGACGAGCCCGTCAACATGGGCCCGTGGCCCTACCTCAGCCTGAAGATGGTGGAGAAGCCCGACCTGCTCGGGGGCCGCACCTTCCGCCGGGTCTCGCGTACGCCGAACTCCTCGCCGGCCGTCGGCTCGCACGCCAAGCACGACGAGGAACTGCACGGCATCCTGGGCGAGATCTTCGACTGAACGAGGATTCCGCACCACTGAGGAGGTCCCCCACGCCCGTGGGGGACCTCTCTCCATGATCAGGACATTCACTGGAGCGAGGTATGTACTTCACCGACAGGGGGATCGAGGAGCTCGTCGAGCGTCGCGGCGAGGAGGAGGTCAGCGTGGGCTGGCTCGCGGAGCGGCTGCGCGAGTTCGTGGACCTCAACCCCGAGTTCGAGGTGCCCGTCGAGCGGCTGGCCACCTGGCTCGCGCGCCTGGACGAGGACGACTGACGAGGAAGCCCGAGGAGGACGGCTCAGGGCGAGACTCGGATCCTGAGGCAGGCGCGGCAAACGCGATACATCTTGACTTCGCGCGGACGAGATATATCTTGTTTGTGGATGGTTCGTCCGCGCGGATGCCGACCCGCGCGGGCGCAGGACTTCGCGTGGAAGGGTCTGAGCGATGCCCCAATGGACGATCGACTCTCCCGGACGGCTCACGTTCGGAGAGGTCACCGCGCTCAACGTGCGCGTCGTGGCCGGCCGGCTGGCCGTGCTGGCCAGTGACGGCCCGCCGACCCTCGAAGTGACGGAGGTGGACGGCTCGCCGCTGGTGGTGACCCACGACGACGACGGCCGCCTGACCGTCGCGTACAAGGACCTGACGTGGGATGGGATCCTGGGGTGGTTACGCCCGGGCCCGCGCAGGACCACGCTGACGCTGACCGTGCCGAAGACGTGCCCCGTGCAGGCCGGGGTCGTCTCCGCCTCCGCCGTCGTGGCGGGCATGGAGGGGATCACCGGCGTGAAGGGCGTGTCGGGGGAGATCGTCCTCGACGGCGTCAGCGGCGAGGTGCAGGCCGAGACGGTCTCGGGCTCGGTGGAGAGCCGCGGACTGGCCGGTGACCTGTCCTTCTCCAGCGTCTCCGGCGACCTCACCGTGGCCGCGGGCCGGCCACGGCGGCTGCGCGCGAACACGGTGTCCGGCCGCGTCACCGCCGATCTCGAACTCGAGCCCACCGGTCACGTCACGCTGAACAGCATGTCGGGCGCGGTCGTCGTACGGCTCCCGCACGACGTGGACACCGACGTGTCCGTTCACTCGACCTCAGGCAGGATCGAGTCGGCCTTCCCCGAGTTGTACGTCACCTCGGCCCCGGGGGCCCGTTCGCTCAGCGGCCGGCTGGGCGGCGGCATGGCGTCCCTCTCGGCGACCACGGTGTCCGGCGCCGTCACCCTGCTCAGCGGCCAGCCCGCCGGCAGGCGAGAAGAGGAGAGAGCATGAGCGAGCGAATCCGGGAACGCAGCGTCCGGCGCATGCCGCTCCGAGCCGAAGGCGAGGAGCGAGCATGAGCCCTGTGTTCGGGCACGGCCGGTTGCGGCTGTACCTGCTGAAGCTGCTGGAGGAGAGCCCGCGGCACGGCTACGAGGTCATCCGGCTCCTGCAGGACCGTTTCCTCGGCGTCTACTCCCCCTCCCCCGGCACGATCTACCCCCGGCTGGCCCGGCTGGAGGACGAGGGCCTGGTCACCCACGAGGTCGTGGACGGCAAGAAGGTCTTCACGCTGACCGACAAGGGGCGGGCCGAACTGAACGACCGGATGGACGAGCTGGCCGACCTGGAGCAGGAGATCACCGCCTCGGTCCAGGACATCGCGCGCGAGGTGAAGGAGGACGTGCGGCAGACCGTGCGTTCCCTGCGCGAGGAGCTCACCCAGATGGCCAGGGAAGTGGGCCACGACAACCGTGACCTGCGGCGTGAGCAGAAGGAGGAGTGGCGGCGGCAGCGCGACCGCGCCAGGGAGGAGTGGCGCAAGCAGAAGGAGGAGTGGCGTCACCACAAGCGTCAGTGGCAGGAGGAGAGCGAGCGCTGGCAGCACGAGTGGCGCCGGATCTGGGAGGAGTCCTGGGGGTTCGGCGATGGCCGGCAGGGCGGTCACGACGCCGCGCTCAGCCGGATGCTGGCCGACTTCGTCGCCGACGTCCACCGGTCCTCCGGCGCGGGCGTGCCTGACGAACGGGCCCTGGCCGAGTGCCGGGCCGCCCTCGACGAGGCCGCCGAGCGCATCCGCCGGGCCCTGCATCCCTGACCGGCGCTTCCCCACGAACACCACCGACCAGCGAGGAGCCGAGTTGAGCCCGTACGGCCGGCGCAATCCGTTCCTGCGCTCACCCCTCCCACCGCCGTGCGCCCGGCCGGTCCGCGAGCCGGAACGGCCGGGCGACGACCGGAACCTCCACGGCGACCCGGCCCTCCGGCGCGGCCGGCGAGCGAAAGACGACCGGCGAGCGGAAGAGCGGGAGGGCGGCGACGAGAACGCCGCCCTCGCCGCGCGGGCGGCCGTCAGAGCGTGAAGACCACCTTGCCGAAGACCTCGCCGCGGTGCATGGCCGCGAAGCCCTCCTCGGCCTCGGCCAGGGGCAGCACCCGGTCGATCGCCGGCCGGACACCCGTCTGCTCAAGGAACACCGCGAGCCGCGCGAGCTGCTCGCGCGTCCCCATCGTGGATCCGATGATCGACTTCTGCAGGAAGTAGACCTGCGCGAGCTGCGTCGGGGCGACCATTCCGCTCGTCGCGCCGCAGGTGACGATCCGGCCACCCGGGCGCAGGGAACTGAGCGAGTGCTTCCAGGTGGCCTCGCCGACCGTCTCCATGACGGCGTCCACCCGCTCGGGCAGCCGCGCGCCCGTCTCGAAGACCCGGTCGGCGCCGAGCGCGAGGGCCCGCTCCCGCTTGTCCTGCGAGCGGCTGGTCGCCCAGACGCGGAAGCCGCCGGCCCGGCCGAGCGCGATCAGCGCGGTCGCCACGCCGCCGCCGGCGCCCTGGACGAGGATGGTCGAGCCCGGCTCCAGCCCGGCCTTGTCGAAGATCATGCGGTAGGCCGTCAGCCAGGCCGTGGGCAGGCAGGCGGCCTCCTCGAAGGAGATCGCCGCGGGCTTGGGCACCAGGTTGCGGCGAGGTACCGCGACCTTCTCCGCGAACGTCCCGTCGTACTTCTCCGACAGCAGCGAGCGCGCCGGGTCGAGGGTCTCGTCCCCGCCGACCGGCGTGCCGATGACGGAGTGGACGATGACCTCGTTGCCGTCCTCGTCCACTCCCGCCGCGTCGCAGCCGAGCACGATCGGCAGCCGCTCCTGGCTGATGCCCACGCCCTTGAGGGTCCACAGGTCGTGGTGGTTGAGCGCGGCGGCCCGGACCGTGACGGTCGTCCATCCCTCCGGTACGGCGGGCTCGGGGTGCTCCCCGAGCGTCAGGCCCTTGATCGGGTCGTCCGGATCGGTCTGTGTGGCGGTGACGGCGAACATGCCAGAACATTACTCCGGCCGTCGCGCCGGACCCGGACGCCCCCCGCACGGCTCGCCGCCGGCGCCTTTGATACTCGGGGCCATCACTGTGAACAGAGCGATAGAAATAAAACAAGACCGGTCAAGAATGACCGTAAACCCATCGACACCGCGACGCGACGTCTCGCCGTCCAAGCGCCGTCACCTGGGACTACGTTACTCATAACCACTCGCTATGGATAACAGATAGGGCAAAGTGCCGATTGTTCTGGTTATATCCGCAGCAATCCACAAGATCCGGTCATTAATCTCGGAGCGTTTTCCTGAGGAATGGGACGCACCCTCACCGTCCCAGGGAAAGGAGCTCCATGATCCCCCGAGCACGGCGTCTGGCCGTTCCCCTCACCGGCGCGCTCCTCGCGGCCGGCGTGGCCTGCGCCATCCCGACGGCCTCCTCGGCCGCGTCCACCGCGACGGCACAGGCCGCCCCGGGCGACGTGACCGCCAAGGCCGCGCCCCAGACGCCCGCGGAGGCAGCCGCCTTCTGGTCGCCGCAACGGTTGCGGGCGGCCACGGACCGCACCGAGGAACTCGGCAACTCCGTCAAGGGCTTCGGCAGGGCCGGCGACGCCACCGCGGACGGCAAGGCGGGCACCGTCCCGCCGATCGGCGCCGGCACGAGCGGGACCGGCGGTTCCAAGAAGATCAGCAAGCAGGTCAACCTGCCCCCCACGGTCGGCCGGGTGTTCTTCACCCTGTCGGGCAAGGACCCCCTGGACCCCAAGAGCTGGAAGTACTGCTCCGGCACCTCCGTGCAGGGCCGTTACCGCAACGTCGTCGCGACGGCCGGGCACTGCGTCTACGACCCGGTGACCAACCAGTTCTACGACAACTGGGTGTTCATCCCGTCGTACTGGGACGGGGACCAGGCATGGGAGGGAAAGGCGCCGTACGGCATCTACCCGGCGAAGTGGTTCCAGGCGCACGACGACTTCGTGGTCAGAGAGGACTACGACTACGACTACGCGTTCGTGAACGTGTCGTCGGGCTTCAGACTCACGCAGAAAAGGGACGGCGACGTCACCCGCTACGTGCGCACCCCGGCGGGCCGGCTCGGCGACAACGTGGGCGGCCAGGGCTTCACCTGGAACCGCAGCACCAAGGTCAAGGTGTTCGCGTTCGGCTATCCCGCCGGGCCGCACCCCGACGGCGACCGCCCCTTCACCGGGCGGACGATGAAGTGGTGCTACGGCCGGTCGGCTCCGATGCCGGCCGTGCCGAAGTACGACATCCAGGAGCACCTCGGGTTCACCTGCGGCATGACCTCCGGCGCCAGCGGCGGCCCCTGGCTGATGGGCTACAAGAGCGCGACCCGCATGGGCTACCTGAACGGCATCAGCAGCGTGGCGTGGGACACCGACGGCAACGACCGGTACGACCGGATCTCCTCGCCGTACTTCAACGGCGAGACCTACGACGTCTACCAGGTGGCCGCCAACCGGTGGACACAGTGACCGCGGACGTCTGACCGCACGGCCATCCGGTCAGGCAGGGGGCCCGGCGGGACGTCCCGCCGGGCCCCCTCGTGTCGCGACTCCCCGATTCACCTTTACGTTCCCTGTACGCCGTGTACGGTCGACTGTCTCTGTCAGAAGTCGAACAGCGCCCCGGCGGCCGACCGCAACTCACAGTCGTTGCCGAAGGTGCGCCGGAACTGGAAGTACTTCCCGTCCCAGATGCCGCTGGCGGTGACCGTGACAGGTGCGTAGATCATCGTGCAGGGCTCGGCCGCGTTCACCCGCAGAGCGCCCGGGTCGAGGCCCGTCCTGTTCAGCCACGCGCACGCCTTCTGCGCCGACGGGTGCGAGCCGCCCACCGGAGCGCAGTTCAGGAAGACCGACCGCGTCGGCGGCTCCGCCTGCTCGCCGTCCGCGACGGTCAGGATCACCGCCCGCACCCCGGAGGCCGGCGGCCGGGACGCCCGCAGGGCGACTTCGGGCGGCGGTGGAGCCGGCAAGGTGTCCGCCCGCGCCGGGACGGCCGTCCCGGCGTCGCCGGAGGCGCCCGGTTGGGCCCAGGCCTGGGCAGAGGGGCCGGCGGCCAGCGCCGCACCGGCCAGTAGGACAAGCAGCGGTTTCATGCGATCCCCCCGTTTCCGCTGCTGACCAGCGTTCTCACGGGAGACCTCCAGGGCAAGCGTCCACTCCGGATCCCACCGGAAACGTGGTGTACCACAGATCACATCGGTTCCGCTCGATTCATAACGAGCTGGACAAGAAGGTGTGCCACAACTGTATGGATCTGGAAAAATCACCCCTTACAGTCCATATCTCCGCCCCGAGAGGCTCACGGTGACCAGGAAGCTCGCACTCGCCGCCGGTGGCGTCGTCGCCGCCGCGAGTGCGGTCGCCGTGCTGTGGAGTCAGGGACCGGCCGTTCCCGCGACCGCCGCGTCCCGCGCGGCCATCACGCCGGTCTCCGCCGTCACCGGCGTCGACAAGAACGGGGTCAGCGCCTTCCCCCTCGCTCCCAGCCAGGCGGACGAGCAGCGGGTGGCGGCCTACTGGAGCCCGGAGCGGCTCAAGCAGGCGAGCAGCTACGTGCCGAGCACGAAGCCGTCGCCCTCGACCAAGAGCACGACCTCCGCGGTGGAGGTGGGCCCGGGAGGCGCGAAGACGAGCACGGGGGCACCGGGAGACGCGAAGACGCGCACAGGGGCCCCGCGCGCCGTGGCGCCCCCGCCCGTGGCCTCCCCGCCGATGGTGGGCAAGGTGTTCTTCAAGGTCGGCGACAAGGAGTACTGGTGCTCCGCCTCCGCGGTGCACTCCGCCCGCCGCAACCTCGTCGCCACCGCCGGGCACTGCGCGTACGCGCTGTCGCAGGACAAGCCGGTGCAGAACTGGGTCTTCATCCCCGGCTATCACGACGGCGTCGCCCCTTCCGGCATCTTCGTCGGCCACACGCTCTACATGCAGGAGGATTTCGCCGGCCAGGGCGACTTCGACCGCGACTACGCCTTCGTGACCGTGCACCGGGGCTTCTCCTGGCAGCCGTACGTGGAGAGCGGAAGGCTCAAGTACCGATCCGTCGACGTGGGCCGGCTGGAGGACAAGGTCGGCGCCTTCCACTTCGCCTCCGGCAAGCCGCTCGGACGACCGACGTACGTCTTCGGCTATCCCGCGGGCGCCAACCCCGACGGCAGCCGCCCGTACACCGGCCAGACGGTCAAGTCCTGCGACGGCACCACCGAGAAGAAGTTCGTCAGCGCGCCGACCTGGCAGCTCGAACACGGGGTGCGGCTGCCGGGGTGCCCGTTCACCGCCGGTGCGAGCGGCGGCCCCTGGGTGATCGGCTACAACGCCACCACGCGGACCGGCTACCTCACCGGGATCACGAGCCTGACCTGGAACCTCAGCGGCGGCGGACGCCTCGACGCCGTCTCCACGCCCTACTTCAACCACTTGACTCAGCGGGTGTACACCCAGGCGAGCAAGCAGGGCACGGGCTGATCTCCCCGGACCGGCGAGCGCCCAGGTGTGATCTAGTGTGATCTCCATCACACCGCCGCCCTCTCCCCGGCTGCGCCGAGTGCTCGATTTGACACGGAAGGCGTCCGAGTGGACCTGCACTGATCGCCCGGCGCGCCCCCGATCTTGACAAGGGGTGTCGAGGATCACGGAAAAGTCACGCGAGCGGCAAGCCCGAAAGCACCCAAAACACGAATAAAGGCGAGAGGTACTGTCTTTACTAGCCCTTTACTGACGGGTGGGACGCATGTGGCGTGCCACGACAGCACCTGGAGATTCATGAACACGCGAGTCAAGCGCCTGATCCTCCCCATCGGGGGCGTGGCTGTCGCCGGCCTCGTCGGGGCCACGATGGCGGTCCCCGCTCAGGCCGCCGGTGACACGGCCCACGACACCCTGGCCGGCAGCGGCATCGCCGCGAAGAACGTCATCGCCTACTGGCTCAACCAGAGAGCCTCCAACCTGGTCAACGCCACCCCGTACGGGTACGAGAGCCAGGTCAGCGCCAAGCACATCTCGACCGGCGGGCCGTCCGCCGACAGCAGGCCCGGCACCGTCTCCGCCACCGGCGGCGGGAAGTCCGCCGGCAGCCTGAAGAACGTGAACCTGCCGCGCACCACCGGCAAGGTCTTCTTCCGCGGCGGCGACGGCAGGCCGCACTGGTGCAGCGCGACCTCCGTCCACTCGAAGTACGGCAACCTGGTCGCCACGGCCGGGCACTGCGTCTACGACACCAAGACGAACCGGGCCACCATGGACCGCTGGGTCTTCATCCCCGGCTACTACCAGGGCAAGGCGCCGTGGGGCATCTACGTCGGCAAGACGGCCTACACCCACTACGACTTCGACGTCTACGAGGACGGCGACCGCGACTACGCCTTCGTGACCGTCTACAACGGCATCAAGGCGGGCCGCGGCGGCGACCTGCGCAACGTCGCCGAGTGGAGCTGGAAGCAGGTCGACAGGAGGACCTACGCCGGCTACGACCGCTTCCTCCGCAAGAGCAGGGGCGGCAAGTACTACGTCGTCAAGTTCACCGACGCCGGCCGGCTCGAGAGCAACGTCGGCGCGCAGGGCCTGGCCTACAACCAGAAGGTCGGCAGCTCGGTCTACGTGTTCGGCTACCCGAGCGGGTCGCACCCGGACGGCAACCACGCCTTCACCGGCCAGACCCTCAAGTGGTCGTACGGCAAGACCTTCGCCGCCAAGGCCCCCTCGGTCAAGGGCGAGGAGCTCGTGGGCGTCAAGTCGTCCTTCACCGGTGAGGGCTCCTCGGGCTCGTCGTGGCTGCTGAGGTACAGCAGCGCCAAGCGGCTCGGCTACCTGAACGGCGTCACCAGCGGCGTCTCCGACACCGACGGCAACCAGCGGATCGACACCAGCGTCTCCCCGTACTTCGACGGCGAGACCTACGGCGTCTACAAGGCCGCCGCCAACAGCTGGTCCGGCTCCATCGCCTGAGTCGCGGACGCCTCGGAGCCGGTCCGCGAGTGGCATGCTGAGTGGACGGCGATCACGAGGAGACAGCGATGACCCACCCTTCCGGTACGCGGCCCGCCTTCCGGCGCACCCCCCTGAACGCGGAGGAACGGGCGCGTAGCGAGATCGCCTTCTCCCGGCTCGTGGCCGAACACCTCGTCACGCGGGGGCGGTTCAGGATCACCGCCGACAGCCCGGAGATGGTGGATCTGTGGCAGACGGTCGCCCGCAGGGTGGGTGAGACACTGCAGCGGCCGGTGGTCAGCTACGCCAACGGCCGGGACATCGTCATCACCTTCGCCCAGGAGGCCCCGAGTCTCACCACGCAGGCCTGAGCACCCCCCCAGGAAGTGCCCCGCCGCACCGCGGCGGGGCACTTCGGCGTTCCGGGGAGAACCACGCTCCGTCCGCGTTGTTTTCCCGACTTGATCCCCATCGCTGTATGTTCCTCGCAGCCCATTCACGCGTGGGGCGCGGGAGACGTTCCACAGCAAGGAGATCCGGTTGAAGCGCATCCTCCTCCCCCCGCTGTGGGGTGCGGCGGCGACGGCCGCGTTGCTCGTCGGCGGGACGGCGGTGCCCGCTCACGCCTACGAGATCACCGTGACGACGCCCCTCGTCTCCGGCGCGAAGGTGACGGCGGTGATCGCCTACTGGCTCAGGGACGGCGGGCGCTCGCTCGCGGGAGCCACTCCCGCTTCCGCGCCGGCCGGGATCGACGCCACTCGCGTCACGGCCGGGGACACCGCTCCCGGCGGCGTACGGGGCGTGGTGCCGGCCTCCGCCGGGGTCAAACGGGCCGCCGGCCCGTCGAGGAACGTCAACCTGCCGAGGACGACGGGCAAGGTCTTCTTCGTCGGTTCCGACGGCCGCCCCCACTGGTGCGCGGGCACGTCCGTACAGTCCGATCACCGCAATCTCGTGGCGACGGCCGGGCACTGTGTGTACGCCACGAGGCCCGCGGCAGAGGCCACAGCAGAGTCCACCGCGACGCCCTACCGCTACTGGATCTTCATCCCGGGGTTCGCCGGTGGCGGCACGCCGTGGGGCGTCTACGCCGGCGACCGGGCCTTCGCCCACAGCGACTTCACCAGGTATGGCGACCTGGACCGCGACTACGCGTTCGTCAGCGTCCACGCCGGCGTGCTGCCCAAGCGCGTCACGCTGCAGGACGCGGCGCAGTACGCGGCGTTCTCCGCCGGGCCGAAGTACCGCACGGCCTCCGGCTACACCGGCGTCAGGCTGCTTCCCGCGGGGCGTCTCGGCGACAAGGTCGGCGGGCAGGGCCTCGCCTACAACCTGCCGGTCGACCGGCCGCTCGCCATCTTCGGCTACCCGATGCGGACCGCCGAGGGCCCCGCGAGCGGGCGCACCCGGCTCACCCGTGCGTACGGCAGGCCCTTCCTGGCCCAGGACCTGTCCAGGAGGGCGAACGAGCTGGTCGCCGTGCGCTCGGCCTTCACCGCCGCCTCCGGGTCGCCGTGGCTGGCCGCCTACCGCGGCGTACGCGGCCTGGGGTACCTGAACGGCCTGACGATCGGCCTCTCCGGCCCGGCGACCGGCCTGTCGCCGTACTTCGACGGAGAACTGTTCCAGGTCTACAACGCGGCCCGGCGCGCCGGCTGAGGCGGTCGGCGCCTGTTCAGACGCCGACCGCCTCCCTGCTCGCGCTCCGCCTGCCCGCGCTCTCCCCGCCCGTGCTTTCCCCACTCGCCGCGCGGCCCCGGCCGCGCTCCAGCAGCTCCGCCACCCGCGGCTCCGCGGCGTACGGCGCGAACCGGCGGCACATGTCCGCCACGTACGTCCGGGTGCGCGCCGACTGGATGCCGTCGGCCAGATCGAGGGCCGACGACGCCGCCTGGCACGCCTCCTCCAGTTCGCCCTCCTGGATGAGCGCCGTGGCGAGCAGCGAGAGGTTGAACATCTTGCCGCGCACATAGCGCCCGTCCATCACCAGCGAGCGCCGGGCCTGCCGTACGGCCCGTGCCCCGTCACCGAGGTCGCGCAGGCAGTGGGCCGACTTCGCGGCCAGGTAGGCCTCGTCGAAGTAGCCGATCCAGCCGGGCTCGTTCTGGGGTTTGCGCTGGTCGAAGGCGACCTCCGCCTCGTGCAGCGCGCCACCGCAGGCCGTGCGCTCCCCGAGCAGGGCCAGGGCGTGCGCCTCCAGCACCCGGGCCTCGGCCAGCAGCGTGCCGACCCCCGAGCGCCGGGCCGCCGCGACGGCCGCCCTGGCCAGCTCCAGCGCGTGCCGGGAATGCCCGATGTAGACGGCCTGATGGCTCATCCCGGCCAGGATCTCACCGCACAGGGCGTGGTCGCCCGCGCCGCGCGCCAGGCCGAGCGCCTGGATCAGGTAGCGCTGGGCCAGCCCGTGCTGCTCCAGGTCGTAGGCCATCCATCCCGCCAGCCGGGTCAGCTCGGCCGCCGCGGTCGCCAGCGAGCGCCCGGTGGCCTCGCCGTACGCGCCCTCGCGCAGCAGCGGCGTAACGGCGGTGTGCAGGTAGCGCACGACCGGGCCGCGGATGCTGCCGCCGCCGAACCGGTTGTCCAGCTCGCTGAACGACCGGGTGACCTCACGGATCGCGGCCACGTCAGAGGGCCCGACCCGGCGCGGCCCGTTCGCGGAGAGCCGCTCCCCGTCGGGCGCCGTCAGCCAGCGGAACATGCCCGCCGAGCCCGCTCCCAGGGCGAAGGTGGAGTCGAGCAGGAACCTGCGCCGCTCGACGTCGGCCCTCCACAGTGCTGTCACGCTTGCCACACCCTCCTCCCACGAATGGGGGAACTCCTGTCCCAGATCGGCGGGGACCGTTCCGCGCGGCATGCCGATGTCCTCCCTGGACACCTGCCGCCCCAGCCGCAGCGAGAAGATCTCGGCCAGCAGGCCGGGAACCGGTTCGCGCGGGCGGCGTCCGCCGATCCAGCGCAGCACGGAACCGTGGTCGTACCGCATCCCCCGCAGCCCCCGGGCCGAGCCGAGACCGTTGAGCCGCCGGGCCAAGCCCTTGCGGGACAGTCCGGCTTCGGTGAGGTGCTGCTGGAGCAGGCGGTTGGGGTCACGTCGCATCGCTCTCCAACCGGGACAGGCAATAGCCGAGTTGGTTACGGAGAGCTTTCTTTATAGCACTAACCGTGAGGACCTAAAGGGATTCCCAAATGTTTGACGGTCTTGACAAGGAGAGGCTGACGAGGAAAGACGAAGGGCCGCGCACCGCGCTGTGTCACGCGGTGCGCGGCCCTTCCGGGTCCGTGCCTACGTCCGGGCGTGCGGGACGGCTACTTGCGGGCGACGCCGTCCTCCCGGGCCTGCCGCGCCACGGCGGAGATCACCGCGGGCGCGACCCGGGCGTCGAACGGCGAGGGGATGACGTAGCTCTCGGCGACGTCGTCCCCGACCACGGCCGCCAGCGCGTCCGCCGCCGCCACCTTCATGTTCTCCGTGATCGTCGTGGCGCGGACGTCGAGCGCGCCACGGAAGACCCCGGGGAAGGCCAGCACGTTGTTGATCTGGTTGGGGTAGTCGGACCGGCCGGTGGCGACCACCCGGGCGTGCCGGCTCGCCACCGCGGGATCCACCTCCGGGGTGGGGTTGGACAGCGCGAACACGATCGAGTCCGCCGCCATCGCCGCGATGGCCCGCTCCGAGACCGTCGACCCGGACAGGCCGACGAACACGTCGGCGCCGGCGAGCGCCTGCTCGGTCGACCCGGACAGACCGGCCTTGTTGGTGTCGCGGGCCAGCGCCCGCTTGACCGGGTTCAGGTCCTCGCGGCCGGCGTGGATGACGCCCTTGGAGTCGGAGACCGCGATGTCGCCGATCCCGGCGTTCAGCAGGATTCGCGACACGGCGACACCGGAGGCGCCGGCGCCGGCCACCACCGCGCGCAGGTCGCCGAGGGACCGCCCGGTGAGGCGCGCCGCGTTGCGCAGCGCGGCGAGGACCACGATCGCGGTGCCGTGCTGGTCGTCGTGGAAGACGGGGATGTCGAGAAGCGCCCGCAGGCGCTCCTCCACCTCGAAGCAGCGGGGGGCGCTGATGTCCTCCAGGTTGATGCCGCCGAACGACGGCGCGAGCCTGACCACGGTCTCGACGATCGCGTCCACGTCGGTGCAGTCGATGCAGATCGGCACCGCGTCGACGTCGGCGAACTGCTTGAACAGCAGGGCCTTGCCCTCCATCACGGGCATGGCCGCGGCCGGCCCGATGTCGCCGAGCCCCAGGACGGCGGTGCCGTCGGAGACCACGGCCACGACGTTGGAGACCCAGGTGTAGTCGTTGACCAGGTCCGGGTTGTCGGCGATGGCGGTGCAGACGCGGGCGACCCCCGGCGTGTACGCGAGCGACAGGTCGTCGGCGTTGCGGACCGGGACGGTGGAGCGGACCTCCAGCTTGCCGCCGCGGTGCAGCGCGAAAGCGGGATCCAGGTCGAGAGATTCCAAGGAGACAGGTGTAACGGTCACAGCGACCCCAGTGTCGAAAGGACGAGTTCCTTCGGTAGACGCCGTCAAGAGAACGAGAGCCCTGGCTTCGGTAGCCGCCGGAGGCCGTCGTCGTTGACGGTCGTCTCTTGAGGGGGGTACGGGGGTCACCCGTTCCCTGATTGTGCCACACGAAGTGACAACCGCCCCTGCCTGATCGGGTCACATATCGGTGCACGCCCAGGTGTTCCCCCAGGCCATCGGGCGTGTAATACTCGGCTTTGCCAGTGATCTCTTACATATTTGGGCGCCCCAGTGGACTTGACGTCTTACGCCGAGCTGGCCGTTCAGCTGGTCAACATGGGCGACGAACTCAAAAACCCCTTCTCCCTGCGAGCCCTGCTGGAGGAGACGGGCCGCACGGAGGCGGCCGCCCGCCTGACCCGCCGTGACATCGACGCGCTGTGCGAGCTGCGCGACGAGCTCGCGGGGGTCTTCGCGTCCGCCGCCGAGGGCGACGACGTGGATGTGGTCGAGCGGCTCAACGGGCTGCTGGTCCGTCATCCCGTGCATCCACAGATCTCGGGGCACGACGGGCAGCCCTGGCACCTGCACCTGACCGAGGGCGGCCGGGTCGCCGACGCCCTCGCGGTCGGGTCGGTCATGGGCCTGGCCAGCGTCGTGACCCGGCTCGGCGTGGACCGGCTCGGCATCTGCCAGGCGACGCCGTGCCGCAACGCCTACCTCGACACCTCCTCCAACCGGTCACGCCGCTACTGCTCGGAGCGGTGCGCCAGCCGGGCCAACGTGGCCGCCTATCGCGCACGCAAGCGGGGCGCCTGACCCGGGCGCCGGACGGCCTCCGGGGGCGCGGTCAGGCGGCCGGCGCGGGGAAGCGCAGCGCGGGCCGGGGCCAGTAACGCAGCACGACCCTGCCGACGACGTCCTCCTCGCGCACGGCGCCGAAGTCCCAGCTGTCGCGGCGCCCGGGAGCCGACTGGTTGTCGCTCTCCAGCCACCAGCCGTCGCCGGTGAGCCGGAAGGCCCGCTTGACGATCAGCCCGTGCGGCCGCCTGGCGACCACCAGGTCACCCGGGCGGACGGGGGCGCCGAGCCGTACCAGCAGCCAGTCTCCCGGCCGCAGCGCGGGCAGCATCGAGTCGCCGGAGACACACACGGCGGTGAGCACATCCCCCTCCGCACAGTGATTTCGAGACGAGTAAGGTCGGTCCTGGAACAGTGCTGTCACCAGCATTCCTAAGGAAGGATTCCGATGCTCGCACGACTGCTGCGACCCCGGCACGAGGTGTCCGCCCACTGCGACCTGCCGTGCGGGGTCTACGACCCGGCGCAGGCCCGCATCGAGGCCGAGTCGGTGAAGGCGATCATTAAGAAGTACGCCGACAACGACGACCCGGTCTTCAGGACCCGCGCGCTGATCATCAAGGAACAGCGGGCCGAGCTGGTCAAGCATCACCTGTGGGTGCTGTGGACCGACTACTTCAAGCCCCCGCACCTGGAGCAGTACCCGCAGCTCCACCAGCTCTTCTGGGACGCCACGAAGCTCGCCGGCGCCGCCGGCGCCAAGGGCACCGTCGACCCCTCCCTGGCCGACGACCTGCTCGCGAAGATCGACGAGATCGCCAAGATCTTCTGGGAGACCAAGGCCGCCTGAGCCCCGGGATCTCGGGCCCCGCACGGCCTCCACGGTCGCGCGGGGCCAGATCATCCCAAGGCCCATACAAACTCCATATTCGGTAGTACGGAATTTACGTGCAGTTACCTCCAAGGAACGCCACAATCAGCGCGTCCAGCCGGGGCAGCACCGCGCGAGTGGCGGTAAGTTGCAGTCAGCGGCACTCAGCCGGCTGAAGGGGCGAGGAGGAACGTGACCGAGGAAACCGAGACGCCTGCGGTGGATCTTGCCGGGATTCGCGATGCTGTGAGTGTCCGGCTGCCCGCCGTGAGCGCCTACCTGTCCGTGCTGCGCACGGCAACCGCCGGGCTCGCCGCACGGCTCGACTTCACCCTCGACCAGATCGAGGACCTGCGCATCGCCGTCGACGAGGCGTGCGCCATGTTGCTGCGGCACGCCGTGCCCGGAACGGACCTCCTCGCGGAGTTCGAGCTCACGGGCCAGGAGATGACGGTTCGCGTCGAGGTCAACACGCTCGGCGTCAGCTCGCCCAACCGGGAGGACTTCGCCTGGATGGTGCTGACCGCGCTGGCCGACGACGTGGACGCCATCTCCGATCACGCCGACCACCTGGCGATCGTGCTGCGTAAGCGCCGGAGCACGGCGAGGCCGTCGTGATGACGGAAAGGACGAGTGCGATGACCTCCGGCGACTCGGCGGTGCCGGACCGCGTACGCGCGCGCACACTCTTCGCCGAGCTGTCGGAGCTCCCGCCGGACGACCCGAGGCGCCAGCGCATCCGCGACGAGCTGGTCGAGCTCCACCTGCCACTGGTGGAGTACCTGGCCCGCCGCTTCCGCAACCGGGGCGAGTGGCTCGACGACCTCACGCAGGTCGCCACGATCGGTCTGATCAAGTCGATCGACCGTTTCGACCTCGCACGCGGCGTGGAGTTCTCCACGTACGCCACCCCGACCATCGTCGGAGAGATCAAGCGGCACTTCCGCGACAAGGGCTGGGCGGTCCGCGTGCCGCGCCGGCTGCAGGAGCTGAAGCTCTCGCTCACCAAGGCGATAAGCGAGCTGTCGCAGCGGGAGAGCCGGGCGCCCACGGTCGCCGAGCTCGCCCTCCACCTGGGCATGAGCGAGGAGGAGGTCCTGGAGGGCCTGGAGTCGGCCAACGCCTACTCCACCGTGTCGCTCGACGCGCCGGACTCCGGCGACGACGACGCTCCCGCCGTGTCCGACTCGCTCGGCATCGTGGACGAGTCGCTGGAGGGCGTGGAGTATCGCGAGTCGCTCAAGCCGCTGCTCGAGCGCCTGCCTCCACGTGAGAAGCGGATCCTGCTGCTGCGTTTCTTCGGCAACATGACGCAGTCGCAGATCGCCACCGAACTGGGAATCTCGCAGATGCACGTGTCCCGGCTGCTCGCCCGGACCCTGGCCCAGCTCCGCGAGGGCCTCACCGCCGAGGACTGATCGTCCGGCCCGGACGGCGGGACGATCAGTGCCGGACGACCGCGACGCCGCGCTCCCCCCGGCGGCGCCCGGTCAGTGGCCGGTGCCTGCCCCGGTGCCTTCTGCTCAGCGCGCGCCGTCCTCGCCCATGAGGGCGTGGGTGGAGGCCGGCGCGAGCAGCGCGACCAGGGCGACCGCCGCCGCGGCGATGAGCGGGATGCCGAACGCGTACTGCGCGGACTGGATGAGGCTGATCGCCACCGGAAGCGCGAATATCTGCGTCACCACGGCCGGGCCCCGGCTCCAGCGCAGCACCTGCCACACGCCCCAGGCCACCCAGAACAGCAGAGCGCCGCCGAGCACGCCGAATCCGGCCACCGCGATGCTGGTGACCATGTCGGTGGGTTTGCCGATCACGGTCTCGACGCCGACATAACCGCCCAAGACGAGGGCGAGCAGGCCCTCCGCGGCCAGGACGGCGGCGGCCACGGTCAGTGTGCCGGGGCGGCCGACGGAACTGCTGATCACATCGCCCAACCCTACCCGCAGATATGTTCGCCTCCTCGAGCAGGCGTCACCCGGCACGAGCGGTAAACCGTTCGTTAACCTTCAGGCATGCGGGCACTCCTCCTCGTCAATCCCAAGGCGACCTCGACACACCGGCGTACCCGGGACGTGCTGATCCGGGCGCTCGGCGCCGCCGTCGACCTGTCGGTCGAGGAGACCGCCTACCGCGGCCACGCGACCGCGCTCGCCGCCACCGCGCACGCCAAGGGCTTCGACGCCGTCGCGGTCCTCGGCGGCGACGGCACGATCAACGAGACCGTCAACGGCCTGCTGGACGCCCGGCCCACCGGCGGCGCGAGCGAACGGCCCGCGCTCATCGTGATCCCCGGGGGCAGCGCCAACGTCTTCGCCCGCGCCCTCGGGCTGCCCAACAACCCGGTCGAGGCGACCGGCGCCGTTCTGGAGGCGCTACGCGAAGGACGCCGCCGGACCATCGGATTGGGACAGGCGATTTGGCACGACGAGGTTTCGGGCCCGGACCCGGGGGCAGATGCGCCACCTGACCAGAGAAGGTCTAGATATTTCACATTTTGTGCTGGGCTGGGATACGACGCCGAGGTCGTCCGAGCCGTGGAGGGCCTGCGGAGCGCGGGGCATCGCGCGCTGCCCGCTCTCTACGTGAACACGACGGTCCGCCACTTCTTCGTGACGGACCGCCGACGGCCGGCGATCCGGCTGACGCGTCCCGGCCGGCCGACAGAGGATGGGATCTTCATGGCGATCGTGTCCAACACGTCGCCGTGGACATACGCCGGCACACGTCCGATCAACCCGACGCCGTGGGCCGGTTTCGAGACGGGGCTCGACATGCTCGGGCTCCGGAAGATGACCCTGCCGACCGTGCTCGCGTTCGTCCGGCAGATCATCGGCGAACACCGGGGATTGCCGCGCGGTAAACACCTCGTTCAGATCCATGACGAGGCCGAGTTCACCCTCCACGCCTCCCGCCCGGTCGCCTTCCAGCTCGACGGCGACTACCTGGGAGAACACGAGTGGGTGATCTTCCGTGCAATCCCGGACGCGTTACAAGTACTCGTCTAGCCTGTTACATGTAGTCATAGTGTGACGCATCCGACAGCCACGACGGGCAAAACCTTGTCCCAAACCTCTTGTGTGGTGTTGGAACGGCTGAAAAGCTGAACACGACGTCGGAACGTAGGACCTTTACGGAGACCACAGCCTCCGTAAGGAGCCCCGGCGATCACGCGGACGAGCCCGGCCCCCACCCAGGATCCGGGTGATCGTTCGCATCAGCTAGTGAAAGAGTTCACAAAGTTGACGGCCAGAGGAGCCACGGAGGCTCCACTTGACGAAGGAGTGGAACGCATGGACTGGCGCCACCGCGCTGCCTGCCGTGACGTGGACCCCGAACTGTTCTTCCCGATCGGGAACACTGGTCCGGCGCTCATGCAGATCGAAGAGGCCAAGCAGGTTTGCCGGCGATGCACGGTCGTCGAGTCCTGTCTCAAGTGGGCCCTCGAGTCGGGCCAGGACGCCGGAGTCTGGGGCGGGCTCAGCGAGGATGAGCGTCGCGCCCTCAAGCGCCGTACGGCTCGCGCCCGCGCCCGCGCCGCCGTCTGACTCCCCCGCCGCACGCGAACGCCTTCGGTGGATGCCCGCCATGGCATTCACCGATTCGCGGGGAATCGGAGCCAGGCCGGAACGGCCGCGTAGCCTCCCGCCCATAGGGCCGTCTGTCCACCAACGCATCGCGTCCACTATGGCATCCCCCACACTGGTCCCGCACAGCGGGACCCCCTGTGGAGCGTGCCGCGAGCCCAAGGCCCTGCGGGAGCCCAAGGCCCTAGGGGAGACAGATGCCCCTGTGGGAACACAGGCCCTGGGGGACACTGAGGCCCCCGCGGGAGATCAGCCCGACTGCACCGGGATGCTCAGGCTGACCTCGGTGCCGCCGCTGTCTCTCCTGGCCACGCCCAGGCGGCCCGACAGTTCGCCGACGACCAGCGTACGGACGATCTGAAGACCTAGGCTTCCCGTGGCTTCCAGGTCGAAGTCCTCGGGCAGGCCCTTGCCGTCGTCGGCCACCGTGAACTCCAGCCGGTCGGCGTCTCGGGAGACGAGGATCTGGACGTTCCCGGATGAGTGGGCGAACCCGTGCTCGACGGCGTTCTGCAGCAACTCCGTCAGCACCATGGCGATGGGGGTCGCGACCGCGGCGGGCAGCACGCCGAAGCTGCCGACCCGCTTGATCGCCACCTGCGCGACCGCCACCTCCGCCGTCATCGCGATGACCCGGTCGGCGATGTCGTCGAACTCGACCATCTCCTCCGGCATCTGCGCGAGGATCTCGTGGACGATCGCGATCGAGCCGACCCGCCGTACGGCCTCGTTCAGCGCCTCCTGGCCCTCCGGGTTGTTCAGCCGGCGCGCCTGGAGCCGCAGCAGTGCGGCCACCGTCTGCAGGTTGTTCTTGACCCGGTGGTGGATCTCGCGGATCGTCGCGTCCTTGGTGAGCAGTTCCCGCTCGCGCCGCCGCAGCTCGGTCACATCGCGGATCAGCACCAGCGCACCGATGCGGCCACCGCCGACGATCAGCGGGATCGCCCGTAGCTGCACGACCGTGCCGCCGTTCTCCACCTCGGTCTCCCGGGGGGCCCGCCCGCTGGCGACGACCATCAGGTCCTCGTTGATCGGCTCGTCGGAGTAGCACAGGTCGGCGGTCGTCTTCCCCAGGTCCGCCCCCACGAGGTCGGCGTGCAGGCCGAGCCTGCGGTACGCCGACAGCGCGTTGGGCGAGGCGTAGGTGACCCGCCCGGCCTTGTCCAGGCGGAGCAGGCCGTCGCCCACCCGGGGCGACCTGACCAGGATCGGCTCCTCCTCCGCGAAGGGGAACCTGCCCTCGGCCACCATCTGCGCCAGATCGGACGCGCTCTGCAGGTAGGTCAGCTCAAGTCGGGACGGGGTGCGCGCCGACGACAGGTTGGTCGAGCGCTGGATGACCCCGATGATCGGGCCGTCCTTGTCCCGCCGCACCGGGATCGTCTCCTCGCGCACCGGCACGCCGCTGGACCAGTCGGGGTCGCCCTCCCTGCAGATGCGGTGCTCGGCCCAGGCCACGTCGATAAGCGGCCGCTCCCCGGTGGGGATGGACATGCCCACGACGTCGTCGTGGTAGACGGTGGGGCCGGTCGTAGGCCGCATCTGGGCCACCGCCACCCACCTCGTACCGCTCTGGTCGGGAACCCACAGTATGAGGTCGGCGAACGACAGATCTGCGAGCAACTGCCAGTCCGAGACCAGCGAGTGGATCCAGTCGACGCCGGCGGAATCGAGTGCGGTGTGGCGCGACACCAGGTCGCTGAGAGTCGGCACGAGTGCATGATGCGCCGCCGTCCGGGTCGAAAGCGAATCGACCATCGCCACCTGGCAAGATGCACCTCATGACAGGGCCGCTGGACAGACTGCGCGCGGCCGCCGCCGAACGGGAGGCGGCGGGCCTGCGCCGCACCCTCCGCCCGCGCACGCCCGACCACGACGGCCTGCTCGACCTGGCCTCCAACGACTACCTGGGGCTCTCGCGGGACGAGCGGCTCGTCGAGGCGGCCGTACGGGCCACCCGGGAGTGGGGGGCGGGCTCGACGGGCTCACGTCTGGTCACCGGCTCCACCCGGCTCCACGCCGAGCTGGAGAACCGGCTCGCGGCGTTCGCCGGAGCGGCCGGGGCCCTGGTGTTCTCCTCGGGCTACCTCGCCAACCTCGCCGCGGTCGCCGCCCTCGGCCGGGGCGGCCTGATCGTCTCGGACGCGGGCAACCACGCCTCGATCGTGGACGCCTGCCGGCTGTCGCGGTCGCGGGTCGTGGTCACGCCCCACGGGGACGCGGAGGCGGTGGACAAGGCCCTCGCCGAGCGTGCCGAGGAGCACGCCCTCGTCGTCACCGACGCCGTCTTCTCCGCCGACGGCGACCTGGCGCCGCTGCGCGCCCTCCACGAGGCGGCCGTACGGCACGGCGCGCTGCTGGTGGTGGATGAGGCCCACGCGTTCGGCGTGGTGGGCGACCACGGCAGGGGCGCGGTGCACGCGGCGGGCCTCGCCGGATCTGCGCACATTGTGAGAACCGTCACGTTGTCGAAGTCCCTGGGCTCCCAGGGCGGCGCCGTCCTGGGCACCCCCGAGGTGATCGGCACGCTCGTGGACACCGGCCGGTCCTTCATCTTCGACACCGGCCTCGCACCGGCCTGCGCTGGTGCCGCCCTGGCCGCCCTCGATATCTTGGAAAGCACTGCTGACCTGCCCGGACGCGCTCGGCTGCGAGCCAGGGAGCTGGCCGCGCTGGCTCGTGAGCTCGGCCTGGAGACGGCCGATCCGGCGGCCGCCGTGGTGCCGGTCGTGCTCGGCTCGCCCAGGCGCGCCCTGTCAGCGGGAGCCCTGTGTGCGGAACTCGGGGTCCGCGTGGGATGCTTCCGCCCACCATCGGTGCCTCGGGGCCGGTCCTGTCTGCGGTTGACCGCGAGGGCCGATCTGAGGTCCGATGATCTCGCGGTGGTCCGGGGTGCGCTCACCGCTGTGGCCGAGTTGACGATGTTGCCTGAGTTGGGCGAGTTGAGGGTGGACAGGTGACGGAGCACAGCGAGGACTCTCCCCGGGTTCCGAAGTACTACGACGTGAAGCGCAGTCTTCTGGAGCTCACCAAGAGCCTGCCCGCAGGCAGCGCGCTCCCGCCCGAGCGCACTTTGGCGGTGCGCTTCGAGACCTCCCGGACGACGGTCCGGCAGGCGCTGTCGGAGCTCGTGGTCGAGGGGAGGCTGCTGCGCATCCAGGGCAAGGGCACGTTCGTCGCCCAGCCCAAGGTCGCCCAGGTTCTCCAGCTCACCTCCTACACGGGTGATCTGCGCACGGTCGGCCTGGAGCCGGACACCAAGATCCTCGACATCAGCTACATCACCGCCGACGAGGCGCTCGGACGGCGGCTGGCCATCAACCCCGGCGGCCGGGTCCTGCGGATCCACCGCCTGCGCCTGGCCAACGGCGAGCCGATGTCCATCGACACCACGCACCTGTCCGCCCGCCGGTTCCCCCGCCTGCGGCGCGAGCTGGAGGTGAACTCCTCGCTGTACGAGACCCTGCACAACGCCTACAACGTGCGGCTGACCGACGCCGAGGAGGTCATCGAGACCGTGCTCGCCACGCCGTACGACGCGCAGGTGCTGGGAGTGGACGTCGGCCTGCCCATGCTGCTGCTGACCCGGCACGCCTTCGACGCCGACGGCAACCCCGTCGAGTACGCCCAGTCGCTCTACCGCGGCGACCGCTACAAGTTCGTCACCCGCCTCCGCCGCCCCTGAGCAAGGAGGCTCTACCCTCCCGGGCATGAGCATTCTCGTTGTGACCGGGACGGACACCGGGGTCGGCAAGACGGTGGTGACGGCCGCGCTCGCCGTTCTGGCCAGGGAGCGGGACGCGACGGTCGCGGTGGTGAAGCCGGCGCAGACCGGGGTGGCGGCCGGGGAGCCCGGAGACCTCGACGAGGTGATCCGCCTGTCGGGGGTGACGACGACCTTCGAGATGACGCGGTATCCCGATCCGCTCTCCCCCGCCGCGGCGGCCCGCGTCTCGGGCATGCCGCCGCTGTCGCTCGCATCGGCGGCGGCGCGGATCGAGGAACTGGCCGAGTCGCACCGGCTGGTGCTCGTCGAGGGCGCCGGGGGCCTGCTGGTCCGCTACGACGAGGAGGGCGGCACGCTCGCGGACCTGGCGCGGCGGCTGCACGCCCCCGTCCTCGTGGTGGCGCGCGCCGCGCTGGGCACGCTCAACCACACGGCGCTGACGCTCGAGGCCGTGGCGGGCCGGGGCCTCGACCTGGCGGGCGTGGTGATCGGGTCCTGGCCGGCCGATCCGGGGCTCGCCGAGCGGTCGAACGTCGCCGATCTGGAGATGCTCGCCGCCCGGCCGCTGTCGGGTGCGCTGCCGGAGGGCGCGGGCGCGCTCGATCGGGAGGCGTTCGCCCGCGCCGCCCGCGCCGGACTCGCTCCCACCCTCGGCGGCATGTTCGACCCGGCCGGATTCCGCTCGACCCTTAAGCTGCCCCTGTGACAGGAGTGCCGCCGAGGACCGACGGGAGTGCCGCGTGAGGACCGACATCCTGGAGATCGCCCGCGTTCAGGTTCTGGACGAGGGCAGGGGCCTCGACGCGGCCCAGGCGCTCGAGTGCCTGACGCTGCCGGACGAACGCCTGCCCGACCTGCTCGCGCTGGCGCACGAGGTGCGGATGAAGTGGTGCGGTCCCGAGGTCGAGGTGGAGGGGATCGTCTCGCTCAAGACCGGCGGCTGCCCTGAGGACTGCCACTTCTGCTCGCAGTCCGGCCAGTTCTCCTCTCCTGTGCGCGCGGCCTGGCTCGACATCGCCTCGCTCGTCCGGGCGGCCGTCGAGACGGCCGCGACCGGGGCGACGGAGTTCTGCATCGTCGCGGCCGTACGCGGACCCGACCGGCGGCTGATGGACCAGGTCCGCGAGGGCGTGAAGGCGATCCGCGAGGCGGTCGACATCAACGTGGCCTGCTCGCTCGGCATGCTCACCCAGACACAGGTGGACGAACTGGCCGAGATGGGGGTCCACCGCTACAACCACAACCTGGAGACCGCCCGGTCGCACTTCCCCCACGTGGTCACCACGCACACCTGGGAGGAGCGCTGGGACACCTGCCTCATGATCCGGGAGGCGGGCATGGAGCTGTGCTGCGGCGGCATCGTCGGCATGGGAGAGACCCTGGAGCAGCGGGCCGAGTTCGCCGCCCAGCTGGGCGAGCTGGAGCCCGACGAGGTGCCGCTCAACTTCCTCAACCCCCGCCCGGGCACGCCGTTCGCCGACCAGCCCCTCGTCGAGGGCACCGAGGCGCTGAAGACGATCGGCACGTTCCGTCTCGCCCTGCCGCGCACGATCCTGCGGTACGCCGGGGGCCGCGAGCTGACCCTGGGCGACCTCGGCACGAGGGACGGCATGCTGGGCGGCGTCAACGCCATCATCGTCGGCAACTACCTGACCACCCTGGGCCGCGCGCCCGAGCGCGACCTGGAGCTGCTCGCCGACCTCAAGATGCCCATCAAGGCGCTCTCCCAGACCCTCTGACGCCGTCGGCGGGCGACCGGATGGAATCCCAGTCCGCGAGGGCGGAGTAGCCGCGGCGACACCGGGCATCAGCGGGAGTGACCGAGGTTCTCCTGTGGCTGGAGGGCATTGGCCGCCCATCTGTTCCGGTTACTGACCGACTGGTAGGTTTCACCCTATGGAGTCCCCCAAACACGCAGGCGACATCGCCGTCGCCGTCTCCCAGGCCTACGGCGTGGACACGATGTTCACGCTGTCCGGTGGGCACGTCTTCCCCTTGTACGACGGGGCCGTCCATCAGAACATGCGCATCCTGGACGTGCGCCATGAGCAGAGCGCGGTGTTCGCGGCCGAGGCGACGGCCCGGCTGACCCGGCGGCCCGGCCTCGCCGTGCTCACGGCCGGCCCCGGCGTCACCAACGGCGTCTCGGGGGTCGCCACCGCCCACTTCAACGGCTCCCCGGTCGTCGTGCTCGGCGGGCGCGCCCCGCGCTCACGGTGGGGCTCCGGGGCCCTGCAGGAGATGGACCATCCGCCGCTGTTCGAGCCCATCACCAAGCTCGCCTTCACCGGGTCGGGCGCGGACTCCATCGGGCAGGACGTCGAGATGGCCTTCCGCACCGCCCTGGCCCCGCATCGCGGCCCGGTGTTCCTGGACTTCCACATGGACGACCTGTTCTCCCCGTCGCCCGAGTACGCCTCCGAGACGCTGACCCCGTCGCCGCTGGAGCCCGACCCCGAGGCGCTCGCCGGCATCGCGAGGCTGCTCGCCGAGGCCGAGCGCCCGGTGCTGGTGCTCGGCTCGGACGTCTGGATGGAGCGCGCCGAGGAGGCCGCGCGGGACTTCGCCGAGGAGTGGCGCCTGCCCGTCGTCCCCAACGGCCAGGGCCGGGGCATCCTGCCCGCCGGGCACGAACTGCTGGTCACCCGCGCCCGTGGCGCCGCCTTCGGCCAGGCCGACCTCGTCATCGTGGTCGGCACTCCGCTCGACTTCCGCCTCGCGTACGGCTGGTTCGGCGGCAAGGAGGGCGCGCCGCTCGCCAGGGTCGTCCACATCGCCGACGCGCCCTCCCAGCTCGCGACGCACACCGGTCTGTCCGGGTCGGCCGCCGGCGACCTGTCGGTCATCTTCTGGGGGCTGTCCGCGGCCTGCGGGAGCGCCGGAGTGAACCCCAAGGCGTACGAGCCGTGGGTGAGCAGGCTGAGCGAGGCCGCGGCGGCGGCGACCGCCGGGGACGCGGCCCTGCTGGAGTCCGACGCCGACCCGATCCACCCGATGCGCATCTACGGCGAGCTGAACAAGGTGCTCGCCGACGACGCGGTCGTCATCGGCGACGGCGGCGACTTCGTCTCCTACGCCGGCAAGTACGTCGAGCCGCGCAAGCCCGGCAACTGGCTCGACCCCGGCCCGTACGGCTGCCTCGGCACCGGGCTCGGCTACTCCATCGCGGCACGTCTGGCGAGGCCGTCGTCACAGGTCGTGCTGCTGCTCGGCGACGGCGCGGCGGGCTTTTCGCTGATGGACGTCGACACGCTGGTCCGCCACCGCCTGCCGGTCGTCATGATCTGCGGCAACAACGGCATGTGGGGCCTGGAGAAGCACCCCATGCAGATGCTGTACGGCTACGACGTGGCGGCCGAGCTCCAGCCGCAGTGCCGCTACGACCAGGTCGTCACCGCGCTCGGCGGCGGCGGGGAGCTCGTCACGTCGCCGGGCGAGATCGGCCCGGCGCTGCGCCGCGCCTTCGACTCCGGCGTGCCCTATCTGGTGAACATCGCCACCGACCCGGCCATCGCCTACCCGCGCAACACGACCGGCGTGTGACCGCGCGTACGGCTCCGCCCGTGACACCCGGGCGGAGCCCGGCGGTCATCCCGCCGATCCCGTACAACCGGTAGACGGCTTGACGACCCCATCGTGATCACCCTGTCCGCCGACTGTGCTAGGACGGATGAGTGCGATACGTGCGCCTGGGATCTTCAGGCCTGAAGGTGTCGAGAGTCGCGCTGGGCATGATGAGCTACGGCGCCCCCTCGGCACTCTCGTGGAGCCTCGACCGGGACCGCGCCGAGCCGATCGTCCGGCGCGCGGTCGAGGCCGGCGTCACCTTCTTCGACACGGCCGACATGTACGGCGACGGCGCCAGCGAGGAGGTGACCGGCCGCCTGCTGCGCGCACTGTTCGCCAGGCGCGACGACTACGTGCTGGCCACCAAGGTCTACTACCCCATGGGGCCGGGCCCCAACGACGGCGGGCTGTCGCGCAAGCACGTCATGTCGGCCGTCGACGCCTCGCTCACCCGTCTCGGCACCGATCACATCGATCTCTACCAGGTCCACCGGTGGGACGCGGAAACCCCGATCGAGGAGACGATGGCAGCCCTCGACGACCTGGTCCGAGCGGGCAAGGTGCGCTATGCCGGCGCCTCCCTGATGTACGCCTGGCAGTTCGCCAAGGCCCAGCACGCCGCCGAACGTCACGGTCTCACCCGGTTCGTGTCCATGCAGACTCGCTTCAACCTCCTGTATCGAGAGGAGGAACGCGAGATGCTGCCGCTGTGCGCGGATCAGCGGGTGGGCGTCCTGCCCTACAGCCCGCTGGCCCGGGGCGTCCTGGCCGCCACCGGCCCCCGCGACACCGACCGGGCGGCGGCGGAGCGCGGCAGGTCCCGCTTGACCGACGGCGACGACGCCGTCATCGGCGCGCTGCGCGCGATCGCCGCCGAGCGTGGCCTGCCACCCGCCCAGATCGCGATGGCGTGGACGCTCGCCCACCCGGCGGTTTCCGCGTCGATGGTGGGAGCCACCAGAACCGGTCATGTGGACGATGCCGTCGCCGCCGTCGACGTGGCGCTCACTCCGGAGGAGAAGTCCAGGCTGGAGGAGCACTACCGCCCCCGCGCCCCGTACGGCCACACATGACGAGCCGCCGGACAGCCCGGTGACCGTCCACCCGCGAAGGCCCGCCTCGCCTGCTCAGGACGTCGCGGGAGTGCGGGTCAGGGCCGGGCTGGGTGACGGACTGGGCGAGGGGGACGGGCACGTCTTCTTCACCGTGAACGTGACCGTCGTGCCCTCCTTCACCAGCGTGTTCGCCGCCGGTTTCTGGCTGACGACCACTCCCTTGCACTCCTCCGGGCCCTCGTAGGCGGGTTTCGGGGTGAGACCCAGCATGTTGAGCCGCGCCAGCGCGGAGCTCTCGGGCAGGCCCTTGAGCTGGGGCACCTTGATCATGCCCTCGGTCGAGCTCGGCGAGGGCGTCGGCGATGCGGTGCGGCTCGGCGACGGGCTGGGAGTCGGGCTCGGCGTGGGGCTCGGCTTCCTCTTGGTCGGGCTCGGCCGCGACACCGGCACATCCTGGGAGGGCTTCGTGGAGGGCCGCGAAACGGCCCGCGTCGGCGACGGTGTCGGCGACGGGGTGATCAACGTCAGGGACGGAGCAGGCGACTCGGGGGTTGTGGACCCGGCCGAGGCCATGTTGATGCCGAGGACGGCCAGACCGCCGACGACGGCGAAGCCCGCCACCCCGGCCGCGACCGGCATCCCCCGGCCCCGCTTGGACCGCTGCGCCGCGCGCCGCGCCGTACGGGAGCCCTGCTGCGGGGAGGCGACGGTCGCCGGCGGCACGGCCGGGGCGTCGTTCCAGGACTCTCGCGTGACACGGTAGGTGGCACCGGTGGCCGGGAGGGCCTCAGGCCCGCCCTGGTAGGGGCCTGCCTGGGTGGTCGCGCCCGTGGGCGCGGGCGGGACCCCCATGCCCGTGGCGGCCGGGACCCCGGTGACGCCCTGCGGGCCGTACCCCCCTCCGGCGAGGCCCTGCGGGCCGTAGGCGGGCGCGGCGTCCGGGACCACGGTGCCGGGCATCCCGGCAGCGGGAGACAGCACCGACTGCCGGGCAGCCTGGCTCATCGCGGCGGCGGACGGCCAGCGGCGGGCCGGGTCCTTCGACATGGCCCGCTCGACGATGGCCCGGACGGCGGGCGGCACGTCCGGCGGCAGCGGCGGCGGCTCCTCGCGGATGTGTTTGAGCGCGATCGTCACCGGCGAGTCGCCGTCGAAGGGACGCTGCCCGGCCAGGCACTCGTACGCCACCACGCCCAGCGCGTAGATGTCGACGGCGGGCGTGACCGGAGCGCCCTCGGCCTGCTCCGGCGCGCAGTAGGCCGCGGTGCCGAGCACCATTCCGGCGTCGGTGAGGCGGCTGCCCTGGTCGGCGCGGGCGATCCCGAAGTCGGTCAGCACCAGCGTGCCGTCGGACCGCACCAGCAGGTTGCCCGGTTTGACGTCCCGGTGCACGATCCCCCGCTCGTGCACGGCCTGGAGGGCGGAGGCCGCCTGTGCGATGAGCTCCATCGCGGGCTCGGCGCCGATGCGGCCGAGGCGGGTCAGCAGGCGGTCGAGAGGCTCGCCGTCGACGAACCGCATGACCAGGTACGCGGTGGACCCGTCGCCGGGGACCTCGGTGACCCCGTAGTCGTAGACGTCGACGACGCCGGGGTGGTTGACGGTCGCCATCGCCCGGGCCTCGCCCTGGAAGCGGACGGCGAATCCGGGGTCGTCGAGACGACCGGGGAGAAGCACCTTGACGGCGACGGTGCGCGCGAGGACGGTGTCCTCGCCGCGCCATACCTCGCCCATGCCCCCGGCGCCGAGCCGGGCGTCCAACCGGTAACGCCCAGCCAGGGTCATGCCTTGGGCCACCATTTGCGCCCCGTACCCCCTAAGTGAATCGACCCCCGAAGGTGTCCAACAAAGCAGGTTCGTGTCGCGGGTAGATAACGACAAGTTAACGGAACCCTGTACGCGAAAGGGATCCAGGCTCGGGGATCGAAGGTCGAGCCTACCTGTTATCCGCCCGTACTACCGTGCACCGAGCACCGTGCCGTCCAGTTCCTGGGCGTGATCTGGACGACCATGCGACGGCGGCAGTGCGGGCAGTAACGCGGTGGCTCCATCGCCCTGGCGGCCAGGCAGGCCGCGTGATCACCGTTTCCGGCCGAACGGCCGCAGTGATCGCAGTAGAGGTCCACAGTGCACCACCCTAACCGCTGCCCGCCTCCGCCGCCTGGAAAGCATCATGGAGTCCCCGCTGCCAATTAAGACGCTTCCCGGCCCCTTTTAGTTGCCTGCCAATCTCCACGGGCATCGGGGAATGACGACCCAATAGGCTGACCCGCATGAGTGTTGCTCCAGGTCTGCGCGCCGAGGTCCTCATCATGGTGGAGCGCGAGGACACGGCGATCCGGGTCGGCAGCGGCGACGTGCCGGTGCTGGGCACGCCGCGGCTGCTGTCGTTCGCCGAGGGAGCCACGGTCAAGGCCGTGCAGCATCACCTGGAGCCGGGGCAGACCACGGTGGGGACCAGGGTGCTGATCGAGCACCGTCTGCCCAGCCCGGTCGGGATGCACGTCGAGATCGGCGTCGAGCTCACGGAGGTGGACGGCAGGCGGCTCGTCTTCTCCGTCAGGGCCGTCGACAAGACCGGAGCCCTGGTCGCCACGGGCACGATCGAGCGGGTCGTCGTCGACCGGGAACGGTTCCTCTCCCGTCTTTGAACGTCCGGCCCGCTCTACTCGATGACGGCGATGACGTCTCCCTCCTGGACGACGTCGCCCTCCTGCACGTGAAGCTTCGAGATGGTCCCGGCGTCCTCGGCGAGGACGGGAATCTCCATCTTCATCGACTCCAGGATCACAAGGGTGTCGCCCTCCTCGACGACCTCGCCCTCACTCACGACGATCTTCCAGACGTTCGCCACCATCTCGGCGCGCACCTCGGCCACCCGGGAACTCCCCTCAAATAATCCAGCAGATCAGGCTTTTCTCATCCGGGAGACCAGCCCGGTGTCATAGTTCCCGCTCACGAACTCGGGATGGTCGAGCAACTCGGCGCAGAACGGCAGGTTGTGCTTCGGGCCCTCGATGCGGAACCCGGCGACGGCCTCCCGGCCCCGCTCCAGCGCCTCCTCGCGGGTGGCGCCGGTGACGCAGAGCTTGGCCATCAGCGGATCATAGAACGGCGTGACGGTGTTGCCCGCCGCGTACCCCGAATCGATGCGCACCCCCTCGCCCACCGGCTCCTCCCATACACCGATCTTGCCAGGGCCGGGCAGGAACCTGCGGGGGTCCTCGGCGTAAACGCGGAACTCGATCGCGTGGCCGCTCACCCGCGGCTCGACGGAGTAGACCTCGCCGGCCGCGACACGGATCTGATGCTCCACGAGGTCGAGGCCGGTGACCAGTTCGGTGACGGGGTGCTCCACCTGGAGCCGGGTGTTCATCTCCAGGAAGACGAAGTCCTGGGCGTCCGCGTCCACCAGGCACTCCACCGTGCCCGCGCCGCGATAGGACACGGCCTCCCCCGCCCGTACGGCCGCCGCGAGCATCCGCTCGCGCAGCTCCGGGGTCACGCCGGGGGACGGGCTCTCCTCCACGACCTTCTGGTGGCGCCGCTGGACCGAGCAGTCGCGCTCGCCCAGGGCGACCACGGTGCCGTCGGCGAGGCCGAGGATCTGCACCTCGACGTGCCTGGCCCGCTCGATGTAGCGCTCGAGCAGGATGGCCGGCTCGCCGCCGAAGCGGGCGGCCGCGCGGCAGGCCTGCTCGAACGCCTTGGCCAGCGACTCGTCGTCGCGCGCCACGCCCATGCCGATGCCGCCGCCCCCGCCGGCCGCCTTCACCATCACGGGGAACCCGATCTCCTCGGCGGCCCGCCGGGCCTGCGCGAGGTCGGAGACCGGCTCCCTGGTCCCGGCGGCGACCGGCACGCCCGCGGCCTCCATCAGGTTGCGGGCGTTGATCTTGTCGCCCATCTGCTCGATGGCCTTGGGGTTCGGGCCGATCCAGACGAGCCCGGCCTCGATCACCGCACGGGCGAACGCGGCGTTCTCCGCGAGGAACCCGTATCCGGGGTGGACCGCCCGCGCTCCCGTCGCACGGGCGGCCTGGAGGACCTTGTCGACGTCGAGGTAGCTCTGAGCGGGGTTCGCGGGGCCGAGGAGCACGGTGTCGTCGGCCTCACGTACGAACGGCAGATCGGCGTCCGCCTCGGAGTGGACCGCGACGGCGCGCAGCCCCATGCCCCGCACCGAACGGATGATCCGGCGGGCGATTTCGCCGCGGTTGGCCACGAGAACTGAGTCGAACACGCACCCAACTCTAGGATGATCCCCCGCTCAGTCCCCCCGCCCGTTCCGACTGAACGCGGGGGCCGAATCTGTAGGGTCGCCACAACACCGACGGACCCGGCGTGCCGTTGAAGGCGTTCCGATGCTACGTCTGCTACAAGCGCGTGACGAGCACGAGCCGGTCGACGACGCGCGCCATCGCCTCCACCACTCCGGGGTCGTAGGCCGACCCGCCGTCGAGGCGCAGCCGCTCCAGAGCCGCCGCCGCGCGGTCCCTGTCGGTCGAGCCGCCCACGAGGTCGTCGTACGCGTTGGCGGCCTTGATGATGCGGCTGGCCATCGGCGGGGACTCGGCGAGCGTGTCGCACTGCCGCCGGACGATCTCCGCGACGCCATGGAGGACGCCGGTCTTCCTGATCACCTCGGCGCCCAGCTCGGCGATCCGCCGCGCCTGCGCGGGGTCGGCCAGCACGGTCGCGCCGCCGGGGATCGGGTCGCGCAGCGAGAGCTGGCCGATGTCGTGCATGAGCGCGGCGTACTCCAGCTCCAGCAGCTGCGGCTCCGCCATGCCCAGCTCCCGGCCGATGGCGACCGACAGCTGGCTGACGCGGCGCGAGTGGCCCGGCTCGACGTACCCGCCGACCTCGGTGACCCGGCTCAGCGCGCGCACGGTCTGCAGGTAGGTCGCCCGGATGCCGGCGTACTTGCGGAACGCCACCTGCGTGACGAGCAGCGGCGCGGCGAACGCGGGCAGCGCGGTCATGTCCATGCTGTGCGAGGCGAGCGCGAGCAGGATGCCCGACGCCGCGACGGCGGCGCCGAGCGGCGCGGCCATCCTGATCTCGTCCCGTACGGCCACGACGAACGCGGTCCTGACCTGGTCGGCCCTGAGCATGGCCGCGATCACCACGTCGGCCACGAGCATGACCGTGACGAGCACCGCCATCACGCCGAGCGCCGGCCACCAGTTCCCGTGCCGGTCGGCCGTGTCGCGTGCGAGCTCCCCCAGCGGCCCGGCGAGCGGCCGGTAGGCGAAGGCGAGCAGCGACCCGGCGAGCAGCCGCCGGGCCATCGCGTCGAGACGCGGCGGCCGGCCGACCGCCAGGTGCGGCAGCCCGCCCGCGATCATGCCGACCGACATCACCGCCACGACCTGCAGGGCCGAATGGTGCGCCGGCCGTCCGCCCACGTCGAGCAGCAGGGCGTATCCGAGGGAGGCGGCGGTGGAGATCGGGGCGACCTCGCGGTTGCCGGGCATCGTGAGCCGGGCCAGCTCTCCGGCGGCGATGAGCGCGCCGAACCCGATGGCGACCCGCGGATCGGTCAGGCCCTCCGCCGCGGTGTGGGCGATCCCCGCCACGGTCAGCATCCCGGCGGCGCAGATGAGCAGGAGCTGGCCCGAGTCGAGCCCCACCGGCCTGGCCGTCAGCCGACGCTCCCTCACCGCTCCGACACCACCTGGATGGGCGTCGTCGGGTCGTCGTGGTCCTTCACCGTGGTCTCCACGGCCGCGTCGTCCGGCGGGACGGGCACCGGCTGCGCCAGGTCCCAGCCGTGCCGGTCGAGCGCCTTGACGAACGCGCACACCATGTCGGGGTCGAACTGGGTTCCGGCGTTCTTGCGCAGCTCGGTCACCGCGAACTCGATCGACTTGGCCTTGCGGTAGGAGCGGTCGGAGGTCATGGAGTCGAACGCGTCGGCCACCGCGATGATCCGGGCGAACTCGGGGATCTCCGAGCCGGCCAGGCCCATCGGGTAGCCCTTCCCGTCATGTCGTTCATGGTGGTGCATGATCCCGGCGAACGCCTCGTCGAGGAAGTCGATGCCCCGCACGATCTCCAGCCCGCGCATCGGGTGGAGCTGGATCGCGGCGTACTCCTCCTCGGTCAGGCGACCGTCCTTCTGCAGCACCTTGGTCGGCACACCGAGTTTGCCCACATCGTGGAGCATGCCCGCGTACCGGATCGCGCGCAGCCGCTCGGTGCCCATCCCGATCTCCTCAGCGATCATGGAGGAGGCCGCGGAGACCCGCGTGCAGTGCCCGCGCGTGTAGTAGTCCTTCGTCTCCACCGCCTGGCACAGCGCCGCGATCGTCGCGTCGTACGCCCGATGCTCGGCGTGGTAGTGCCCCAAGGCCCACCGGGCCACGAACAGCGGCAGCAGCACGAGCACGGCCGAGATCGACTGCACAGTCGACCACAGGGCCGCGATCAGCAGGCCGAAGGTGGCGAAGCCGACGTAGGAGCTCAGGAACTGCACCATCGCGCGGAGCGAGACCTGGTCTTTGTGCACCGCGGACGCCAGCCGCAGGATGACCGCGGTCAGCGCGAAGTTGACGGCCACGAAGACCACCGTCGCCGCGGCGTACGGCACGAGGATGCCCGGGAAGTCGGCCGGCTCGGGCAGGTCGGCCCGTCCCCCCGTGCTCTCGTAGGCCCATCCGGCGGCGTACCCGCACAGGGCGTACTGCGCGCCGTTGAACAGCCGTTTCACCATCGGCAGGCCGGGGCGCACGCTCACGACCGCGGCCAGGCCGACCAGGGCCGCGCCCTCCGGGCCGACGAGCACCACGGCGGCCAGCGCGGCGGAGAAGCTCACCGACACCGCGACGTGCGGCACGTTGAGCAGCGTCGGCACCGACTCGCAGAGCAGGAAGAGCAGCGCCAGGACGAGAAGCGCCGACCAGTCCTCCGCCACGAGCCCGTGATGCGCGAGGAGACCGCGCGTGATCACGAGACCGGCGGTTCCGACGAGCGCGACGAAGTAGACCCTGGCGGGCCACGGAAGTTCCCGCATGGCGGCCACCTTGAATGCGGATCGGACCCGTGGGCCGGCCCTGCCGGACCGGCCCACGGGCAGTGACTACGTCCAGGAGATCCCCGGGGTGCCGGCCGCGAGACCGGCCAGAGCCACCACCGGAGTGAGCAGCGCCAGCGCCACTATCAGCCTGACGACGGTCTTCCCAAGCATTGCGCCGCCTCCACGTCGATGTCGCACTCAGGCTACAGAAGGGCCGACTGCCGGTCCGGGATGTCGCGACCATCGCAGCCAAACCGTAACCAAGCCATCACACGGCGTGCAATTGCACCGGTTTGTCAGTGCCTTCTCACGGGGCGAACCGGGCCATCAGCCGACGAACGTCGTCGTCCACGTCGGCCTGGAGCATGCCGTTGCCGACGCTCGGCGTGCAGCCGTACCAGATGTGCACGCCCGCGGGCGGCCCCTCCTCGTAGCCGAACACGAGAGACGTCCCGCCATGGCCGGCGGTTCAACCGGCGCACGCGATCAGACGAGCGCCTGGCGGGCCCATTCGACGGTGGCCTTGAGGCCCGTGGGCAGGTCGTGCCGGGGACGCCAGCCGAGCGCCTCGTACGCCGGGGCGGGGTCGACGGCCATCGCGGGGAGGTCGCCCATGCGAGGGGGCTCGAAGCGGGGCTCGTCCGGCGCTCCGGCCGCCGCGGCGATCAGGCTGTGCAGTTCACGGTCGGTGGTCTGGACGCCGGTGCCGAGGTTGACACGGCGGCCGTCGCCGTGGGGCCCGCAGGCGCGGGCGAAGCCGTCCACCACGTCCTCCACGAAGACGTAGTCGCGCGTCTGGGAGCCGTCGCCGTACACGACCGTGGGCTTTCCCGCCAGCAGGGCGTCGGTGAAGATGGCGACCACCCCGGCCTCGCCCTCGGGCGACTGGCGCGGCCCGTAGACGTTCGACAGCACGAGCGTGGTGTATTCGAGCCCGTGCAGCGCCCGGTAGGTGGCGAGGTACAGCTCACCGCCGAGTTTGGAGGCGGCGTACGGCGAGCGTGGATCGGTGGGGGCGTCGCCCGGGACGGGAATCACGGCCGGCCTGCCGTAGACGGCTACGGAGGACGAGTAGACGACCTTGCGGGCTCCGGCGCGGCGGGCGGCCTCCAGGACGTTCACCGTGCCCTCGACGTTGATCCCGGCGTCGGTCAGCGGGTCGGCCACGCTCCTGCGCACGCTGATCTGCGCGGCGAGGTGACAGACGACCTCCGGCCGCCAGCGTTCGGCGAGCTCCGCGAGCGCCGGGTCGCGCACGTCCATGACATGGAGGGGGGCGTCGGGGTTGCGCACGTGGCCGGACGACAGGTCGTCCACCACCGCGACCTCGTGGCCGTCCCCCAACAGCCGATCGACGAGGGTCGATCCGATGAACCCCGCCCCGCCCGTGACCAGTGCCCGCATGTCCCCGCCCTTCCCGGCCTGTAACGGAAGATCCTAACGAGCATTGCCCCGGCACGGCCCGATCACGCCCCCACGATGGAGGCGCGCCTCGCGGGGGCAGGGCGCGGCGAATGGCCGTGCCACCCGGCCGTCGCCCCTCGGAACCGCCGAACTAGTCGGCCATCTCGGCGCGTACCTGCTCGATCCGGGTGAGCACCTTGCTGCGCAGATCCTGCGGGACAGGGTCGCACCCGCAGTGTTTGGCCACGAGCCGCTTGACGGCCTCCTCGAGGCCGTACTCCTCCAGGCAGGGAGAGCACTCGTCGAGGTGCTTCCTTATCTCCGAGAGGCGGTCGCTGTCCAGCTCACCGTCCAGGTAGGTGTACACCCGGTCGAGCACCTCGCTACACGGGGTGTCGTGGTGGTTCCCGCAGCTCATCGCTCCTCCTCGCCAAGCGTCCCGCCGAGACCCGCGCCGCGGGAGTCCGACCGCACGAGGCCGCGCTCGCGCGCGTAGTCCTCAAGCTGGTTGCGCAGCTGCCGGCGGCCCCGGTGGAGGCGCGACATCACGGTCCCGATGGGCGTGCCCATGATCTCGGCGATCTCCTTGTACGGGAAGCCCTCCACGTCCGCCAGATAGACGGCGATGCGGAACTCCTCGGGGAGCGCGGCGAGAGCGTCCTTCACGTCGCTGTCGGGAAGGTGCTCGAGCGCCTCGATCTCGGCCGACTTCAGCCCGCTGGACGTGTGCGACTCCGCCCGGGCGAGCTGCCAGTCCTCGATCTCCTCGGTGCCCGCCTGCTTGGGCTCCCGTTGCTTCTTCCGGTAGCTGTTGATGAACGTGTTGGTGAGGATGCGGTAGAGCCAGGCCTTGAGGTTCGTCCCCTCCTGGAACTGGTGGAAGGAGGCGAACGCCTTGGCGAAGGTCTCCTGCAGGAGATCCTCCGCATCCGCTGCGTTTCGGGTCATCCGGAGCGCGGCCGAGTACAGTTGGTCGAGAAACGGCATGACGTCGCGCTCGAACCGCTCGCTGCGCTGCTCCAGAGTCTCCTCGGCTGTCTTGGAGACCGGACCCACCCCCTTAAGGACACCGTACCCAGCCGAGGATACCGGCCCGGCAACGTCCAGCCCGTCGAGGCCTTCTGGCAGCACCAACGTCTTCATGCCCAACTGCAACAGGGCGGGCGTAGAGTCTGTTCCCGGTGCAGATTGAGGTGACGAACGACCCGGTGCGGGGAAAAAAGTAAGCACCGGCTTGGTAGCCCGGAAACCGAGTTTCGCTGCCGCACGCCCAGGCGCGGGGCAGCCAGAGTCCAGGAGCCGCTCGTGCTGCCTATACCGGCCAACGAACTCAACGGCCCGGGCACGCTTGGACCGTACTGGACCTTTTATCACGCGGTCGTCGCCGAACAGCTGCGCCAGTGGCTGCCCGGCCGCCCCTCCCTCCTGCTGGACCTGTCCGGCGGACGGGGGCGCTGGCCGGCCCAGGCGGCGCGCGCCGGTCACCGGGTGATCGAGGTCATGGACTTCCGCAGGCCGGCGGAACCGTGGTTGCGCGACGCCTCCGACCGCATACAGAAGGTGCGCGCCGACAACCTCGGCTTCCTGCCCGACGGCTGCGTGGACGGCGTGATCGCCGAGGAGCGGGTGCTGTCGGTCGAGATCATGGCGGAGTCCGTCATCGAGGACGTGGCCCGGGTGCTGCGGCCCGGCGGGCGCGCGCTGCTGTGCGTCGACTCGCTGGTCCTCGGGATGGCGATCCTGGCCGAGCAGAACTACTGGGCGCACCTGTGCCAGACGGGCGAGGTCATGCTCATCCCCTGGCCCGACGGCAGCATCACCCGCTGCTTCACCAGCCAGCAGATACGCGAACTGATCACCGGCGCCGGCCTCGAGGTGGAGTGGGTGCGCCCGCGCACCGTGCTGTCCCCCTCCACCGTCGACCACGTGCTGAGCTCGGAGAGCAAGTCGCTGTCCTGGCTGGTCCGCACCGAGCTCGAGACCGAGGCCGACGGCGACGACACGGTCGGCATCCACCTGGTGGCCAGCGCCCGCAAGCCGATGTGAACGCTCTCCGGAACGGCGCTCGGGCTGGTCACCGGCGGCGCTCGGTCCGTGACTGGCACTGCACGCAGCGGGCCGCCTCGGGGCGGGCCTCCAGCCTGCCCTCCGGCACGAGCGTGCCGCAGTCGACGCAGCGGCCGTAACCACCGTCGTCCAGCCGCCGCAGCGCGGCCAGCACGGCCGTACGCTGCCGGGACGCGGCGTCGAGCATGGCCCGGGTCCGGTCGGCGTCGGTGAGGTCGGCTCCCGCGTCGGCGAGGGACCTGTCGCGCCCGGCCGGATCCCCACGCAGCACGCTGATCGACCGGTCGAGCTCGGCGAGCATGCTTTCCAGGCGCATACGCGCGGTCGCGACGTCCACGGATCCGCACCTCCGGGAGTGGGGGAATCACCCGTCCAGGAGCCCCCGGTCTCCTGGACGGTCAGCGGCCGGTCACCTGCCGTGCGACCGCTTTCTCGAACGGATGCCCACTTCGCGCGCCGCTTACACCCCTGACCTGCTCGGCAGCCGCCCCAGGCGCGGGCTCACAGGCGCGGGCTCACCGGTGCGGGTTCACTGGCGCGTGGGCAGGCCGATGAGGTGCGTCGCGCCGAGGAAGAAGGCCGCGCGGACGTTGTCGTCGCCCACGAGGTCACGGATCGCCGCCGCGGAGGCCCCTGCCTCGCCGTAGCCGACCTTCAGGAACGACGGGTCCGGCTCCTTGGTCACGTCGAGGCCCTTGAGCAGGACCTGCGCACCCCTGCCCGACCTGGACACCGCGTCCCAGAGCTGGGTGTAGACGTCCACGGTCAGCAGATCGACGAAGCCCTCACTGATGATCTGGCTGTGCCGGATCCCGTCCGCCGTCTCCCTGAAGCGGGGGTGGGTGAGCCGGTGCATCAACTCGTGCACGAGCGTTCTGATCACCCGCCAGCGCCAGTCGGACTTCGTCCCCCACACGGGACTCGGGAAGATCGGCTGCACGGAGATGTTGCCCTCGCCTCCGCTGTGCGCCGCGGTCAGCTTGACCATGGCGCCGACCCTCCTGCTCAGGGTCGCGTCGGTCGACAGGCGCTCCTCCAGCAGGGCGCGCAGCGTCTCCCGGTCGCCGGAACGGGAGGCGTCGTAGTTCGCCTTGGCGAGCAGCGCCCCTCGTTGCTTGTCCCAGCCGACCGCCTGCGCCCTGTTCATCATCCAGTTCAGCCGCTCGGCGGGCCCGGCGGGCAGCTCCCAGGTGCTCTGCAGGCGTTCGCCGTAACGGAAGCCGTCGAAGTAGGGCCCCTCCTCCCAGGCGTCCGCGTACGGCCGGAGTCCGACGGTGACGAACAGCTGGAGGAATTCGGCGATGCGCCTGAGGTGGTCGAGCGACTCCGGCTCGGACTGCCTACCCGTGGGCGGTGCCCAGTGCCGGAGCTGCTCGTCCACCACCTTCGCCAGCAGGTCGGCCAGCTCCTTGAGTACGTTCGCCTGCAGCGGCCCGACCTTCGTCTTCCCCTCGCCGTCCTGGCTGGAGCCCGGGGGGTTGTAGATGAGGTTCAGCTTCGCCGCCACCGCCGTGTCGAGCGGGGCGAGCTTCCGGACGACCGCCGCCCTCACCCATCCGCTCGCCCGCAGCACCTCCCGCTCGAACGCGTCGTTCTCGGCGCCCGGCATGGCCGTACGCAGCGTCGCCCGGCCTATCAGGCGGCTCACCGCGGCGGTGTGGTCGAAGTCCTCGGGGAGCACGTCCAGGTTGGTGCCGTACAGGTGGAGGGCGTGGGCCAGCCAGAGCTTGTCCTCGCCCTGGTATTGCGCGATCTGGGGCCAGACATCGATCTCCAGCCCGGTGAACAGGCGGTAGACACGGTTGAAGTATTCGGGGTACTTGCTCTCGGGGAGGAGACGTAGCTTCGTGTAGTCGACCGTCGCCTTCAGCGGTCCGAAGCCGACCGTTCTCGGCTCGGCCGGTGTGCGCGTGAGGTCGTTCGTCAGGGACATGTAACGCTCCAAATGACTGAGAGTGGCGGGTTACGTACATGTCGTGCAAGCGCCACCGGAGCGTACGTCCGGCCCTGACTCCGATCAACGGGTTGTCCGCGTTAGGACAGCGAGAACGGCTCCGCCCGCGTCCGGGCCGGGAACGTCCCGTTCGGGGACCGTTCAGAACAGGCGCGGGACGTCGTCACCTTCCAGGGGCTCGAGGAGCTCGGGGCCGTTGTGGCGGACGCTGTTGACGGCGTCCGACACGGCGTACGCCTCCAGCCGGTCCGGGCCAGCCGGGACGAGCAGGCCGGTGGGGTCGGTCAGGCGCGGGTCGAGCCACTCCGTCCAGCGGTCGCGCTCGACCATCATCGGCATCCGGTCGTGGATGCGGCCCAGCTTGTCCGTCGCCGTGGTGGTGATCACCGTGCAGGTGCACAGCCACTTCAGCGGGTCGTCGTCCGGGCGGGTGGGGTCCTTCCAGAACTCGTACAGGCCGGCCATCGCCAGCACGCCGCCGTCGGCGGGGTGGATGAAGAACGGCTGCTTCTTCTTGCCCTCCAGCGGCATCCACTCGTAGTAGCCGTCCGCCGGGATCAGGCAGCGCCGCGACTTCAGCGCCCTGCGGTAGGACGGCTTCTCCGCCACGGTCTCCACCCTGGCGTTGATCATCCGCGAGCCCACCGACGGGTCCTTGGCCCAGCTCGGCACGAGCCCCCACCGGACCACCCGCAACTGCCTGACGGGCTCGTCGCCAGGGCTCTCGCCGCCGTCGTCCTTCGGCACGCGGCACATGACCGCGTAGACGTTCTTCGTGGGCGCGACGTTGTAGTCGGGCCGGAGCTCGCCACCGGGCACCTGGTCGGGCACCCCGTCCAGCTCGACCTGGAACTCCTCCAGCAACTCCTGCTTCTTGCGCGCAGACGCGTACCTCCCGCACATGCCACAAGACTGCCACTCGCGCGGGCCGCACGCGCTCTCACGACGGTGCGGACGAGCGTGCGCGCACTAAGCTTGCGGCATGGCCTCTCCGCAGTCCGCGTCCGGCGGCGCCGTGCCGCACGGCATCGATCAGAACGGCGTCGAGAAGAACGCCGCCGCACCGCTCTGGCCCGCCCCGGTGTCCGCCGAGCCGGTCCGTGCGACGGTCCGCCTGCCCGGCTCGAAGTCGGTGACCAACCGCGCGCTGCTGCTCGCCGCGCTGGCCGACGCCCCCGGCACCGTACGGCTCGCGCTGCGCAGCCGCGACGCCGACCTGATGACGGCCGCGCTGCGCTCGCTCGGCGCCGAGATGACGCCGTCCAACGAGAGCGCCGACAGCGTGGACTGGTCGGTGACCCCCCATCCCGTACGCGGCGGGGCGTCGGTCGACGTCGGGCTGGCCGGGACCGTCATGCGGTTCGTGCCCCCGGTCGCCGCGCTGGCCGACGGACCGGTCTTCTTCGACGGCGACCCGCACGCGCGCAAACGGCCGATGGGCCCGATCCTGGGCGCGCTGCGCGCGCTCGGCGCGTCGGTGGACAACGACGCGCTGCCGTTCACGATCCGCGGGCCGATCCCGGGCGGCGAGGTCACCCTCGACGCGTCGGTCTCCTCGCAGATGATCTCCGGCCTGCTGCTGGCCGCCGCGCGCTTCGAGAAGGGCGTGACCGTTCGGCACAGCGGCCCGCCCGTCCCGTCGATGCCGCACATCGAGATGACCGTGCAGATGCTGCGCCAGGCGGGAGTCGAGGTGGACGACTCCGAGCGCGACGTGTGGCGGGTGCAGCCCGGCCCGATCCTGGCCAGGGACGTCACGGTCGAGCCCGACCTGTCCAACGCCGCTCCCTTCCTCGCGGCGGCCCTGGTGACCGGAGGCTCCGTCGTCGTGCCGGACTGGCCGGAGGAGACGACGCAGGGCGGCGACGCGCTTCGCGGGCTGCTCGCCGAGATGGGCGCGCGGGTCGAGCGGGTGCCGGAGGGCCTGCGGGTGACCGGCGAAGGGCGGGTGCGGGGCATCGACGCCGACCTGCGCGACGTCAGCGAGCTCACCCCCACGATCGCCGCGCTGGCCGCGCTGGCCGACGGACCGTCCCGCATCCGGGGCGTGGCGCACATCCGGGGGCACGAGACCGACCGGATCACCGCCCTGGCCACGGAGATCAACCGGCTGGGCGGCGACGCCCGGGAGACCGACGACGGCCTGGACATCCACCCCCGGCCGCTGACCGGCGGCGTCTTCCACTCGTACGCCGACCACCGCATGGCCACGGCGGGCGCGGTCATCGGCCTGGCCGTGCCGGGCGTCGAGGTCGAGGACATCGCGACGACCGCCAAGACGCTGCCCGAGTTCCCGCGCATGTGGGCCGCGATGCTGGGCACCGAGGAGATGGCATGAGCGGCGGGTTGGTTCCCGCCGGGCGATCGGGGCGCGGACACTGAGAAAGCGGCATTACGACGAGGACGACGTCAGGGTCAGGCCGGGCAAGGGCTCACGGCCCCGGACCCGGATCCGGCCTGCCCACAGCGAGGCCGTCGAGGGCTTCGTGGTGGCCGTCGACCGCGGGCGTTACACCTGCCTGGTCGGCGAGGGCGTCCCCCGCTCCACGACGCCGAAGAAGCGACGGGGCGAGCGGACGCTCGTCGTGGCGATGAAGGCCCGCGAGCTCGGCCGCAAGGGCATCGTCGTGGGCGACCGCGTGGCGCTGGTCGGCGACGTGACCGGGCAGCCCGACACGCTGGCGCGCATCGTCCGTGTGGAGGAGCGCACCGCGATGCTGCGCCGCAGCGCCGACGACGTGGACGACATCGAGCGCCCCATCGTCGCCAACGCCGACCAGTTGGTCATCGTCACCGCGCTCGCCGATCCCCCGCCACGTCCCCGGATGATCGACCGGATGCTCGTCGCGGCCTACGACGCCGACATCGAGCCGCTGCTGTGTCTCACCAAGGCCGACCTGGCCCCCGCCGAGGACCTCGTGGCGCTGTACGAGCCCCTCGGCGTGCCGTACGTGGTCGTCCGCAAGGGCGGTCCGCTCGACGACCTGGGCGAGGCGCTCGCGGACCGCATCAGCGTGCTCGTCGGCCACTCGGGGGTCGGCAAGTCGACCCTGGTCAACGCGCTGGTGCCGCACGCCCGCCGGGCCGTGTCCCACGTGAACGCCGTGACCGGCCGGGGCAGGCACACCTCCACCTCCGCGGTCGCCCTGGAACTGCCGGAGGGCGGCTGGATCATCGACACCCCCGGCGTACGCAGCTTCGGGCTCGCCCACGTCTCGGTGGATACCGTGCTCGCCGCCTTTCCCGACCTGGTGGACGCCACCGCCCAATGCCCCAAGGGCTGCACCCACCTCGGCGACGACTGCGCCCTCGACCGCTACGTCGCCGAGGGGCACGCGGATCCGGCGCGCCTGGAGTCCCTGCGGCGGCTGCTCGCCAGCCGCGAGGGCTCTGCCGACGAAGACTAGGCCGACGAAGACTAGGCCGACGAGGATCAGAACGACGCGCTCCGGCTGAAAGCGAGCATTACGGCGAGTGCTCCGAGCATGCTCCCCATGGCGATCCGCTGGGCTCGCAGCCACGCCGGCCGGTGCGCCAGGAAACCGGCGACGCTTCCGGCGGCCAGCACGATAGACAGGTTCACCGTCGCGGCCACCGCGATCTGGAAAAGGCCGAGAACGACGCCCTGGAAAAGCACGTTCCCCGCTCGGATATCGACGAACTGCGGAATGACGGAGATATACAGAATGGCGATCTTCGGGTTCAGCAGGTTCGTCATCAGTCCCATGGCGAAAAGCCGGGGCGGCGGGTCGTGCGGCACGTCCCGCACGGTGAACACCGAAGCGCCGCCGGGCCTGATCGTCTTCCAGGCGAGCCATATCAGGTAACCCGCTCCGGCCAGCCGTATCGCGGTGAGAACCTGCGGAAACGCGGCGAACAGCGCCGCCAGGCCGAGATTCGTCGCCGTCAGATAGACGAGGAATCCCGCGACGACTCCGCCCAACGAGATGATTCCGGCCCGGCGTCCCTGACTGATGCTGCGCGACACGAGATACATCATGTTCGGGCCCGGCGAAAGCACCATTCCGAGCGCCACGGACACGACCCCCAGCACCGCGCTCGTCTCGACCATGACGCCGCCCTCTCCTCGCAGTTCATCAGTGCCGGTCCGGACGGCTTTCTCAGGCTATTGCACCGCTCACAAAGAATGCAATATTCAATATTGCTCTCGGAGCAATATTGTGTTTGGATGCGTTCACCGTTGGCGCGGAGAGGAGACGGCGGTGGAGGACTACCGGGAGCTGGCCGACGAGGTGGCCGCGGACATCGCGGCCGGGCGCCTCAGGCCGGGAGACCGGCTGCCTCCGCAGCGGGACTTCGCCCGGCGGCGCGGCATCGCCGGCTCCACGGCGGCGCGCGTCTACGCGGAGCTGACCCGCCGCGGCCTGACGGTCGGCGAGGTCGGCCGCGGCACCTTCGTACGCGCCTCCCCCCGGCGTCCCGGGGCCGCCCTGGCCGAACCGAGCGGCACCAGGATCGACCTCGAACTCAACTATCCCGTCATCCCCGATCAGGTCCGCCTGCTCGGGGACGGCATCAGGCCGCTGCTGCGCCCCGATGTGCTGGAGGCGTCCATGCGGCCGGTGGGCGCGGCCGGCACTCCCGACGCCCGCGAGGCCGTCGCGGACCTGCTCGCCCGCGCCGGCTGGCGTCCCGACCCGGCGCGGCTGCTCTTCGCCGGCAACGGACGCCAGGCGATCGCGGCCGTCATCGCCGCGCTGGTCCCGCCGGGTGCGCGGCTGGGCGTCGAGGAGCTCACCTACCCCGTCGTGAAGACGATCGCCACCCGGCTCGGGGTCACCCTCGTGCCCCTGCCGGTCGACGAGGCGGGCCTGGTGCCCGAGGCGGTGGAGGCCGCCGCCCGCAAGGCACCACTGAGAGCGGTCTACCTCCAGCCGACGCTACACAACCCGTTGTCGCTCACCATGCCGGTCGGGCGCCGCGCCGAGCTCGCGGCCGTGCTCGCGCGGCTGGACGTGCCCGCGATCGAGGACGGCATCTGGTCGTTCCTCCGGGACGAGCTGCCCCCGCTGGCCGCCGTGGCCCCCGAGCGCACGATCCTCGTCGACAGCCTCTCCAAGCGGCTCGCGCCGGGGCTGACCGTCGGATTCGCCGTCGTGCCCGAGGCCGTCGTCCCCAACGTGACCGCGGCGCTGCATTCGGGAGGCTCCGCGCCGCCGCGGTTCGCGCTGGAGGCGGCGGCCCGGCTGGCCGGCGACGGCGTCGTGGAATCGCTGAGCCGGGGCAAGCGTCGGGACGCCGAGGCCCGGCAGGAGATCGCGACGCGCCACCTGGGCGAGTTCGCGGTCCGCGGCGACCCCCGGTCCTACTACTGCTGGTGGGAGCTGCCGCCTCCGTGGCGGGCCGACACGTTCGTGGCCGCCGCCGCGCGGCACGGCATCGCCGTCACTCCGGCGGCGGCCTTCGCCGTCGGCGACAACCGCACGCCGAACGCCGTCCGCCTCGGCCTGGCCTCACCCCCGGCCGAGACGCTGGCGCGTGCCCTGGCCACCCTCGCCGGTCTCGCCCGTTCCTCACCGGATGACCTGCTGACCGAGTGAGGGGTCACCCCTTGCGGTTGGGGCGCAGGGTCCAGGAGACGGTCATCTCCGAGACGACGACGTCTTCGGCGTTGCGGATCTCGACGGCGACCTCGAACTCGGGCCGCTCCCCCGCGTCCAGCCGGGCGACGACCGCCTCCCGCTCGGCCCTGAGGGTGGCGGCGGCCGTGACCTCGCCCATGGCGAGCTTGCGGTAGCCGATCCTCGCCTCGGTCGCCAGCGGCACGGCACGGGACAACTGGTCGCCGAAGGCCGACAGCATGGCCGCGCCCGAGGCGGTCTCGGCCAGCGTGAACAGGGCGCCGGCGTGCGGGCCGCCCACGTGGTTGTGCAGGTCCCCCCGGTCGGCCAGACGGGCGACCGCCTCACCGCTGCCGATCGAGTCGAACGTGATGCCCAGCAGCCGCGCGAACGGGACGCTGTCGAGCATGAAGGCGCCGATGTCCATGGCCGGGATGTTACCGGCTGGTACGGTATGGAGCGATCCTTCCTCTGATGTGAGCAGGTCGCGGCACGATACGTTGGGCCTGTGACGGAGTACCGCGACGACCTGCACCTCGCGCATCTGCTGGCGGACGCCGCCGACGACATCACGATGCGCCGTTTCAAGGCCGTGGACCTCAAGGTCGACACCAAACCCGACCTCACCCCGGTCAGCGACGCCGACCGGGCCGTGGAGGAGGCGATCCGCGGCACGCTGCGCCGCGCCCGCCCCCGCGACGCCGTCGTGGGCGAGGAGTTCGGGATGACCGGCTACGGCATGCGCTCCTGGATCGTCGACCCGATCGACGGCACCAAGAACTACGTACGCGGAGTCCCCGTGTGGGCCACGCTGATCGCGCTGATGGAGCACGGCAAGGTCGTCGTGGGCGTGGTCTCGGCCCCGGCGCTCGGCCGCCGCTGGTGGGCCGCCAAGGAGAGCGGCGCGTGGACCGGGCGGAGTCTGAGCAAGGCCACGCGCTGCGAGGTTTCCTCGGTCGGCCGCCTCGACGACGCCTCCTTCTCCTTCTCCGACCTCGAGGAATGGGAGAAGGCCGGACGGCTCGACCCGTTCCTCGACCTCACGAGGGACTGCTGGCGCACCCGCGGCTACGGCGACTTCTGGTCGCACATGATGGTCGCCGAGGGCGCGGCGGACATCTCCGCCGAGCCCGAGCTGTCCCCCTGGGACATGGCCGCGCTCACGATCATCGTGGAGGAGGCCGGCGGCTCCTGCACCTCGCTCGACGGCACCCCGCCCCTCGACGGCGGCAACCTCGTCTGCACCAACGGTTTGCTCCACAACGAGGTGCTCAAGCGCCTGTCGCCCCGCTGAGCCCTGCAACTCCCTCGCTGAGCCCTACAACGCCAGCACGTCGCCCGCGGCGGTGAGGAGGCTGCCGCGGTACGCCTCGCCGAACAGGCAGACGTGGACGGCGAGCGGGTGGAGCTGGTGCAGCGGCACGCGCTCGCGCCAGCCGTCCGCGAGGGGCGCCGCCTCGCGGTAGGCGGCGAGGATCGTGTTGAGGTGCGGCGCCCCGAACAGCGCCAGCATCGCGAGGTCGGTTTCCCTGTGGCCGCCGTGGGCGGCGGGATCGACCAGCACGACCCCGTCCGCCGACCACAGCAGGTTTCCGCTCCACAGGTCGCCGTGGATCCGGCTCGGCGGCTCGGCCGGCCCGGCGACCGCCGCCACCCGGTCGCACGCCTCCTCGACCAGCTCCGCGTCCGCGGCCGACAGCGCGCCACGGTCGCGCGCGAGCCGTACGAACGGGAGCACGCGGCGGGACACGTAGAACGACGGCCAGTCCGGCGCGGGCTCGTTGCTCATCGAAAGCTCGGCGATGTAGCCGCGCCAGGGGGCGCCGAAGTCCGCGGCCCCTGCGGCGTGCAGGGCGGCCAGCTCACGCCCGAACCGCTCGGCGGCCCCGGCCGTCGCGGGGACGGTGTCGATCCACTCCAGCACCAGCACGCCGCCGTCCGCGGCGAACACCTCGGGGACGGCGACCGCTCCCGGCTCGGCCAGCCAGCGCAGCCCCGCCGCCTCGCTGCCGAGGACGGCGGACGCGTCCGCGCCTTTCTCGCCGGCGCCTTTCTTGACGAACACCCTGCGGCCGTCGTCGAGCACGCCCTCGTGCAGCGTCCAGGCGTGTCCGCCGCCGAGATCCCTAGTGATCCTCAAGGTACTTCGCCACCCCCTCGCAGGCGGCCTCGACCATCCGCAGCACCTCGACGAAACCCTCGCGTCCGCCGTAGTAGGGGTCGGGCACCTCGGCGTCCTCGGGAGCCGCCGGGTCGAACGACCGCAGCAGCCGGACGTCCGCGTCCGGCGGGGCGATCCGCCGTACGGCGCGCAGGTTGTCCCGGTCCATCACGAGGATGAGGTCACGCTCGGCGAACCACGCCCGGTCGAACTGGCGGGCCCGGTGGGACGAGCCGTCGTAGCCGTGGTCGGCCAGCGTCGCCAGGGCCCGATCGTCCATCGGCTCCCCCGCGTGCCAGCCCCCGGTGCCGGCGCTGTCCACCTCGACGTCGAGCCCGCGTTCGGCCAGCGTACGGCGCAGCACGACCTCGGCCATCGGCGATCGGCAGATGTTCCCCATGCAGACCAGACATACCCGCTTCATGAACTCGATCCTCTCCTATAACGCCCGTGACCTGCTCGTTATCTCTTCCGGAGCCGCACAAGAGCGACTGGGCGCGTTCATTACCCGTTCACCTTTACCAAGGTTTTAGGTCACCTTGGCTCCCTACCGTCCCTGATGTTGAGAAGACATGGGGAGGAACAACCGTGAAGTATGCAGGCCGGCTCGCCGCCGCCACCATCGCCGGCGTGCTCTCGCTCGCCGCATGCGGGACCGATGACAACACGAGCACCGCGGGGGGCACCTCCAGCGCCGCCGCTCCCGTGCAGGGCGACGACACCGCGAAGGGCACCATCAACGCCGCCGGCTCCTCGGCCCAGGCGAACGCCATCGCGGAGTGGAAGAAGAACTTCCAGTCGTCGAACCCCGGCGTCAGCATCAACTACAACCCGAGCGGCTCCGGCGCCGGCGTCCAGGCGTTCATCCAGGGCACCGTGGCCTTCGCCGGCTCCGACTCGGCCCTGAAGGAGGACAAGGGCGAGCCCGCCCAGGCCGACGCCCGCTGCAAGACCGGCAAGGCCATCAACCTGCCGATGGTGACCGGCCCGGTGGCCGTCGTCTACAACCTGCCGGGCGTGGACGGCCTGCAGCTCTCGCCGAAGACCATCGGCGGCATCTTCAACAGCAAGATCACCAAGTGGGACGACCCGGCCATCAAGGCCGACAACCCCGACGCCAAGCTGCCCTCGACCGCCATTCAGGCGTTCCACCGCTCGGACGAGTCGGGCACCAGCGACAACTTCACCAAGTTCCTCAAGGCCACCGCCGACTGGCCGTACGAGCCCGCGAAGGCGTGGCCGGCCGAGGCGCAGGGCCAGGGTTCGAAGGGCTCGGACGGCATCGCCTCCAGCATCAAGAGCACCGAGGGCGCGATCAGCTACGTCGAGCTGTCCTTCGCCGAGAACTCCCAGCTCCAGAAGGCCAAGGTCGCCAACGGCTCCGGTGAGTTCGTCGAGCTCACCCCGGAGAGCGCCGCCAAGACCGTCGAGGCCGCCCAGATCGAGGGCACCGGCAACGACCTCAAGCTCTCGATCGACTACGCCACCAAGGCGGCGGGCGCCTACCCGATCGTGCTCGTGACGTACGAGATCACCTGTGAGAAGGGCCTGGCGGCCGAGGACGCGAAGCTGGTCAAGTCGTTCCTCACCTACACCGCCAGCGACGAGGGCCAGCAGGCGCTGACCAGCCTCGGCTACGCCCCGCTGCCGTCGAGCCTGCTCACCAAGGTCCGCACCGCGGTCGAGGCGATCGCCTAACCAGATGGCGACACCAACCAGAACCAGGGAGAGCGGGCCGGCCATGCGCCGGTCCGCCTTCCGGCGCAGCCGCGGCGACGGCCCGTTCCGCTTCGCCTCGACCGGGGCCGGTATCGTCCTTCTGGCGATCATGGCCGCTATCGGGGTGTTCCTGGTCGTCAAGGCCGTCCCCGCCCTCCAGGCGAACACGTCCCACTTCCTGACCGAACTGACCTGGCAGCCGAACGCCACCAAGCCCGTCTTCGGCATCGGGGCGCTCGCCTTCGGCACCGTGCTGAGCTCGCTGCTCGCGCTGGTCATCGCCACCCCGGTGGCGGTCGGGGTCGCGCTGTTCATCTCGCACTACGCACCCCGGCGGCTCGCCTCCGTCCTGGGCTACGTGGTGGACCTCCTCGCGGCGGTCCCCAGCGTGGTGTACGGCCTGTGGGGCGTCACCTTCCTCGTGCCGTTCATGCTGGCCCCGTCGAAGTTCCTCAACGACTACCTCGGCTGGATCCCGCTGTTCGGCGGTGACACCGTGGTCGGCAAGAGCATGCTCACGGCGTCGCTCGTGCTCGCGATCATGATCCTGCCGATCATCGCCGCGATCTCCCGCGAGATCTTCCTGCAGGCCCCCAAGATGCAGGAAGAGGCCGCGCTCGCGCTCGGCGCGACCCGCTGGGAGATGATCAGGATGTCGGTCCTGCCGTTCGGCCGGCCCGGCGTCATCAGCGCCGCCATGCTCGGCCTCGGCCGCGCGATGGGCGAGACGATCGCGGTCGCGCTCATCTTCCCGGCGACGTTCAATATCTCGTTCCAGATCCTCGGCCCCAACGGCAACAGCATCGCCGCCAACATCGCCAACGGCTTCGGCGAGGCGACCGAGGTGGGCCGCGGCGCGCTGATCGCCTCGGGTCTCGTCCTGTTCCTCATCACCCTGCTGGTGAACATGGCCGCCCGCTTCGTCATCGCCCGCCGCAAGGAGTACGCGAGGGCCGCAGCGTGACCGTACAGACCGGAATCCAGCCCATCTCCGCGGCCCGGCGGGCCAAGGACCGCCTCGTCCAGGTGCTCGTCTACCTGGCGTTCGCGCTCGCGGTCATCCCGCTGCTGTCGGTGCTGTGGCTCGTCGTCAAGAACGGCCTCGGCCGATTCGACATGGAGTTCCTCACCCACTCCATGCGCAACATCGGGGCGCGCGACGCGGGCGGCGGCGCCTACCACGCCATCATCGGCACGCTCGAACAGGTCCTGCTCGCCTCGCTCATCGCGGTCCCGATCGGCCTGCTCACCGCCGTCTACCTCGTCGAGTACGGCGAGGGCGGACGGCTGTCGCGCACAATCAGCTTCTTCGTGGACGTCATGACCGGCGTCCCTTCCGTGGTTTCCGGGCTCTTCGTCCTGGCCTTCTGGATCCTCGTGCTCGGCATGCCGTTCTCCGGCTTCGCCGGCGCGCTCGCCCTGTCGATCCTGATGATGCCGGTCGTGGTCAGGTCAGCCGAGGAGATGCTCCGCCTGGTCCCCCGGGAGCTGCGCGAGGCGTCGTACGCGCTGGGCGTGCCCAAGTGGCGCACCATCGTCAAGGTCGTGCTGCCCACGGCCTTCACCGGGATCGTGACCGGCGTCATGCTGGCCGTGGCGCGCGTCGCCGGCGAGACCGCACCGCTGCTGCTGACCGTCTTCATCACCGACTCCATCAACAACGACCCGTTCAACGGGCCCCAGATGGGGCTTCCGCTGTACGTCTTCGATCAGGCCGGCCGTCCCACGGACACCGCGATCAACCGGGCCTGGACCGGCGCGCTCACGCTGATCCTGATCGTCATGCTGCTCAACCTGGTCGCACGCCTCATCACCTGGTGGCGTTCGCCCGCGAGGAGGAGGTAAGAAATGGCCAAGCAGATCGAGGTCGCGGGCCTCGACGCCTACTACGGCTCGCACAAGGCGATCGAGGGCATCTCGATGACGATCGAGCCCCGGTCGGTGACGGCCTTCATCGGCCCCTCCGGCTGCGGCAAGTCCACGTTCCTGCGGACCCTCAACCGGATGCACGAGGTCATCCCCGGCGCCCGGGTCGTGGGCAAGGTCCGCCTCGAGGAGCAGGACCTGTACGGCGCGGACGTCGACCCGGTGTCGGTCCGCCGGACCATCGGCATGGTGTTCCAGCGCCCGAACCCCTTCCCCACGATGTCCATCTTCGACAACGTGGCCGCGGGCCTGCGGCTCAACGGCCGTTACTCCCGTTCGCAGCTGGACGGCGTCGTCGAGGAGTCGCTCAAGGGCGCCAACCTCTGGAACGAGGTCAAGGACCGGCTCAACAAGCCGGGCGCGGGCCTGTCCGGCGGTCAGCAGCAGCGCCTGTGCATCGCCCGCGCCATCGCCGTACGCCCGCAGGTGCTGCTCATGGACGAGCCGTGCTCGGCGCTCGACCCCATCTCGACGCTGGCGATCGAGGACCTGATCTCCCAGCTCAAGCAGGACTACACGATCGTGATCGTGACGCACAACATGCAGCAGGCCGCCCGGGTCAGCGACAAGACCGCGTTCTTCAACCTGGCCGCGCAGGGGCAGCCCGGCAAGCTCGTCGAAATGGACGAGACCTCGAAGATCTTCACCAATCCGGCTGAGAAGGCGACCGAGGACTACATCACGGGCCGCTTCGGCTGACGACCGCTTCCGGCTGACAGCATTGGAGGGACCCGGGTGACGGCACCCGCAGTGGAGGGGGACACTCGGACGGCGCCCATGCTCCTGGTGGCCGATCCGGACGCGGGTCTGGTGCGGCAGCTCTCGACGGCCATGCAGGCCGCGGGCGTCGACGTGACCGGCGTACCGGACGGCGCCCAGGCGCTGCTGCAGGCCGGGGCGCTCCGGCCCGACGCCGTGCTGATCTGCGCCTCCCTCCCGATCGTCGGCCCCGTCGACTTCGTCCGCGCCGTACGGCTCATGCGAGCCGTGCCCGTCCTGCTCGGCATCGACTTCGGGAGCGACGCCGAGCAGGCCCTGCAGGCGCTGGAGGCGGGTGCCACGGCCTGCGTGGCCAGGCCATACCGCGTGCCCGAGCTTCTCCCCCTCGTCCAGGCGGCCTTCCGCCGGCATGACGGCCACCGGACCGTGCTGACGATCGGCGACGTGGAGCTCGACGTGACGGCATACCAGGTGAAGGTCGGCGGGCGCGTCGTGCACCTGCCGCTGCGCGAGTTCGAGCTGCTGCACTATCTGATGCGCAATGCGGACAGAACGGTCACCCGCGAGCAGATCATGCGCAACGTCTGGCACTCGAACGACGGGATGTCCACCAACACCATCGCCGTCCACGTCAAGCGCCTGCGCGCACGGCTCGGCGACGTGGAGGACACGATGATCCAGACCGTCCGAGGAGTGGGCTACCGGTTGGTCAGCGGCTGACCGCAGCTCTCGGCCCGGATCGCCGTCAAGGGGGCTCTCAGGAGAAGGTGCGGCCGAGGTGGGCCAGACCGGCGTCCGCGTACGACCGCACGCCCGAGCGCAGACCGTACGCAACGTCCTCCAGCAGCGCGCACCGGGCGTAGAAGAGCACCCGCTCGTGGTCCGCGTCGTCGTGGCTGCCCTGGTAATGCGCCAGCGTCCACCCGTAGACCTCGGGTCCGAGGTCCCGGTAGACGAGCGCGAGGTCGTACGCGGCATCGGCGATGGCCGCGTCCGTCCAGTCGATGACTCCCGTCACGGCACTGGCCTCGACGTCCACCAGCAGGTGCTCGCTGCCCAGGTCGTTGTGGCAGAACGTCAGCACGCCAGGCCCTGCGGGGGCCGCGGTGCCGAGAAAGTCCTCGACCATCCGCCGGGCGGTCAGCGGCACGTGGGCCACGATGTCCCGGTAGTGTCCTTCGGCCTCCTCCAGGAGCTCGCTCATTGGATAGGTGTCACGCGGCACGAACGCCTCCATCCGCTCCACCGGCGCCGCGTGGAGCCGGCTCAGGAAATCGCCCAGGGGACCCGCCAGACGCGCGGGCTCCTTGACCGGGTGAAGGTTCAGCGGACGGCCGGACAGTTTACGGTACGCGAGGACGCCCGCCTCCTCATCCACGAAAATCGGCTGCGGCACCGGCAACGGCGACAACTCGCTCACGGCGGCAAGCAACGCCGCCTCTCGCCTCACCGCTTCGGCGCGCAAAGCCGAATCACGGTGGAAAGCCGAATCACCGTGGAAAGCCGAGTCCTCGCGGAGAGCGAGATCGCCGTGGAGAGCCGAGTCCTCGTGGAAAGCCGAGTCGCCGATCTTGCTCTGCCGTATGACCAACTCACCGTTGACCTCATACGCCGCGTTGTCCTGTCCCTCGCCCAGCCGCTCGACGGTTCTGACCGCGTAGCCGGGCAGGTGGCGGGCCAGCAAACGGATGATTCGCTCGGTCACCTCCGTAACCCTAGCCATTAGCGGGAACGCCATCACATCGCCCGGTGGCGGTAGGGACTGGGGCCGGGTGGGTTGGGGTCGGTGGGGTTGGGACGTCACTGCGCCGGTCGGAAGGTCCGGTCCTCGCGAAGCCCGCTCCGCTGGGCCTTCGCTGCGGTCCTCCCTCCCGCCTGCTCCGCTCCTCCCGGGCCGCTGCTCGCGCCCCCGGCCAGGTCGGCTCCCCCGGGCTGTTTGCGCTGCCGGAGTGCGGCCCCGCAGCACAATCCCAACCGCATTCCGACGGCGTTCCGACGGCGGTCCGGATCGGCGCCGGCCCGCAACCAACCCCTGGACATGCGAAAGCCCCGGCCAACCACAGCCGGGGCACCCACACCACCAACACACCCACACGCGCCAGCACATGCTGTCCGCGACACCCGCACGAGCCGGCGCAGGGCACCGGGGGGGCGGGGGGCGGGGGGAAATCCTCCCCGGGAAATGCGGAAGGGCCACCCCATCGGGGTGGCCCTCCACAAAGATTGTCCGGCGGTGTCCTACTCTCCCACACCGTCCCCGGTGCAGTACCATCGGCGCTGACAGGCTTAACTTCCGGGTTCGGAATGTAACCGG
>NZ_JABBWX010000026.1:0-83807 GCF_014161375.1 Microbispora sp. H10830
ATCAGGCGGCGTAGGCCCTCGTAGACGAAGTAGACGCTGAGCAGCAGCAGGGTGATGCCGTTGATCTGGGCGCTGATGATCTCGGCGCGTTTGAGGCCGTAGGTGAAGCCGCCCTGCGGCGGGCGGGTGGCGATCCGCATCGCGATGATCGCGAAGGCGATGGCGATGGCGCCGGTGAGCATGTGCCCGGCGTCGGAGACCAGGGCGAGGGAGTGCGCGATGACGCCGATGACGACCTCGACCGCCATGAAGCCGAGGATGAGCGCCAGCGCGCCGGTCAGCAGACGCCGATCGGCCCCGGCGCTGACCGCGTGCCCGTGACCGTGCCCGTGCCCGTGACCGTGACCGCGCGCATGGCCGCGCTCGCGCTCGTGCCCGTGCTCGCGGTCGTCACCCGTCCCGGTGCGGTGCCCGTGCCCCTTGCCGGTCTCACCCATCGTTCCGGTCCTTCTCCTCATGTCCGATGTGCGTTATCGCCAGGTCGAACAGCAGCCGCACGTGCGAGTCCGCGAGGCGGTAGTAGGCCATCCTTCCCGCGCGCCGCACCTTCACCACGTTGTGGGCGCGGAGCAGGCGCAGGGCGTGGGACGCGGCCGACATGCTGTGGCCGGTCGCCGCTCCACAACACTTGAACGATCGTTCACGTGTGTGAGTGTAGGCCGCGGACGGCTCATGTCAACGCGTTCCTGCTCCTTCTGCCGAACCCGCCTCAGGGATCAGGGCTCAACGGCCGGCGGTCAGGGCGCGGGGGCGAGCGGCAGTCGCAGCACGAAACGCGCTCCCGCGGTGCTGTCTTCGATGGTCAGCCGGCCGCCGTGGTTCTCGGCGATCTGGCGGGCGATGGGCAGTCCGAGCCCGGCTCCTCCCGCGTCCCTGCTGCGGGCCGAGTCGAGCCGCGTGAACCGCTGGAAGATCTTCTCCCGCTGCTCGCGGGGGATCCCGGGGCCGTCGTCGGCCACTTCGAGCACGGCCGTTCCATCGGGTGGCCCGCCGGGTCGTCGCGGTTCACGCCGCACCGTGACCGTGACGGTGCTGGCGGCGTGCCGCTGCGCGTTGCCGAGAAGGTTGCTGATGAGGCTGCCGAGGGAGTGGGGGTCTCCCAGCACGACGACGTCCGGGCCCAGCCGGGGGACCATCCGCTTGGTGATCGGCAACATCTGCAGTTCGCCTTCGGCCAGCTTCCCGAGATCCACCCGCTGCCGCCGGATGGGGAGCGCCTCGTTCTCCAGCCGTGAGAGCGCCAGCAGGTCCGTCGCGATCCGCTGCAGCCGGTCGAGGCTCGGCATCAGCGCCCTGGCCAGGGTGACCACGTCGGTCTCCTGCGGCGCCTGGAGCGCGTCCTCGATCTGGGCCCGCATGGCGGTCAGCGGGGTGCGCAGTTCGTGGGAGGCGTCGGAGCTGAAACGGCGCTGGCGCTCCAGCGCCTCCTCCAGCCGCCCGAGCGTACGGTTCACACCGGGGGCCAGGCCGTCGATCTCGTCGTGCGCCGGGGCCGGCCGGTGCGGGCCGGCCACCTCGATCTCCTCCGGCTCGGCCGGGGGCGCGGGCGCCGGCTGGACCGCGCCGCAGGTCAGGCGGAAGCCGAGGTACGTGATCGCCCCGGCCAGCAGGAGTGCCCCGCAGAACAGCAGCAGAAGCAATGCCGGGTGCGCGTACGCCGGGGTCGCCGGCACGGGTTCGAGCGCGTACAGCGCCCGCTCGTCGTGCGAAACCGGCGCGGCGGCCGGTGGGTGACCGGTGAGCGGCTCGAACGACGTCGCGGCCAGGGACAGCAGCACGACGGCGACGCCGTGGGCCGGTGCCGGCCGGGCCGTGATCGACCAACGCTGCGGCATGGCGCATCCCCCTGGATTCAGTGCACCACGAGGGCGTGCGGGTAGCCGCTCCGGGGCCCCGCCAAGGCCCCGCGTACGCGCGCCGCTTCCGCGAGCCGGCGTCGCGCCCGGACCCCGGTCCGGGCGCTGGTCCCGCTGCGGCCCACCGCTGCCGTAGTGGACAGAGCCCGCCTCGTAGCCCCTGACCGCAGCAGTCATTGGGTCTTCACTGTTAGGAAACTTTCTTTTATATTTACGGCCACCCCCCAGCAGTGAGGAGCACACATGCGAAGAACGCTGACCTTCCTCGCGACGGCGACGATCGGTATCGGCGCCACGGTGTTCATCGCCTCGCCGGCTCAGGCGCACGGGTACATCTCGTCGCCCGCGAGCCGCCAGGCGATGTGCGCCCAGGGCCGCGTCCCCAATTGCGGCGACATCATCTACGAGCCCCAGAGCGTGGAAGGACCGAAAGGGCTGCGCAGCTGCAGTGGCGGCAACGCCCGCTTCGCCCAGCTCGACGACGAGAGCAAGCCCTGGCCGGCCACCAGCGTCGGCGGCACCGTCACCTTCACGTGGTCGCTGACCGCCCGCCACTCGACCAGCACGTGGGAGTACTACATCGGAGGCACCCGGATCGCCGTCTTCGACGATCACGGGGCGCAGCCGCCCGCCACCGTCAGCCACACCGTGAACCTGGGCGGACGGACGGGCCGGCAGAAGGTGCTGGCGATCTGGAACGTGGCCGACACCGCCAACGCGTTCTACGCCTGCGTCGACCTCCAGGTCGGCGGGGGCGGGACGCCCAGCCCCACGCCCACTCCCAGCCCGACGCCGACGCGTACCCCGAGCCCGTCTCCCACGCCGACGCGTACCCCCACGCCCACTCCGACCGTTCCCGGTGGCACCTGGGCCGCCGGCACGGCGTACAAGGTGGGCGACCAGGTCACCTACGGCGGGGCGACGTATCGGTGCATCCAGGCCCACACGGCGATCGTGGGCTGGGAGCCGCCGAACGTCCCCGCGCTGTGGCAGAAGGTCTGAGGCAGAAGGTCTCAGGCAAAGGGTCTGAGCAGAAGAGCTCAGACGACCGGGCGGGCTCGTCGAGGTGCGCGAACGCGGGCCCGACCCCCGGTCGTCTCAGCTCTTCGCGCCGGCGCGCGAAGGGCGCCGCGTCCCGCTCGAAGCGCCCGTCCCGGCCTGGTCCGGGGCGGGTGCCGGCGGTCAGGCGAGGTGGACGTGCACCTCGGCGCCCTGCATGAAGGCCCGCGAATACGGGCACTCCCCGTGGGCCTGCTCCACCAGCCTGCGGGCCGCCTCGGGCTCGACCCCCGGCAGGCGTACGGTCAGGTCGGTGGTGATCGTGTAGTCGTCGGCGGTGCCGCGTTTGCGGAGCGTGACGGCGGTGTCCACGGTGGCGTCGGAGGTGCGGACGCCCTGCCGCCCGGCGACCAGCGTGAGCGAGTTGTGGAAGCAGGAGGCGTACGCCGCGGCGAGCAGTTGCTCGGGGTTGGTCGCCCCGCCGGGGCCGCCGAGTTCCCCCGGCGCCTTGATGCGGACGTCGAGCATGCCGTCGTCCGACGCCACCTTGCCGAGTGCGGACGAGGCTCGGGCCGTGTAGAGGTCGTCATACGATCCACCACCGCGCTCGGGCCTCTCGGGCCGCTCGGCGGGGCGGCCCTCGGGCATCCGCCCGGTGAGCTCCGCTTCGACTCCGGGCCCCGAGTAGTCGGGCCCGGGTGCCCGGTCGCTCGGAAAATGGGTGAATCGCCGTATTTCCTCGCTCATCGCCTATCCCTCGTCCGCTCGGGTCGCGTCCCGGTCGGGATCGGCGGGTCACGTACCCCTGTGGGCTCCTCGATATCGGACTCTGGGGGCAAAAGTTCCTATCAACGGCGCTGTGCTACGGTCCCGGCAGGTATTCCCAGGTAAGTCGTGAAATGTCGGCAACGGCGGCGAGGAGTGGGTGCGGGATGAGTGGGGCTGTCCGGTGGGGGGTCCTCGGCACGGCGGGCATCGCCGCGCGGGCGTTCCTGCCCGCGTTGCGCGAGGCCGGTGGGGGTACGGCCGCCGTGGTGGCGGGCCGTGACCTGTCCCGTGCCGAGGAGTTCGCCGCGCGGAACGGCGTCGCCCGGGCCGTGCGCGGTTACGAGGCCGTCATCGAGGACCCGTCGATCGACGCGGTCTACATCCCGCTGCCGAACGCCCTGCACGCGCAGTGGACGATCGCCGCCCTGGAAGCGGGCAAGGCGGTCCTGTGCGAGAAGCCGCTGTGCCTCACCGCCGCGGAGGCCGGGAACGTCATCGAGGTGGCGCGCCGGTCGGCCCGGCCGCTCTGGGAGGCGTTCGTCTTCCCGTTCCACCCGCAGACGGCCCGGCTGCGCGGCCTGCTCGCCGAAGGCGCGATCGGCGAACTGCGGGAGATCTGGTCGTCCTTCCACTTCACGATGCAGGGCACCGAGAACATCCGGCTCGAGGCGGCCCTCGGCGGCGGCGCGCTCTACGACGTGGGCTGCTACCCCGTTCGGCTCGCGCACCTGCTGTTCGGCGGCGACGCCGTCGCCGGCCACGCCGTCGCGGTCAAGGGCGAGGCGGGGGTGGACATCGAGACCGCCGGGGTCCTGGAGTTCGACTCCGGCCGCCTGATGCTGAGCTGCGGCTTCGCCCTGCCGTTCACGACGTACACCCGCCTGGTCGGCACCGGCGGGGAGATCCGGCTGACCAACCCGTTCCATCCCGAGCCGCACGACGGGCTCGAAGTGTGGCTTGAGGGACGCCTGGTCGCCCGGCACGAGCCGGGCGAGGGCACCGCGTTCTCCTGGGGCATCCGGCACATCCACGAGGTGCTGCGCGGCGAGGCCGCGCCCCGGCACACGGCGGCCGACGACTCCCTCGGCACCGCCCGGTCCCTCGACATGCTGCGCTGACCCGCCGCACCGCGCCGTCCCCCCGGCCGTCCGGTCAGGGTGCGGTGAGCTTCGCGCAGAGCGTGCGCGGGAAGCGCGGCTCGGCGGAGCGCACGTCGTCACATCCGGGCGTGGTCGTGGCCGCGATCACCCGCCAGCCGGTGGGCGTCGCGCGGTAGAAGTATCGGGTCGTCCCGGACGCGCCCGCGCAGTCGCCCGGCCTCTCGCACACCGGCCCGCTGCTGATCGAGATGTCCATGACGAGCCACTTCCCGTCGCATCCCCGCTCACGGTGATAGCTGTGCTCCGGCGCGTCCGCGTCCCTGGCGGCCTGGAAGTAGGAGTCGGAGGTGCAGCCCGTAGGCGCCCGGTGACAGCCGAGCTCGCCGCAGCGGCGTAGCAGGCCCGGCCGGTCGAGGGTGTAGAGCCGGTCGAGGTTGACGACCACGTCGCGCTCGCCGAGCGGCTCGGGCATCACGTTCGCCGTGATCGCCCGCGTGTCGATGCGGCCGGCGTCGCTGCGGAACGGTTCGGTCGCGCAGGGCGCGGGCGCGAGCGGCGGATGCGCGCCCGACACCTCGGTGGGCCGCCCGCCGTACAGGTCCGCCGCGCCCAGCATGCCCTCGCTCCCGCCCCCTGCTCCGGCGAGGACGCGGCCGCAGGCGGACAGCGCCGTGAGCAGGACCCCGCACAGCACCGCGCACAGGGCGAGGAGAGGCAGCCGTCTGACCGTCACCCGTCGATCACGTCATTTCGGGGGGCGGCCCCCCGGTTCTGACCCGTCAGCCGAGCCTTTCCGCCAATGCGAGCTGGGTGAGGTAGCGCTTGACGATGCGGCCGCCGTACCGGCCGTCGATCAGCGCCGCGATGCAGCCGAGCAGCCCCGCGAGATCCCCGGCCGGCAGGGCCCGGTGGTTGGAATACGTGGTGAGCAGGTCGAGATACTCGCGCGTCGTGTAGGCGTGGTCCCACTCGTAGCGGTGGAACCGCACCGGCCCGAAGCGGCCGGAGGCGTCGATCTCCTCGCTGTCGTACGGGATGTCGCTCCCCGGCTTCAACCGCAGGCCGGGCGGCGTGGCGGGGTCCCACCGCTCGTAACAGCGCTGGACCTCCGCGAAGAACTCCGTGCTGCCCCCGGCGACGTGCTCGGTGGAGACGACGGCCAGCAGGCCGCCCGGCCGCAGCGCGTCGGCCGACTTGCCCACCCGCGTGGCGGGGTCGATCCAATGGAAGCTGGTGGCGGCGAAGACGACGTCGAACGGCTCCGGCGGCAGCGGCCATTCCTCGAAGGCCGCGTTGACGACGTCCACGTCGGGAAATCGGGCGAGCTTGCGGCGGGCGAGCGCCGCCATCGCGGCCCCCAGCTCCACCGCCGTGACCACGCAGCCGCGCCCGGCGAGGGAGGCCGTGGCCTGGCCGGTGCCGCAGCCGATCTCCAGCACCCGGCTGCCTCGGGGGACGTGCTCGAACATCGCGGCGGGATAGCCGGGCCGCATCCGGTCGTAGAGGGCGGCGTCCTCGGTGAAGGTGCGGCGCAGCATGAGGCGGTCGTCGTCGTCCACCGGCTACCGCCGTTCCGCGTCGGCCCACCTGCGGAAGGCCTCGTCATGGTCGACCAATGTGTTGTCCAGATAGAAGAGCGCCGGCATCGTCACGCTCGATCACGTTACCCGCGCCACTCCCGGCGATCGAGGCTCGGTCCGTACGACGCCGGCGATGACCGTGGTCACCATCTTGTGGACGGCGTCGGCCTGCGGCGGGCCGCCGTCCCTGTCGGCGAACAGCAGGTGTGAGGCTCCGAGCAGCGTGGGAGCGAGCGTGTCGACGTCGGCGTCCGCCGCGATGCGGCCCAGGTCGCGCTCGGCGGTGAGGTAGGAGGCGAGCATGGCCGCGGCCTCCGTCAGGAGCGGAAGACCAGGGCCCGGCCTGGCCTGGCGCAGCCGGGCGCGCAGGGCGTCGCGGGAGATGATCAGGCCGACGACCGCCACGGCGACCGACCCGAACAGGTCCGTCAGCACCCCGGTGAGGTTGCCGATGACGGTGCCGGTCCCTGCGGACCGACGCAGGGCGGCCGTCTGCGCGTCGATCCTCGCGATGCCGTCGAGCACGAGTTCGGCGAGGAAGGCGTCGAAGTCGGCGAAGTGCCGGTGGAGGACGCCCTTGGCACAGCCCGCCTCGGTGGTGACCGCCCGGCTGGTGAGCGCGCTCGGCCCGTCCCTGAGCAGGACCCGCTCGGCGGCGGCGAACAACTGCTCCCGCGCGTCGCGGAGGGCAACCCCCGTCGGCACCGTTCCATCCCCTCCTGTCCGTCCGTCGACTTTATCCGAATTGACGAGTGGGCATCTGCCCACTCATAGTGGGCGCATGCCCACTTCAGTTTCCGAGAACGAACCACACAAGGCCAGGGGGATGGCGGAGTCGTTCGGCGTGGACGCCGAGCGTTACGACCGGACCCGGCCCCCCTATCCCGACACCATGGTGGAGCGGATCGTCGCCGCGAGCCCCGGGCCCGACGTCCTCGACGTCGGCTGCGGCACCGGCATCGCGGCCCGCCAGTTCCGGGCGGCGGGCTGCACGGTGCTCGGCGTCGAGCCCGACGCGCGGATGGCGGACTTCGCGCGCCGTGACGGACTCGAGGTCGAGGTGGCGACCTTCGAAGCGTGGGACCCCGCCGGACGCACGTTCGACGCGGTCGTCGCCGGGACGGCCTGGCACTGGGTCGATCCGGTCGCCGGCGCGGCCAAGGCGGCCGAGGTGCTGCGCCCCGGCGGCCGGCTGGCGGCGTTCTGGCACGTGTTCGAGCCGCCGCCCGCCATGGCGGAGGCCCACGCCGCGGTCTACCGGCGCGTCATTCCCGGCCTCCCGTCACAGGACCGGCCCGTGGGGTCGGCCCTCGACGGCTACCGGCCGCTGTTCACCAAGGCCGCCGACGGCATCAGGGATGCGGGCGCGTTCGGCGACCCGGAGGAGTGGCGGTACGAATGGCAGCGGTTCTACACCCGCGACGAGTGGCTCGACCAGATGCCCACGTCCGGCGTCCTCACGCGGCTGCCGCCGGACAAGATCGAAGAGGTGCTGGCGGGTATGGGTGACGTGATCGACGCGATGGGCGGCGGCTTCACGATGTCCTACGTCACGGTGGTGGTCACCGCCGCCCGCGTCTGACCGCTACGGGCGGGGATGCCCGGAGACGGGACGATGCTCACCGAGCCGGCACCCGGACGCCACCGGAAAATCAACTCCGTGTAATGCTGTGTCGTCAAGTTCTCCTCGTAGTCGCTCCCGACTCCGAGGAGAACCATGCGCCGGCGACTCGGCCTCATCGCCGCGATCGTCCTGATCGCCCTCACCTCGAGCCTTACCCCGGTCGTCTCCGCCACGGCGGCGTCGGCGCCCCTGGTCGTGGCCCATCGCGGCGCGTCCGCGTACGCGCCGGAGAACACCCTCGCGGCCTTCGAACTGGCCCGCGACCAGGGCGCGGACATGTTCGAGCTCGACGTCCAGGAGACCAGGGACCATCACCTGGTCCTGATGCACGACACGACGCTCAGCCGTACGACCGACGCGGAGAAGGTCTTCCCCGGCCGGGCGCCGTGGCGGGTCGGCGACCTCACGCTGGCCGAGATCCGCAGGCTGGACGCCGGCTCCTGGTTCTCTCGGAAGGCGCGGTTCTCCGGCGTATACGCGGGGGAGGCGGTGCCCACGCTCGGTGAGGCGCTGCACGCGATGCGCGGCAGCGGGCTCGGACTGCTGCTGGAGATCAAGGAGCCCCGGCTCTATCCCGGGATCGAGGCCCGGGTGGCCGAGGAGATCGGGCACGACCCCGCCTGGCGCGGCCGAATCGTCGTGCAGTCGTTCGACTGGGACTCGATGCGCCGCTTCCACGGCCTCATGCCCGGGGTGCCGATCGGCCTGCTCGGCACGCCGCGGATCGCGGAGCTGCCCGGCCTGGCCCGGTTCGCCGACCAGATCAACCCGCCGTACGCCGACGTCACGGCGGATTACGTCCGGCGCGTCCACCGGCTCCGCATGAAGGTCCTCGCGTGGACCGTGGACGACCCCGCCGCCGTACGCCGCCTGATCGGCGCGGGTGTGGACGGCGTCATCACCGACAGGCCGGACGTCGTACGCGAACTCCTGGGATGACGGCGGCGCTCAGACGGGATAGCTCACGGCGGTGAGCCGCTGGGAGACCTGCCACAGGCGCCGCCCCAGGTCGCGGTCGTGGGCGCGGGCGGCCGCCCTGACCCGCTCGGGATATCCGCGGATCTCGAACAGGCCGCCCGGGCCGTAGTAGTCGCCGCCGGCGGCCTCGGGATCGGTCGCCGCGCGCAGAGTCGGCAGCGCGCCCATGACCGGAGTTCGCCCGAACAGCCGGGCGATCAGCAGGTTCGGCACCCGGAACCATGGCGAGGAGTATCGGAACACCTCCGTCGCGGCGCCGCCGGGGTGTGCGGCCAGCGCCGCGGTGGACGCCCCGGCCGTCTGCAGCCGCCGCTGCAGTTCGTAGGTGAACAGCAGGTTGGCGAGTTTCGACCGGGCGTAGGCGCCTGTGCCCGAGCCGGGGTCGTCGGTGTCGATCCGGCCGAACCGGTGGCCGATGCTGCTGACCGTCACCACGCGGGACCCGGGCGCGGCCAGCAGCAGGTCCAGCGCCAGCCCGGTGAGGGCGAAGTGGCCCAGATGGTTGACGCCGAACTGGATCTCGAAGCCGTCCTCCGTACGGCCGGAGAGCCCGGTCACGCCCGCGTTGTTGACGAGCAGGTCGAGCCGATTGTGACGGGCGCGGATCTCGCCGGCCGCCGCCCGCACCGACGCGAGCGAGGCCAGGTCCAAATGGACCACGTCGAGGGTGGCCTGCGGCGCGGCGTGGCGGATGCGGATTGCCGCCGCCTCGGCCTTGGCGAGGTCGCGGCAGGCGAGCACGACCGTCGCGCCGCGCAGGGCCAGCGCCCTGGCCGTCTCGAACCCGATGCCGGTGTTGGCGCCGGTCACCACGGCCGTACGGCCCCGCTGGCCGGGGATGTCCACTTCGGTCCATGCCTTCACGATCGCTCCTAACCTGAACCAGTCGTTCATGTTTTATTATGAACCAGTGGTTCAGGTTCGAGGCAAGAGGACAGCGGAGCACGAGGACATGGAGCGAGTGACCAAGCGGACGCAGCCGCGCGCGGACGCGGTGCGCAACCGGGCCGCCATCGTCCGCGCGGCGCGCGAGCTCATCACGACGCACGGGCCGGAGATCGGGATGGACGAGATCGCGGCGGCGGCCGGGGTGGCCGTGGGCACGCTCTACCGGCACTTTCCCACCAAGAACGACCTGGTCGACGCCATCGTGACCGAGCTGGGCGCGACCGTTGCCGAGACCCTCGACGCCGCCGTGGGCAGGGTCGGCGACGGCCGGAGTGCGGCCCTGGACGAGATCGCCGGGCTGCTGCACCGGGTGGTGGTGGACATGGGGCAGGAACGCCTGCTCCGTGAGGCGGTGGCGGGCCTGGCGGGCGAATCGCTGCGCGAGATCCAGGAACGCGCCACCCACTCACTGGAGGCCCTGGTCGCCGCCGCCCATCGGGACCGTACGCTGCGGCCCGACGTCACGGTCGACGACGTCGCCCTGCTCCTGACCACCTCACCGGGCGCCGGGACGCCGAAGCCCGCCCGGGTGCGATGGGTGGAACTCGCCGTACGCGCTCTCGCACTGCCGGACGGCGGTCAGAAGGCGTAGCGGACCCGGCAGTACGGGATCTTCTCGGCGATCAGGTCGGTGAGCGCGGTGACGTAGCGGCCCTTGTGGCCGGTCTTGTAGCGGACGTTCCAGCCGCCCGTCTGGGAGCGTTTCGGCTGCTGGAGGTCGGGACGCCACAGCACCTCCTCGGCCTTGGGATGCCAGCCGAGGTTGACCTCGTGCAGCCGGTCGTTGTGCGTGAGGAAGATGACCTCGGCGGCGAGCTGGGCGCGGGCCGCCGGGCGCAGCGCGTCGTCGAGCTGCCCGAGCAGCTCCGCCCAGTCCTCCAGCCAGCCGTCGCGGACGACCACCGGGCTGAAGTTGACGTGCACCTCGTATCCCGCCTCGACGAAGTCGTCAATGGCCGCGATCCGTTCGGCGACCGGCGTGGTGCGGATGTCCAGCAGCTTGGCGTCGGCGGCCGGCATCAGGCTGAAGCGAACACGCGTACGGCCTTGCGGGTCCCAGTCGAGCAGGTCGCGGTTGACGTACTTGGTGGCGAAGCTCGCCTTGGCGTTCGGCAGGTCGCGGAAGAGATCGACGAGGTCGCGCACGTTGTCGGAGACGGTCGCGTCCACCGAGCAGTCGGAGTTCTCGCCGATGTCGTAGACCCAGGCGTGCGGGTCCACCTGGTTGGGCTCGGGCTTGACGCCCTGCCGCCCGGCGTGCCTCCCGAGATAGCCCGTGATCTTGTCGATGTTGGCGAACACCGTGATCGGGTTGCTGTAGCCCTTGCGGCGCGGCACGTAACAGTACGCGCAGGCCATCGCGCAGCCGTTGGCGGTCGAGGGCGCGATGAAGTCGCTCGACCGGCCGTTCGGCCGCGCGGTGAGCGACTTCTTGACGCCGAGGACCAGCGCCTCGGTCTTGATCCTGACCCACCGGGCCACGTTCGCCTCGTCCCCGTACAGTTCGGGGATGCGATGGTGGGCCTCGATCTCGATTCGCTCGGCCTCGGGGAACCGCTCCAGGATCTCCTTGCCGCGCGGCAGCTCGGCCGCGGCGGGCTCGACGTAGATGCGGCGGATGTCCAGTAGTCTCCGGCCTTCGTTCACCTGGGTATAACACCTCGATAGAGGCATGACTTCCCAGGTCAGAGGGCGTGCAGGTGCTGATCGGCCGGGCACGCGTACGCCGTCCTCGAGGCCAGCGTCCAGGTCCGGACGGCGGCTCCGCAGCGGCGGCAGCGCTCACGTTTGTAGACCCACCGCTCGTCCGGCGCGTCCGGGTCGCTGACCACCTGTCCGGCGTCCCGGCCCAGCGCGAGGTAGCGCACCGCGGTGTCCCACAGCCGCCCGGCGGCCTCGGCGCCGATGTCGCGGGCGCCGGGGTCGAGGCCGGTGAGGAAGAGCAGTTCCGCCCGCCAGGCGTTGCCGACCCCCGACCACACGCTCTGGTCGAGCACGGCCGCGCCGACCGCGGTGCGGGCGGCGAGCAGGCGCCGCACGGCCTCCGCGCGAATGGCGTCCCGGTCGGTGTCACGGTTTGTGTCACCGCGCAGCGGGTCGGGGCCGGTCGCGGCCCGCAGCGTCGCCAGCGCCCGCTCGTCCATCGGCTCGCAGCGGGCGGGCGCGATCAGGTCGAACGCCGCCTCGCCGGTCGCCAGCCGCAGCCGGGTGCCCTTGCGTGGTTCGGCCGCCGGGTCGTCGTACCGCAGGAAGAGGCCCTGCATGCCGAGGTGCACGTGGATGGGCGGAGCGTCCTCCACCCAATAGAGCAGGTGCTTGCCGAGTGCCTCCACGCCCTCGACGACCCTGCCGTCGTACGGCCGCGCGTCGAACCTGCCCTGCGGGCTCGTGGCCCTGACCGCCCGCCCGGCGAGCGCCTCGTGCTGCTCGTCCGCGTAGCGATGGACCAGATGCCCTTCCGGCATGCCCCTCGCCCTACCCGTGCCGTGGGGAGTTACCGTTCCGATCATGAGTTATGAGCCGACATCTGAGGAACTGCGGCACCTGCGTCGCTGTGTGGAGCTGGCGACGGAAGCGCTGGAGGCGGACGACGAACCGTTCGGCTCGGTCCTGGTCTCCGGGGACGGGAAGGTGCTGGCCGAGGACCGCAACCGGGTGGCGGGCGGCGACCACACGCGGCACCCCGAATTCGAGCTGGCGCGCTGGGCCGCGGGGAACATGACGCCGGAGGAGCGCGCGAAGGCCACGGTCTACACCTCCGGCGAGCACTGCCCGATGTGCGCGGCGGCGCACGGGTGGGTGGGGCTGGGGCGGATCGTCTACGTGGCGTCGTCGGCGCAGCTCGCGCGGTGGCTGGCCGAGTGGGACGTGCCGCCCCCGCCGGTGCGGACGCTCCCGGTCAACGAGGTCGCGCCCGGGGTGCGGGTGGCCGGGCCGGTGCCCGCACTGGTGGACGAGGTCCGCGCGCTGCACCGCCGCCTTCACACCGGCTCCTGAGCCCTGTCCTCCAAGCAGGGGCGGCCGTTTCACCGTCGCTGCTGCGGTTGGGTCTTCGACGAGCTGATGCCCGACGTGCTCAACAGCGTGTACGGCATGGCGAGCCCGATGCCGGTGGCACGGTTGGAGGAGACGGTCTGGCTGGTCTGCCAGGACTACCTCCCCGTATGACCGCGTGCCGGAGGAGGTGTGGGTGACCCGGGGCCGCTGCTGGACGCGGTCCGCGCCTGTTCCTTCCGCACCCGGGCGGCCGCCATGCTCTCCCTCTTGGCCGAGATCCATCCGAGCCTGCGGTCGATGCTGCCTGCCCTGCGTACGGACCCGGTGCTGGGCCCCATGGTCCTGATGGAGCTTGCCGAGAGCGGCGAAATGGGCCCGGACACACTCGGGGCCGACGAGCATCTGCTGGTGACGACGGAGGGCGTGCTCGGCCTGCTGGAGCTTGCGGGCCCGGAGAAGGTGGCTGGAGCAGCTGCGCGCCATGGCGGGGCCGAACGCGCTCGCCCTCGAGGCGATGGCCGCCTCCGGCCACCCCGCCGAGGAGAGCATGGAGGAGCTGCGCAGGCTGGTCGTCGACACCATCCGCGCGCGGTCCCATCCGTTCAGGTTCGTGCCCCGCCCGCGCCCCGGTGCCCGGGGCCGCACCGGCGGACGGAAGCGCAGACGGTGAGGCGTCGCGTCGTGCTTGGATGAAGTCATGGATCTTGACCGGGCACAGGCGTTCGCCGAGACCTGGGTGGCCGAATGGAACGCCCACGACCTCGACCGCATCATGCGGCACTACGCCGACGACGTGGTGTTCCGGTCCCCGATCGCGGCGCGGCTCGTCGAGGGCTCGAACGGCACGATCCGCGGCAAGGACGCGCTGCGGGCCTACTGGGCCGAGGGGCTGCGGCACAACCCGGATCTGCGGTTCGAGGTCGTCGGCGTCTACGCGGGCGTCGACTGTGTCGTCATCAACTTCCGGAAGCAGACGGGGGCGCTCGCCAATGAGGTGCTGGTCTTCGACGACGACCTGATCGTCTCCGGGTGGGGCACGAGCGAGATCCGTTGCGTGAGGTGAGCGGGCGCCGCGCATGGCCGTGGCTGGTCCTGGCGATGCTCGCCGCGGCGGCGCCCGTGGTTTTCCCCGTCGCGACGCAGAGCGGTGACCCCGGTTACCAGCCGGTCCTCTCCTTCCTGTCGCTCTTCATCGGGGTCGTCGCGCGCCGGTTCTTCGGGCTGGACATCATGATCGCGTGGTATCTGCCGATGCTCGTCGTGGCGCTGCTCGGCGTCATGGCGATCGTCAACCTGGTGGTCGCGATCGACGAGTTCCCGCGCTCGGTGATCGTGGCGGACATCGGCGCAGGCAGCCAGCCCGACTACGTGTCTCCCGGGAATCTCCTGCCCGCCCTGCTCACGACCGCCGCGTACGGCGTCGCCGCCGTGGCGCTCGTGCTCGGGTCGAGAAGCCCGGGAAGGCGGGCCGGAGATGGAAGCACCAGTAGGATGCCACGGTCCAGATAGACGGAGATCCACCCTGGAAGGGCTGCACGTGGCGCAGAAGGTGATACTGGTTGACGACCTCGACCACTCCGAGGGCGACGATGTGGCGAGACGGGAGTTCCCGCTGCTGAACCGGACCTTCGCCATCGACCTGTCCGACGCGAACCAGCAGCGGCTGAGCGAGGCTCTCGCGTTCATCGAGGAAGTGCTGGAGAACGCCCGTGAGGTGAAGCAGGCGTCGCGGTCCAAGAAGGCCGCGGACACCACCCCGCGGCTGCGCGGCTACACCCTGACGGACGTGCGCGAATGGGCCCGCGAGCAGGGGCTGGACGTGCCCGCGCGCGGGAAGATGGCCGACGAGGTCATCGAGCAGTTCGTCGCGGCGCACCCCGACGCCGCCCCCGAGGACTCCACTGAAGAATCCCCGGCGGAAGCCGCGGAGACGGCCGCCCCGCGCGCGGAGGCGGCCATCGGCGCCTGAGCGGACACTCTGAGCGGACGTCTCGGAGTTGACGTCCCGGAGCGGACGCTCTAGAGCCGACGTTTCAGCCCGACGTTTCAACTCGGGTTTCGCCCGGCCCGGCCGGTCGCCGTGACAGGGCGGCCGGGCCGGGCGTCCGCTCGACATACCGCTGTCCTGTGGTTTCCGCGGCCACCACCCGTTGACTTCCGGTTTCCAACCCCTCACACCCGCCGGGTCGCCTGGCGAACACGCCGCGGCCCGGATGAAACGTTCATCTCCACGGGACGGCCGTGCCGCGTTCACCTGGTCGGAGGGCGTCCGGCGGCACCGGGCCTGGACCGCGCCCTCTCGCTACCGCAAGATCGTGGAAGAGCAATCCCGCACGATCCGTCGTTCCCACCGAGCAGGGGGCCGAGGAGACGACCGGTACGGCCCGGGACGGTTCTCTGATCCCGGCAGGCGGACTCCGATCGTCGCCCCGGCAGGCCGGCCGCACGACCTGCTCCTGGATTCGGCGCGCACGGTTCGGCCACCGAAGGCCCGGCCGCCCCGATGAGAAAGGTTGCCCATGCCCGTTTCCCGTCCCCTCGGGCCCGCCGTCCGCGGCGGCACCCTGCTCGCGTGCTGCGCCGCCACCGCCACGGCGGCCGTGCTCGGCGCGGGACTCACCCCCGCCTCCGGCGCCGTCTCCGGCACGTCGCGGACCGCCGCCGTCGCCACCGCCGACACCACCGCCGACACCACCCCGCCCAGCACACCCGGCGGGCTAACCCTCGGGCCCACCGCCTACGTCAACGGCACGGTGAGCCTCGCCTGGACGCCGTCCACCGATGACGTGGCCGTCACCGGATACGAGGTGTACGCCTGGACGAAGGGCGCGACGAGTGACGCCTTCACCCGTGTCACCGCGTCCGTGAACACCTCCTCCGCGACCCAGGTCACCGCCCTCGTCAGCGGCCTCACAGCCGGGCGCGACTACCTGTTCTACGTCGTCGCCATGGACGCCGTCGGCAACAGGAGCGTGCCCAGCCTCCTGGCCCGCGCCCGGGCAATGACCGAGCCGCCCTCCCCCAGCCCGTCCCCCGGCGTGGACACGACACCGCCCTCCGCACCCTACGACCTGCGCTCCGGCACCGGGCCGGCGCCGGAGTACACCGCGCTGATCTGGGCGTCCGACGATCCGCTCGGAACAGCCACCTGGTATGTGTTCCGCCGCTCCTCGACCGCATGGGAGTACGCGGGCTACAGCTCTCTTCCGCGCACCATGGCGTCGATCCTCGGCGGCGGGTCCTTCGCGTTCCAGGTGGTGGCGATCGACGCGGCCGGCAACATCAGCGGGCCGTCCAACGCGGTGACCGTCCCCGGCTATCCGGGGACGTCGCCGTCGCCGTCGGCCTCGGTGACACCGTCCGAGACGCCGCCGCCGTCCACCTGCGCGGTCACCTACACGGCGAAAAGCTGGCCGGGCGGCTTCACCACCGACGTCGTCATCAAGAACACGGGCAGCACGCCGATCAGCGGATGGCGGCTGCAGTTCGCGTTCCCGCTCGACTCCCAGCGCGTGACCACGGGCTGGTCGGCCACCTGGGCCCAGTCGGGCACGAGCGTCACCGCCACCAACCTCAACTGGGACAAGACCATCAACCCCGGCCAGACCGTCCGGATCGGCTTCAACGGCGCGTACTCCGGGAGCACCAACCCGTCTCCCTCGGCCTTCACACTCAACGGAAGCGTCTGCGCCACCGGCTGACCCGCCGGACCGCCCGGCGAACGAGCCCTCGACCCGCCCGGAATGTTCCTCCGACGGCGATGTCCTCCCGGTCCCTCTCCCGATCGACGCGCGGGTGAGGGCCGGGTGGACGCCCGGACGGCGACAGCAAGGAGAGGGCGATGCTGCTCGAGAACAAGAACATCATCATCTACACGGCGGGCGGCGCGATCGGCGACGCCGTCGGGCGAGCGTTCGCCCGGGAGGCGCCCGCGTCTTCCTCGCGGGGCGGACCCGCAAGAGCGCCAGGTCGTGACCGCGCTCACCGTCGACTTCGTCACGGCCAGGGCGGCCGCCCGGCACATGGTCACACAGGAACCGGCGTAGTGCCGGTTTCGACCACGGTCCACGGGCAATCCCAGCCTTGGGACGCTCTTGGACCTGAATCCCGGCTTGTCCAAGTTTTCCGCAAGCGGGCTTTCCTAGCGTCTCCGCCGACGCCCGATCAGGGCGGTCTTCTATCGGCGCGGTGCGAAGGAAACACTCATGCGGCTCGGATACACGGTCCCCCAGTACGGCGCGTTCGCCGACCCGGAGTTCATCCGGCAGGCGAGCACGGATCTCGAAGCGATGGGTTACGACAGCCTGTGGGCGGGCGACCGCATCTTGCTCCCGCTGACGCCCAGCGATCCGTACCCCGGAGGAGACGGGACGGTCCCTCCGGCCTTCGGGACCTTCTTCGACCCGCTCACCGCACTGACGCTGGCCGCGGTCGGCACGCGCGAGATCCGGCTGGGGACCAGCACGCTCAACGCGCTGTGGCAGCCGCCCGTCCTGCTCGCCCGTACGCTGACCTCGCTCGACCTGCTCAGTCACGGACGGCTGGACGTCGGCATCGGTCTCGGCTGGCTTCGTGACGAGTACACCGCGACCGGGGTGCCGTGGCGGGGGAGGGGAGACCGGCTGGAGGAGACGCTCGATGTGATGGAGGCCGTCTGGACCGGTGAGGTGGTCGAGCACAAGGGCGCGCTGTGGACGGTGCCGCCGTCGCACATCGACCTCAAGCCCTGCCAGCGGCCGCGCCCTCCGATCCTGCTCGCCGGTTACACGCCTCCGGCGCTGGAGCGAGTCGGCCGGCGGGCCGACGGCTGGCTGAGCGCGGCCATGCTGATGGCCTATCTGACCTCCCTGTGGGGCCTGGCGCTTGAGGCCGCGTCCCGCGCGGGCCGTGACCCGTCCGCGCTGCGCATGGTGGTGCGGGTCAATCCGGAGATCACCGATTCGCCGGCGCCCGCCGACCGGGTGCCGCACGCGGGAACCGTACGGCAGGTCGCCGACTATCTGCTGACCCTCGCCGAGGCCGGGGCCCACGAGGCGTTCGTCGACCTTCAGACGGCGACCTCTTCGCGTGAGCAGTTCCTCGACGTCGCGCATGAGCTCGTCACCATGCTGCACGCGGGCTGAGAGCGCGATCCGCACAACGCTGAGCGGCGGTGCGGTGGCTGTTTGTAAGAAAGGGGTTACATTTCCTGACAGCGCCGCGCACAATAGGGGTCGATCTTTCGTGATCCGGCGTCGGCCGGATCATCCAGCCCGTCGAACAGGCTCTTCCTCATGTCCGCCCCCGTGCCCTCACCAGGAGAAAGCCCGGATCGATCTTCAGGAGAAAGTCCGGATATACACGGAAAAAGCCGAAACAAACAGGAGCAGCACTCCAACAGCCGATCCGGATTGGTCACCACGGCGCTGACCGCGGCGGTCACTTCTGTGGCGACGCTGGTGGCGACAGCGGTGGCGACGCCCTTCTCCAACAGGCTGCAGAGTCTCATCGAGCAGGCGCCGGTCACTCCGCTCATCACCGTTCCCGCGTCTGTCGGGGCGCTCGTGAGCATCTGCTGCTACCCGTTGTGGCGGGGCAAGGTCAGGACGTCCGGCCGATGGGCGGCGGCCGTCGCCGGAGTGGTCCTGTGGCCTTTCCGCCGGATCCAGTGGCCCCAGGGACTTCGCAGCTGGGCGGGCCGGATGCTGGTGCCCCTCGCGGTCGGCTACATCGCCGCGTGCCTGGGGGCGTTCACCGGCCTGGTGGGGTTGGTGGTCGTCAGGGTGGTCGCGCCGTCCGGCGCGTGCGAGCCCCCGCGAGAGTTGCGTGTCATCACCGCTCTCGAGAACGTGACGGCGCTGCGTGAAAGGGCCGAGGCTTATACGAAGGAGCAGCGGACAGACGGGTGCGCACCGGTTCGGATAGCGGTTGGCGTCGCGCCGACGATCGAGGAAATGCGCTACGGCTTCCGCAATGAGTGGCTCCGGGACGACGCGCTGCAAAATGACGAGCCCTATCGCCGGATGCTCGGCCTGACTCCCGACGCATGGATTCCCACCGGTTCCGCGGAGTTCGATCTCGTCGTTCAGGACGTGTCGGAGAAGAGTGGTGAGAAGACGAAAAACGGGGCCGTGCCGGAGAAAACGGGCAGCCTGCATTCCCTCCTGCGCAAGAGGAACGAGCAGGTGGGGACGGACCGCATGTCGATCGCGGTGTTCGGCGCCGCGAAGAACGATCTCCTCACCAGCGAGCTGGAGAGCGCGGGTTACCCGCTTGCCGAGATCGTGCGGCGGGCCCGGAGCAAGGACATGTCGCTCGTCTACCCACAGCCCGCGTTCTCCACGTCCGGTGCGATCGTGGCCACGACCCTGAGCCGGGCCGGACCGCAGTCCGGCGACACCGCACTACACGCGACCTTCGACAACAGCGCCAACGCCTTGCTGTGCCATCTGAGAGGCGCCGACCAGAAGAGGACGGGCGAGGACTGGGCGAAGCTGGTGGCGTTGGTTCCGTCGCACAGCGCCGACGAGTACAACCGCGGCAGCGACATGGGCATTGAGGCGTGCGCGCACAATCCGCTCGCGGGAAGAGCGGCACTGACCGCGGTCTCCTCCGTGGACCTGCCCACGCTCGACTATCCGTTCGTGGAGATCAACTGGTCGGAGGATCCGGCTCGCCGGGAGGCGCTCGACGCCTTCGCCACGTGGCTCGCGCACAACAAACTGTTCGAGCCCGCCGGGGAGGGACCACAGCCGTCGTCGCCGGCCCGGATATCCGCGGACGCCGCCAGGCCGGGTCACCGGGTGGATCTCCAGATGATGATCGACGGATCCGGATCAATGGCACGGTCTCCCACCGCGTCCGCCTCCGACCTGCACGACGCCCTGGCCGAGGTCAGGCAGATCCTCACCGACACCGACCAGGTCTCGGCGGGCAAGTTCTTCGCCGACGACAGCGGGACCGCGAAGGCGCCCATGGCGCGGGAGGGCGATGCGGGCGGCGGAGAAGGCCCGAGGGGGTATGGCGAGATCCTCCAATGGATCGCGGCCGACAAGCAGTCGGGTTTCGACGAGCCGATCTCCACAGTGATCAGCGGATTGAGGAGCCCGGCGAACTCGCTCGCCGTCATCACCGACGGGGGCCCCTTCAACGACGAACCCGACCCCGGGAACGCCGGACGGTCCATCAGGCGCGCACTGGAAAGAGCCGCGGACGTATCGAACCTCTACATCCTCACCTTCGGGGGGAAGTGCCCTGACGGTCTTGAGGCCCCTCGTGCGGTGCGGCCGTCGGCGTCCGCGTCGCCGTCCGACGGGCCGCCCGGCTCACTCGAGCCGGCCGCCAAACACGTCGTGTGCGACGACACGGCCGGTACGGATGTCGCCGGAGCGCTCGGACGGATGATCTTCCAGTTCAGGGTGTGGTCGTGATGGCGGCGGGGCCCCTCGGAGCGTTCTGGAACCGCTGGTACGAACGCTTCACGAGGTTCCACCTCAGGCTCGCCGCGGCCTGCTTCCTGGCGGGCGCGGTGTTCGTGATCGGGGTGAGCCAGCACTCAGGGTCCTCGCCCTCGCAGAACGCCTGCCCCGGCCGCCCGGACGACCTGGTCATAGGGACGGGGGCGGAAATCGGTGCGGGCGGCGTACGCCACGACGTGATCAAGGCGTGGAACGACGAGCAGCGCAAGCTGAAGAAGAAACCGCTGAAGGCGACGCTGGTCGAGATCTCCGAGTCCTCCGACGAGCAGCGTTCTGAACTGGCCGCCGCGGCGCAGTCGAAGCGATGTGCCTATGACGTGCTCCTCCTCGACGTCGCCTACATGACCGAGTTCGCCAGGAACCACTATCTCGAGACGTTCGAGCTGGACCCCAAGAAGCTGGGCGGCACCCCGGAGCGATACTTCCTGCGGAAGTCGCTGGGGACCGGTCAGGTCGACGGAGAGCGGTTCGCGGTGCCGTTCGCCGCCGACGCTCCGCTCCTGTACCGGCGAACCGACACACCGGCTCCGCCGCCTCAGGACACGAAGAAGTTCCTCGAACTGGCCAAGGAGCACGGCTATGCGGCGCAGTTCGACGATTACGAGGGCGGCACCGTCAACCTGCTCGAAGCGATCTTCTCAGCCCAGGACCAGGAGGCTAAGGACAAGGAGACCCCGCACGGCCCCGTCGTCTTCGACGACAAGGGAAACGTCGTCCTCGACGAGGGGGACAACGGCAAGAGGGTGATGGACGCGCTCGGTGCCTGGCGCGAGGCCCTGTTCACGGTCAAGGACGACAAGCGCACGCTGCGGGACGAGAGCGTGCTTCGGGAGGAGAGCAGCCTCCAGGCCTTCCGTACGGGCCGCGTGGGCTACATGCGCAACTGGCCGTTCGCCTTCAACCGGCTGGCCGCCGACCCGCTGATGCGCGACGACGACGGATCCCTGAGATTCCAGGTGCTCTCGTTCCCGGGGACCGGGGTGCTGGGAGGCGTCGACCTCGCCATCGCCAAGGACTCGCCGCACAAGGAGGAGGCCAGGGACCTCATCTACTACCTGGTCTCCGAGGACGTCCAGGAGAGACTGTTCGCCTGCGCCGGCTATCCGCCGGTGGTCGCGGCGCTGTACGAGCGGTACGAGAGATCGGGCACCGCGCGAACGTGCGGAGATCTCGCGCCCGACCCTGCGGACGGTGGGGCCCGCCCCGCCGAGCGGGACACCGAGATCACGGGTGAGCAACTCGCGAGGTTCGCCGGCGAGGTTCACCAGGCGGTGGACCACGCGAGGCCGCGTCCCATGTCCGCCTACTACGCCACGTTCAGCCAGGTGTTCCGGTCATGCCTGCTTCCCGTGGCGACGACCACGTCCGGCGTGGCTCCCGACTTCCGCTACTTCTCCGACGCGCTCAGGGACGCTCTGAACGGCAGGCTACGGTCGGACGACCCCTGTCACCCTCCAACGCAGGCCGAGCCGAAATCGGACATTAGGGGATAAAGGCGACACAAGTGCTCTATGAATGCTCTTAATGAGACAATAGGCATTAAACACCGTAGATCGCTGTTTATCGCCCGTTCTGTCGGGAAACAATGACGTCGCGGGGCAATGACCACTTAACGGTCATTAGGCGACATTCCTCTTCATTTAGGAATGGCGCACATATTAGGCAGTTGATCCTTTAGAGGGGGACGAAATGCCCAAGCTCAAGAAGGTCATCGCCGGACTCGCGCTTTCCACCGCGCTCGGCGGTGGTGCCCTCGCCGCGGGCGCCACAGCCGCGAGCGCCTCGACGGCCCCAACTGGCTGGGGTTGTACCAACCCGTGTACCAACGAGCTCGACAACGGGTTCAACAACACCTTCGAAAACACCTCCTTCCAGAACGGACCCTTCCTGAACGACTGCTTCCAGAACGACTGCTCCCGCTCGGACCTCGACGACATCCTCTGGGACGTCTGCGTCGCGGGCCACTGCTCCAACGCGTTCCCCGGATCGTTTGGCTGTTTCGGTTAGAAGGCCGGTCTGACGCCTGCGGAATGACGATGTCCATGAGCAACGTGGCGTCGGCCGATGTGAGAGATGCTCGGGGCACGAGCGCTCGCACGCTCGGAAGCGTTCGTTCCGCAGAGCAGGGACAAGGGCTCCGGCGACCGAACCGCCGGAGCCCAGGCTTCCCACTCATGAATGGTGCCGATCGCGGTCGACCGGGATCTGTTCGTCCGCCCCTCCACGACTACGCGTACGCGAAGTGCCGTGGAGGGGCACGAAGGCCGTCCCCGGCCCGGCGGACCGCGAGGATCACCAGCGGTTGCGGGCCTCCTCGGCCCAGCCGGTGAGGCCGTCGAGGTCCACCCAGGCGCCGTCGTCGGCCCTGGCCCGTCCGGAGAAGTGGCCGAAGCACTGGTGCGTCTCGTTGCCCACCAGGCCGAGCTCGGTGCGGGCCGCCTTCTCGTGGAACGGGTGGAACTCCACCTCCACCCGCGGGCCGGTGATCCGCCACGGGCGCAGCCAGTCGGCGCGGTCGTACGACCACTCCAGCTCGTCGCCGATCTTGTGCAGGCGGCCCCCGACGAACAGGGCGTTCTCCGTCGAACCGGTGCCGTCGGTCCACTTGCCGCCGAGCTGGATCGCCCGGCCGGGCCCGCTGCCCGCCGCCCAGTTCCATGTGATCGAATACGGCCACTTCCCGCGGCCGTGGTCGAGCACGGCGAACGATTCCGCTTCGTCAATGGTGAACTCGGCCGATGCCAGCCGCAGGCGCCCGCGCACCGGACGGCCGACGTCCTTCACCGTGTACTGGAACCGGTTCGGCCCCCAGGGCACCACCACGCCGAGCGACTCGTGGCCCTCCGGCAGCGGCACCTCCACATCGAGCTCGACGCCGGCCGCCACGGCCCGGATCGCGCTGCCGGAAGCACTCTGCTCGATGTCGATCGTCACACCGCCGCCCCGTACGGACGCCGTCCCGGCGCCGCTGCGGTCGGGGAAGACGGCGCCGCGGGCCAGCGGCACCACGACGTCCCTGGCGGTCTCCACGCGGGTGTCCCGGTCGAGCACGTACACGCCGTTCACCGCGGCGTAGTCCAGCGACGACGCGACCAGCCCGATGATGTGGCGGGGGGTGACGATCCCCCAGTATTCCCAGCGCTTGCGCCGGCCCCAGCCGCGTAGGTTGCCCCGGTGCAGAGGACGGCGGGTCCAGCCCACCGCGCCGGGGTTGAGCCACCCGTCCGGCAGGCACAGGTCGACCGGCTCGGTGATCTCCCGCTCGTGCGTGGTCATGCGAACCTGAGCCTTTCCGTGATCGAGCGTACGAGGTCCTCGGGGAGCTTGAGCACCGCCCTGTCGTAGGTGAGCAGGCCGTTGATCTCGTCCTCGACGTCGGACACCTGGGTGTAGACGGTCGCGCTCAGGCCGCGCGCGACGGCCGGGATGATCTGCTCCTCGTGCAGCCGGGCGAACGCCTCACCGAGCGCGTCCGCCGAACGGTACCGCCGGTAGCCGAACTCCTTGTCACCCCAGACGTGGCCCTCGACCCGCAGGCTGTACCCGCCGTATTCGGACAACACGAGCACCCGGCCGTCGGGCCGCGGCGGGCGGAACCGGCGGAAGTAGACGTGCAGGCTGCGCAGGTCGCCCGCGCGCTGGTCGTGCCAGCCGCTGGCGTGGTCGACCGTACGCGTGGGGTCGAGCCGGGCGAGCTCCGCGGCGATCCGCGCTGCGTCGAACTGGCCCCAGCCCTCGTTGAACGGCACCCACACCGCCAGGCTCACCACGTTGCGCAGGTGCTCGACCGTGGCGCGCGTCTCGGCCTCGAACGCCGTACGGCCCGCCGCGCCGGCCCGGCCGAACCGGCGGTGGCGGCGGTCGTCCAGCCGGACGACGGGCAGGAACGCCGGCGTGGTGATGACCCACGGACGGTACGGCTCGCCGCCGTTGACCATGTCCTGCCAGACGAGGATGCCGAGCCGGTCGCAGTGGTGATACCAGCGCAGCGGCTCGATCTTGATGTGCTTGCGCAGCATCGTGAAGCCGAGCCCTTTCATGGTGGCGATGTCGTGGATCATCGCCTCGTCCGACGGCGGCGTGTAGAGGCCGTCCGGCCAGTAGCCCTGGTCGAGCACCCCGGCGTGGAAGTAGGGCCGGCCGTTCAGCAGCAACCGGGGGATGCCGTCGGCGTCGGGCCCGACGGAGAAGGAGCGCATGCCGAAGTAGCTCCGCACGCGGTCCGCGCCGAGCGACACGGTGACGTCGTACAGATGAGGATCTTCGGGGCTCCAGGCGCGCACCTCGGGCAGGGGGACGCGCACGGGCCGCCCGGCCGGCACCGTGACCCGCGCGACCGTCCCGTCTCCGGCCGAGATCTCGACGTCCGCCTCCCCGGCCTCCCCAGGCTTCCCGGCCTCCCCGCCGGACGCGTGGACCGTCACCTCCACGCACGAGTCGTCGAGCAGCGGGGTCAGCGTGAGCCGTTCGACGTGGACCTCGGGCACGCACTCGGCCCAGACCGTCTGCCAGATGCCCGACTGCGCGGTGTACCAGATGCCGCCCCGCCGCAGCCGCTGCTTGCCCCGCGAGCCGTTCCCGGTGTCGTCCCGGACGGCCACGACGAGGACGTTGCCGCTGTCGTGGAGCGCGTCCGTGACGTCGAACGAGAACGGCAGATAGCCGCCCTCGTGCCCGCCGACCTCGTCGTCGTTGACCCACACCCGGCAGGTCTGGTCGACCGCGCCGAAGTGCAGGATCACCCGGCCGTCGGCGAAGTCGTCCGGGCGGTCGAACCAGCGCCGATACCAGAGGGTCTCCCCGGGAAGCAGCTGCCGGTTCACCCCGGACAGCGGCGCCTCAGGCGAGTACGGCACGAGGATCTCGCCGTCGTACGTCTCGGGGGCGTAGTCCCTGATCGCGTACTCCCACCGGCCGTTGAGGTTGAGGTAGCTGTCGCGGACGAGCTGGGGCCGGGGGTACTCCGGGAGCGGGTTATCCGGCACGGGTGAGCCTCTTCAGTTCGCTGGTGGCGTCGAACGGCCACGGCCGGGGCAGCCCGTGGCTCATCAGCAGCGCGCCGTGGTGCGTCTCCCCGGTGTCCTCGTCGCGGTAGCGGCCGTCCGGATCCAGGCCCTTCAGCCGTACGGGGGCCGTCACGCGGACCAGCGTGGTCGGCCGCCAGGAGAGCACCACGACGTGCGGATCGAGGGTGTACTGCACGGCCCAGTCGCCGAGGCGGTCCATCCGGCCCTCGTGGACGACCGGGCGGATCCGCTTGTACTGCTCGACGAGGAGCTTCGCCTGCTCCAGGTCGGCCGGGTCCCAACGGTGCAGGTCGCCGCCGATGCCGAGCGCCCCGGACATGGCGACGTGGAAGCGGAAGGCGAGCGGCGTCACCCTGCCGGTGAGCGCGTTGGGGCTGTCGGTCACCCAGGCGCCCATCGTGCAGGCCGGGTAGACCTGGCCGTAGCCGTGCTGGATCGCGATCCGCTGGGCGGCGTCGGTGTTGTCCGAGGTCCAGATCTGCTCGGTGCGGGCGAGCATCCCGAGGTCGGCGCGGCCCCCGCCGCTCGCGCAGCCCTCGATCGTCAGGTGTGGGTGGGCGGCCCGCAGCCGGTCGATCACGGCGTACACGTTCCTGATGTACGCCACCCACACCTCGTCGCCGGCCTCGGTGATCGGCCGGTTCATGTCCCACTTCAGGAACGCGATGTCGTTGTGGGTCACCAGCTCGTCCAGCCGGGCGTACGCCCATCCGGCGACGTCGTCCCGGGAGAAGTCGAGCAGGAGCTGGTCACGCACCTCGGTCGCGTGCCGGTTCGGCTGGCGCAGCACCCACTCCGGGCGCGTGCGGTAGAGCTCGCTGTCGGGATTGACCGACTCCGGCTCCACCCACAGGCCGAACCTCATGCCGAGCCGCTTCACGTGGTCGATCAGCGGGGTGAGGCCGTCGGGGAACCGGTCGGGGTTCGGCCACCAGTCACCCAGACCGGCCGTCTCGCCCGTACGGCCCGCGAACACGCCCGTACGCCCGCCGAACCAGCCGTCGTCCATCACGAACAGCTCCACGCCGATGCCCGCGGCGAGCTCGGCCAGCTCCATCTGCCGGGCCTGGGAGATGTCGAACCCGGTCGCCTCCCACGAGTTGTAGACCACCGGCCTGACCCGGCCGGGCGCGGGCAGCACATGGCGGCGGATGTGGTCGTGCCACCGGTGACCGGCCCCGCCGAACCCCTCCGCCGAATAGACCCCGGTGAACACGGGCGTCTCCAGGGATTCGCCGGGTCCGAGCCGCCAGGTCACCCCCTCGTGCCCGAACCCGCCGCTCCAGCCCGCGCGGCCGTCGTGGTCGCGTTCGACGGTGATGCGCCAGCTTCCGCTCCAGGCCAGCGCCGCGCTCCACACCTCGCCGCGGTCCTCGGTCGCGTCGCCCGCGTCGAGCATCACCCACGGGTTGGCGTGGTGGCCGCTGTGCCCGCGCCTGCTGGTCAGCACGGTCTCGGCCACGGGCAGTGCCGTACGCCGGACCTGGAACTCCGCGCCCCAGCCACCGGTGACGTGGGTAAGCCGGTAGTCCTCACGCCGCGGCACCGCCCAGGCCGCCGAGTCGCAGCGCAGGACCGTGATCGGTCCGTCACCGGTGTTGCGCAGGGTCGTCCAGCGGTCGACGGCGTCGCTGTCCGGCCTGACCAGGTAGTGCAGGTCGATCTCCAGCGGGTAGTGCCGGTCGGCCATCCTGATCGTCAGGTGGCCGCCGTCGACGTCGTCGCCTTCGATGTCGTGACCGAGGTGACGCCACTCGACCCCGCGTACGGCGTCGCCATACCTGACCTGCAGGCCCGCCACGCCGAACCGGTCGCCGCCCTCGACGGGCAGTTCCTCGGGTCCGGCGGGCAGCGCGCGGGCCTGGTCGAGCGTGATCCGCGGCCCCCAGTGCGCGCAGCGCGGCCCGCCGTCCGGCCCGAGCCGCACGGCGTACGCGCTGGACGGGGTGGTGAGCAGCCACAACCCCGGTTCGGCTTCGATGGTCACGACAGCCACACTCCGGTGTCGGGCGGCAGCAAGTCCGGCTCGAAGTCACAGCCGAGCGGCCCGCTGGCGAGCAGCACGTCGTGGTGCCAGGCGAGCGGCACCGGCTCGGCGCCGAAGTTCACCATGAGCGTGAAGCCGGGGTCGCGGGCGAAGGCCAGCACGCCGGGGGGCGCGTCCAGCCAGGTCAGGTCGCCGTCGCCGAGCGCGGGGTGGTCACGCCGGATGGCGAGCGCGGCGCGGTAGAGGTTCAGCGTCGAGCCGGGGTCGCCGTGCTGCGCGGCCACGGTCAGCGCCGCCCAGTCCTCCGGCTGCGGCAGCCAGGTGTCGCCGGCTCCGAACGCGTACGGCGGAGTCGTGCCCGACCAGGGGAGGGGCGCCCGGCAGCCGTCCCTGCCGATGAACGTGCGCAGCGTCCGCTCGAACATGGGATCCTGCCGGGCCTCGTCCGGAATGGCGAGATGTTCCGGTAGGCCCAGTTCGTCCCCTTGGTAGATGTAGGCCCCGCCGGGCAGGGCGAGCAGCAGCAGCGCCGCCGCGCGTGCGCGCCTGGTGCCCAGCTCGACGTCGACGTCCATCCGGCCGAGCAGCACCTCCGGGGTCGGCGCGCGGACCAGGTCCTGGTCGACGCCGAACCTGGTCACCATGCGCGGCACGTCGTGGTTGCCCAGCACCCACGGGATCGACCCGCCCGTCTCGCGCGCGAGCCGGTGTGACGCGTCGATGACCGTACGGAACTCCTCGGCGGACCACGGCGTGGGCATCAGCCCGAAGCCGAACAGCTGGGCCAGCCCGTCTCCCGTCATATAGGGCCTGGCCTGGTCGGGATGGCCGAACCACATCTCCGCCACCGTGCAGACGGGCGTGGTGCAGGCGGGCGCGGCGCCACGGTCGCCGGGACAGGAGTCGAGGATCTTCCGCCAGGACCGGTAGAGGTCCAGCAGCTCCGGCTGGTGTTCGTAGGGCATGGATGTGTGCCCCGGGGTGAGCGGGCCGCCCTGGCTCCCCGGGACGACGTCGGGCAGGCCGTCCTGTTTGAACAGCATGTTGGCCACGTCGATCCGGAAGCCGGCCACGCCTCGGTCCAGCCAGAACCGCAGCACCCGCTCGAACATGGCGACCACGTCCGGGTGCCGCCAGTTCCAGTCGGGCTGCCCGGAGTCGAACAAGTGCAGGTACCACTGCCCGTCGGGCACCCGGGTCCAGGCCGGGCCGCCGAAGACGGACTGCCAGTTGTTCGGCTCGTCGCGGAAGACGAACCGCTCGCGCTCGGGACTGCCGGGACCGGCGGCCAGCGCGGCACGGAACCACGGATGCTCGGCCGAGCAATGGTTGGGGACGATGTCGACGATCACCTTGATGTTCTTCGCCGCGGCCGCGGCCACGAGCGCGTCGAAGTCCGCGAGCGTGCCGTACCGGGGATCGACGTCGCAGTAGTCGGCCACGTCGTAGCCGCCGTCGGCCAGCGGCGAGGGGTAGAACGGGCTCAGCCAGATCGCGTCCACACCCAGGTCGGCCAGGTGGCCGAGGCGGGACAGCACGCCGGGCAGGTCCCCTTCGCCGTCGCCGTTCGCGTCGGCGAAGCTGCGCGGATACACCTGGTAGACCACCGCGTCGCGCCACCAGGCACCCTGGTCGTACGGAAGCCGAGCGGACTTGTCTTCAACGGACTTGTCTTCAGCGGACACCGCGGATCCTCCAGATCAGACAGGCCCCGAGCGTGGCGAAGCCCGCCGCCACGCCGTACATGAGCGGGTAACCGCCGGCCGAGGTCACCAGGGGTGCGGCGATCACCGGGCCGAGCGTGTTGGACGCGGAGTTGGCCAGGCTCACGATGCCGAGGTCCTTGGCCCGGTCGGCGTCGGCGGGCAGCAACTGGGTGACCATCGCCTGGTCGACGGCGGCGAACATGCCGTAGCCCGCGCCGAGCAGGACGGACGCCGCGATCGCGGCGGTCCAGCTCGTCAGGATCGTCAGCACCAGTCCCGACGCGGCCATCGTGAGGCCGCCGACGAAGACCGCGGGCCTGCGGCTGCCGTACCGGTCGGACAGCCAGCCCGCGAGCAGGGTCGGCGCGACGCTGCTCAGCGTGAACACCGCCACGAGGACCACGACACCCTGCTCGACGGTCGAACCGGGGAAGAGCCGCTCGTAGTGGACGGCGTCCCGCAGGTAGTACTGCAGATACCCGATCGCCATCGCGAGCGTGAGGGTGATCAGAAGCCGGCTCGACCAGGACCAGGCGAAGTCGGGGTGCCTTCGCGGGCTCACCCACAGACCGCGCAGGAAGGACCGCACGTCGAACGGCGGCGCCCCCGCCGTGGCCGCGGCGGTGACGGCGGGCACGCTGATTCCAGACGCGGTTCCGGCCGTGGTTTCTGCCGTGGTTCCGACGGTGGCCGCGGCGGTGGCGGCGGAAGGCGTTTCCGCGGGTTCACGGGTGAACAGGCCGAACGGCAGCACGAGCAGCAGGATCAGGGCCGCCATCGAGAGAAACCCGGCCTTCGAGCCGGTCAGCAGGACGGTCGCCACGACCCCGCCCAGCAGCGGCCCCGTCAGCTGGCCCACGCCCGCCAGCGCGGACACCTTACCCCGCTGGCGGACGGGCACCTGGTCGGGCACGGTGGCGATGGCCGCGGCCAGGGCGGCGGTGAACGCCAGCTGGGCCACCGCCCAGCCGGCGACCAGCCCGGCCAGCGACTCCTGCCAGGCGAGGAACGCCAGGGACGCGGCGCAGACCAGCGCTCCCCCCACGATCCAGGGGCGGCGCCGGCCGAACCGGGAACGGGTCCGGTCGGACATGGCGCCGAACAGCGGGTTGGCGATGATCGTGCAGACGGCGCCGACGGCGAACACGGTCGCCAGCGACGCCTCCTTGTGCACGGGGTCGATGTGCGCCACATGGGAGGGGAGCAGGATCTGGTTGCCGACGGTCATCGCCATGATGACGCCCATCTGGGCGAGCGCCAGCAGGGTCATCCAGCCGGTGGTCACCCGTTCGACGGGCGTGACGCGCACCTCGTCCATGTGAGTCCTTGAGGTTCAAAACATGAGAGGGTGCCACGTTAGAACATGACAGGGCGTTATGTTAAGACAGATCGGTGGACAACCCCGGCGTCCGGCGGCGGCCGGTCCAAAAGCGCAGCATCGACAGGGTCGAGCGCATCCTCGACGCCTGTGCCCGCCTCCTCGACGAGGTGGGCCTCGACGCGCTGACGATCGTCGACGTCGCCAGGCGGGCCGAAGTGCCGAGCGGCACCATCTACCAGTTCTTCGACGGCAAGCCCGGCATGCTGCGCGAGCTGGCACTGCGCAACCTGGAGCTGCTGCTGGTGCGGCTGCGCCGCAGGGTGGCCGCGGAGGGCGCGCTCACCTGGCCGCGCGCGGCGGAGCTCGTCCTGACCGAGACGGTCGAGATGCGCAGGACCGTCCCCGGCTACACGGTGGTCGATTTCGCCGACACCCGGCCCGGCGGGCCGACGTTCCTGCCCCCCGGTGAGGCGAAGGAGGGCGGAGACGTGCTGGCCGAGCGGCTCTACCACTTCGCCCTGAACGAGGCCGGGCTGCCGCCGCTGCCCGATCCCTACCGCGTGATGCGGCTGGCCATCCAGGCCACGGCGGCCGCACTCCAGCTCGCCTTCACGGCCTCGCCGCAGGGTGACCCCGCGATGATCGAGCAGGGGCGCAGGCTCCTGAGGGCCTACTTCGCCGACCTGTCCTCGCTCGGCTGACGACCCTGGCACGCCGATCGGGAGACCGGGCTCGGATCACCGTACGGCGCCGAGCACCGCCCAGCGGCCGGACCGCAGCCTGGCCAGCACGGTGATCATTCGAATGAGCAGGAAGGCCGACAACCCCGACCAGATCCCCACCAGCCCCCAGTCGAATCGCAGCGAGGCCCACACCACCGGCAGGAACCCCAGCACCGCCCCACTCGCCGTCGCCGTACGCAGGTATGCGGCGTCCCCGGCGCCGAGCAGCACTCCGTCCAACGTGAACACGACACCGCCGATCGGCTGCAGCGCGACGAAGAACCACCAGGCGCGGGGCATCTCGGACAGCACCGTCGCGTCGGCGGTGAACACGTGGGGGAGGGGACCGGCCAGCGCCGCGAACAGCACGCCGAGCAGGGTCCCGAAGACCAGCCCGCAGCCGGTCACCTGCCAGGCCAGGCGGCGTGCCCGTTCCGCGTCGTCCGCGCCGAGCGCGGCCCCGACCAGCGCCTGGGCGGCGATGGCCAGCGCGTCGAGGACGAAGGCCAGGAACATCCACAGCTGGAACACCACCTGGTGGGCGCCGGCCGCGGCGGCGGAGGTGTGGGCGGCGACCGCGGTCGCCGACACCCAGCACGCCTGGAAGGCCAGGCCGAGCAGCACCAGGTCGCGAGCCAGGCCGAGTTGGGCGCGCATCGCGGCCGGAACCGGAGCGAGCGGCACGCCCTCGGCCCGCAGCGCCCGCACGAACAGGCTCGCGGAGATCAACTGCCCGGCCACGTTGGCGACCGCCGAGCCGTCGATCCCCCAGCCGAGCCCGTACACCAGCGCCGGGCACAGCGCGGCGGAGATCACGTTGCCCGCGAGCACGTAGCGCAGCGGGCGCCGCATGTCCTGCACGCCCCGCATCCAGCCGTTCCCGGCCATGGTGACCAGGATCAGCGGAGCGCCGAGCAGGGCGATCCTCAGCCAGCTCACCGCGGCGGCGGCGACCCGGCCGTCACCGGTGAGCAGGCCGGCGACCGGCGCGGCGAGCAGCTGTCCCGCCACGGTGATCACCAGCCCTGCGACCGCGGCGAGCCAGGTCGCCTGCACCCCCTCGGCCACGGCGTCGGCCCGGCGGCCGGCGCCGTGCAGCCGGGCCGCGCGGGCGGTCGTGCCGAAGGACAGGAACGTCATCTGCGAGGCGATCTGCGCCAGCACGATCCCGCCGACCGACAGCCCCGCGAGCGGCACCGCGCCGAGATGGCCGACCACGGCCGTGTTGACGAGCAGGTAGAGCGGCTCGGCGGCCAGGACTCCGAGCGCGGGCACGGCGAGCGCGAGTATCTGACGCAGCGGGGCCCGGCCCACGTGCTCATCCATGCGTTCCTCCAGGCAGGCCGACCGGCCGGACGTCGCGGCGAGCCGGATCGGCTCGCCGCGCCATCGGGCGACAGGAACGCAATCATCTTGCTATTGCAAATAATTCGCAACAAGGTGGCAGGCCGGCCCTCACCGGGGAGGCGAGGGCCAGCGTCAGGGTCGATCAGGACGTGGGAGTCGGGGTCGGCGTGTCCGTGAGCGTGGGCTCGGGGGTGGGTGGCGCGGTCTCGGTGGGAGTAGCGGATTCCGTGGGGGACATGGCCGGGTCCGGTGTCGCGGCCGGCGGTTCCGTGGGGATGGCCGTCGGCGTCGGACAGGGCTCAGGGGTGCGCCAGGCGGGCTTCCCCGAGTGCCACTTCAGCGAGTACGGAGAGCTCTTGCTGAAGTACCACAGACGCTTGCTCGGCCGCGAGAGGTCGAAGACGTAGGCGGCCGCCGCCGTCTCCCCCTGAGGGGCGGCGGGCGTCGTCTCCTCGGTCTGCGGGGGAGTGGAGCCCGTCTGACCAGGGGGAGCGGAGCTCGTCTCGCCAGGGGGAGCTGCGGGAGCCGTCGCGGTCTCACTCGGAAGAGGAGTGGGGGTGCTTTCCGCAGGTGCCGGCGTGCCCGCGGAGGGGGCCGGCGTGCTATCCGAGAGCGTCGGCGTGGCCTCGGGAGCTGTGGGTGGGGTTTCAGGAGCCGTCGGTGTGGTTTCGGGAGCCGTCGGCGGGGCGGACGGAACCGGAGTCGGGCTCGGCGGGGCGGGGATCGGCGTGCCGGGCTGGACGGCCGCGATCACCGAGATCCAGGCGTCCTGCCGGATGTCGCCGCCCCGGCGGGAGGTGAACACCCGCGTGGAGTCGCCGATCGTGTACGACCGCTCGAAGCCGTCCTGGCTGCGTACAGTGATCGAGTCATCGGCCACGGCGACGACCTGTCCGGTCTGGGTGAACACCGTGACGGTGCCGCATCCGTCCTTGGCCGGCACGACCACCTCGCCGTGCAGCGCGCCGAGGAACGGGCCCACCAGGGGCACCTCGGTGGTGGGAGTCGCCGTGGGGGAGTCGGTGACGGTCTCGGCCGGGGTGGCCGTCGGCGTGATCGTCACGGTGGCCGTCACGACAGGATCCGACGTCTCGGCCGGCGGGGTGACGGGGGTGGCGGCGGAGGCCGCCGTCGCTCCGGCGCCGACGGACGCCGTCAGTACGAACGCGGTCGCGAGGATCATGGGTTGGGAGATGCGCCGGCGCGGCCCGCCCGGTCCGGACAACCGTCCTTTCTCCAGGCGGTGGGGGTTGGTCGGCTTCACCGTTCCTCCGTATCGTTCGATTCGATGGTCTCCGCCGAACGGGGCGGCGGTCGTACCGGAGCGCTTTGCCCCGATACCCGACTGAAGTGACCGGCTAATTTGTTGCCAAACCGTGTCACTTCCGATGGATTGTGGAGACCTTCCCCATATCCGCCGCATCCATGCGGGTGAATCCGCGGCCGTGAGGCGGCTCGGCTGCTTTCGGCAGGTCGCAGGGGATGAACCGATTTGAGATTCGGACGTCATCTGAGACGGCCACGCGACGGATGGCACGACGGCCCCCGAGAACGACGCGTTCTCTCACGACTGGAGCGGTTCCACCGGAACGGAAGGTGAGCGCCGAACCACGGCACACCGGCGTGCCGAGGCCGGGACGGACAGGCCCGCCCCCGGCACATTCGCTTCACGGTTGTTGGTGAAGGTGCTTCTTCAGGGCCGTGGCGGGTGTGGTTTCCCGCACCCCCGAACGGCCATCGGCCTCATGGTGGCTCCACCCTGATCATTCCTAGTCTCAGGCGCATGACGGATTGGCTGATTCACCTGATGGAGCTGCTCGGCGCGCCGGGAGCCGGGATCGCGATCGCGCTGGAGAACCTCTTCCCGCCCCTCCCCAGCGAGGTGATCCTGCCACTGGCCGGTTTCACCGCCTCCCGGGGAGAGATGGACCTGTTCGCCGTGCTGCTGTGGACCACCGCCGGTTCGGTGATCGGGGCGCTGGCGCTGTACTGGGTGGGCGCGCTGCTCGGCCGCGAGCGCACGCTGGCCCTGGCCGCCCGGATCCCGCTGCTGAAGGTCTCCGACGTCGCCAAGACCGAGGCGTGGTTCCTCAAGCACGGGCGCAAGACGGTGTTCTTCGGCCGGATGATCCCGATCTTTCGCAGCCTGATCTCCGTTCCCGCCGGCGTGGAACGCATGCCGCTGGGCGTCTTCACGCTCCTGACCACGGCCGGGAGCCTGCTCTGGAACACCCTCTTCGTGCTGGCCGGCTGGACGCTCGGCGAGAACTGGTCGCTGGTGGAGAAGTACGTCAACGTGGGCACCAATGCGGTCATCGCGGCGGTGCTGCTGGCCGTTCTGGTCTTCGTGGGCGTACGGCTGAGTGAGCGGCGCAAGGGGCGGCATGCGGTGCGCGGTTAGGGGGACGCGGCCCGTCGGCCTGGCTCTCGGGGCCACCCTGGTCACCATCAAGGTACGTCAGGAAGGCAGCATGGGCATCGTGCGAGTGGAGGACGACGGCATGGGCGGAGCCGATGCCACCGGCGGCGGGCCGACCGTGATCGAGGCGGAGCCGCCGTGCGCGTGATGCTGGCCGAGGACTCGGCACTGTTGCGCGAGGGCCTGGTGCGGCTGCTCAAGGAGGAAGGCCACGACGTCCTGGCAGCCGTGGGCGACGCCGACGCGCTCCTGCAGGCGGTGGACGGCGACAGCCCCGACGCGGTGGTGGTCGACGTGCGGATGCCTCCCACCCACACCGACGAGGGCCTGCGCGCCGCGCTGGAGATCCGGCGGCGCCGGCCGGAGGTCAAGGTGCTGGTGCTGTCGCAGTACGTCGAGAAGAAGTACGCCACCGAGCTGATGAGCGGCAGCATCGACGGGGTCGGCTATCTGCTCAAGGACCGCGTGGCCCAGGTCGGCGACTTCCTGGACGCGCTGGAGCGGGTGGGCGCGGGCGGGACGGCGTTCGACCCGGAGGTGGTGCGTCAGTTGCTCGCGCGCACCAGCCACGCCGATCCGCTGGCCCAGCTCACCGCCCGCGAGCGCCAGGTGCTGGAGCTCATGGCCCAGGGCCTGACCAACGCCTCGATCGCCCAATCCCTGCACGTGTCGCAGAGCGCGGTGGAAAAGCACGTCAACGCCCTGTTCGACAAGCTCGCGCTGTCGCACACGACCGGGTACAGCCGCCGCGTCCTGGCCGTCCTGCGCTACCTCGGCTCCTGAGCCGCCGCGGTTCGCCGCTGCCGGTCAGGTGGTGGCGACCGTGAGCACGGTGTGCCGGCCCGGGTGCAGGAGGGTGAGCCGGTCGGTGAGTCCGGCCTGCGCGAAGGCCTTGGCGAGTGCGTCGGCCCCTTCGGTGAAGTGGCGCCAGCTGTCGAAGTGCAGCGGGACGACGTGCGACGCGCCGAGGATCCGGGCGGCCTCGGCCGTCTGCGCGCTGGTGAGGGTGAGGTAGGCGTCGCCGAGGAGAGCGGTCTTGGCCGCTCCGGCGAACAGGATGGCGACGTCGACGGCGAACCGTTCGGCGATCTGCGGGACGAGGTCGAGCGAGGCGTTGTCGCCGCTGACGTACACGGTCGGTGTTCCGGGGCCGGACAGCACGAATCCGGCGACCTCCCCGACGACGGGCTCGCTGCCCTCGGGGCCGTGCAGAGCGGGCACCCGGGTGACGCGCAGCGTCGAGCCGCCGGGCCGTGGCAGGTCCACGTGCTCCCAGACGGGTACGGCGCGGGTGGCACCGCCCAGCCGGCCGGCCGCGCTCGCGGTGGTGAGCACGAGCGGGACCCGGCCGAGGTAGTCGCGACCGCTGACGTCGAGGTTGTCCCTGTGCTGGTCGTGGGAGAGCAGCACGGCGTCGACGGGGCCGATTTCCGCGGGTGCCAGCGCGGTGGGCGCGGTCTTGACCAGGACCCGTCCCGGGCCCGTCACGTACTCGCGGGGAGGGTCGAAGGTGGGGTCGGTGAGCAGGCGCAGCCCGCCGATCTCCAGGATCGCGGTCGGTCCGCCCAAGGCGTGGACGCTGATCTGCGATGTGACGGTCATGACGGTCCTTTGCGGCTTGACGGGCTGAGATGTGCGCTGCGGTGAGGAGCGCTCTGCGGACGATCGTCGAACGTACGGCCGCCGGAGAGTGAGTGGCGTGAAAGCCGTCGTGCGATAGATTCAAGCCAACCCGGGAGGAGCGATGAGCCGACGTGACCCGCTGACCATCGCGGTGCTGATGTTCGACCAGGCGCCGCTGTTCGAGACCAGCGTCCCGATCAGCGTGTTCGGCGCCGATCGCAGCGACATGGGCGTCCCCCGCTTCGACCTGCGTGCCGTAGGCGGTGACCCCGGCCCGCTCACCACCACGGGCGGGATCCGACTGACCGCGCCGTACGGGCTGGACGCGCTGGCCGACGCCGCCACCGTCGTCGTGCCGAGCTGGCGCGGCCCGGCCCAGCGCCCTCCGGAACCGGCACTCGCCGCCCTGCGCGACGCGCACGCCGACGGCGCCACCGTCGTCGGGTTGTGCCGTGGCGCGTTCGTGCTCGCCGCCGCCGGGCTGCTGAACGGCCGCCGCGCGGCCACCCACTGGCTTTACGCACCCGCCCTCGCCGCCGCCTACCCCGACGTACAGGTGGACGCCTCAGTGCTGTTCGTCGACGACGGCGACCTGATCACCTCGGCCGGGACCGCCGCCGGCATCGACGCCTGCCTGCACCTGGTGCGGCGCAGGTTCGGTGCCCAGGTCGCCAACACCATCGCCCGCCGCATGGTTGTGCCTCCGCAACGCAGCGGCGGCCAGGCGCAGTACATCGAACGCCCGCTGCCCGACCCCGACACCGACGACCCGCTGGGGGAGATCCTCAGCCACGCCATCCATCACCTCGACGACCCCGGCCTGGACGTCGACGCCCTGGCCAGACACGCCCTGATGAGCCGCCGGAGCTTCGACCGCCGATTCCGCGAACTCACCGGCACCTCCCCACTCCAATGGCTGCTCACTCAACGGATCATGCGAGCCCAACGGCTGCTGGAGACCACCGACCTCGGCGTCGACGCCATCGCCCGCAACGTCGGCTTCACCAACGGCATCGCCCTGCGCCCTCACTTCCGCCGCATCCTCGGTGTCGCTCCGCAGACCTACCGCGACACCTTCCACGCCCGCACCGCCTGATCAGGGGACGGACGACCGTCGATGACGAACGACACAGCCGGTGGCGGCAGGCGCGAAGGCGGACGAGTGCAGGGCGGTCTCGTGAACCCCGCAGCGGGCGCCCTCGCCCGGACGGAAACGACGTCGCGTTTCGATGTCGGCCACGGCTACGCGCTCTATCAAGGGCCGTCGTGGGACAGCGGCTTTCACCGCCACGCCGCTTTCCAGATCGTCGTCGCCGTCGCGGGTGAAGCCGCCATGGTGGACGCCTCCGGCGTCTGTCACCGCGCCGTGGCGCTTGTGGTGCCGCCCATGGTGCGGCATCGGATGCTGGCGACGACGGACCTGCGTGTCTTCTTCGTGGAACCGCAGTGCGCCTTCGCCGACCGGTTGCGCGAGCGCTGCGTCTCCGGGCGCTGTGTCTCCGGGCGCTGGGGCTCCGGGATCAGCGCGGCTCCCGAACTGCGCGAGCTCAGCGAGGAGGATGTCCGCCTCGCCGGCGCGCGGCCGTCCGGTGAGCTCGACCCCCGGCTGCTCGCGGCGATGGACGCGCTGGCGGACGGGCCGGTCTCGATGCCGGATCTGGCCGCGCGGGTGGACATGTCCCCCCAACGGCTGCGCGGCCTGGCCCGCAGCCAGTTGGGCATGCCGCTGACGCGCTGGCGCGTGTGGGGCCAGCTGCGCCGGACGGTGGACGCGCTGCGGGCGGGGCGGTCGCTGGCGGAGGCGGCGGCCGTGAGCGGCTTCGCCGACCAGGCGCATCTGACGCGATGGATGCGGGAGATGATGGGGCTGACCCCGGCGGCCGTGCTGCCGGTGCTCCGCCCGTCACTCGCGGAAGGCGACGTAGACCGAGATCGAACCGGTGACCGTTGACACCACCTCGGCCTCCCGCACCTCGCCGAAACCGGCCTCGGCCATCAGCTCCGGCAGCACACCCTCGGCGTTCGGGCGGGTGTCCTCGATGCCGTCGGCGAACTGCACCATCCGGAACCCCAGCCGCATCATCCGCGTGCGCTGCAACCCGTAATCGGCGACGACGAGCTTGCCGCCGGGCCGCAGCACCGCGCGCATCGAGGAGAGTACTGCCCGCTTCGTCGCCATCGGGCACTGGTGCAGCACCAAGGTGGACACCACCGTGTCCGCCGCGCCGGCGCCCACGATCTCCGGCAGCGCGTCGCCCATGCCGGTCTCCCACCGCACCGTCGCGCCGACGGCATCGGCCTTGCGCCGGGCGAGAGCCAGCACCCCCTGATCCGGGTCTATCGCCACCACCCGCGCCCGCGGCTCGGTGCGGTTCAGCAACAGCGCCGTGGACCCGGTGCCGCATCCCACGTCGACGATCACATCCTCCGGGCGCGGCGCGACGTGCATGACGGTCAGCGCCCGCCACAGCCGCTCCCGGGTCAGCGTGATGACGGGGTCGTAGAAACGCGTGGACGCGAAGCGGCCCAGCGCCGGAGTGAAAGCTCGTTCGGTCATGCCCAGCAGACTCGCATCGGGAGACCGTGCGGTCTTGAACGAACCGCTCACCCTCGGTCAGGCGGGCAGAGCCGGATAATCGGTGTAGCCGGCCGCGTCGCCGCCGTAGAAGGTGGCCGGGTCCGCGGCGTTGAGAGGGGAGCCGGTCGCCAGGCGCCGGGGCAGGTCGGGGTTGGCGAGGAAGAGCCGCCCGAAGGCGATCAGGTCGGCGGTCCCGTCGTCGATCAGTGCGAGTTCCTCAGGACCGGTCGGGCGGGCGCCGGTGTGGGGGTTGAGGATGAAGGCGCCGGGGAACCGCCGTCGCATGGCGTGCGTCAGTTCCCGGTGCCCGGCCTCCATGACGTGCAGATACGCCAGGCCCAGGGCGGCTGTCCGCTGTACGAGCGCCTCGTAGACGGGGTGCGGGTCGGGTTCGTGGATGTCGTTGTTGGTCGTTCCGGGCGACAGGCGCAGGCCGGTGCGGGCACCGCCGATCGCGGAGACGACCGCGGAGACCACCTCCACGGCGAACCGGACGCGGCCCGAGGCCGACCCGCCCCAGCCGTCGGTGCGCCGGTTGGTGTTGGGGGCGAGGAACTGGTGGATCAGGTAGCCGTTGGCGCCGTGCAGTTCCACCCCGTCGAAGCCCGCTTCGATGGCGTTGCGCGCGGCGCTCGCGAAGTCGGCGATGGTCTGCTCGATCTCGGCGGCCTCCAGTTCGCGTGGGAGGACGAAGTCCTTCACGCCGTCGGGAGTGAACACCTGGCCCCGCGCGGCGACCGGCGACGGCGCCACCGGGATCAGGCCGTCGGGCAGCAGGACGGGGTGGCCGATCCGGCCGGTGTGCAACAGCTGAGCGAAGATCTTTCCGCCCTCGGCATGCACCGCGTCGGTCACCTTGCGCCAGGCGGCGACCTGCTCGGCGGAGTGCAGGCCGGGCGTGAACGGATACCCCTGACCCGTCACCGACGGCTGGATGCCCTCCGTGATGATCAGTCCGGCGGAGGCGCGCTGAGCGTAGTACTCCGCCGTCAGTTCCGTCACCAGCCCGCCGTAGGCGCGGCTGCGGGTCATCGGTGCCATGGCTATCCGGTTCGCGAGTTGCGTGCCGCCGACGGTGATCGGGTCGAATGCGCTGGTCATAGCTGTTTCCTCGTCATCGGTTGGTTTGCCGAGCACGGTGTGGCGCGGGGTCGTACGTACAGGGGGTGCGGCGAGTGAGGACGCGGCGTCGCCGGCCGTCAGCCGAGCCGGCGCCGCGGCAGGAGCACGCTGACGACCGCGATGGCCAGGCCGAGCCCGGCCGCGATGAGAAAGACAAGGTCGTATCCGGCGGCGAGGGCGGCGGCCGGGGAACTCGCGCCGATTTCCGAGGCGGCTCTGGTGCCGGCGGCGGTCGCGAGCACCGCCAGGCCGATCGACCCGCCTACCTGACCGGCGGTCTGGGCCAGGCCGCCGACGGCCCCCGCGTCGCCTTCGGGAACGTCGGCGGTCGCCGCGGCCATGAGGGTGGGGAAGGTCAGCCCGATGCCGGCCGCGATGAGCAGCATGGGCCCGAGCACGCCGGTGACGTAGCCGCTGTCGGTGTGGGCCTGGGCGAGCCAGCCGAAACCGGCCAGGAAACAGGCGCTGCCCGCCGGCACCAGGGGGCGCACACCGGTTCGGGGCAACAGGGCGGCGGCCAACCGGGCGATCAGCATGAACACCACCGCCGCGGGTGTCTGCCCGAGCCCGGCTTGCAGCGCACTGTAGCCGAGTACGTTCTGCAGGAAGAGCGACGTGAAGTACCACATCGCGATGGAAATCCCGCCGAACAGCAGCAGCATGCCGTTGCCGACGGCCACTCCCCGGATCCTGAACAGCCGCAGGGGCACCATCGGCCGTCCGGCGAAACGCGACTCCACCACGACGAAGACGCCGAGCAGCAGCAGACCCGCCACTACCGGCCCGACGACCGGCACGGACGTCCAGCCGTGATCGGCGCTCCGCATGACCCCGTAGACCAGCGCGGCCAGCCCCGCCGTCCCGGTGACCGCGCCGATGAGATCGAGCGACTCCCGCCGGCCGGTGCGCGCGCCGGCCGGCGACATCATGGCCGCGACGACCAGCACGGCGCCGATCGGCACGTTGATGAGGAAGACCCAGCGCCACGACAGGCCGGTCGTGATGGCACCGCCGGCGACCGCGCCGACCATCCCGCCCACGCCGCCCGAGGCAGACCATGCGCCGAACGCCCTGGCACGCGCGTTCGGCTCGGTGAACGAGGTGTTGATCACGGCCAGCGTCGCCGGGGCCATCATGGCGGCTCCGATGCCCTGCGCGACGCGGGCCGCCACCAGGACCTCAGGAGTGGTCGCCAGGCCACCGGCCAGACTCGCGGCGGAGAACAACAACAGTCCGGCGGCCAGAATCCGGCGCGGGCCGAACAGATCGGCGGTGCGGCCACCCAGCAGCATGAAGCCGGCGAAGGTAAGCAGGTAGCCGTTCACCACCCAGGCCAGGCCGGTCGGCGTGAAGCCGAGGTCCTCGCGGACCGAGGGCAGGGCGACGTTGACGATGGACGCGTCCAGGATGACCATGAACTGGCAGGCGCACGCCAGAGACAGGACCAGCCAGGCGAGGCCGGCCTGCGGCCTGACCCGTGGCGTTCCGGTGCCGGTGCTCGTCATGAGTTCTTCTTCCTTGCCGACCCGCCGCTCACGCGGTCGGGGGGCGGTTCGGCGACGCGGCCGCGTCCTGGTCCCGGCCGAGGTGGTGCCCCGACGACGACCTGCGCGAATGCGTGCGGAGTGCCTGTCCCGCTGTCGTAGATGTCGGCGATCTTCACGGTCATGTCCGGAGCCTCGATGTCGTGTAGAATAAGTTATGCGAATAACTATTATGCGCATAACTAACTTGTCAAGGAGCCCCATGGACTTCGAGCACGCCGACGCTCTCAACCAGGCCATCCGCCTGCTGAGCCTGCGCCACCGGGCCAGGGCCGCGGCGCTACTGGCTCCGCTCGGCCTGCACCCCGGGCAGGAGGCGCTCCTGCTCGAACTCGCCAGGACCGGCCCGATGATCCAGGCCCAGCTCGGCGAGGCGCTCGGCTGTGAGCCGCCCAGCGTCACGCTCATGACCCGCAAGCTCGAAGCCTCCGGCCACATCCGCCGCGCACCCGCCCCCTCCGACAGGCGCGCCAGCATCGTCGAGCTCACCGACAGCGGCAACGCTCTGGTCGAGCAGATCAAGCAGCTGTGGTGCGCTCTGGCGGAGGAGACCGTGGCCGGCCTGCCCGCCGAGACTGTGGCAGAGCTCCCCGGCATCCTCACGGCGTTGACCGGCAATGTGGACACCAGGCGCCCCCGCCGGCCGCACGGCAGCTGACACCCTCTGGTCGCGGAATCGCGACGGGCCGGGTATGTCGCCGAGCGGGTCGTCGCGCCTCTGGACGGCGAGGTGACGCGATGCCCCTCCGCCGTCCCTGCTCGTCCGGGATTGGGACGACCGATAACTGGGCAAGGTTGCCGTCGGCGTCAGCGCGCGCTTCGGTTGAAAGTTTCATCACAAGCCGTTGCGCAAACGGTGCGGGCCGGGCCGGTCACACCAGGTGGGATGCGTTCCGGAAGCCCGAAGTGCACCCGGGCTCTCGATCTTCCTCTTGCGCAACCTGGTGATTCCTAGTTTGCTCCGCCATTACCACCGGAATCGACACTCATAGGCGCGGCACCCCGCGCCGCGGACCTGTGTGAGCGCTAACACGCCTCGGCCCCGGGAAGGAGGGTCTCCATGATCGGAGACGGTCGGCAGCCGCGCGCCACCACCCCAGAGGCGTCCGGGCGTGCCCGGCATCGGGAGGGAGCGCTTTCCTGACGGGCCTTGCCCGGTCGTATTCGCTTCCGTCGCACCAGCACCTCAACGGAGTCGAGGGAGAGGAGCCCCGGATTTGCTCGTGATGTTAGCGCTAACAAATCCGCGATCGACCGCGGTCCAGCCGACGATCCGCGCGACCGCGCTCTCGCCCTCGAACGGCGTGATGTGTACCGGTGGCGCGTTGACGGGGGTGGACGTGTCGCCGCGGCCATCATCGACCTTTCCATCGCCCCTGCCGGAGCGAGATCTCAAAGGACACGGCGGGTCTCGAGCTCCGCACGCGAACGACGGCCAACCGGGCCGTACGGAAACGATTCGCGAGCCCGCCGACCTCCTGGCGGCAAAGCTCGAGGATCCGTCCCGATCGGCTGACTGTCCATGCCCGGTCCCATAAGACCACTGCGGTTTGCCCAAGCGTGGCCCGCTTCGCCACGCCTTCACCCCCAAGGAGAACGGAACAATGGATTCACCCCCCATTCGTGTGACGAGCGGCCGGCATCGTTCGCCGGCCGGTGACGGCCTGCGCCTCGTGGCGGTCCTGGCCACGGTGCTGACGACGGTGCTGGCGGTCGCCGTGACGTGGTCGGCGCCGGCGTCGGCGGCGGTGGCGCCGTTGGTGAGTGCGGCGTCGGGGCGGTGTCTGGACGTGGCGGGCAACACCGACGCGCTGGGCACGGGCCTGCAGATCTGGGACTGCAGCGGTCAGGCGAACCAGGCGTTCGAGTTCACCTCGGCGGGTGAGCTGCGGACGTTCAACGGCACGCGGTGCGTGGACGCGTACGGCCAGGGGACCTCGAACGGCACGAAGGTCGTGATCTGGTCCTGCAACGGGCAGAACAACCAGAAGTGGCAGCAGAATGCCGACGGCTCCATCAAGGGCGTGCAGTCGGGGCTGTGCCTGGACGTGACCGGGCTCGGCACGGCCAACGGGACCGCCGTCCAGCTGTGGTCCTGCAACGGGCAGACCAACCAGAAGTGGAGCATCTCCGGAGGCGGCCCGAGTTCGTCCCCGTCCCCGTCTCCGTCGGTGACGCCGACCGGCACGTGCGCTCTTCCGTCGACGTACCGCTGGACCTCGACGGGCGCGCTGGCGACTCCGAAGTCGGGGTGGGTCTCGCTCAAGGACTTCACCAACGTCGTCTACAACGGCAAGCACCTGGTCTACGCGACGACGCACGACACCGGGTCGGGCTGGGGTTCGATGGGCTTCAGCACGTTCACCAACTGGTCCGACATGGCCTCGGCCACCCAGACCAAGATGAACTCGGGCACCGTGGCGCCGACGCTGTTCTACTTCGCGCCCAAGAACATCTGGGTGCTGGCCTACCAGTGGGGCGGGACCGCCTTCTCCTACCGCACCTCCAGCGACCCCACCAACCCCAACGGCTGGGGGGCGCAGCAGACCTTGTCCACCGCGAGCATCTCCGGCTCGGGCACCGGGCCGATCGACCAGACGCTGATCGGTGACGGCCAGAACATGTACCTGTTCTTCGCCGGCGACAACGGCAAGATCTACCGGCAGAGCATGCCCATCGGCAACTTCCCGGGCAGCTTCGGCTCCAACTACACGACGGTCATGAGCGACTCGACCAACAACCTGTTCGAGGCGGTCGAGGTCTACAAGCTCCAGGGCCAGAACAAGTACCTCATGCTCGTCGAGGCGATCGGCTCGCAGGGCCGCTACTTCCGCTCGTTCACGGCCGACAGCCTGAGCGGGTCGTGGACGCCGAACGCCGCGACCGAGAGCAACCCCTTCGCCGGCAAGGCCAACAGCGGCGCCACCTGGACCAACGACATCAGCCACGGCGACCTGGTCCGCAACAACCCCGACCAGACCAAGACCGTCGACCCCTGCAACCTGCAGCTGCTCTACCAGGGCCGCAGCCCCAGCTCCGGCGGCGACTACGGCCTCCTGCCCTACCGGCCGGGCCTGCTGACCCTGCAGCACTGACGGCATCACACGGGTCCACCTCGGGGTGGTCCTGACGCTCGCGTTGAAGGCGCATGCCGAATCGGGTGAGCGCCATCACGGCACACGATCAGGACCGGATGGACCTGGACCGGCGGGCTCGGCGCAAGGCCGAGCCCGCCACAGTCATGTATAGAGCCCAGATCATCCCGCTGTCCGAGTCGAACCGCCGACGAGCGACTGTGCCGCCTGATCGCCCATCACGCCCGCACGGCCGACGAGGTTGGCTGGGCTTTGTGTGGTGTTGTCCCCGGGGTCACAGCCAGCCCGCGTCCTCGGCGATGCGGACGGCGTCGATCTTGTTGCGGGCGCCGGTCTTGGTGATCGCGCCGGTGAGGTAGTTGCGCACGGTGCCCGCCGACAGGTGCAACCGGGCGGCGATCTCCTCGGCGGAGGCCCCACGGGCGGCTTCGCGCAGGACTGTGGTCTCGCGTGGGGTGAGAGGGCTCTCTCCGTGCTCCATCGCCGAGGCCACCAGCTCCGCGTCCAGCACCCGCAGCCCGGCCGCCGTGCGCCTGATCGCGTCGGCCAGGCGGTCGCCGGGCGCGTCCTTGACCAGGAAGGCCTCGATGCCCACCGACAATGCCCGCCGTACCTGACCCGGCTGGCCCATCGCGGTCAGCACCAGGATGCGGCAGGAGGGGAGCACCTCCCGCAGCTGCGCGGCGGCGGTGATGCCGTCCAGCACGGGCAGGTCGATGTCGACGATCGCCACGTCCGGTCGCATCCGCAGCGCTGCGGGGACGATCTCGTCCCCGCGCGTCACCTCGGCCACCACCTCCAGGTCGGACTCCAGGCGCAGCAGGGCGATGAGCGCGGCCCGGATCATGTGCATGTCCTCGGCCAGGAGGACGCGGATCACGTGGGCACCTCCATCGTCAACCGGAATCCGCCCTCGGACGTGTGCCCGGCCTCAACCGTGCCCTCCACCTGCGCAGCACGCTCAACCAGCCCGACCAGCCCGCCACCGAAAGGCTGGGCACCGACAGGCCCATCACCGACCGTGTCGGTAGCGGTCTGCGCGTCATCAGGTGGGAGGCCGTCGTTGACGATCTCCAGGCGGATGCGTCCCGCCCGGCTCGAGGTGGTGATCGAACAGGTGGTGGCGCGGCTGTGCCGCAGGATGTTCGTGACACCCTCGCGCACGGCCCAGGCGAGGGCCTCGTCCGGCTCGCGGGACGGGGCGATCTCGGCGAGGTTGACCTGGCAGCCGATTCCGGACGATTCCAGCAGCGCCGCGGCCCGGTGCACCTCACCGGCGAGCGACATCCGCCGATAGCCGCGAGCCACCTGACGCACCTCCTGCGCGGCCTCCCTCGCCACCTGGACCAGCGTGCCGACCTCGGTCTTCGCGGCGGGCAGATCGCGGTCCATGAGCCGGGTGGCCAGGTCGCCCTTCAACACGATCGCGGTGAGGCTGTGGCCCAGCCCGTCGTGCAGGTCGCGGGAGATCCGCAACCGCTCCTTCAGCACCGCCGCCTCCGCCAGGTCGGCCCGCGCCTGCTCCAGTTCGGCGGTGACCCGGACCAGCCGCACGATGACGTAGATCATGGCGCCGGTGATGACGATGGTGAGGGCGTAGAAGTACGAGCCGGTCACGTTGTGGAAGATTCCCTGGAGCCACCAGAACTCCGCCGCCACCATCGTCGTCACCAGGACGCCGCCCCAGCGCAGGGGGAGCAGCAGGAGCACCGGCCCGGCCAGGAGCGGCGCGGTCCCGGCCGACCAGCCGGTGAACCCGAGGACCTCCGGCAGGTAGGCGGCGACCGCCTGCACCGCCAGTGTGGCGGGGAGCCATCGGGATCGGGCGCCCGTGAACGCCTGCCGTACGTGAAGGAAGTGCGGCCAGTAGAAAGCGGCCAGCAGCACGAGCAGCCGGGCGTTGACCGACGCGGCGGCGGTTGCGAGGGAGGCCACGAGGGGGATGATCGTGTAACCGACGGAGACCAGGACGATCAGCGCGATTCCGAGCCGTCGCGCGGAGGTGGAGTTCATGACCGGCCCATTATGACTTCCGGGTCTCCCAGCGGAACCACCTCCTGATCGAGAGCAGCGCGACCCCCGCCCACACCGCCAGAACCAGAGCCGGTACGGCTGCCGCCGCCAGGTCGGAGCCGAGTGTTCCCGGCCCGTAGGAGGCGCGTACCGCGTCCACCACCGCGCTGGTGGGCAGGGCGGCGAAGAACGGGTGCAGCCAGGAGGGCAGCAGGTCCACGATCGAGCCCATCGCCCCGGACGCGAGGCCGGCCAGGAAGAAGAACGGCAGCGTCATGGGCGCCGCGAGCTCCCCGCGCGGGATCGCGGCCGTCCACGCCACCCCCAGCGTCGCCATCACCGCCGAACCCGCGACCGCGAACACCGCGAAGAGCACCGGATTCCTCGGCAGCGGCACATCGGCCAGGAGGTGTACGGCCACGGCTGACACGATCATGAGGATGACCGTCTGCGTGACGGTGTTCGCGACCTCGCCGAGGAGGATCTGCCGGTCGGTGAGCCGGGTGGTGCGCAGCCGTTTGAGCAGGAGCTGGTCGCGGCGCATGGTCAGGGCGACGGTGATGTTCAGGAACGCGGTCCCCGACAGGATGAGCGCGAGCGTCCCCACGAACATCTGCGCCGCGGCCGTGACGCCGCCGGCTGTGACGTTGCGCATCAGCGTCGGCATCCCGATCGCCAGCCCCAGCGGGGTGATCACGGAGGCGGGCAGCATGCCCTTGTCGCGCCAGAACAGCCGGGCGCTCAGCTTGTAGGTGGCCGTGAGGCTCATCGGCGTGGGTCCCATCGGAAGAGGAAGCGGACGCCGACCAGGCCGAGGAGGGCCCAGACGGTCAGGTTCAGGACGGGCCCGGTCAGCGTCGCAAGCTCGCCGCCCCTGTAGGCGAGCCTGGCGATCTCGACCATCGCTCCGGTCGGCAGCAGGTCGAGCGCCCACCGAACCCAGCCGGGGAGGAGGCCGGTGACGAACGGCCCATATGCTCCGGCCCCGAGCGCGCTGGCCAGCATGAACGGGATCGTGGCGGGGGCGTTCAGGTCGGGGCGGCGGGTCACGGTCGAGAAGACGACGCCGACCAGCGCCAGCACTCCAGCCACCGCGACGACGCACGCCGCGAACAGCAGCGGCAGTTCGGGCGGCCGTAGGTAGGTGAGGGTATAGAGGATCACCGAGACGAGGGCCGACAGGAGAGTTGCCTGCGTCACGATGTTGACCAGCTCGCCGCCGATGATGGCCCGCCCGCGCAGGCCCGAGGCGCGTAGCCGCTTGAGAACCAGCAGCTCTCGCCTGGTCGACAGCGTCACGGCCGTCTGGGTGGTCGCGACGATGGTCAGGACCATGGCGAGCATGCCGAGATGCATGCCGAGCACCACCTCCACGTCGCGGCTCCTGAGCGAGGCGGCGATCAGCAACGGCAGGCCCGCGCCCAGGCAGACGCTGAGCACCGCGATGCCGCCGACGACCCGCCCGTCGCCCCAGAACAGCCGCCCGCCCAGCCGCGCCACGGCCAGCACCTCACGCACGGACGTCACCACTCCGGGCCGGGCGGTCGCCTCGGTCGGTTGTGCCGTTGTGGGCCAGTTCCAGGAACAGGTCTTCCAGTGAGGCCGTCCGGACCTCCAGGCCGCGCAGGCGCAGGCCGCGTTCGCTCGCCCAGCCCAGCAGCGTCTGGGCGGCCAGGTCGGGATCGGCGGCCTGGACCATGGCGAGCCTGCCCCGCACGGTCGCGGGCAGCGGCAGCTCCCCGGGATGGATCACGGACGGCAGCTCGAACGAGACCCGCCCCACCCGCGTGGCCAGCGTCTCGGCCATGTCGCCGCCGACGGCGATCTCACCTCTGTCCATGATGGCCAGGTTCGTCGCCAGTTGCTGGGCCTCCTCCAGGTAGTGGGTGGTCAGCAGCACGGTCGTGCCCCGGGCGGCGAGGTCGCGGACGACCTCCCAGATGTTGCGGCGGGCCTCGGGGTCCATGCCGGTTGTCGGCTCGTCCAGGAACAGCACGTCGGGCCGGCCCAGCAGGGCCAGCGCCAGGTCCAGGCGGCGTTTCTCACCGCCGGACAGCTGCCGCACCTTCGTCTTCGCCTTCGCCGTCAGGCCCGCCAACTCCAGCGCCTCGCTCGCGGGGCGCGCGGCGGGGGTGAAGTCACGCCAGATCTCGACCGTCTGCCCGGCCGTCAGGTCGGGGAAGAATCCGGCCTCCTGCAGCATGATGCCGACGTTGCCACGCACCTGGGCGCGGTCCCTGATCGGGTCGAGGCCCAGCACCCTGACCGAACCGGTGTCCGGCTTCTGGAACCCGGTGAGCAGCTCGAACGTCGTGGTTTTGCCCGCACCGTTGCGGCCGAGCAAGGCGAAGACCGTTCCCGCCTCGACCTCGAACGAAATGTCGTTGACCGCCTGGAATCTGCCGTAGCTCTTGCTGACGTGGTTCACCTGGATCGCTGTCACGCCTTGATCCTTCGCCAGGGGCGGTGGCGGAAACAGTGAGCAATTCACAACTTCGCGAGCAGGCCGAGTAGACGGCCGGTCGCCGCCTTTGCGTTCTCGATCTGATGAAGATGGTGCCCCCGGCGCGGTCGTCCCTCCGACACAGGGATCACGTGACCGGGCGGACGCTCATCGCCGGCTTCGCGGCCCGCGTAGGCTTCGGCAACTCCGCGGCGATCGTCAGCGTTCTCGCAGTTTGTGGATCTCGTCGTCGAGGGCATCCTCCACTCGCCCGAGGAACTCGGCGATGACGCGGAGGTCGCGTTCGTCGTAGTCGGTCATCAGATCCCTCCAGCTGCGCAGCAGCGGCAGGAACACTCCCGCGATACCGGGCCCGGCCTTTTCTGGCTGGAATTCGACGACGACCCGGCGGCGGTCGGCGGGGTCGCGGGTGCGTGCGACGAATCCCGCCGCTTCCAGCCGGTCGATCACTGTGGTCACTGAGGCAGTCGTCAGGCCGGTGCGCCGGGCCAGCTCTCCGGCGGTCAGCGGCTCATATTGGAGCATCTGGATGCAGGCCATGTCGGTGCTGTTGACACCGATCACGCGTGCGGCCGCGTTCGCCATCTCTGCGCCGCGCTGGTTGGTGCGCCTGATCCGATTGGTGATCTCCGTCATGAGCTCAGCCCGTGCGCTTGACATGGCTCCCCTCGTCTCGATTTTCTAATATCTCGAAAATCTAGTAATCTGCTGTCGGTCTGCCGGCGTCGTGCCGAAGGCGCCGGCCATAACCAGAAGGAAATGACATGTTCCAGTCGACACGGCGACGCGCACTGCTGGCCCTACCAGTGCTTGCCGCCACAGCGATCGTAACCGTGCCCGGCCCGGCGCAGGCCCACGCGAAGCCGGCCCAGCCGACCGGCGGGATCGCGAAGTACCTGGGTAAATGGAACTACGACCAGCCTGACCGTACGACGATGACGAACATCGCTGTGATAAGGCCGGGCACGATGGAGGCACCCCAGGTCGGCGACATCGTTTTCACCGCCCGTGACCATGACACCGTGGTGGGCCGCACCGACGTCGGGTGCACGTGGACGTTCAAGGCGGGGCCCGCCGGCCTTCACCTGGATCCGGCGACGCAGACCTGCCACAACCCGACCAGCAACGCGTGGTACACGATCAGCACGTGGACCGTCACGGTGAACGGCGACCACGAGAAGGAAACGATCAAGGCCGTAAGTCCCAACCCGGCCGGAAACTACGACTGGCAGCTAGACAGGGGCGCTCGTACGAAGGCCAAGGAATACGACCCGCGAAGCGCCGCACGGTTCCCCGGCACGTGGCGATACGACGCAGCGGACCCGGCGACCAGGGCGAACATCCGCGTCACCCGATCCACCGGCTCAGACGGGAAACCGGTTGTGACGCAGACCCCCGAACAGGGACTCCTCACGATCACCGGCGAGTATGACAACCGGATCACCGCTCGTACCGCCGATGGCTGCACCTGGACCCTGCTGACCCGGGGCAACACCGCACACCTCGATCCCGCCGTCCAGACCTGCGTGACGTCGGCGACCGCCGTCGTGACGCTCCGATACTGGTCCATCGCGAGTGACGGACGCCACCTGGCGACCATAATCGCCGGTACGGACGCCAACGACGGTGAGTTCTACCTCAACGCGGGCCTGTCACCCGCATGATGATCGCCATGTGGATGGCGGCGGCCGGCTTCCTCGGTTGAAGGCGCACCCGACAGGCGTCTTCCCGCTGGGTGCACCCGAGGCCGTCCTCCTTGGGGAAACCCTTCTCGTGCCACGCGCCCTACTCGAACGGGCCGCACGCCGGCAGATGAACCTTCCCATGACCGGCTGCCGGCTCGGCGCTTCGAAGACCATGTCCGGTACCGTGCCGAAGTCACGCGTCACGCGATGCCCCTGACTCTCAGGTGTCGTACATGTCGGCGACGCGGCGGCCATCGCCTCCGATGCGGCCCGCTCGGCGGTGCGGCCGCTCGGGGTGACCGACGAGCTGCGGATCCGTGGGTGCGGCCGCGAGGAGTGCGCGCGCATCCTCGTCGACCGCTCCCGCTCCGGCAACCGCCACTGGTGCGGACTAGAGGAGTGCGGCAACCGCGTCAAGGCGGCGTACTACCGCTTTCGCAAGAAGAGCAGGACATCCTCGGTGGGGTGATCTGGCCTGGTCAGGCTCCGGCCGAGGTCCTGCGGTCTGCGTGAGCACCCGCGCCCCCTCGGGCCCCTTGTGCCGGGACGACGGCGCGGGTCATTCGTTCTCCTCGTAGACGACGTGGTAGCGGCGGGTGTAGCGGTTGAGTGCCGCCGGGTTGAAGCGGCCGCCCTGGCTCACCTCGGTGCGATGCTCGATGAGGGCCTCCACCACGCACTCCCAGCCGCCAGGCGAGGAGACCTGGATGACCTTGGGCGGCGGGGTGGAACCGGGGCGGATCGCGTGCGGGACACCGTGCGGCAGCAGGACGAACTGCCCCTTGCCGGCCCGGTGCGTCACACCGTCGAAGTCGATCTCCAGGACACCGTCGACCACGTAGATGCACTCGTCGGCGACATGGTGAGTGTGGCGCGGGACGGGCTGGGCGACGGTCACCTCCAGCAGGGAGATCAGGCTGTCGGTGTCCTCGCTGCGCGCCTTGATGCCGAACGCGGGCGGCACCGCGATGCGCCCGGGCCTCACCTGCCCCTGTCGCAGCAGGTAGAACCGGCTCTTGTCGCCCCACTCGGCGGGGTCGTCCTGCCCGAGGTGGTAGCGCATGCCGTACGGCTTGCCCAGCTCGTTGATCTTCTGCCAGTCACGCCGTTCGTCGGGGAGCATCAGCGCGTCGGCCTCGCCCGCCTCGCACACGTCCTCGACGTAGCGCTCCCAGCCGCCCGGCGCGGACAACTGCAGGGCGTGCACGGCGGAGCCGTCCGGCCCGAGGTTTCGCATGGCGTGCGTGACGCCGCGCGGGACCAGCGCGAACATCCCGGCGGTGAGGTGGTGGCCGGCTCCGTCGAACTCGATGCCCAGGTCGCCGTCCAGCACATACACCAGTTCGTCGAAGGTGTCGTGGACGTGAGCGGGGATGTGGCCGTCACCGCGGTTCTCAATCAGGGAGAACCGCCCCTCGGTATCGGCGGCCCCGGCCTTCACGCTCATCGACGGCGGAAGGGGCACGCGGGTGGGACGGGAGGCGCCCGCGTCCAGCAGGAAGAAGCGGTCCTTGACCATGAGAGATCCTCGGGAATCTGATTCGGAATCCGTTTCCGTTTAAGCTAGGTCAGCGTCGGAAGCCCTGTCAACGCGGACTAGGGTGTGATCCGGAATCCGATTCCGTGAAAGGGGAGCACATGTCCAGGCCCCGCAGCGACGCCGAGCGCAACCGCGCCCGCCTCCTGGATGTCGCTGTCGACCTGTTCGCCGAGCACGGCGACCAGGTGCAGATGGGGGAGGTGGCAAGGGCCGCGCAGGTCGGCGTCGGCACCCTCTACCGGCACTTCCCGACCCGTCAGGCCCTGGTCGAGGCGGTCGCCGAGCAGCGCTTCAGCGCGATCCTCGCCTTCGCCGAGAGCGAGTGCCTGCCCAACCCCGACACCCGGGCGGCGCTGACCTGCTTCCTGACCCATGTGGCTCAGATGCATCAGACGGGCCGCGGCCTTTCCGGGGCGATCGAGGCGACGTTCGGCTCCACCGCCCCGCGCGGGCCTCTGGCGACGGAGTTGCTGGCCATCGGGGACACGCTGATCAGACGCGGACACGCCGACGGCACCGTCCGCGCCGACATCACGGTGGACGATCTCTACATGCTGGTCGGCGCGCTGGCGATGATCAGCCGAGGCGACGTCGGAAACTGGCGGCGGTTCATCGACATCACCCTGGACGGCATCGCACCCCGCTGAGGCGACTCAGCGCCGTCGGCTTCTCCGATCAGGCCGGCTGCCGGCGCTGGTCACGGTCACGCCGCCGGCGGTGTCCTGGCGCAGCAGGACTTCGGCGATCGGTGAGCGGGCGCTGTTGCCCGTGCACGCGAACAGCACCGCCAGGCGCGGCCATCGCTGCCAACCGACCAGGAGGCGCCGGTGGCGTGTCGACGCGGCGCAGTGCCGGATGCAGGGCGTCCCGGCAGCGGCCAAGGCCGCGCACGATCGGCGACTGGACTGCTGGGGCGGGAGCCGAGGATTGCGGCGACGCGTCGAGATCACTTCGGCTGTGCCGGCTCGGGTCTGCGCCCTTGAGGAAGTACTGGAACCGACACGGAGAGGGTCCCGCCGTGACGCTCGCGACGGCGGGACCCTCAGTTGATCCGGCTGTGTCAGCGGAACCGGAACAGCGCCCAACGTCGGGTGCCGTCGGCCAATGTGACGTTCAGCCGCCTGCACTGGCCGGCCCACGCCTTGTCGGTCTTCCAGACGTACGTGTACTGATCCTTCGCCGCGTCGTACGACAGCGGCGATCCACCCGCGGTGACCGCCTGCTCGACCGAGTCCGTCTGACCCAGGGAGCAGGAAACCTGCCCCGACGCCGGAGAGCCCGCCGCGAAGACGTCCATCCCGCGGTAACCGCCGAGGCCGAACTTCACCGGGATCGCCTGGCCGGCCTGGACGGCGTTGACCGTAGGCGGGTTGTCCACCGGTGGCAGGAATCCACGGAAGGGCCACGGCGCCGACGCCACCTTGACGGTACGCGAGGTGGAGACCGACCCGCCGTCGCCGTCGCTCACCGTCACTGTGGCGGTGAACGTGCCCGGACCGTAGGTGTGGGGCAGGAAGCACGGCGACAGGGCTCCGTCGAGCACGCCGGGCGCCGTCCCGTCCCCCCACCTGACGGTGCAGACGTGCTGGTCGGCGGTGCCCGGGTCGGAGAACTCGATCCGCGCGCCGGACCCGTCCACGGCCACCGTGACGAGCACCGGGGCGGCGTTGCCGACGGTCAGGGTGGTGGTGTCGGACGCCGAGGCGCCCTTGGCGTCCACAGCGGTCAGTGTCGCGGTGAAAACGCCGTCGTCCGAGCAGGTGACCGACGCCTGCGGGCCGTCCCCCGTGACGTCGCACGGACCGTCGACCGTCCACGATGATGTGACTCCGGCGGCGTCATCGGTGACGGTGCCGGAGAGTGGGACGGCCGCGCCCTCCACGCCGGACAGACCGTCTCCGGCCTCGACCACCGGCGGCCTGTCGGCCTTGTCGTTGTCGGTGATCCACGCCATGCCGACCTCGCCGGGCAGCACCTTCCGCCCGTCGGACGCGGTCACGTCGCCGATTTTGAGCCGGAACGGCTCAGGAGATTCCACCGCGGTGTCGTCGATCGCGGTCGCGGTGACCACGCCGCTGGGATGCTCGCTCGTCAGCGTCAGCGTCCCGGTGGCGGGCCCGACGTCGCCGGGGCCGTCGTCCGGGCCGGCAGCCGGCTCGACGATCGACCACGGCACGGACACGCTCTCACCCGCCGGCGGCGCCGGGTTCACGGTCACCGTGAAGTCGCCGGACGTGCCCTCGGCGATCGTGGGCGCGGAGACCGACACACCCAGCACCTCGTCGTCCCGGATCGTCATCGTGGCGGGTTGCCCGGCGCTGCCGTTGGCGACCTCGCCGACCGAGACGGTGAACGTCTCGTCCGCCTCCGGGATCGCGTCGCCGTTCACCGCGAGGTGAACCACGTGCTCGGTCTCGCCTGGGGCGAAGCGGATCGTCGCGTCCGAGGCCACATAGTCGTCGTTCGCCTTGGCCGAGCCGTCGGCGGTGGCGTACGCGGCCACGACCTCCTTGCCGCTTGGCTTGGACAGATGGAACGTGATCGGTGTGTCGGTGAGGCTGGTTCCCCCCTCGGTCACCGTCGCCGGCTCGACCGAGACGACGGGCCCCTCGTCGTTGTCGGCGATGGTGCCCGTCGCCTGGGCGCGCGTGATCGTCAGCCCGAGCCGGGCCCCCGTCAGCGCGAGCGTCACCGTCTCGTCGTCCTCGTCGATCGCGTCGTCGGCCACGTCGACCGGAATCGACGCCTGCGTCTCACCGGCCGATACGACCACCGTTCCGGTGCCCAGCGTCACGTCGTCCTCGCCCGCGCTGCCGGGCCGCAGCGACCAGGTCAGCGCGACGTCGTCACCCAGGGCGTGATCCAGCTTCACGATGAACGCCCCGTCGTCCGCCTCGCTCAACGCGGCGTCCTCGACGGTCGCGTTCACCCACGACGCCGGCAGCTCGAGGTCCGGGTCGGACGCCGGCCGGGTCAGCGCGAGGGCGTTCCATTTCGAGGCCGACACCTGGAGGAACACCCGGCCGGGCAGGTTGACGACCGCCGGCATGCCGACCGGGGCGCTTCCGCCGGTGCCGGTGGCTCCGAAGAGGTTTCCGCCCCAGGCCAGCATGGAGCCGTCGGCGCGGATCGCGAGGGTGTTCATCGAGTCGTCGTGATCCACCGCGACGACCGGCGCGCCCTCGGGGAGGGCCACCGAGGTCGGCACGCTGGTGCTCTGGCCGCCGGCGAAGCCGAGGGCGTCCAGCTCGTGGTTGGTGTTCTGGCCCCACATGGACACCGAGCCGTCCTCCTTCAACGCGACCGCTGAGTCACCCGAGGAGGACACGTCGACCACCCCGCTGCCGCGACCCAGGTTGGTCACCGTGTTGGGCAGGTACGGCGACGTCGGCGTGTTGAGCGCCCACGGCCGGCCCAGCGCCGGATCGGTGTCGCCGCAGGAGAGCAGGGTGCCGTCCTTCTTGAGGAAGAACACGACGCCCGAGGCAGCGGCGATCTGGCGGATGTCGCTCAGCCCCGGAATCGCCGTCGCGTACGGCTTGTTCTGGGAGGAGGTGCCGAGGCACTTCTGAACACCCCAGGACGTGACGGTTCCGTCGTCCATGAGCGCGTAGAAGGACTGCTCACCCGCCTCGACGTCACGGACGCCGCGCAGCGGGGTGTCCGGCCCGCTGAGCACCAGCCCCGGGACGTTGCGCGAGGTGACGGTCGAGCCGTCGCCGAGCTGCCCGTTGCCGTTGAACCCCCAGGTCGCGACCGTTCCATCGGTTCGCACCGCCGCGACCTGGTCGCCGTGGGCGGAGATCCGGGTGACACCGGCCAGCGTGCCGGCCCCGCCGACGCCGAGAGGCGACACCGGGGTCGCCCGCTGCGACACGGTCGAGCCGTCTCCCAGTTGACCATGGTCGTTCATGCCCCAGGCGCGCACCGTGCCGTCACTCAGGACGGTGAAGCTGACGCGGAAGCCCGACGCGACCTGGACCGCGGTGCCGGGCAGGACGGTCTGCTGCGGGGCGTCGAACTCGCCACCCAGCGTCCCGGTGCCGACCTGGCCCAGCGTGTTGTGACCCCAGCCGTACGGCTTCGCGGTCAAGCCGCCCGGCGGCGCGTCCGGCGAGCCGCTGTCGCAGTCGTCGTCGACACCGTTGCCGATAGATTCGATCTGCCCGGGATGCACCACCGCGTCGCTGTCGTCGCAGTCGGTGGTGGCCGTCCAGCCGTCACCGTCGGCGTCCTTCCGGAACACCAGGACCGACCAGCCGCGCGTGACGCGGTGTCCGTCGCCATCGGTGGCTGTGGCGACGACCTCATGGTTTCCCGGTGTGTCCGGTGCCTTCCACGACAGCGACTCGGTCCCGTCGGCCGGCCTCTTGTCCACGGCCCAGCTCACCTCGGGCGCGCCGCCGTCGTCGCTCGCCGTGACGGAGAACTCGGCCGTCTTGCCGGTCTCGACCCTGATCTGGGCGCTCTCCGGCGCGCTCTGGGCGATCTTCGGGTCGTCGCCTTTGCGCGTCACCGTCACGCCGCTCCAGGAGTACGCGACCCGCCCGGCGTCGTCGCTCACCCGCAGGCCGATGACCGGCGAGCCCGGCTCGTCGAACACCGCCGACGGGGTCTGCCCGGTCGCATCGTCGAAGTCGCGGTCGCCGTCCAGATCCCAGGCGTACGACGAGATCGTCGCCCCCTGTGCCGCGGTCGAAGCGGACCCGTTCAGCCTGATCGACTGCCCCTCGGGCGCCGTGTACGGGCCTCCCGCCTGCGCGACAGGATGCGTGTCCGGCACTCCCGCGTCGCCCGCCAGCGCGTCGGTGATCGCCTGCCAACCGGTGAGGCCCTCCTGCACAGCCGCGGCCGTCTTGGCATGCGCGGCGATCTGTGCATTCAGCGCATCCCGCACGTTCTGGGCTGTGTAGCGCGGGCCGGCGGCCGCCACACGGATCCGGTTCTCGAACTCCGTGATCTGCGCGCCGGTCAGCCCGCTCTCCCGAAGCACGCGCCGCTCGTCCGGGGTGAGGCCCCGCTGCTTGACCCGGCTCCCGAAATCCGCGGCGAAGGCGAACGCCTTGTCGGCGTCCTCGCCGAACAGCGCCTTGATGTCGTTTAGCTGGGCCGAGGTCCGCGCCAACTGCCCGGCCAGCGCCTGGTGCAGGTCACGAACCTCACGCGCGTGGACCAGGGCCCACTCCCCGTCACCCGCCTGCTGCGCGCCCTTGTACGCCTCGACCCCGCGCAACAAGGCCTGAAGCAGCGACGCCTCACCCGCCATGGCATCAGTCGAGACGTCGTCGTCGACCTTCTCGGGAATCACCGGCCGATCGAATTCGGGATTCGGTGGGTCGGCATAGATGCCGATGTAATGTATCGCCCGGCTGAACTGCAGATTGGCGAACTTTCGATGGATGGGGGTGGAAAAATCTTTCTTCTCCAGCGCACACGCGACGGGGCTGCCGAGAGCGCAACTCCCCTGAAGCGCCGTTTCAAGCATGTCCCCTGCTGCGCGAGCGTCCAGCCAACGCTCCCTGTACGTCTGGTACTCGTCCAGCGCCGCGCTTTTCAGACTCGCCAGCGCGGCGTCGGGCGCAGGGGTCCGCGCGAGGGCCAGTACCTCGATCTGGCCGCTGTACCAGCTGTCGTCCGCCGCGTCGAAGTACCCGTCCTGGCAGGTGTCGACGACAACGGCGTATTTTCCTGGAGGGAGATTTCCAGCGGGCGAGGTGATGCCGATCACCTCGCCCATGACCAGGGATTCGTCCTGCACCACCGCGTTGGGCGTACCGACGACGTCGTCGAGGTGCTGCCCCTCTGAGGGCGGCCCATCCGGCACCAGGTAGATGTCACTGACCGGGTAGACGAAGTCATTCAGCCCGCCGTCGCAGTCGTCCTTGTACGTGAGCACGGTCGACGCGATTTCGATCCTGCTGTTAGGGCCGTACACGCCGTTCCCATTGAGGAGAATCCCGTCTGCCCTGGCTGGTGGCGCCGAGACCACCACGCCTGTCGCGACGGTCATCGCCATCGCCAATAGGGACGTTACCGCCCGTCTCCACCGGTTCACCCGAACCTCACCGACTCCCGTTTCCATCCGGCATCCGTTCGACCTGTCAACGGGAGAGTGACGGAGGAGGCATGGTAGCCACTTGGGAGGCGCTTAAGACGGCTTTGGGGGAAACAGATGCGGACTATGCGTTCTGCCAGCGTCTGCGGGCCCGCTTCACAGAGCTGGAACGTGAGCGCCGGACCAAGGCGCAAGAGCTTGCCGACGCCGAGGCGAGTCCGCCCGCTCGCGACCACCAAACCGGCCTGCTCCACAAGATCCCCATGCTCCAGACGAAGCTCGCTGAGCTGCCCGAAGAGCTCCAGCGTGAGCTGCTCACGGCCTTCCGTCTGGAGATCCGCTATGACGCCCGCCTTGGGGTGGCGTTGATCCGAATCACCCTGGACCACGAGACGATCGAAGGAGTTACGGCGAGGGCAGAAGAACTTCCCGGAAACGAACAGGCGCCTGCCGGAGGCAGGCACCTGTGCCGAAGATTTGGTGAGTGCCCCCGGCAAGGGACCCAGAAGTAGGGGAACGGGAGAGACCCCGTCTGACCAGGAAGTTCGTGCTCGACAGTTCACCGTTGAAGCGGTCAGGCCTCTCCCGAAGCGTCGTGTCCGCACGCTTCGAGCCGTGGCGGAGGGATGAACACGATGACGTCGTCCCCCAACCGCTGGATCCGGCGGACGTCGACGGGCAGCGTGCTGTTGGTCGCTGCGATCGCCGCGGTCGTCTCGTTCCGTCACATGCATGAGCTGGCGCTCTCGCACGGCGAGAGCCCGCTGACCGCTGCACTCATCCCGCTATCTGTGGACGGTACGGTTGTCAGTTCATCCATGGCGCTGTTGCTGGAGAGTCGGTACGGCCGGAGGGGCGGGGTTCTTCCGTGGACCCTGCTGATCACCGCGAGCCTCACATCGCTGGCCGCGAATGTCGCCGTCGCCGAACCCACTCTGGTCGGCCGCGTGATAGCAGCCTGGCCGTCCTTCGCCCTAGTCGGTGCGTACGAGATTCTCATGCGGCAGATCCGGCACGCTTACCTTCACCATGAGGAGACGATTGGAGCTGTTGCCGTCGATCCGGCCGCCCTCGGTGACGACAGTCCGGTATCCGCGAGCCGTGAAGATCCTGCTAAAGACGCACTCCTCGGACCCCGCGAGGGACGAGAGGTTCAGAGAGCAGCCTGGATATGGGCACTGGCGAACAGAGGCCCGGATGGGTCGTTGCCCAGCGGTAGGGTCATCTCCCAGAAGTTTGGGCGCAGCTCTCGCTGGGGCCGTCTCGTGAAAAGCGCCGGACTCAGCGGTCAGCTGGATCCTGCCTGCATCTCAGGACCACTCCAAAGTCCTTAGCTCCTGCCATGTTCGCCTCAGAGCCAGAAGCATCAGCGTCATATCTGACTCAGAATTTATCAAGCTGCACGGCGATGGGCTCAAGTCAACCGTGATCTGGACGGTGCTCTTCTGTCCGGGCAGCGAATACCGAGCTGTTCGAGCGGAACGATCGATGGGTCGCGCTGGGCCATGCCTGCAAACTCGCTGGTGAGTTTGGCTCATGTTACTTCGCCTTCTGACCAGCTCAGCCTGAGGCGAGCAGTTGTCGGACCCGTTCAGTTGCGGCGTGGTCGGCGCCGTGGGTCCGTTCCAAGTCGGACAGCAGTGCCGTGAGATTCCGCCTGGCCCGGTCTAGCAGACCCGCATCCAATTCCAGCTCTCCGATCTGGCGCCGAAGCTCCAGCGCCTGGGGGTCGTCCTCTGCGGCGCAGTCCGCCAGCAGCTCGGTCATGAGGTGGAGCGCCAGCTCGGTATCGCCGAGGTGGGCGTGGCAGGTAGCCTCTTGGAGCCGGTAGTGGAAAGCCTGTTCAGGGTCGGCTGCCGCGGCCAGGTTGCGGTACTCGTGGGCGGCTCGATGGTAGTCGCCCGCGGTCAGCCAGACCTCTGCGAGCTGCTCCCGCAATTCCTCCGGTTCCGGAGCGTGTGCCACGGCCTCCTCGAGGAGCGCCGCCGCCTCGCCGTACCGTGACTGCCGAACCAGTGACTGCGCCTCCCGCCGGGCTCGCCGTACATCACCCTGGCTCACGTCGTGTCGCGCCACGGACGGCCTGGCTGTCGGCGGCCCTCCGGCCACGATCGTCCGGCTCAACGCGCGGGAGTAGAGCAGCAACGGGCTCGGGCCGACATCGGTCATGTCGCCCAGAGGCCCGGTTCCCGACAGGTACGGCATGAGCCGCTCGTAAACGTCGCGGACGGTGGCGGGCCGGTCCTCGGGATTCTTCTCCACCATCGCCATCAGCAGGTCGTCCAGGCCTTTGGGGATGTCGATGCGATGCCGTCCGGCCGGGATCGCCGGCGTCCGCACGTGCTGACTCATGATGCTGTACTCGCTCGGCCCGTGGAACAACGGGCGGCCGGTGGCCAGCTCATAGAGCACGCAACCGAGAGAGTAGATGTCGCTGCGCTCGGTGGACGGTTTGCACTCGACCTGCTCAGGCGACATGTAAGCGGCGGTGCCCAACTGCTGCCCGGTCCTGGTTAGCTTGGTGAGCTGCGCCTCGTGCATGAAGGCCAGGCCGAAGTCGAGGACGCGGATGGAGCTGTCGTGGCACAGCATGAGGTTGGAGGGCTTCAGGTCCCGATGCAGAATGCCGTGCTGGTGGGCGGCCTCCAGGACCGCGGCGATCTGCGCGCCGATCGAGGCCACCCAGCCGATGGAGAGCGGAGCGTGCTCGGCGATGACGTCATGCAGTCCGTTTCCCTCAATGAACTGCATGACCATGTAGTGGCGGCCGCCGGCGGACCCGAAGTCGTAGAGGGCGGGCACGCCTGGGTGCGAGAAGCTGGACAGCGCCCTGGCTTCCCTGGCGAAACGCTCGATCAGCTCGGCGTCCGGGAGCCGGACAAACTTGATCGCCACCCGGCGACCGAGCACCGTGTCCTCGGCGCCCCAGACCTCTCCCATGCCGCCGCGGCCCAGGTGGACCGGGTCGAGCCGATAGCGATCGAGGAAGAGGGACACGGGCGCCTCCAAGAGATCACTCAGGTGTCAGGCTCCCGTCGAGAAGCCCGTCGATCCCGGCAGCGACAAGATTATCGCTGATCTCCCGCAGCACCCTGGTGGCGTCTTCGAAGGTGAGCAGTTGCCGGAACGCCTCGCCGTACCTGCGCTGCTCCTCGATCGGCAGCCGTGGCAGCGGCGCACGCCGGGGGTCCAGCCGTGCAGAGGAGCCGGATCGGGTGCTGCTGGCGCGCAGGCAGCCGGCCAGGAAGTGGGGGTCGAGCCGCTCGGGGTCGGTACGGAAGAGCAGCAGTTGAGGCCCCAGTAAGGCTCTCGCCTGGCTCATCACCCGCGGCACCGCGCCGCTGCCGGTGAGCACCGGCGCCACCACGTCACCGTCCTCGATACGAATCAGCCCCGGCGCATCGCCGGTCCTGCCGCTCGGTGCGCGGTTGAGCAGCAGGTCCTTCGCGGTCAGTACGGGCTGGTCGCCCTCTTCGGCCAGCTTGAGAGGTCCCTGCATGACGGTGACGACCCCGGCGCGGGCCAGTTCGCCGATGTTGGTCATCGCCAGATCACGGCGAGGTCCTGCGACGAGGCGGGGAGGCGTGAGCGATCCCAGCAGTGACGACAACCGGTCACTCATTGCGGTGAAGCCGGATGTGGGCTCGTGTGCGGTCACCCGGTGGCTGGTCGTCAGATCGACCTCGTCGTCGAGCAGGTCAATGATGCGCACCATGCTGCTGTTGTCCGGCAGCGTGGCAGTGCTGCGGAAGGCCCGCCACGCCTGCTCGGCCAGTGTCAAATCTTCGCCCGCGTTGACCATCAGCACCTGAGACGGCAGTTCGTCACTCGGTTGGGGCTTGCGCAGCACCCACAGATCCGGCGCGCCGCTGGAGGCGGGGGCGGCACCGGGGAAGAGGCTGATGATCGCCCGGAGCACGCCCGCTCTCAGCAGGTTCCCGCGCACCCGGCGTCCCGGACGCCGGCTGGCCGCCACACCCGGCATCATGATCACGACGAGGCCGCCCGGCCTGACATGAGCCAGGCAGTGCTGCACCCAGGCCAGCTCCGACTCACCTCTCGGCGGCAAGCCGAACTCCCAGCGTGGATCGCTGGTCAGCTCGTCGTAGCCCCAGCTTCGTTCGCTGAAGGGCGGGTTGCACACGACCACGTCGGCCTGCCTGCCCGCGAAGGCGTCGGCGCGCAGCGAGTCACCCGCTTCGATCTGGGCTTGGTAGCCGTACAGGCGGAGCCGGATACGCGTCAGCCGGGCGGCGCTCTGGTTCAGTTCTTGGCCGAACACCTGGCTGCCGCGGGACTCCAGCAATACGGTGCCGATCCCGCACGCCGGGTCGAAAACCGTGCGTCCGGCGGTTTCCGCGATGCCGGCCATCAGCCTGGCCACATCCGGCGGTGTGGCCAGCAGGCGCCGGGAGTGCAGATCGACGTAGCGTTCGCAGATCCCGTCGAAGGCGGCGACGGCGCCTTCCGCCCGCCCGATCTCTTCGATCTCCTTGACCAGAGCCTTGTCCAGATCGGTTTTCTCGCCCAGCAGGACCGCGCCGGCGTCCGCGACCACCTTGCTCAGACGCAGGTCGTCGGTGCTGCTGCGGAGCCGCTGCCACAGCCGCTCCAGGGGCGCGACCTCGACGTACCGGTCGTGTTTGCGCAGCCACTGCTCCACCTCGGTCAGGGAGAAGGCGGGGCTGGTGGCGGTGCCGCCCACCGGCAGCGGGAAGTCGCTGAACCGCTTGCGCCAGTTGCTGACCGCGGCCCGGCCGACGTCGGCCAGCCGCGCGATGTCGGCGGCGTTGACCAGGACGTCGTCTCGCATCTATCGCCCTTCCTCCGGCAACCACAGGTCATCCCCAGTACGGCGGAGCCGCTCCCGATACTCTTCGTAGTCCGGCAGGGCCAGCTCGACGATCCGCCAGAACGCGGCACCGTGATCCGGCCGTTTGAGATGCGCCAGCTCATGCACGAGCACGTAGTCGATCAGACTCGGCGAAAGCTGCATGGTCGCCCAGTGGATGTTGACCTGACCATCCCGCGAGCACGAGCCCCACCGATAGCCCAGCGGACGCACTCGCAGCCCGGCCAGCTCCACGCCCATCCGAGCCGCCCACGGCTGGATCCGCCGGGTGAGCCATGGGTGGCCGACCCGGCGATACCAGCCCACCAGTTCCTTGGCGTCACCGCCTTCCGGCAGTTCCAATCGGCCACGGACCAGCCGGACCTCCCCGGCGGGCACAATGCGAAGCCGGTAGGAGCGGCCCAGATAGCGGAAACCTTCGCCCGAGACGAACTGCTTTTCCGGTGGAGCCTCGCCCAGCTCCCGCTTCTCGGCAAGCTTGCCGTACAACCAGGATCGTTTGGCCTCCACCAGCTTGGCCAGGTCGGTGGTCGAGATCTGCGGCGGCACGACAGCGGTGACCGAGGCGTCCCGCTCGACGGTGAGGCGGACGCTCTTGCGGCGCTCGCTCACCGAGACGGCGACCTCCAGGTCGCCGACCCGCAGGACTCCGGGGAAATCACTCACGGTCACCAGCATGCCAGGCTCATACTTTGGGGATGGTCGCGAGGTTGTTCTTGACGACGTCCCGCGCCTTGTCCGCGACGAGCCCCAGGTGCTCGAGGTCGCCGAGATTCCTCATCACGAGGATCTCGAAGATCTCGCTACGGAAGTCGGCGACGTCGGAGCGCTTGCTCCAGAAGTCGCGGCGGTGGATGGTGCGGCTCGCCAACGCCATGATCTCCCGGGCGGCATCGGCGAAGCGCTCCTCGTGGACGGCCTCCTCCGAGGTGGCCAGTTCCTGGAGGAGGAGACCATAGATCGCGTACTCGGCCGGACTGAAGTTGTGCGGGTTGTCCCGCCGGTCCTCCACCACGTCGGCCATCAGGTCCTTGAGGGCCAGGAGCTGGGCGTCCCAGTCGTCCTTGAGCTCGGTCAGGATCTGCTCCAGCCGCTCGCTGAGACGCTGGTAGCGGGCCGGGTCCTGGCCGGCGTGGACGGTGATGTGGTGCCGCAGGGCATGCTCCATCTCCGAGGCCTTGGCCCGCGAGCCGCCAGTCATCGCCTCCACCTTGGCGGCGAAGTTGGCGGCGGTCAGCGCGACCGGCGGGAGCTGCTGCTCGATGCCGAGCGAGGTGACGTGCTCGTCGATGAGCAGCTTGATCTTCTGTCCGAAGGCGCTCGGGTCGAACTCGCCGCCGTCGATCCGGTAGCGCCGGCTCGCGGTCAGCTTGATCACCGAGAACCGCTTGACATCCTCCAAGTACGGCGTCGCCGCCGGATCGGGCAGCACGGTGTTGACGGTCCGGGCGAGCCTGGCGAACTCTACGGTGAACCGGTCCCGCAGCGCGGGGTCGGCCAGCTCCTGGACACAGCTTTCGACGTCCGTGTGGTCACGGAACATCATCCGCAGCCGCTGCCGCTGCGGATCGAGCTTGGCGATCTCCGTCTTGAGGTCGCGGAGCGCGCCGGCCACGTCGTCGCTCTCTCCGGGTTCGAATTCCTCGTCGGCGTAGACCCTCAGCGCTTCCACGAGGTTCTGCGCCACGCCGCGATAGTCGACTACATACCCGTACGGCTTGCCGTCCGCGGTCCTGTTCACCCGCGCGACCGCCTGGAGCAGGTCGTGCATCTCCAGCTTGCGGTCGAGGTACATGACCTGCTCAATCGGCGCGTCGAAGCCGGTGAGCAGCATCGACTTGACCATGACGAAGGCGATGTCGTTCTCCCCGAAGGGCCGGGTGAAGCCGTCGATGCGGAGCTTCTGCTTGGCCTCGTCGGTCCATTCGGCGTAGCGGTCCTCGTGCTCGGAGTCTCCCTTGGAGATCACCGGCACGAAGTCCATCCGCTTGATGAGGTCGAGCTGCTTGTGGGCCTTGACGAGCTGCGCCTGCCGCGACTTGAGCTCCTCCAGGTTGCGGGTGAGCAGCTGTGGCGGCAGGTTCTCGAGGTCGCGCACCAGCTCGTCGCGGGCCGCCATGAGCGCTTCCCGGTAGCGCACGGTGGTCTCCCGATCGTGCGCGACCACCTGCGCCTTGAAACCCTCGGGCAGTACCTTGTCGACGTAGTGCCGGAGCATGTGCTTGGCCTTGACGTCGACCAGCTTCTGCGCCGCCGAGACGTTCCCCTTGGTCGCCCAGCGCCGCTGGAGCTGCTGCCGCTCCTCCTCTGTCAGGTCCTCGAACTCCTCCTCGAACAGCTGGTCCATGTCCTGGCCGTTCTGGAGCGCGCCCTTGACCTTGAAGCCCTCATAGAGGATCGGCACGATCACGCCGTCCTCCTCGGCCTCCCGCAGGCGGTAGGTGTCGATGAACGAGCCGAAGAGCTCGACGCTGGTCTTGCGCTGCCCCTTCTTCGTCATGATCGGCGTGCCGGTGAAGCCGATCCTGGCCGCGTTGGGCAGGGCCTGCCGGAGGTTGGCCCCCAGGGTGGCGGTGTGTGAACGGTGGACCTCGTCGATCAGCACCACGATGGACTCGTCGGTGTTGACCTCGCCCATGGCGAGCTTGTCGGCGGGCTCACCCTTCTGGTTCTTCTGGATCATCACGAAGACCAGGCCAGGGCCCTTGCGGCCGAGCAGGGTCCTGGCGCGGGCGCTGCTCTTGGCGATGTCGAGCTTCTCATTGCTGAGCTGCATCGTCTCGCTGAGCTGGTCCTGCAGCTGGGTGCGGTCGGTGACGACCACCACCTTGTAGTGCGCCAGCTCCGGGATCGAGCGCAGCCGCCGGACCAGGAAGGTCATGGTCAGGCTCTTGCCAGAGCCCTGGGTGTGCCAGATGATCCCGCCCTTGTGACCGGGCTTGCCGTGCAGCAGCCGGTGCACGGTCCGCTCCACCGCGCGGAACTGCTGGTAGCGCGGCGCCACCTTGACTGTGACGCCCTCGTCGGTGGTCATGAAGGCGACGAAGTTGTGGACGATGTTGAGCAGGTTGGCTGGCTCCAGCACCCCGGCGGCTAGGATCTCCTGCCTGCTCAGCTGCTCCTCGTCCTTGCCGAGCTTCTCGGCGAGCTGGGCCTTGGTCAGCGGGTAGGGGTCGCGCCAGGGCACGTAGTGCTCGGGCTTGGCGGTGAAGGTGCCGACCCTGGCGTCCTCGCCGCTGGTGACCACGGTGAGCTGGACGGCGTGGAAGAGCTTCTGGTTCTCGATGCTGTAGCGCCGGAGCTGGCCGACCGCAGCGTTCAGGTTGCTCTCGGTGGTCTTCTTGCACTCCACGACGACCAGGGGGATGCCGTTGACGAACAGGACCACGTCGGGGACGTTCTGCTGCCTGCCGCCGGTGCCGGGGACGTCCACGCGGAACTGATTGATCGCGGTGAACTCGTTGTTGCCGGGGTTCTGCCAGTCGATGTAGTGGACGGTTCGCGACTTGCCGCTCGCGGGATCCTCGATGGGGATGCCGTTGATCAGTAGCTCGGTGACCTGCTTGTTGGCTTCGAGCAGGTTGGCCGCGGGGACGCGGGTCAGGGCGTTGAACGCCTGGCTGACCTTCAGGTCGTCCAGCCAGTCCCCATTGATCCGCTCGATCGCATCACTGAGCTTGTCCTCGAGGATCACCTCATCAAAGGATCGTCGCCCCGACATCTTGGGGAACATCGGGATCACGGCCCCGTGCTCGGCACCGGCGAGGTGCTGCCAGCCCATGCTCTTCAGCTGCTCGATCAGCGGCCGTTCGACCAGCGTGTACTCATAGTCGGTCACCGTCCGACTCCCCTCGGTGTACCCCCGAACAACATCATCCTTGGATAGATCACTCCGCTCCCGCAGCGGCGCGTGGCCGCCCTGGCGAGGGCTGAAGGCATTCCAGTACGGCTTCCGCTTCTGAAACCCGAATCCGCCCGGTCAACAGGTCTTCCATGAGACCTTGCTTCAGAAGTTTGAGCTTGTTGCGCTCATACTTATGTATGTCGGCTTCTTGTTGAATGGCATCCACCATAACTAGTACGCGATCTTGCTCGGCGAGCGACGGAACGGTGACTCTGAGGTGCCCAACAGACGATCCACTGATCTTCACCATGCTCTCAGAGGTGCCTTGCGCAATTGCTTGAATCTGCCGTCTGACATCGTTACTGAGAAGCAGGAGTTCCAGATACTCGGATCGGCAGTCGTGTGCGGGGACCAAGCGCATCATCAGATCAGGGTAGATACAGGGGCAGCCGATGTCGCGATAAATACCGACGAGGCCAACGAGATCACGAGTGTTGGCACGGCTCATCAATAGATCGCCGTCGTTGAGGAGTGCCGCAGCGTTCCGTCCATCTTTGGCGGGAACGTTTTTCAGTTGCCGAGGATGGAATCCGTCTGGGGTCAGGCAGCCGAGTCCGAGGGCTTGTAGCCCGGTCCACTCATCGACCTCTTTGGGGGAATAGCCGTTTTTGGGAGCCTGTGCAAGATGCATGGCCAGCGGCGTTTTTTCTCCGAAAGTGGAGGTGATGAGATGCTCAGTTAGCCCTCGGCGTCTTGTCTGAAGCTTGCCAACCAGCAGCGAGATTGTCGAAATCTGGGCGTCGAGGGCGTCGAGGATCTCCGCCATCCGCCGCTGTTCGCCTAGTGGGGGAACGAGTAGTGGCGTTTTACGTAACGTGCTATTGGAGAAATTTACCTGTGATTCCGCCATGCCGGTAGTGCGTTCGTCAAGGAATTTTTGCGGCGCGCGCTGAGATAGGAGTCCGGCGAGAATGCGTGGTTCTACTAGGTTGGTGTCGGGGCGCAGAAGAACCATTTTTCCTGAAACGATAACCCTTGGAATGGCGTAGTTTACGTGTGTGACTACTCCAACGCGGTGACGTGGGCCTGCCTTTGTGATGACTATGTCGTCAGCCGATACGGCCAGTTGGCGATTTCCCCAATACTCGGCTGGCAATACTTTATGTGCACTTGCGTCCCATCCTTCCCAGGTGATGGCGGTAGTCTTCAAAAGCCCCCACTCGCGATCGCCATAGATATTCCGTTCTTCGCATGTAGGGCTAGGGCCGGAAACCGCGCTCTTGATTAGATTGCGTAGAGTGAAGCGCTTCCAGCCAACGGGAATGTTGGAGGCATCATGCATAGCCGAGCTCCTTGAGGTAAACGTCCAGCCGAGCGGCGGCAGCCTCACGTTGGGCTTCGAGGTCGCGCAGGGTCACGGCGTACTTGTCGCCCCAGGTACGGAAGGCACCCTCGAAGAGCCGGCGGGCGGCGGAGGTACGGGACTCCAGGCGAGAGGAGAGCTGCGACCGGAAGACGCCGAGGACAAGGTTGCGGCGGGAGCCGTGGCCGAGTGCGGCGGCGGCCATCCGGAGGCGGGGCAGGAAGTGGTCCTCCAGTGCGCCGACCTTTTTCCGGGCGGTAGCCGTACGGGATTTCAATGCCTTGAGCTCGGCCTCGGAGAGCTGCTCTTCGGCGGGCTCGTCCGCCTCCTCGTCTTCCTCGGAAGGCTTGGCCGTGGCTGCCTTGTACTGGGCGTTCAGCTCGGCGTACTCTGCCTCGGCCTCCTCCAATTCGGCGAGGTAGTCGGGGATCAGCGCCGGGACGACGCGGTGGTCGCGGGCCTTACGCTTCTCGGCGGCGACCCTCTGTTTGTCCCAGTATTCAAGCTCCTCCTCGTCCAGCTCGAACGCCGACTCGATGGTGGTCAGCCAGCCTTCCACCACGCCCTCGAAGCCGTTGAGGTCGAGGGTTTTGATGTCGTACTGCGCCTCACCCCACCAGGCGGCAACCACGCCGGCCAGGTCGAAGCGGTCGAGAATGCCCAGCGGCTTGAGCTCGGTGACGAAGGAGTCGAGGAGCTCGGCGCGGACCTCCATGACCTTGTGCGTGTCGGGCAGCTCGATCAGGCGCTTGCTGTGCCGTACCCACCAGTCGGAGAACGCCTGGCGTAGGCGCTCCTTGGCGGGAGCGGCAAGCGAGGGAAGACGCTCGGCCGTCGCCTTCCAGCCCTCGGGGAGGAAGTCGTAGTAGTCGGCGTCCCGCTCGGTGAACAAAACAGCCGGGTCGATGCCGAACGCCCGGAAGAGTCCAGCCTTCGCCTCGACCTCGGACTTGGGGACGCCGCCGTGGAGGTGGGCGCGGACGTCCTGGGGCTCGGGCGGGGGCGTGTTGTCGACGTAGCGCCGGATGTTGAGGTTAAAGTCGTTCTCGCGCAGTTCCTTAATGTCCACGACCCGGGCGAAGCCGGGGATGTCGCGGTACTCCTCGTAGGCAGCGACGATCTTCTCGGCATGCTGGGGGTCCAGGTAGTTCTGTGCCCGGCCGGCCGTGAACTCCCGGTCGGCGTTGATGAACAGCACTTTGCCGCGCCGCTCGGGCGGGCGCGGGGCGGTACCGCGCAGGACGAGGATGCAGGCCGGGATGCCGGTGCCGTAGAACAGGTTGGGCGCCAGGCCGATCACCGCTTCCAGGCGGTCGTCCTTGATGATGCCTTCCCGGATCTCCTTCTCCTTGCCGCCGCGGAAGAGCACACCGTGCGGCATGACTGTGGCGCCGAGGCCGTCGGGCGTGAGAACGGCCAGCACATGCTGGGCGAACATGAGGTCCGCCTTCTTGCCGGTCTCGGGGGCGAAGCCGTATTTGAAGCGCTCCTTGTGCTTCATGTCGGCTGTGGAGTAGTTCAGCGAGAACGGCGGATTGGTGAGGACCCGGTCAAACCGTTCCAGCTCGCCGTTCTTGATGTGTTTGGGCTCCGCGAGGGTGTCGTCGTTCTCCAGCTTGGCGTTGAGCACGCCGTGGAGGATCATGTTCATCTTCGACACGGCCCAGGTGCCGCCGTTGTACTCCTGCCCGGCCAGGGTCAGGTCGCTGGAGTCCAGGCCGTGCTCGTCGATGTACTCCTTGGCGTGGATGAGCATGCCGGCTGAGCCCGAGCACGGGTCGTAGATGGCATGGCCGGGCTGCGGCTTCACAAGACGTACCATCATCCGGACGACGCCACGCGGGGTGTAGAACTCGCCGCCCTTCTTGCCGGCCGAGTCAGCGAACTGGCCGATCAGATATTCGTAGGCGGCACCGAGCAGATCGGGGAACTCGAAGTCCTGGTTGCGCAGCCGTACCCGGGAGAAGTGATCGATGAGCTGCTGCAGCCGCTTGTCCGGGATCGTCGACTGGCCGACCTTGCGGGTGAAGTCGATGTGCTCGAGTACGCCTTCCAGGGCGTCGATGTTCTCCTGCTCCAGCGCACCGAGCGCCTTGTTGAGCATGTCGCCGACGTTCTTCTCGCGGGAGCGGTTCCTGATGTACCGCCAGCGGGCCTCTTCGGGCATGTAGAACTTGTCACCCCGGTAGAAGTCGCGCACCTCCGCCATCCGCTCGGCTTCCTGCTGGCTCTTGCCCTGAGCCACCCACTTCTTGATGAGCTCCTCGCGGACCGCGTCGAACTGGTCGGAAGCCCGCTTCAGGAAGAGCATCCCGAAGATGTACTCCTTGAACTCCGAGGCGTCCATCTTGCCGCGGAGGATGTCGGCAGCACCGAACAGGTGCCGCTCGAGCTGCGGCAACGTCAGCTTCGCCACGTGGTGGCCTTTCCCTCGATCGGTCTGAGACTTGCATCGGTAGTCGCCCGCACGGCGGGTCTACCAGTCTTCCAACGGCTGAGCGACCATGGAGGCACTTCCTCGGCTAGCAGACGCGGACGGTAGCCATTGTAGCGCCACGAGCATTCCATGTGAAACCACTATTCTTATTGTGTACTGGGGTCACAATCTCCGAGCATGTTTTCGAAGATGGCAGAACCAAGCCCTTCCAGCTTCACGAGGAGCGCCTGCTCGGCCTTGATGCGTGCATCGATCGCACTGATCGTTCCCACGACTGCGGCTTGCTGGCGCAGGGGTGGTACGTGTACTGGCAGCCGGCGTAGCGTGCTCGCGTGAGCCCACAGGACCGTCCCGGGTGGGGCCTGTCCTGTGAGTTCGGCCAGAACGGGTGGGTGAGACAGATACAAGGCCAAGTAGGTGGGCATGACCTGTTCGGACCTCGGCCTAAGGCGCAGGCATGACGAGCTGTAGAGCCACCCGGTTTGCTCCGGTTCGATGACAGCGGTTCGGCCGAGAGCCCCTTGGCGGACGAAGAGCACATCTCCTTGACGCAGCGCGAATCGCGCCAACTGCCCTGCTTCCTTCCTGGAGAGTCGCCGCAGATTCTCCCTGATCACTTCGCGTCTAGCGGAGAGATCGGAAGGTGTGAGCACGGGGACGCCGTCCTTGTTGTCATGCAGGTTTTCCAGCAATGAGCCCGAAGGGCCGACGGTCACCTCGCAGAGGTCACCAAGAAGGATTCGCCTGGATGCGATCACGCCTGTTCACCGCTTACTCATATCGGGTGCGGGTGGAATGACCGGTGGGGATCCGGGAGAGCGTATGGCCCCGGATCCCCACCGAGTGCTACGCCCTACGCGCCCTGTCCGACAGCAGAGTCCGTGCCGTCATCTCCACACAGACGCCTATCACGGCCGCCGACGCCGCCAGCAGGATCTCCTGCGCACGCTGCGAGGCTGACGCCCCGACAACGATCAGTGCGATGATCACGATGGCTAAGCGCGCGATTCCCCTGGTCCGCGACAGCCGTGAGGGTCCATGATGGCCTCTGACGCACCTCATAGAGGACGTCCTTTCTGTCCCGAACGGGACTCCCGGGCCGCGCCGCCCTTGCGGGCCGCAAACCAAGCAGGGCGGTGCGGCTGCTCTAGCCACGCATCGCAAGTCTCGGCAAGCGTGAGTTGGTAGCACTCCCGATGCCGCTATCACGTGGCCCTACAGATCTAAGCACATCTTCTTGTGCGTATCCAGATAATGTAAATTCTGCAGCACGGCGTCTCTCGTTCGTCTGCGAGGTCGTGTCGGCTGCCAACGTGCACGAGCGGTCCATGCCTCATGGACGTCCTCCTCTTGAACTGGGGCGCCGCGCCATGCACTTCGCCGTGACTGGTCGCCCGCCTTCGGTGGGCCGTGCGCCTGGACTGTCGCGACCCAGGTCGGCAACCACCAGCCCGACCTGCTGGTACTGCCCACGTCGCCGCAACCGTCGCGCACCTGACCGCCACCATTAGAATGCTTGCATATCGAGTTCACAGCAGATATCGTCGTCGACGATGCAGCAGATGCGCATAGGGGCTGCGATGCGATCCCTTCGTAATGGCCGGGCGATCCACTTACTTGACATCGAGAACCTGCCTGCGTCTCCTTCGCCCACGGCGGCGGAGGTCGCGCAAACCATGACCGAATATCTGCAGCGGGTGCCGGTCGGACCGCTGGACCAGTTCGTCGTCGGGGTCAACCCCCGCTCCCTGGTCGAGGTCGGCCGAGTGATCCTCGGCGCCCAGATCCTCACCCGTTCCGGCCCGGATGGCGCCGACAGCGTGCTGACCGAGACGACCGCATCGACCTGCATTTCGAGCGTGTCGTTATCGGCTCGGGAGACGGCTACTTCGGCGATCTGGTCACGTGGCTGAACGCGCACGACGTCCGCGTCACGGTAGTGTCCCGGCCCTGCTGGCTGAGCTGGACGCCTCTATGTCGTGACCAGCGACATCACCTACCTGGACGCGGCCCTCGCCGCCTGATCACGAAGGACGCTCCATGACTTACCAACCCCCCATGCCCCCGCCTGCCCGGCGCGGCTTCTCGGGTGCGGCCGTCGCGCTGTCGCCCTCCTCGCCTTGGCGCCGGCCGCCTCGGCGGCGTCGCCGAGGGCAGAGTGAGCAGCTCGTTCACAGTACGGCGGCGCCGCAGTCGGCGAGCACCACCAAAGCCGCCCAGGCCAAGCCGGAGGACACCCAGTTGCCTGAGCCTGCCCACACCAGGCCCAAGTACGTCAAACTCCCCGCCATCCGAGGACAGAACGCCGTGATCATCAAGCAGTGGCTCGTCGACCAGGGCTGGGATGAGTTCACCAAGAGCAAGCTGGGCCGCAGGATCCCTGCGACAGAACTGTGCTGCTGCCGGAGAACTGGACGGTCACCAAGCAGTCCCACCTTCCCGGCAGCAAGGTCAAGGTCGGCACCACCATCGTGCTCACGTGCGCGAAGGAATCCTGATGGCATCCGTCGTCCTCCGTGAGGGAGTCGTGGTGCCCCCGCGCGACGCGCTCGAATGGGCCGTCGGCGGCCTGCCGTACGTCGGTTCTCTCCTGGTGGAACTCGTTGACGGCAACTGGTACGTCCAGGTCGTGGAGATCGTCGAGGTCGACCACTACCTGATGGAGCGTCGGGCGGGCAGTGTGGGACGGCATCTGTGCGCCGTCGCTCACTCTGGGAGGACCTTATTCGCGCGCTGCTGGGATTCGAGCAGCGCGACGAGATCTGGATGGCCGGTTTCACCTGGGAAGTGCTGGGGTCCGATGCAACGACCGGTTACGCCTCTTTACCGCCTCACCATCCCATGTCATCCGAGTCGGCTAGCCACCGAAGGGTTCGAAAGCCTGAAACCACTTTCGGACAAGGAGCACGATGACCTTAGAGGCATTGAAACGAATAGCTCGGCGACCTCACGACCGGATTCCACCCATGTCCATGGCATCCGGCATCGACAGGTGATAAACCATTGCGACATGCTCGCATTGGACCGCTCCGTGAGCATCTATAGGCATTTCCGGAGGGCGAATGAGCACGGTCGACCGCGTGGCGGTGATCGCGGAGGAACAGCAGGCCGTCAGCCACATCTACGCCTGCTTCGAACAGGACCTGAAGGCCGTCGATGACTTCCGGCGCGGGCACAAGGACGACTGTCCGGACGCGGGTTTGTCTCCCTTCTCCGATGTGCCGCGGGAGTATGGCCGCCGGGAGGACACCGGCCCTCTCGCTCTGGCAACCATGCGGGTGGACCTGACCAAGGACCCGGATGACAAGCTCACCTGGTACATCGGCCGGGCAACGGTGCGGGACGAGAATCGCGATCTCGTATTGATCAAGTGGACGAACCCGCAGGCCAAGAAATGGCGTCTGGCCACGCCCGACGAGCCTGGCGACGTACGTCTGCAGCGGCAACTTCGCTGCGAGGGCCGCACGGTCGTCGACTACAGCGACACCGAGATCCAGGTCATCACTTCCGAGGGGAAAACGGTCCCCGCGCCGACCGGCGAGGAGGAGCCGGATCCGTTCCTGCTCGCCGACCTCGACTTGGCCCGCGATGGTGTCATGCGGGACATCGTCGAGACGATCCAGCGGCACCAACTCCGCCTGGTCGCAGACGAACGCAAGGGCCTGCTGGTGATCCAGGGTGGCCCAGGCACCGGCAAGACCGCGGTCGGTCTCCACCGGGTCACCTGGTTGCTGGACAACGGCCACTTCACCCCCGACCAGGTGCTCGTCATCGGTCCGCATAAAGGCTTCCTCCGGTACGTCCGTGACGTCCTTCCCCGGCTTGGCAGCCACGGTGTCGCCACCGTCGAAGTGGCCCAGCTCTGGCCCGGCGAGGTCCGCGGGAACGACCCCGCTGAGGCGCGCCTGGCCAAGTCCGACGATCGGATGGCGCGAATCCTGCACAACGCGGTGGAGGGACTGATCAGGGAAGATCTGCTTTCGCGGGAGGAAGTGTCCTTCTCGTTCCGCGGGGCGACGCTGCGCATCGACCAGGAAGAGCTGACCCGGTTGATGGGGGAGGCGCGCCAGGCCGCCGGGCCCTACCACGTACGGCGTCGCCGGTTCATCGACACAACGGTGGACTGGCTGATGAGGCAGTACGCAGAGGCGACCAGGACCAGGTCCAACGACGACAGGTTCCGCAGCCAACTGGAAAGGCACGCTTCACTCGCCGCCGTGTTCAACCGGGTGTGGCCTTCCACGACTCCGGAGCAGATCCTTCGCAGCCTGCTGGCGGACACCGAGGCGCTTCGCTCAGCTGCCTTCGGCGTGTTGACCCTCCGTGAGCAAGAGGCAATCTTACGGCCGCAGGCCAAGAAGGTCGCCGAGGAACCGTGGTCGGCCGAGGATCTGGTGTGTCTGGACGAGCTGCACTGGTTGCTGTCCGGGGACGAGGGGCAACGCTTCCGCCACATGGTGATCGACGAGGCGCAAGATCTGACTCCCATGCAGGCGCGGTCGCTCGCCAGGCGGTGTCCGACCGGCTCCATGACCGTACTGGGCGACCTGGCCCAGAGCACCGGAATTCGTCAGTACGACGTCTGGGAGCGCCTGGCCGGCATTCTCAGCGGTGCTGACGGCTGGAACATGGCCGAACTCGCCACCGGATATCGCGTGCCGACGGAGGTGATGACGTTCGCCGCCAGGCTGGGTAGAGCGATCTCTCCCTCCACGGCGATCCCGGTCCCGGTGCGTCCGCCATCCGCCAATGCTCTGGACGTTCGGTCGGTCACCCGCCAGCGGATTGTCTCCGAGGCCGTCAACCGGGCACTTGGACTCGCAATGAGGGACGGAGACCAGGCCAGATCGGTCGCGGTCATCACACCCGCCGAGGACGACTTCCTCACCGAGATCACCCGTGAGGTCGCCGCCGCCCAGGACTCGACGCTCCCGGAAATCGCTCAACAGGTCACCGTCCTGCCCGCCCAGCTCGCCAAGGGTCTCGAATTCGACCATGTCGTCGTGGTCGAACCACAGCGGCTGGCGCAGCAGGGCGCGGTGGGGCTCAGGCGGCTCTACATCGCGCTCACCCGATGCACGCAGACGCTGACCGTCCTGCACTCGGCTCCGCTTCCGCCCGAGCTAGGTGGGCCTGCCACGACGGCGCTAGCCCGTGCCGAGAAGGTCGAGGCCATCCCCCAGACGGCGCCCGAATATCGTGATCGCGATCAGTTGGTTGGCGCGTTGAAGGAGCGGGTGGCAGCCGATCGCAAGCAGCCGACTCATCGCCGCATCAAGCACCTGTTGATGGGTGAACTGTTCGGCAACGAACTCGAGCCACAGCCGGATGGTGAGTTCGCGGACATTGTCTGCAAGACCGAACGCGGTCTTGCGATCTATGTGGTCTCGCCTCGTGAGCTCAGGACCTATGCGGAACTTCGCAACGAAGCCGTCCGCCTCCTGGAGATCGAGTGGGCAGGCGGCAGCCAGGCCGATGACCTGTTCCTGGTTCTGCCGAAGGAGCCCCAGGATCTGTGGGCGGTCGATCTCATAGAGCAGGCATTCAAGGTATCGGTCATCTGGAAGACCTCAACCGGCTGGGACGGCCCGCTTGTCGGCGTTGCCCTGGGGCAGCCGAGCTGATCACCGGGGTGTGCCGAGTAGCGCAAGCCTATTGGAACGCCTACCTTCACCGTTGAAGGAGCCTGACGTACTGCAATGCGGGCCTCATCTCTCCGGCGCGACCGCATCCAACAAGATCAGTAGTTCGTTGATGGCCTCGTACTGCTCCTTGGACAAAGCGTCCAAGGAGAAGTGCATCAGCGCATTTCGAACCTGCCCGACTTTTTCCAGGAGGCTCAGCAGGGTGGAATGGTCGATCTTCCACCCAAGAGTTTGCCAGCGCGCTGGATCCTCAAGCAGGTACCTGTAGTTCCCGAACGTGAGATCATTCGGCGAGTGCACCTTCGCTTGCTGGTGTTTGGGGACCGCAGCTCGGAGGTCTTGTGCACTGAAGACCTCGGCGGCCCTCCGAAGCCGGCCTTCTGCGTTCTCGATCAGCAGGAAGGGCTTTGCGTGTTGCCCGAACTGGCCGGTCAAGTCTGCGGCTGTCACGATTCCCGTGACGCTCTTACGGTCACTGCTTCTGACGAGGACGAAGCCGTCACGCCGGATGTATTCGATCAGGTCAAGCACATTGGCGTCATGGTCTACAACATTGGCTGGAGTCATCGCGTCCGCCAGGGTTGGGTCGTCGGAAGCGATGTATGCCTTGCCGATCGACTCCCAGGTCACCGCACCGTGAAGTGTGCCGTCATCATCGATGACGGCGAGTTGCGAAAACCCCTTCCGTAACATCAGGGTTCTGACTGCGGTCAGGGTTGTGCCGGGCGGTACCAACACCAGCTTGGATGGCAGGCTCCCGAGCCGCAGCTTGCCAGAAGTCTCTTTGGCGGCGGCCTCGCTGATGGCTTCTCCATCCGCAACTGACGCATCGGACTCGTCCGACTCGTTCTCGAGGGGTACCAGGGCAACCTCGGTATCCACCGACCCCTCGGTGAAGTATGGGCGCGTCGTCAGCCCAACGTCTGCCAGCTCGCCGCTGATCATCTCGATCGCGGCGGCAGTGCGTCGCCACACTCCCCAATGAGCGAGGAGATTGCGGATGGTCAATGACATCGGGTTGTTTGGATTGACTTCAGCCCGCCTGACCGCTTCCTCCAGAAGCTGGCCAGCATCGGTGATCTCCGGCTCACCCTCGATGCCAGCGTCGACACCTGTTTCGGCAAAGTGGGCGATCCGGCTTGGAGCCTCATGGCGTCGCAGCCTGGAGACGGTGAGCAGCGAGCCGATGCTTGCGCGCAGATCCGACTTCAGAGCCCCACGGAGTCGTCGCTCCGGGAACCATTGAACAGCCCGAACGTGGGGAAACTCGTCGCCTTCCCCTGACCGGTACTCGTAGTGGCCGATCACTCGACCGATTGCGATCTTGCCGGGTTCGGTCTTCAACGGCATGACGACGAGATCACCGGACTCCATCTCCCGAGTGAATCCCCACAGCTGGCTGGTCACGTTTCCGGGCGGTGACTCGGGATAGGCGCCGGCGACGGCCGCTCGAAGCTGGTCCTTTGTGGCGTAGGCCCCGAGATCACCGAGTCCCGACCAGCCGATTATCGCCAGCCCTTCTTTAAGGGCACGCGACTCGACTTCGCCGTCCTGTCCGCCGCGAACCACCCATGCCGCAGGTCCGCGACCCTGCCTCGACGTACTCACCGCACCGTCCACACAAGAGGTCTCAGGGCTGAGCCGTTCCCATCCGGGTAACCGATCCCGAAGCCTCAGGAATCGCGACGTGCACAGCCGTCTCTTACCCTGCTCACGTCTTAGCAATGCACTGCGTTACTCATAACCAAATTCATGGCCCGCTCAGGTCAGCTGTGACTATTGAATGTCACAAGGGACGGCCGCGGCAATCGTACGGCACGCTGCCCGAGCATGCCAGCCAGGGCAGCAGCGGGCCCCCTGGCCGAGGAGCATCACAGCCCCATGATGCAGCCAGAGCGAGGAGCCAAATAAATTGAGCCAACTCAGGTAGAGCTCTTCAGCCAGGATGGTTGGCCTGAATAGAGGTCACCTGTCTACGGGTAACGTCACCACGGCGAGGTCGCTGGTGATCACTGAGCTACTGCTGGCCAGTGCGGCTACGAGTTCGCCCATGAGTGCCTCCGGCAGCCGTCCGCGTTCCAGCCCGCTCATATGAAGAATGCGCGTGAGAGCGACGGCGTCATTCTCTCCCAGCGACCTCGCGAATCCGGGGTGCCCGAGCAGTTCCCGGGCGGCATAGCCATCCTGGGACGCCACCACCCGCCTGATCAGTGCGTCGGCCACCGCGCGTCCCTCCGGACATTCCACGCCGCCGACGGCGTCGATTACTGACAGACCCAGGCGGGTTCGGAACACGACCATGCTGGGCGCAGTGTGGTCGAGCATCTGGTAGCGATCCAGCATCACGGAGAGGGCCTCGCCTTCCGCACCTCCGGGTCGGCAGAGTGCGGCCAGGCACGCGGTTACCGCGTCCTCCCACGGCTCGCCTGGCTGGGTGGCCTTCAGCACTTTCCTGGCCGTGGTCAGCTCGCCGGCCATGGTGTGCGCGATGACCGCGACTTGGCGGCCATCGAGCATGCGCTGGCCGACGCCATTGTGATGGCGCAGGTGGTCGAGGGCGTCCTGCCATCGGCCTGCGGCCGTCAGGGCGCGAGTGCCGTCGGCGAGATGGACGGTCCACAGCCACCGGAGGAGCTCCTGACGATCGTCCGCGGTGGCGGTGAGCTCGGACACGGGCACAGTCAGCCCATCGATGACGGTGTCGGTGCTCGTCGCGACCGCTTCGTACAGGCTGTTGAGCATCTTGAACGCGTTGGCGCCGTCATCGGCGCGGATACGTAGACGAACGAGGTTGACGAGGGGTTCGAGGGCATGGCGGGCGGCGGTGCCGTCAAGTGGGCGCATGCGCAGGTAGGTATCGGCGTGCTGGTGGCACCAGTACCGGGCCAGGTCGGGGAGGCCGAGGTCGCTGGCCAGGAGAGCGGCCTGGTTGAAGACGGTTGAGGCCGCCGATCGATCGCTGCTGCGTTCGGCTGAGCGGGCCAGCTCGCACAGGTGACGTACGCGTGCTTCGAGTGGGGCGCAGGCCGGGCGGGGCCGGGCGACGAGCGGAAACCGCGCGAAGGTCTCTGTGAGATTCATCCCTGCCTATCCCCGTCCCGGGAGAACCTGTTGAACACCGTGTGGACCGCGAGCGCGGCGATGACCGATTGATCGCTGCTCGGTAGTCCCGCCCGGTTCGCGTGGAAGATCAGATGGTGGGCGAGGACAGCGCGGAAGCCGCGCTGCAGCCGGCCCTGAGCGGCGAGGTCGGCCAGGGCTTGCCCGGCTTCCTCGAAGGCGGTCACCCACAGGCGGTAGGCGGCCAGCGGAGCGTCCTCGGCGTCACACATGGCTCGCACGTCCGCCGTCAGGAGGCGGTGCATGGCCCGGGACAGTTCGGCCTCGCGTTCCGGCGGCCAGACAGTCTCGCCGGGCCGGTGCTCGGCGACCTTGGCCCAGACGTCGCCCTGCTCGTACCAGTCGAGGCCGGCGGCGCGCATCAGTACGGCGGACAGCAGAATCGCCGTCTCCCGCCGTCCGAGCGCGGAGGAGGGGTAGGCGGCGCGAGCCAGTACGTGGCGGCTGTCGCGATGAAACAGCTCATGGGCGATCCGCATGGCCTCTGGGCCGCCGAAGGCGTGTGTTTCCGGTTCGTAGACGAGGTGCCTGACGTCGTCGATGTGCCGCTTGCTCTTGAGGTCCTCAAGACGACGACGCAGGTGGGCACCGGCCTGAGCAGCGTCACGGCCAGGCAGGTAGCGCATGCGCCAGCAGGGCGCCTTGCGGATGAAGAACCAGGCGGTGATGAATCCTTCGGTCTCCGCCTCGGTCATCAAGGGAGCGAGGTGTGCCACGGCGGTCTGCTCGGCAGTGGCCCAGTTCGGGAAGGCGACGTTGACCTGACGCCAGGGGCAGGGGTCCATCGGGGTTGGCTCCTGTGCTCAGGCCAGCAAGAGAAAGGCGTCCCAGCCCGACGCCACGGCGTCGGAGCCGACAGTGTGCAGGGCGAGCGCCGCCCCCGCGGTGCCGTCCAGGAGCTCGGGGTCGGGCAGGGGGTAGGCGAGCTGCTCCGCGAGCCGGGTGGTAAGGCCGGGGAGTTCGGCAGCGATGTGTGGGGTGCGGGCGTCGGAGGCCATTCGCCAGGCGGCTTGAAGCAGTCCGGCCTTCCCGTGACAGAGCCCGATCTCGGGAAGCAGATCGAGTTGTGCAGGGTCACGGAGCACGACGAGTATCGCGTCCTCCGCTGTCTGCTGTCGCGCGGTGTCTCGGAGCGCTATGCCGGCCAGTTGTTGAGCGCGGGCCGTACCGGCGATTCCGTAGCACCAGGAGGGCCGGGGCCGCAGCGACGGCCTAATGTGCTGCTCGCGGACCTGGTCCATGCTGATGAAGCCGGGCCACCACGGTCCCGCGTCGTCCTGCTGTCGCCAGAGATCCGTCCACGCGCAGATCCGCTCGATCGCGTCGGTCATCGCCGCGACGGGCACGTTGCGCAGTACGGCCAGCGACAGTAGGGCCAGGACCGAGCCGATGCCGTGGGACAGGCCGAAGTTCCCGTGCCCTTGCGGATACTCCGGGCTCGGTCCGCCATTGGGCGCGACGTTCGTCCACCATGGCGGAAGCTCAGTCCCCGAAGGCAGCGGTTCGGTCAGACGCACCAGGTAGGACAGTACGTCGTGGGTGATCGGGTGGTCCGGGTGGCGTCGCAGGTGGTAGGCGCCCAGGCCGGTCAGTCCGCGGATCAGGTCGAACTCCTTCATCATGGGCTGGTCGCCTCCGTCGATGCGTGCGTGCGCCGCTGCCAGGCGCGTACGGGTGATGGTGATGACCGCCTCGTCCAGGGTGGTCAGTGCCCGGCGGTATCTGCCCGACGAGCCGGTGGCTGTGTGCGTGACGAAGGCGAGGGCCGGGGCGCCGAAGAACAAACCTGCGTTGGCCGCCGCGGTCAGCTCTCCGGAGGCGGCCATCGACAGCCAGGCGTGGGCGGTGCTCCAGTCGCCGGTGCCGAAACGCGCGCGTTCGATGTGCAGCAGGGCGATGCCCGCCGCGCCGCCGGCCAGCGACTGCGGCCATGCCCGCCCTCCGATCGGAGAGGAAGTGGTCCACACGTTCGCCGGGTCCGACAGTGCGTCGGCTACGGCCTCGCCCACGGCCGTAACGTCGGACAGGGTTCCGATCATGATCCTCTCCTTGCTCGGGCTGTCCAGCTCAGGGCTGCGGCACGGGCCAGATGAAGGCAGACGCGCTCGTCCTTCAGGGAGGTCCCGGCCATGCGGACGTGGTGCAGATGCAGAAGCTCGGGCAGCAGAACGGCCGTGGGGCTCGTTCCGGTTTCCTCGAGTGCGCGGCGGTAGGCGGCCAGTGCTTGCCGTCGCCGGGACCAGCAGGAGACGAGCTGTACGCCTCCGGGCTCAGTGGCCAGGTCCCGGTGATCGTAGGGGTTGGCCAGCGCGAGAGCTTGGTCGTAGAGCGCGCGGGGCGGGGCAGAGGGCTCAGCTGCGGCGTGTTCGATCAGCCAGCGCAGCGCCTCGGCAGTGTCGCCGATCATGGCGGTGACGATGTCGAACATGCTTGCAGTAGTCAGAGCGCGTACGTCGGGGCCGCCTCTCTCGGCGCTGGCGCTCAGTTGCGCGAGGGCCGCGGCCGAGTCCGCGGCGAAGTACGTCTCGGCCTCGGCCAGTGCTGCCTGACCGCCGAAGCGGGCCGTCTCGGGGAAGTCGGTGTCCCACTGCACGCGTGCGATCAGACCGGAGCGGCGAAGCGTACGGGTCCAGTCGCCTACAAGCGCGAAGCTGTCGGCGGGCACCGTCAGCCGCAGACGCAGGTGCTCTTCAGGGTCCTGGTAGCGCAGGAACCACCATTGGGCCTGGTCACCCAGCTCTTTGAGTAGGCGCGGCAGGTGGTGGATGAGGATTCTGGTTTGCCGGTCCGGGTGACCGTACAGCTTGAGGTAGAGGCGTTCCTCGCAGCCGGGTAGGTGTCCGTGGTCGCGAGTGACGACTTCTGCCCTGCCGAGCCATTCCGGCGTCCTCGTGGCCCTCCGAGCGGAGACCAGCGGCACGACGATCTCATGCACATGACCGCCGATCCATCCCGCCGCGTCGAAGGTGGGGGTGGCGCGTAGCACCGCGTTGCCGGTTCGCTCAAGTTGGGCACGCAGCAGTGCCTGGTGGGCGGGTTCGGACAGGTCCAGGCCGAGGCGTTGATCGCCATCGCCGAGGTAAACCCTCTGCGGCAGGCCGACCTCGTCCCGCCATGTGGTCAGAGCCGCCTCCCAGTCCCGCCCTTCGCGCAGGTCGGCGACTGCGAGCAGCCAGCGGGCGGGAGTCAGGACCGTACGTCCATAGCGCAGCGCTGGGAGGAACGGCAGGCCGGCGGCGGCTCCCCAGTCGAACGAGACGCACGGAACACTGAGCGCGTTCGTGACCTCGGTCAGGAACCGGACCAGCGGATGAGTGCGCTTGACCGGCTCCACCGCGTTGAGCACGAAAGGTTCCACCGGTCGATGCTGGGAGCGAGAGACAAGGTAGAGGCGGTGGATGTCCGCGGTGAGGGCGAGGTCCTCCAGCGCTATGAGCTCTTCGCCGCCATTGTGGTACTCGCCCAGAGGGAGCAGATGTGTCGCCGCGCGAGGGGCGCGGGCGACGTTCTCTGTCTCTATGTGCAGAGCGGGAGAAGAGATCTGCGCTCTGAGCGTGCCGCGGACCGCGGTGGGCAGCTCCGCATAGAGCGCGGACATCCGGGCGCGTTCCTCGTCGTCGAACAGGTGCAGGAACCGCCCGGTCGTGGTGCCGGCCGTACGCGACACCCCGACGATCGCGAGAGTGAACTCGCCTCCGCTCAGGGAGCGAACGCTTGGAGTGTGGACGCGAACGGTCAGTTCGGTAGTGGGCTGAATGGGCCCCTCAGAACCCGTGACCTCCAGATCTGCCACCCTCGACTCATTCAGCAGGATCTCGTGTTGGCCGCGCAGCGCGGCCTTCTGCGCCAACGCCAGCAGCTTCAGGTGATGTCCCGCTGAGTGGTGTAACTCGCTGCTGATCATGTGGGGTCGGCGAGTTGTGGGTTGGTGTGACTATGACGCGGCCAGGGCGGTGTGCGCCAGGGGTTCGGCCGGATCGTCTGCGGGTGG
>NZ_JABBWX010000027.1:0-80148 GCF_014161375.1 Microbispora sp. H10830
GAACGTCGAGGTTCTCTCCAGCGACGGCATGTCGATCGAGATGAGGGACACCGACGAGGACGTCTTCCGCGCGGCGGAGGAGCTCGGCATCGACCTGTCCCGGCGTCCCCACGAGGGCGCGATGACCATCGACGAAGTCTGAGACAGGGCGGACCGGCCACGGGCGGTCACTCGTACGCGAGGCCGCTCTACCGGTGCGGGCCGTTCTCAGAGGGGCGGCCAGTTGTGCAGAGCGGCGTCGGCGATCTCCTGGAGTTCGTCGCGGCCGACGCCGCTCGCGGTTTGCCGGTCACGCCTCGCTGTGGTCGTGGGGAGATTTCCAACGGATCTGCCTGACCTGCACTGACGCAGGCGACGAGGCGTTGATCGAACGGGCCGAGGCCGGCGAGGCCCGTCAATCGCCGCTGGAGGTGATCTTGCCGGTGCACGCCGACCTGGCGATCCCGGACGAGCGGATCGGCGGGCTGCTGCGCGACACGATCGGGATAAGCGGCCAGCTCAATGAGCTTCTCGGCCGCCGCCCGGGGGCGTGGTGACCGGGCCCGCGGTGACGGGTGCGGTGACGACCGGGTCGGCGATGAAGTCGCGCATCCAGTGGAAGCTGGCCTTCGGCGTGCGCACCTGGGTGTCGTAGTCCACGTGCACCAGGCCGAACCTGGCGGAGTAGCCGCGGGCCCACTCGAAGTTGTCCATCAGCGACCAGCAGAAGTAACCCCGCACGTCCGCGCCCGCCTCCATCGCGTCGCGGGTCGCGGCCAGGTGGTCGCGCAGGTAGTCGACGCGCCCGCTGTCTTCGAGCACGCCGTCGTCGCCGTACCCGTTCTCGGTGATGTAGACGGGCGGCAGGTCCGGATAGCGGGAGGTCAGCCCGACGAGGGTCTCGTACAGCCCCTCGGGCTCCACCACCCAGCCCAGCCCGCTGGTGCGCGCGTCCTCCGGCGTGACGGTGCGCACGCCCAGGTCGAACGCCGAGCGCCGGGCGGGGTCGGCCTCCTCGTACGGCGCGGCCTCCACGTGCAGGCGGTAGTAGTAGTTCACCCCGAGGAAGTCCACCGGCGCGCCGATGATGTCCAGATCACCGTCTTGCCGGAAGGAGAAGTCGGTGATCCGGCCGAACGTCTCGGCCATGTCGGCGGCGTAGTCCCCGCCGAAGAGCGGTTCGGTGAACTGCCGGTTGACCAGCAGGTCCATCCGCCGCGCGGCCCGGACGTCCTGCGGTGAGGTGGTCACCGGCACTGTCGGCGACATGTTGAGCGTCACCCCGATCTGCTGATCGGGTCTGGCCAGCTCCCGCAGGCGGGCGACGGCCAGGCCGTGGCCGAGCAGCAGGTGGTGGGCCGCGGCCAGCGCGCCGTGCCCCTCCTTGGCCCCGGGGGCGTGCCGGCCCTCGCCGTAGCCGACGATGGCCGAGCAGTACGGCTCGTTGAGCGTGATCCAGTTCGAGACCGACTCGCCGAGGGCGTCGTACATGACCTCGGCGTAGTCGGCGAAGCGCTCGGCGGTGTCGCGGACTCGCCAGCCCCCGCGGTCCTCCAGCGCCTGCGGCAGGTCCCAGTGGTAGAGGGTCACGTACGGCTCGATGCCGCCCTCGCGCAGGGCGTCCACGAGCCGCCGGTAGAAGTCGAGCCCGCGCCGGTTCACCGGTCCACGGCCGTCGGGCAGCACCCGCGGCCAGGCCACAGAGAATCGGTAGGCCCCCGCCCCCAGGTCTTTCATGAGATCGACATCCTCTTGCCAGCGGTGATAGTGGTCGCAGGCGAACTCGCCCGACTCGCCCCGTGCCACCGCGCCGGGCACCCGGCAGAAGGTGTCCCATATCGAAGGCCCCCGGCCGTCGGTGTCGACGGCCCCCTCGATCTGGTACGCCGCGGTGGCCGTGCCCCACACGAAGCCGGCGGGAAAGGTCCGCGGCCGGGTGAGGCTTTCCTCGATCGCCGTCATCCCTTGATCGCCCCTGACATGATTCCTCCAATGATCTGCCGGCCCAGGGCCGCGAAGACGGCCACGACGGGCACGGTCGCAAGCACCGTGCCGGTGAGCACGAGCGCGTAGTCGGTCGTGTAACCGCTGGCCAGCGAGGAGAGCGCGACCTGCACGGTCGGGTTCTCCGGGGTGAGGACCACCAACGGCCAGAAGAAGTCGTTCCATGCCTGCATGAACGTGAACAGCCCGAGCACGGCCGCGGCCGGCCGCGCCGCGGGCACCACCACGTGCCAGAACAGGCGCAAGGTGGAGCAGCCGTCGATCCGTCCGGCCTCCAGGAGTTCGTCCGGCACCGCGCTCGACAGGTACTGCGTCATGAAGAAGACGCCGAACGCCGTGACCAGGCCGGGCACGATCACCGCCTCCAGTCGACCGGTCCAGCCGAGCTCCGCCATGAGGATGTAGAGCGGGATGATCCCGAGCTGGTGCGGCACGGTGGTGGTAGCGATGGCCATGACCAGCAGCGACGTCCGGCCCCGGAAGCGGAGCTTGGCGAAGGCGAACCCGGCCAGCGTGGAGAACAGCACGACCGAGACGGTGACCGAGCCGGAGACGATGAAGGAGTTGAGCATCGCCTTACCGAACGCGGTCGTGTCGAAGACCCGCGCGATGTTCTCGAACAGGTGCCCGCCGGGCGTCAGGACGGGAGGCACGCGGGCGATGGCGTCGTTGTCGTGCGACGCCACGATGAGCGACCAGTAGACGGGGAACAGGGAGCCGAGCAGGACGGCGACCAGCGCCGCATAGGTCCAGAACCCGGCCGAGCGGCGCCCGCTGTGGGAGCGGGCCGCCCGCGAGCGGGGCACGCGCGCCTGCCGGGGCGCCTCGGTGATGATCGTCGTCACGTCAGCTTCTCCTGATCCGGCGGGTGACCGAGTAGTTGACCAGCGCCATGACCACGATGATCAGGCACAGGGTCCATGCGATGGCCGAGGCGTAGCCGAACTTGTACAGGCTGAACCCCTGCTCGTAGAGGTAGAGGCCGACGGTCTGGAACTGTCGGTCCGAGCCTCCCGTCGGGTTGCCCGTGCCGGCTTGGAACAGCAGCGGCTCGGCGATGATCTGGAAGCCGCCGATGGTGGACACGACGGCGGTGAAGATGATCGTCGGTCGCAGCATCGGGATCGTGATCTTCCGGAACTGGGTGAACTGGCCGGCCCCGTCCAGCGTCGCGGCCTCGTACAGATGGTCGGGGATCGTCTGCATGGCGGCCAGGTAGATCAGCGCGTTGTAGCCGGTCCACCGCCAGATGACGATGAGCGAGATGGCGATGTGCGAGGACAGGGTGCCCGCCTGCCAGTCAACCGGTTCGAGCCCCACCAGATCGAGCGCCCAGTTGACCATGCCGAAGTCGCGGCCGAAGAGCTGGGCGAAGATGATCGTGACGGCGACGATGGACGTCACGTTGGGCAGCAGCACGCCCATCCGGAAGAACGTGCGGGCACGCAGGCTGCGGTTGAGCATGTGCGCGATGAACAGGGCCGCGAGCAGCTGCGGCACGGTGGACAGCAGCCAGATGCTGACGGTGTTGAACAGCGCGTTCCAGAAGTAGTCGTCGGTAAGCAGTTCGGCGTAGTTCGCCAGCCCCACCCAGTGCCGGGTGGGCTCCAGCAGGTTCCAGTTCGTGAGCGAGACGTACGCGGTGTACAGCAGCGGGAACATCCCCACCGCACCGAACAGCAGGAAGAACGGGGCGATGTAGAAGTACGGCGAGCCCTTGACGTCGAGCTGGTAGGCCCAGCGGCGCCGCGGCCCGGATCGTGCGAGGGTCATGGATCCATCCCGGGGGAAGGGGTGACGGCGGGCCCTGACCTCCCGCCGTCACCCGGCTTGGCTGGGCGGCTACTGCTCGATGCGCGCGACGTCCTTGAGCATCTGCTCCCAGGCCTGCGGACCGTCCTGCTTGCCCTCCTCCACCCGGTTGATCGCGTCGCGGATGGCGGTCTGGATGTCGCCGGCCCGCGGCCCCTGGTACTGCGGCTTCAGGTTCAGCGCGGCGGTGGTGAAGACCTGCCCGACCGGGGCGTCGTTGAAGAAGGCGTTCTTCAGGTTCTTGACCTCGGGCTTCTCGTACGTCGCCACGGTCGAGGGCAGGATGCCGTGCGCCTTGAACACCTCGATCTGCTGCTCGGGAGCCGTCAGCCAGGTGATCAGGTCCACCGCCTCCTTCACGTGCTTGCTCTGCGCCGGAACCGTCAGGTAGGAGCCGCCCCAATTGCCGCCGCCGCCGGGGATGGCCGCGATGTCCCACTTGCCGGCGAATGCCTTGGCCTGGTCCTGGATCTTCGCGAGCATCCAGGCGGGACAGGCGACGGTGGCGAACTGGCTCTTAGCGAAACCGGTGTTCCACGCCGGGGAGCTGCCCACCAGCTTGGCCGACTCGCCGTCGGCCACGGCCTTGAGCACCTCGTCGTACGCCGAGCGGACCGCCGGGTTGGAGGCGACGATCACCTGGTCGGAGGTGTCGTAGTAGCCGGTTTCGGCCTGTCCGATCATGGCGTTGAAGATCTGCGCGGCGCCGTCGAAGAAGCCGGCGCCCGCCGGCTTGTTCGCGGTGTACTTCTTGCCGGCCTCGAAGTACGACGCCCAGTCCGGCCAGAGCTTGCTCACCTCGTCGCGCTCGGTGGGCAGGCCGGCCTTCTCGAACAGGTCCCGCCGGTAGCACATGGCCAGACCGCCGACGTCCGTCCCGTATCCGATCTGGGCCCCGTTCTTGGCCACCGACGCCTGCCACTTCCACGGCAACCACCGGTCCTTCAGCCCGTCGGCGCCATGCTTGCGCAGGTCGACGAAGCGCTCCGGCTGCGCCCTGAACTGGGCGATGAAGCCGGTGTCGATGCCCTCCACGTCCGCCGCGCCGCTGCCCGTCGCCAGATGCGCGGCCAGGTTGCGGTGGTGGTCGTTGTACGCCGAAGTACGCTCGACGATCTTGATGTTCGGATGGGCGGCCTCGTACTTGGCGTACAACTCCTTGAACCCCATGTTTCCGAACAGGTTCAGGGTGAGGGTGATGTGGCCGTCGCCGGACGAGCCGGACGAGCCGCCGCAGCCGGCGGTGAGCACGCCGACGGCGAGCACACCCACGAGCAGACGAAGTTTCGCAGCAGACACCGTGAACTCCTTGGCAGGGAGAAGGGGGGTGGCTGCGAGATGCGACGGTCGAGCCGTGGCAACGAGAAGAATCGACCGATACGCCCGCCATAAGACATAACAGCAGCACGCGATGTCAAATCACGAAAACGTAACGCCGATGAAATCTCCGGCCACCTTGACAGACTTCCCCGAGATTGCGTAATTTCCTCGAAACCGGTTACATGAAACCGGTTGCAGCGAGATGCGATAGCGTTCGATCCGTGGCAACGATCAGAGAGCTGGCACGCCTGTGCGGCGTGTCCCCGGCAACCGTCTCCCGCGTTTTCAACAATCCGGAGGTAGTGAACGCGAAGACCAGGACACAGGTTCTGCGGGCGGCGCGTCAGATCGGTTACCTGCCCAACGAGTCGGCCCGCACGCTGGCCACCAAGAAGTCCTTCATGGTCGGCCTGGTATGGGACACCGACCACCGCCGCCCCGGCTGGCGGCACCCGTTCTTCCAGGAAATCCTCATCGGCCTGAAGACGGCGCTCAGCGGGCGCGGCTATCACCTCCTCATGCTCGCCACCAGCGGGGACATGAACGGAGAGCGGACCGACGACGCCTTCGTGCGCGCCGTGCGCAGGCACAACCTCGACGGCGTGGTGATGATCGACAGCGGCATCTGGGATCCCTCACTGCGGCGGCTGTCCGAATCGGGCGTCCCGTGCGTCAGCCTCGACCGTCCCGTCGAGGGTTCCCGCGCCACGTACGTGACCTCGGACAACGCGGGCGGCGCCCGCCTGGCCGTACGGCACCTGCACGAGCAGGGGCGCCGGGCCATCGCCACGATCACCGGCCCCGCGCACACCCGACCGGGCGCCGAGCGCCTGCGGGGCTACCAGGACGAGATGTCCCGGCTGGGGCTGCCCCGCCGGCCCGAGTTCGTGGTCGAGGGCGACTTCTACCTGTCGGGCGGCCACGCCGCGATGCGCCGCCTGCTGCAGGCCGACAACCGGCCCGACGCCGTGTTCGTCGCGGGCGACGAGATGGCCGTCGGCGCGCTGCGCGCGATCGGCGAGGCCGGTCTGAAGGTGCCCGAGGACATCGCTCTTGTCGGGTTCGACGACATCGAGGTGGCCGCGCTCGTGCCGCCGGGCCTGACGACCGTCGCGCAGGACAAGGCCGGGTTCGGCACCGCCGCCGCGGAGGCGGTGGTCTCGATGATCAACGATGCGGACGCCCCGCCGCCCCGGATCCTGCCGACGACACTCGTCGTGCGCGGCTCCAGCACGCCCCCGCTGTGAGACACGGGCGAGTGCCGCCACATCGGGTCAGCGGGCGGCGCCGGGGACGCGAAGCCGGTCGACGGCCTCGCGGCGGCGCCGCTCGGGCCGCCGGTCGTAGCGCGCGGTGGTGGCGGGGGAGGCGTGGCCCACCAGGGCCTGGGTGGTGGCGAGGTCGACCCCGGCGTCGAGCAGTTCGCCGATGAACGTGCGCCGGAAGTCGTGCGGCGTACGGGGGGACGCCCCGGCGGCGGCCAGACGCCGGGAGACGATGTCGGCGATGGCCTGGCCGGTCATGTGGGCCAGCCGCAGCCGCCCGCCCTTGTTGATGGGGCAGAACAGGGGGCCCGTCGCCCGGCCGCGTACGGCGAGCCAGAGGTCGAGGCGTTCGACGGCTTCCGCGGTCAGGTAGACCAGCCGTTCCTTGTCGCCCTTGCCGCGCACCCGCAGGGAGCGCGCGTGGGGATCGAAGTCGGCCAGGGTGAGCCCGGCGATCTCGGCGCGGCGGCAGCCGGTGGAGTAGAGCGCCGCCAGCATCGCGCCGTCGCGGCGGCCGGCGGGGGAGTGGTCGCCGTCGCACACCTCGAGCGTGGCCGCCAGCGCCTCGGCCTCGACGTGCCGTCCCGCCGGGACGCGGGTGTGCTTGTAGGCGGGCAGGTCGGCGGCCCGCTGGTAGTCCTCGCCGCTCATCAGGCCGAGCCGCCACGCCTCCTTCAGCACGCGGCGCAGGGCGACCAGGTGCTTGTTGACGTGGGAGGGCGACCAGCCCTGCTCCCGCATCAGCGTCCGCAGCCGGATGGTGTGCTCGTAGCGGAGCAGTTCCCAGGGCTGGCCGGCGCCGGTCGCCTCCGGGTCGCCGGTGATGAGGCGGGCGACGCGGTCGAGACAGCCCTTCATCGTGCGCTTGGACTCGGGGCTCTGCAGCGCGTCGAGATACACCTGGTAAGGATCGCGCTCTGGCCGTGCGGGGGTGTTCCGCTCGGGGACGGCGGGGGTGTTCATCGCCTCGATCCTACTATGAATCTACATTGTAAAGGCGGGCGGTCGATCCAAGATCATTTACGCTACCGATCAAACCCTCGACGACAATGAGGGAACCATGCGAATCGGGATTCTCGGGCCGTTGCGGGTGACCGGCACCCAGATCAGGGGCGCGCGCCTGCGCGTGCTGCTGATTCGGCTCGCTCTGGAGCCCGGCAGGGTGGTCACCACCGAGAGACTCGCCGACGACCTCTGGGAGGAGCCGCCGGCGAACCCGGCGGCGGCCCTGCACTCCCTGGTGTCGCGGCTCCGTCGTGAGCTGCGGGAGGGACTGTCGGGTGCCGTGGTGTCGCATCCGGCCGGTTACCTGCTCGACGTCCCGCCACAGGAGGTGGACGCGGCGGAGTTCGAACACCTGGTGCGCGCGGGCCGGGCCGAGCGCGATCCCCGGCATGCCGCCGACTTCCTGCGGTCCGCCCTGTCGCTCTGGCGCGGTGCGGCGCTCGCCGACGCGGCGGACCTGCCGTTCGCGCGGGCGGCGGCGGCGCGCCTGGAGGAGTTGCGCCTTTCCGCACTGGAGGCCCGGGTGACGGCCGATCTCGCCGTGGCGGACGCGGGGGCGGCCGGAGCGCTGGTGGCGGAGCTGGAGGAGCTCGTCGCCGCGCACCCACTGCGAGAGCCGTTCCACGCCCTGCTGATGCGAGCGCTGCGCGCGGCGGGGCGACGCGGGGACGCGCTGGACACGTTCGAACGCGTCAGGCGGCGGCTGGCGGACGAGCTGGGCGTCGATCCCGGACCGGAACTGCGCGCGGCACACCTTGAGGCGCTGCGCGACCCGCCCGCGGCGCCGGCCTCACCGCAGCGGGCCGTACGGGGGAACGTGCCGGCGCCGGTGACGAGGCTGGTCGGGCGGCGAGAGGACGTGGGACGGGTGCGGAGCCTGCTGTCGGCCGCACGGCTGGTCACGCTCACCGGACCGGGCGGCGCGGGCAAGACCAGGCTGGCGGTGGAGGTCGCGGGCGGGCTCACCGCCGCATCGGGCGTGTGGCTGGTCGAGCTGGCCTCTGCCGGTGATCCGGCGGACGTGGCCGCCGCCGTGCGGGCGACCATACCCCCGGCCACGCCCGAGCCGGACGGGGACGTCACCACGCGGCCGGCCGCCTCGCCGCTCGACGCGCTGGCGGAGGCGCTGGCAGGCCGGGAGCTCGTGCTCGTGCTGGACAACTGCGAGCACGTGGTGGACGGCGCGGCGGCGGTGGCGGAGCGGTTGCTGGCGGGGGTGCCGGGGCTGCGGATCCTGGCGACCAGCCGGGAGCCGCTGGACGTCCCCGGCGAGCATCTCCATCCGGTGCGGCCGCTGGCGCTGCCCGGCGACGGGGTGGACGCGGCGCGGGCGCTGGAGTTCCCGGCGGTGGCGTTGTTCGCGGAGCGGGCGTCGGCGGCGCGTCCGGGGTTCGCCGTGGACGACTCCGTGGTGGCCGACGTGGTCGCGGTGTGCCGGGAGCTGGACGGCCTGCCGCTCGCGATCGAGCTGGCGGCGGCCCGGCTGCGGTCGTTCACGGTGCGGCAGCTCGCCGAGGCGGTGGGGGAACGGCTGACGCTGCGCGGCGGCCGTACGGCGGGGCCGCGGCACCGGACGCTGCGGGCGGTTATCGACTGGAGCTGGGGTCTGCTGTCGCCGGGGGAGCGCGTGGCGTTGCGCCGGTTGTCGGTGTTCACGGGCGGGGCGACGGCGGAGGCGGCGCTGCGGGTGTGCGGGGCCGACCTGGAGACGGTGGCCTGTCTGGCGGACAAGTCGCTGGTCGTGGTGGCCGAGCCGGACGGGCCTGCCGACCGGGCCGCGCGGGTGCGTTACCGGCTGCTGGAGACCGTCCGGGCGTACGCGGCCGAGCGGCTGGAGGAGGCGGGCGAGGCGCGGGCCGTGCGGGACCGGCATCTGGGCTTCTTCCTCGAGACGGCGGAGGAGTCCGAGCCCGGGTTGCGTACGGCCGATCAGCTTCGCCTGCTGGCGATGCTGGACGCCGAGCGGGGAAACCTCGACGCGGCGCTGGGCCACGCCGTGCGGACCGGGCAGGAATGGCGGGCGCTGCGGCTGTTCACGGCCAGGTTGTGGGCGTGGACGGTGCGGGGACGGGGCGACGAGGCGGCCGGGTGGGCGCGGGCGATCCGGGCGGTGCTGGGTGATGCCGCGCCGCCCGGGCTGGAGCTGTCGCACACGTTGTGCGCGCTGCTGGCGTCCGAGGGGCCGTACGCGTCGCCGGAGGCGCTGCGTGTGGTCGAGGAGTCGGGCCATCCCGTGGCGTTGTGGGCCTGGATCGTGGGGGTCAGGCCTTCGGGCGGGGGCGTGGAGCACTGGCGCAGGGCGCTTGCGGCGATGCGGGCGTTCGGCGATCACGAGGACCCGTGGGCGCGGGCGACGGCGCTGCTGATGGGTGGGATCGGGGAGTTCGAGTACGGCAGGGCGGGGGCGGGGGCGGCCGAGGCGTGGTTGCGGGAGGCGCTGACGGGCTACCGCGCGCTCGGGGAGCGGTGGGGGCTGTCGCTGACGCTGTACTGGTTGTCGCTGGCGGCGGAGAACCGGGACGACGCGGCGGAGGCGCTGACGCTGCTGGAGGAGGCGGCGGAGCTGGCGGGGTTGATCGGCGGGGTGGACGCGGTTCCCGTCCCGTTGATGCTGCGGGTGCGGCTGGCCCAGTTGCGCGCCCGTACGGGTGACCTGGCGGGGGCGGAGCGGGAGCTGGCGCGGGCCGGCGAGGTGGCCGGCCGTACGGGGGATCGGGTGGCGGCGGCGCGGGTGCGGCAGGCCGCCGGGGAGTTGGCGCGGCGGCGGGGGGCGCTCGGCGAGGCGGAGGGCCTGCTGGTGGAGGCGCTGGAGCTGGTCGGCGGGCAGGCGGGCGTGCCCGCGCAGTTCCTGGCCACGGTCCATGTCGAGCTGGCGCGGGTGCGGGCGGGGCGTGGTGACCGCGAGGCGGCGTGGCGGTCGTTGCGTTCGGCGCTGGAGTCGTCGGGGCGCGCGGGTGACGAGACGGTGCGGGCGATGGTGCTGGAGGCGGTCGCGGAGTGGTGCGCCGGGGGCGGAGACCTGTCGCGTGCCGCGCTGCTCGCGGGTGCGGCGCGGTCGCTGCGGGGATTGGAACTTACGTCGCGTGTCCGGAGCAGCGGCTGAGGTTCGTCAGGGCAGTTGCGCGCGCACCCATCGAGGGTCGGGGTTGACGTGCGGCTCGCCCGCAACCACCACGGTCGGCACCGTCTCGTCGCCGCCGGTGGCGGCCCGGACCGCCGCGGCGCCGTCCGGGTCGCGCCAGATGTCGACCCAGTGCATCCGGTAGGCGTGGCGGCCGAGCCGCGTGCGCAACCGCAGGCAGTAGCGGCAGCCGGGGCGCCAGTAGACGATCGGGCGGCCGTCGGTCTCGCTGCGGCGCTGCGCCTCCGCCGCGCTGACGGACCTCGGGAAGACGAGTGGGGACAGCAGGGCTGCGGCCAGCAGGAAGATCAGGAGCAGCGTGACGGCGGCGCCGGGGAGCCCCTTGGTGACCTGCCGCGCCGCCGCGGCGAGCCCGACGGCCACGAAGAGGATCGGCAGCATCCATCGGCGCAGCATGGCGATCACGCTAGCGCACCGGTCCGTGGTGCCGGCGGTGGAGGTGGGCGACCGCGTAGAGCAGTCACGCGTCCGCGCCGGACTGGATCAGGCGAGCAACCGGTCGACCAGCCCGTCGAGGTATTCGGGGGTGAGCGGGCCCGCGTCGAACAGGACGCGCATGTAGATCGGCGCCAGGAGATGGTCCAGCACCTCCAGTGCGTCGGGCGGGTCCTCGCCGCGGTCGCGGGCGCGGTCGAGCATGGCCTGCAACTGTCTGGTGCGGTCGGCCAGGAGCTCGTCGCGCGCCTGAAGGCCCTGCTGACCCTCGCCTGACAGCGCGATGGTCAGCCGCACCACCGCCAGGCCGTCGGGTCCGGTGACCTCGCGGGCCACGATGGCGGCGTAGGTGCGCAGGTCGCCGGCCAGGCTGCCGGTGTCAGGCATCGGCGCCTGCGCGTTGAGCCGGGTCAGCAGCACATCGCTGAGCAGGGCTTGGAGGTTGCCCCACCGGCGGTAGAGGCTGGTGTCGGCCACGCCCGCGCGGGCCGCGATTTCGCCGATGGTGAAGTTTCCGTAGCCGCGCTCGCTGACCAGGTCGGTAACGGCCTGGTGCACCGCTGCGCGGACCCGGGCGCTGCGCCCGCCGGGCCGCCTGGCCCGCCCCTGCTCGTCCATACCTCCACCTTAACGCAGTCGAGACTTGCGTTAGAGTCTCTGTTAACGCAGTCGGTGACTGCTTTTAGGAGGGATGTGTGTGAAAGCGTTGCTCACTCTGACCTGCGCAGGTCAGTTCATGGTGCTGCTCGACAACACGATCGTCGGCGCCGCCCTGCCCGACATGCAGCAGCGGCTCCACACCGGGCTGACCGGCCTGCAGTGGATCGTCGACGCCTACGTGCTGCTGGTGGCCATGCTGCTGCTGTCGGGCGGCGTCTTCGCCGACCGGTTCGGCCGCAGGCGGGTGTTCCTGGCCGGGGTGGTGGTGTTCACGGCCGCGTCGGTGGTGTGTTCGCTCGCGCCTTCGATCGGCTGGCTGATCGTCGGGCGGGTGTTGCAGGGTGTGGGGGCCGCGGCGCTGAGCCCCGCCTCGCTGGCGCTGCTCGCCGCCGCGTATCCCGCCCCGGGGGAGCGCGTCAGAGCGATCGGGTTGTGGGCCGGGTTCAGCGGCATCGGCCTGGCCGCCGGACCGCTGGCGGGCGGGATCCTGGTGGAGGCCTTCGGCTGGCCCGCCATCTTCCTGGTCAATGTGCCCATCGGGGCGGTCCTGCTGCTGGCCGGGCTGCGCGTGCTGGGGGAGTCCCGCAACCCGGGCGCGCCGCCGATCGACGTCCCCGGCACGGTCCTGTCCGTCGCGGGCGTGGGCGCTGTGACCTACGGCCTGATCGAGGGCGGTTCCCGAGGCTGGACCTCGCCGGTGATCCTGGGCAGCTTCGCCGCCGGGCTGGTGCTCCTGGCCGCGTTCGTCGTGGTCGAAGGTCGTGTGTCGACGCCGATGCTGCCGCTGCGGCTGTTTCGTCAGCGGCTGTTCACGGTGTCCAACACGGCGATGGTCGTGGTCGGGTTCGCGCTGATGGGGTCGTCGTTCTTCTTCTCCCAGTTCTTCGTCTATGTCCAGGGCACTTCGATCCTGGTCGCCGGGCTGCGGACCCTGCCCACCTCGCTGGCCATGGTGATCGTCAGCCCGTACGCGGGCCGGTTCGCGGCCAGGTACGGCTTCCGCGTCGTCGTCAGCATCGGCCTGGCCCTGGCCGGGCTGGGGCTGCTGGCGCTGGACTCCGTCCACGCCGATACCGGCTACGGGAACGTGTGGTGGCGGCTGGCGGTCGTCGGCATCGGGTTCGCTCTCACCATGTCGCCGCTGACCGGGGCCGCCATCCAGGCGGTCAGCCCGCAGGAGGGCGGCCTCGCCTCGGGCGTCAGCAGCACCACCCGGCAGATCGGCGCGGTGCTCGGAGTGGCGGTGCTCGGGGTGATCGTCCACGCGCGGGAGTCCGGCGGCGCCTCCTTCGAATCCGGCCTCAACAGCGCCTTCCTCACGGCGGGTGCTGTAACGCTGGCCTGCGCCGTATTCACCGGCCTGCGGCTGACCGCGGCCCGGACGCCGAGGGCCTTCCAGGTCGAACAGTCAGGAGGCCAAGCAGTCGGTGAGCCGCTGCTGACAGCCCCTCCCCGTCGGCCCCCGTCTTGAGCCGCTCATCGCCAAGACCCTGCACATCCGCGCCTGGCCGACGAGCCCGGCGGTCGGCCGCGGCGACTGATCGTTTCGTTACTGCTTGTCGCGCGCGGCGGATCGTTTGGCGATCTCGGTCTTGACCGTCTCGTGCAACTCGTCCGACGTGAAGCCGAGGTTGCGCAGGATCTGCGCGGCCAGGCTCTCCTCGGCGCGGATCAGGCCCAGCAGCGTGTGTTCCGTGCCGACCCAGTCGTGACCGAGGTCGGCGGACGCGCGGGATGCCTGCTCGACGGCCTCCTTGCTCTCCTGCCGGAACGCGATGTGACCCCGCAACGCCTTCTGCCCGGCTGGCGGCATCGCTTCCTCGATCGCGTCGCGGATGCGTTGCTCCGACTCGGTTTTCGCCATCAGCACCTCGTACGCCAGGCCCCGCGGTTCGCCGAGCAGGCCGAGCAGGATGTGTTCGGTGCCGATGAAGTCGTGCTTGTGCGTTCGGGCGGCCTCCTGCGCCAGCACGATGCTGTGCCGGTTCAGGTCGGTGAACCGCTCGAACGCCTTGGGCGCGTGGCGTTGCTGGGCCGCCTGTTTGGACACCCCGATGGCGTCGCCGACCTCGCTCCACGACGCGCCGGCCTGCCTGGCCTTGCGGACGTAGTGGTCGACGAGTTGGTCACCGAGGTCGGAAAGGGTTTGGGCACGTAGGTGCGCCTCGCTGATGCGGGCCAGGTTGTCGGCGTCGGGGGTTTCCTCGTCGAGGCGGGCGATCAGGTCGGCGAGGCTGATGTTGAGTGGGCTCATGCGTCAACCGTAGATTGACGATTCTCTGTTCGTCAAGCTGTAGTTGACGGACGTTCCGGATGTGCTCGGCAGGGCCCGCGAACTCGTCGTCCGGCGGGGGGCCGACGCCGAGCAGGTAGTCCGCCCGCCCGCTTGTCGGCGTACTACTCGGGGTGCACCGAGCGAAATCGATCCTGAGACGGTGAATCCTTTCGCGGTGTGGGGGGCTCTTATGGGATGACGGTCACGCTGGGAGGGAGATTCGGATGAGTGACGTCGTGATGCCGGCTGTGCGGCAGGCACTGTTCACGACCTCGTTCCGGCGGCAAGGGCGGGGACGTGGCTGACCGCGGCTGGGTGAGCACGCGGCTCATCGAGGCCGCACAGGCCGGTGATCGAGAGTCGATCGCTGCGGTGGTCCATGGTGCCCATTCTCATGTCCGGCGCTTTGCGGAACATCTTTGTGCGTCCCCGCAGGATGCTGAGGATGCCGCGCAGGAAGCGCTGATCATCCTCTACCGGAAGATCGGCTCACTCCGCGCTACCGGGGCACTGGCATCGTGGATGTTCCGAATCGTCCGGAATGAGTGCCTGCGACGGGCTCGGCTGCTGTTCGATCGCTATGACGAGGCCGGCGCTGGTCTGGTGACGTCGGCCGAGGAGCAGGTCATCCGGCGTCTGGAAGCCGAGATCGTCGCGCAGGCGATCAGGGAGCTGCCGGACGTTCAGCGCAGAGTCCTGATCATGCGGGACGTCCTGGGCTACCCGGGGCGGGTAGTCGCAGACAAGCTCGGCCTGAGCAACGCCGCGATGAAGTCCCAGCTGCACCGGGCACGTAGCGCGGTGCGGCTCGGCCTGGGCGGAAGGACCGACGTCACGGGCGGCCGCACGACCCCGGAACCCACTGGCGCCTGACCTGAGCAGACCGTATTTCCGTAGCCCGAGTTGAAGAGGAGCTCCACCATGCTTGAAATCGGATCGCCCGCGCCCGACGTCGTGCTCGAGGACACCGACGGCCAGGCCGTCCGCCTGTCCGACTACCAGGGCAATCATGCTGTGCTCATCTACTTCATGCGGTCGACGTCTTGCCCGGTCTGTAACCGACACGTCCACGACCTCATCCGGCGCCGCGACGAGCTCGCTGCCGGCAACGTCCGAGTGCTTGTCGCGGTTCCCGAGGACCGCCGAGCAGCGGCCGAGTGGAAGGCCAGGCGTCAGATCCCGTTCCCCGTCCTCACCGGCCGCCACAGCACCCCGCACGAGATGATCGGCCTGAGCAGAAAGGTCTTCGGCTCGCTGCAGCAGTCAGGCAGCATCCTCCTTGATTCCCAGGGCGTCATCCGCCACGCCCACAGCGCCACCATGCCCACCAACGGCTACCACAGGAAGGCGATCACCGCCGCCGTCCAGGCCCTCCCCACACACGGCTGATCTACATCAGGGCGGCTTTTTCGAGGCCGGGTAGCGCCTCTGCGGGAGGCGACAGCCCGATCAAACAGCCAAGAACGAAAGACCGTCGATGCCCCGCTAGTTGCCGATCTTGTCGAGCTCGGCGAGTTCCTCGTCGGAGAGCGAGAGTCCGGCGCCGGCGACGTTCTCGTGCAGATGCGCCACCGACGAGGTGCCGGGAATCAGCAGGATGTTCGGCGACCGCTGCAGCAGCCAGGCCAGGGCGACAGACATCGGCGTCGCATCCAGCCGGGCGGCTACGGCCGACAGCGCCGAGGACTGCAGGGGGCTGAAGCCGCCGAGCGGGAAGAAGGGCACGTAGGCGATGCCCTCTTCGGCGAGCTCGTCGATCAGGGCGTCGTCCTGGCGGTAGGCGAGGTTGTACATGTTCTGCACGCATACGATCGGCGCGATCGCCTGTGCCTCGGCGACCTGTTCCGGCGTCGCGTTGCTGACTCCGAGGTGGCGGATCAGGCCCTGCTGCTGGAGTTCGGCGAGCGTCTCGAAGGGCTCGGCGAGCGAACCGGGCTGGGGTCCCCGGGCGTCCCCGAGCCGGAGGTTGACCAGGTCGAGCACCTCGAGGCCGAGGGTTTCGAGGTTCTCGTGGACGGCGCGGCGCAGGTCTTCGGGCTTACGGGCCGGGGGCCAGCCTCCCTGCTCGTCGCGGATCGCACCGACCTTGGTCACGATGTGCAGCGATTCCGGGTATGGGTGCAGCGCTTCACGGATCAGCTGGTTGGTGACGCGCGGTCCGTAGGCGTCGGCGGTGTCGATGTGGGTGATACCGAGGTCGACGACCTCGCGGAGGACTGCGAGTGCGCTGTCGTGGTCGGCGGGCGGGCCCATGACCCCGGGGCCTGCGAGCTGCATGGCGCCGTAGCCGAACCGGGTGACGGTCAGGTCACCCAGGGTCCAGGTGCCGCCGGGAAGCGAAGTGGAGAGCGTGCTCATGCCTCTGTCTTTCTTGGTTGAGCTGGATGGTGGTGCCTCAACGGCCCCTTGCTGCAGTATGGATAGGTAACTTCCTGACGGGAAGTAGGCACTTCGGAGTGCGTAAGGCGTCCAGAGGTTAGAGGAGCGGCAGATGGCGACGATGACGGCGGCCCAGCAGAAGGCACAGGCCAAGGCGGAGTACAACGCCTTCGTGGCGGCCTGCCCCAGTCGCAAGCTGCTCGACCGGATCTCCGACAAATGGGTCACGCTGATCCTGGCCGCGCTGGGCAGCGACGGCTCGCATCAGCTAGGCGCCGACTGCGCCGGGGAACCCCGGTCGATGCGCTTCTCGGAGCTGTCCCGCCTGCTGGCCGGCGTCAGTCAGAAGATGCTCACTCAGACGCTGCGCTCCCTGGAGCGTGACGGGCTGATCACCCGCACCGTGACGCCGACCGTGCCCGTCACGGTCTCCTACGAGCTGACCGACCTCGGTCTGTCCCTGCATCAAATGATGCGTGGTCTCAAGGCCTGGGCCGAGACGCACATGGATGATGTGCTCGCCAACCGTGCGACGTACGACACCCGCACCGCCTGAGCCGCCGTCACACATCGGCGGTTGAGAAGCAGGCGGGAGCCTGCCCATGCCGATGGCCTCGTCCCGGCACGAGAAGCCGGACGATGGCCGGCGCATGGGCCCCGGGTGTCAGCGGTCGAGGCGGCGGTAGCGGCGGACCGACAGCGGGAGGAAGACCGCGATGAGCAGCAGCGGCCAGCCCAGGGCCATGACCGCGGCGTGCTCGGCGATCCAGGTGGTGCCGCCCGCGCCGGGGTTGCCGAACAGATCGCGGGTGGCGGCCATGGTGGCCGACAGGGGGTTCCACTCGGCGACCGCCGCGAGCCAGCCGGGCATGGTGCCGGTCCAGGCGAAGGCGCTGGACAGGAAGCCGATGGGCCACACGAGGATCTGGACGGCCATGACGGCTTCCGGGCCGCCGAGGCTCAGCCCGAGGTAGATGCCGACCCACAGGAACGCGAAGCGCAGCAGCAACAGCAGTCCGACGGCGAGGGCCGCGCGGACGGGGCCTTCGTGCCAGCGCCAGCCGACGGCCAGGCCGCAGGCGATCATGACGAGGAGGCCGAGGACGGTGTTGAGCATGTCCGCGACGCTGCGACCCAGGACGACGGCGGAGGAGGCGATGGGCAGGGAGCGGAAACGGTCGGTGACGCCCTTGGCGGCGTCGCGGGCGACGGCGGTGAAGGTGGCCTCGATGCCGAAGAGCATGGTCATGGCGTACATGCCGGGCATGAGGTATTCGCGGTAGTCGCCGCCGCCCGGTACGGCCATGCCGCCGCCGAACACATAGCCGAACATCAGCACGATCATGACGGGGAACAGCAGGCCGGCCACGACCTGGCCGGGTTTGCGGGCCCAGTGGGTGAGGTCGCGCAGGGTGACGGTCCAGCCGTCGGTGAGGGCCCAGCGCAGCCGCGCGGCGGCGGTGCGGGGGACCTCGGGTGCGGTGACGGTCATACTCATGCCGCGGCTCCCTTTCTCGTGCCGTTCTCCGTGCTGTTCTCCGTGCCGGTCAGGTGGAGGAAGACCTCGTCCAGGGTGGGCCGTCGCACGGCGATGTCCTCGACGGTGATGCCTGCGGCGTCGAGGGCGCGCAGGACCTCGGGGAGCGCGGCGGACCGGTCGCGCACGGGTGCGCCGACGCGGCGGGAGTCGGCGTCCACGTCGACGGACACATCACCCCGGGCGCCGGTAACCCGGCCGGCGATCGCGGCGGCGGCGGGCAGGTCGGCGGTGTGGCGCACGACGACGTCGAGGCGGTCGCCGCCGAGCGCGGACTTCAGCTCGTCGGGGGAACCCTCGGCGACGACGCGGCCGGCGTCGACGACCGAGACGTGGGAGGCCAGCTGGTCGGCCTCCTCCAGGTATTGGGTGGTGAGGAGCACGGTGGTGCCCTCGGTGACGAGGTTGCGGACGGCCTCCCACACCTCGGTGCGGCCGCGCGGGTCCAGGCCGGTGGTGGGCTCGTCGAGGAACAGCACCGGCGGGGAGCAGATCATGCCGACCGCCAGGTCGAGGCGGCGGCGCATGCCACCGGAGTAGTGCCCGACGGGTTTGGTCCCGGTGTCGGCAAGGCCGAACCGGGCGAGCAGCTCGTCGGCACGGGCGCGGGCCGCGGCCGGGCGCAGGTGGTGGAGGCGGCCGAACATGACGAGGTTCTGCCTGCCGCTGAGAACCTCGTCGAGGGCGGCGTGCTGGCCGACCAGGCCGATGCCGCGGCGTACGTCGGCGGCCTGCCGTACGACGTCGAAGCCGGCGACCCGGGCCGTGCCGCCGTCGGGGCGCAACAGCGTGGTGAGAATCCGGACGGCGGTGGTCTTGCCGGCGCCGTTCGGCCCGAGCAGGCCGTGCACCGTGCCCTCGCCGACGGCCAGGTCGACGCCGTCGAGGGCGAGGGTGTGCCCATATCGCTTGCGCAGCCCTTCGGCCGCGATCGCGTACGTCATCGTGATTCCTCCCGAGACTTCGGTACGCTGTACCGTACAGCATACGGAATCAGGGTGCGCATAGAATTCGCAGGCGATGACGGAGTACAGCTCGCAGGGAGACCCGGCGCGGAGTCTGGCCCTGCTGTGGCGCACGGGCGAGCGGACCGGGCGCAAGGGCAAGCCGGAGATCGGGGTCGACAAGATCGTGCGCGCGGCGATCGAGGTCGCCGACGCCGAGGGCCTGGCCGCGCTGTCCATGCGCAAGGTCGCCGAACAGCTCGGGGTGGGGACGATGTCCCTGTACACCTACGTCCCGGGCAAGGCCGAGCTGATCGACGTCATGCTCGACACCGCGTACGGCGAGCTGCCCGCGCCCGCGGAGGTGCCGGGCGGCTGGCGGGGCAGGCTGGAGCTGATCGCGCGGGAGAACCTGGCGCTCTACCGGCGGCACCCGTGGATGCTGCAGGTGTCGTCGGTCACCCGGCCCCCCCTGGGCCCCAACCTCATCGCCAAGTACGACTACGAGTTGCGGGCGGTCGACGGCATCGGCCTGGACGACCTCGAGATGGACTCGGTCGTCACGTTGCTGAACGGCTACGTGAGCGGCACGGCGCGGGGCGCGGTGGAGGCGGCGCAGGCGCCGGGCGACACGGGCGTCACCGACGAGCAGTGGTGGTACGCGCACGCGCCCTACCTGGCCAAGGTGTTCGACCCCCGGCGTCACCCGGTCGCCGCCCGGGTGGGTGCGGCGGCGGGTGAGGCGTACAACGCGGCCTACGACCCCGACCAGGCCTTCGAGTTCGGCCTGCAGCGCGTGCTCGACGGCATCGAGGCGTTCGTCGCCGCCCGCACCGCCGGGTGACGCGCTGTTCAAAGAGTCGGTAGGCCCGGCGGCGGATCCGCGCGTGCCTGCGTGACTACACCCTCGAGTCCGGGGAACCTGCCCTGGCGGAGTCCGCACAGCGGCGCGAAGGGGACGGAGGCACGGCGATGGCGACCACCGCGGGCGAGGCCCGGGCCGGCGTGACGCCGGTCAGTCTGCGGCTGCCGGGCATCGTGCTCGGGGTGGGACTCGGCGGCTTCGTCGACGGCATCCTGCTGCACCAGCTTCTGCAGTGGCATCACATGCTGAGCAGCACCGACAGCGACCGCATCGGGGTGAAGTACTACAACCCCCGCACCGTCTCCGGGCTGGAGATGAACACCGTGTGGGACGGCGTCTTCCACGCCGTGTGCTGGCTCGCGGTGCTCATCGGCCTCGCGATCCTGTACTCCAGGGTCACCCGCGACCGGCGCCGGGTGTGGACCTCGCGGGTGCTGTGGGGGTGGATCCTGGCCGGCTGGGGGATCTTCAATCTCGTCGAAGGCGTCCTGGACCACCACATCCTGGCCATCCACCACGTCCACGGCGGTCCCCACCAGCTCTGGTGGGACATCGGTTTCCTCGTCCTGGGCGCGCTGCTGCTCGCCGGGGGCTACCTGCTCGCGCGCAGCGGCCGGTCCTTCGACCCGGCCGAGCTCCCGGCTGAGACCCCGGCGTGACGGACCCCGCGTGATCAGTCACGACGTGATGGACCACAGCTTGATGGGTCACGGCACGCACTCCGCGGGTCTGTCCGGCGTGCTGCCGCCGGTCCTCGCCCTGCTCGCCTATCTGCACCTGGTCCAGCGAGCGCGCCGCCGCAACCCGGTCGTGGGCTGGAGCCGGTGGCGTACGGCCGGCTTCGCCACCGGGCTCGCGCTGGTGGTCGTGGCGCTCCTGCCGCCCCTCGCGTCCTTCGCCCACGCCGACTTCCGCGGCCACATGGTCCAGCACATGCTCATCGGCATGTACGCCCCGCTCGCCCTGGTGCTCGGCGCCCCGGTCACCCTGCTGCTGCGGACCCTGCCCGCCGCCGGCGCGCGACGGCTGTCCGCCGTCGTGCACAGCCGTCCCGGCCGGCTGCTGACCCATCCGGCGACCGCCCTGCTGCTGTCCACCGGCGGCCTCGTCGTGCTCTACTTCACCCCGCTCTACAACGCGGCCACGGCCCTGCCCGCCGGGCACTGGCTGCTGCACGCGCACTTCCTGCTGTCGGGCTGCCTGTTCGCGCACGTCATCGCCGGTCCCGACCCCGCGCCCGCGCGGCCGGGCGTCCGGGCCCGCCTGGTCTACCTCGGCTGCGCCATCGCCGTGCACGCGGTCGTCGCACAGCTGATGTACGGCGGCTTCTGGGTGGACGTCCACGCGCCCATCCCCGAGGTCCGGGGCGGCGCGGAGATCATGTACTACGGCGGCGACATCGCCGAACTCCTCCTCGCGGCCGCCCTCGTCTCCACCTGGCGTCCGGAACGCCGGTCCCGGCCCGTCGCCGGCCGGGCCGTACGGGCCTGAAACGCACCGGCCTGCCGCCGCGATGCGGGGCAGGCCGGTGACAGTGCGGGCCGATGTAGGGGAGTGCGACGGCGTCAGGCGCGGCTCGCCACTCGCGTGAGGAGCGGCTGGACCAGACGGGCCGCCAGGGGACCGAAGGCCGCCAGGATCAGGACGTACGTCGCCGCCAGCGCGCCCAGGTCGGGATGGGCGCCGGCGGCCACCGCCAGCCCGGCGATGACGATGTTGAACTCACCGCGGGGGATGAGCGCGATGCCCGCGCGGACCCGTCCGGCGCGGGCGATGCCGGCCCGGCGCGCGGCATAGACGCCGGTCATCAGTTTGGTGGTCATCGTCACCAGCGCCAGGCCCGCGGCCAGGCCGGCTGCGGGCAGGATCTTGGTGGGGTCGGTCTGCAGGCCGAAGAACACGAAGAAGACCGCGGCGAACAGGTCGCGCAGCGGCGCGAGCAGCGCCTGGGCGTCTTCGGCCAGCTCGCCCGACAGCGCGATGCCGACGAGGAACGCCCCGACCGCGGCCGACACCTGCAACTGCTGGGCCAGCCCGGCCACCAGCAGCGCCAGCCCGACCACCTTGAGCACGAGCACTTCGGAGTTGGGGCTGGCGACGAACGCCTCGATGTAGCGGCCGAAGCGCAGCGCGACCAGCAGGACCACGCTCACCGCGGCGAGTGCGATGGCCACGGTGACCGCCCCGGCGACCAGGCTCAGGCCCGCCAGCATGGCGGTCAGGACCGGCAGGTAGACCGCCATCGTGAGGTCCTCGAACACCAGCAGCGACAGCACCACCGGGGTCTCCCGGTTGCCGATCCAGCCCAGGTCGGACAGGACCTTCGCGGTGATGCCGGAGGAGGTGGCGTAGGTGACGCCGGCCATGGCGACGGCGGCGACCGGCCCCCAGCCGAGGAGCAGCGCCAAGACCGCGCCGGGCGCCGCGTTGAGCACGAGGTCGACCAGTCCGGCGCGGGCGTTGCCCTTGAGGCTGGTCATCAGCTCGTCGGCGTTGTATTCCAGGCCGAGGGTGAGCAGCAGCAGGATGACGCCCAATTCGGCGCCGGTGGCGGTGAACTCCTCGCTGGTGGCCAGCGGGAGGATGCCACCGGTGCCGAAGGCGAGGCCCGCGATGAGGTAGAGGGGGATGGGGGAGATGCCGACGCGCAGCGCCAGTGCTCCGAGGATGCCGAGTCCGAGGACGACGGCGCCGAATTCCAGGAAAAGTATGGCGGTATTGTGCACGCGCTGCCCTCAGCCGCTGGCGAAGATGTCGGCGACGGCGGCGGTGCTGTCCTCGCTGCCCACCACGACCACGATGTCGTCCCCGGTGAGGACGAAGTCGGGGGCGGGACTGGCGAACACGTTGGCGGCGCGGACGACGGCCACGATGGAGGCTCCGGTGCGGGTGCGCACCTGCGCCTCTCCCATGGGACGGCCGGTGTAGGGGGAGCCCGGCGCGATCGGCAGCTGGACGCTGACCAGTCCCTCGACCTCGCGGTGCAGGGCGTTGAGCCGCTGGACGATGCGGGGGGCGCCGAGCAGCTCGACGAGCGCGTCCGCCTCCTCGTCGTTGAGTTTCACTGTCTCGCAGGCCCTGTCGGGATCGTCGGGATCGTAGATCACCAGGTCGCGCCGCCCGGTGCGGTGGGAGACCACCCCGATGCGCCGTCCCGAGCGCGTGGTGAACTCGTGCCGCAACCCGATCCCCGGCAACACCGTCTGCTCGACATCCACGGCGCCGCTCCTCCGTTCCGATAAGTCAACACTTATCCAGGAACCTACCAATAATGGACGTGGGTCTCATTTCGGCCGTATTCGCACGTGTAGTTGCCGCTATGGCAAGCTGACGGCGTGGACGACGACCTCGAACACGCGCTCGTCTCGGTCGGGCCCCGGCTGCGGGCGCTGCGCCGGCAGCGCGAGACCACCTTGGCCGGCCTGTCGGCGGCGACCGGCATCTCGGTGAGCACGCTGTCGCGGCTGGAGTCGGGCGCACGGCGGCCGACCCTCGAACTGCTGCTGCCCCTGGCCAGGGCCCACGGTGTCACGCTGGACGAGCTCGTCGACGCCCCGCTGACCGGGGATCCGCGCATCCACCTGCGCCCGGTCGTCCGCAACGGCATGACCATGCTGCCGCTGACCCGCCGGGCCGGGGGCATCCAGGCCTACAAGCTGGTGATCCCGGCGGGCAGCGCCAGGAGGACGCCGGAGCCGAAGACCCACGAGGGTTACGAGTGGCTCTACGTGCTCAACGGGCGGCTGCGGATGGTCCTCGGCGAGCAGGATCTGGTGCTGTCACCGGGTGAGGCGGCCGAATTCGACACCCGGCTGCCGCACTGGTTCGGCGCCGCCGACGCCGAGGCGGTCGAGTTCCTCGTCCTGTTCGGCAGCCAGGGCGAGCGCGCCCACCTGCGCGCCCGCCCGAAGGCGAAGCAGGAGCCTACGCGGGCCGGCGGGCGAGGGTGAGCATGTGGCCGCTGACCCCGAGAAGCGACGGCACGCGTTCCAGCGTGCGCTGGGCGTCGAGCATGAGCCTGCGGCGTTCGGGGTCGTCGAGCCAGTCGTTCACGTCGCCGTACAGCCAGAAGGTGCCCTCAAGGCCGTACCGCTCGGCGTCGGGGAGCCCGGCGTCGGCGAACTCCCCGGGCACCTCGTCGGGGTCGTGCAGGTAGGCGGAGAAACCCTGCACGGGACCCAGCAGGCGGCCGTCCTCCATGGCCTGGCGCGCGGCCCGGCGGTGTGGTTCCTGCTCGTAGACCCCCAGGTAGACCATGTCGTGCACGGCCGCGTAGCGGTTGATGGTGGCGGCGGCCACCAGTCCTCCGGGGCGCACCACGCGGCGCGCCTCGGCCAGGGCGGTGACCCGGTCGGCGCGGTCGGCCAAGTGGTAGAGCGGCCCCAGCAGCAGGACCGCGTCCGCGCTCGCGTCCGGCAGGGGCAGGTCGCGTGCGTCGCCCAGCCGCGCGGTCAATCCCGGCAGGGCCGCGGCCCGCTCGACGTGAAGCGGGACCGGGTCCAGCAGTTCCACCTCGTAGCCGTCGGCGACCAGCCATTCGGCGTGCACTCCGGTGCCGCCGCCGACGTCGAGCACCCGGGCGGGCGGTGACGGCAGGGCCCGGCGCAGCACGTCCTGCGTCCGCCACAGCTCCAGCCGGCCCCGTCCCGTACGGAGCCTGCCGTCCTCCTTGCCCTGCTCGTAGTAGGCGAGCACTTCCCGGGTCACCGTCATTGACCGATCACACTCCGGCTGGTGAGGGGGCTGGTCGTGGTGCGGGGATGGAGGTCAGGCCGCGGTCTCGGCGGGGAGCCAGATCTGGTGGCGGCCCGGCACCTCATGGTAACGGCGCAGCGCGGCCAGGCCGCTGAGCCAGCCGATCCAGGCGGCGTACGGCGGGTTGCCGGTGTCGAAGCCGCTCTGGACGAACGTCAGGCGGGTCTTGCCGCCGCTGTCCTCCAGCTCCCAGGTGACGACGCCCCCCGGTCCCCAGTCGGCCGACATGGTCTTGCCGGGGACCAGGTCGATGATCTTCGCGGGGTTCGGGTCGGCGTCCAGGCCGCCCATGGCGAAGCGCCCGCCGACGTACGGCTCGATGCCGATGGGGTATCCGAACCAGTCACTCGCCTTGTCCGAGTCGACCAGGGAGTCGTACACCTGCTCGACCGGCACGTCGACGAGCATCTCGCCGCGGAAGTCGGCGGAGGTGAAGTCGGGCTGGGGGCCGATCTCGCGCCCCTCCACGTAGTCGGCCAGGTTGGACAGCGCCAGCGACCAGAAGGTCTGCAGCACGCCCCGGATGCTCGCCCCGGTGATGACGTCCTGGAAGTCGAAGTGGCTCTGCGACAGGGTCAGGACGGTCGTGTCCTGGGACTCCTCCGCCAGCGTGATCTCGGTGGTCGTCTCCACGCCGTCCAGCAGCCAGGCGAAGCGCAGCGTGTGGTCGTCGGCGTTCAGGGGGCGCTGATGGGGGGCGTCGCCCTCGGGGGTGCGGCGGCCCCAGAACGCGTAGCGGCCGGGCAGGTCGGCCTCGGCGTGCTCGGCCAGCCACACCCGCATCGCGGCGGGGTCGGTCAGCGCGTGGCGCACCTCCTTCACCGGGGCGGCCAGGCGGACGCGGACGATCATCGGTTCACTCACGGTCGTCTCCCTGTGGGTAGTGGGGATAGCAGGCCACGACGAGCTTGAAGGCGTCGCCTTCGGCGCCGCCGTAGCGGGTGAACAGGTCCTGCAGCGCGGTGCGCAGGTCGGCCAGGAACTGCTGGCGTCGTTCCGGGGGCACGCGCACCTCGCCGGACACGCCGATGGACGGCAGCTCCGGCGCGGTCCGGTCGAGGGCGGCGATGTCGGCCTGCACCTCTTCCATGAGGTCGAGCAGGTAGCCCAGGCTGAGCTCGTCCTGCCGCCGGCGCAGCCCGCCGATGCGGCCCACCAGGCTGGGCGACAGCCAGTAGGAGCGGGCGCTCGCCTGGTAGATGCCTTCGGTGATGCCGCGCACCCGCCGCTCGGAGACCTGGTCGACCAGGCCCGCCTCCACCAGGCGCTTGACGTGGTAGTAGACCCGCTGCGGCGTCTGGTCGAGCACCGCCGCCACCTCGGTGCACGTGCGCGGCTCGGCCAGTTGCCGCAGCACCTCGATGCGCTGCGGTTTGAGCAGTGCCTCGGCCTGCTCGATCTGCTCCAGATACAAGACGTCTCTCATCGCGAAAACAATGTTGTACGTAAAAACTCTCTTTGTCAATGACCTGTGGAAGAGGAAGGGGGCACCAGGCAGGGGGTCGGCTACCCGCGGCCGGCGCGGGCCAGGAACAGGGCCCGCTCCCGCTCGTTGCCGGTCAGGGACGCCGCCCGTTCGAACTCCCGCCGCGCCTCGTCCGTGCGGCCCAGCCTGGCCAGCAGGTCGCCGCGTACGGCGGGCAGCTGGGGGTAGCCGCGCAGGGCCTTGTCGCCGGCGACGGCGTCGGCGATCTCCAGCCCGCGTGCCGGGTCGCCGGCCATCGCGACCGCGACGGCGCGGTTCAGCTCGACCACGGGGGAGGGCGAGACATGGGCGAGCACCCGATAGAGGGCGGCGACGCGCTCCCAGTCGGTGTCGCCGGCGCGGGCGGCCCGGGCGTGGCAGGCGGCGATGGCCGCCTGCAGGGCGTACGGGCCGAAGGCGCCGCCGAGCGACTCGGCCCGCTCCAGTGCCTCCAGCCCCCGGCGGATCAGGAGCCGGTCCCACAGGCGCCGGTCCTGGTCGGGGAGCAGCACCGGCGCGCCGTCCGGTCCGGTGCGGGCGCTCAGGCGGGAGGCCTGCAGTTCCATCAGTGCGGCCAGGCCGTGCACCTCCGGTTCGCCGGGGAGCAGGCCGGCCAGGAGACGGCCCAGGCGCAGTGCCTCGTGGCAGAGGTCGGGGCGGGTCCAGTCGTCTCCGGCCGTGGCCGAGTAGCCCTCGTTGAAGATCAGGTAGACGACTTCCAGCACCGAGGCCAGCCGCTCGGCCAGGTCGTCGGGGGCAGGCATCTCGAACCTGACCCCTCTGGCGGCCAGGGTGCGCTTGGCGCGGACGATCCGCTGCGCCACCGCCGGCTCGGTGGCCAGGAACGCCCGGGCGATCTCCCCGGTGGTCAGGCCACCGAGCAGGCGCAGCGTGAGCGCGACCCGCGCCTCGGTGGTCAGCGCGGGATGGCAGGCGGTGAACACGAGCCGCAGCATGTCGTCGCGGATGTGGTCGTCCATGTCGGCGTCCGGGTCCGGCTGCGGCCTGCTGTCGATGTCACGGCCGATCTCCTGAAGCTTGCGCTCGTAGCGGCTGCGCCGTCGCAGGTGGTCGATCGCGCGGTGCTTGGCGGTGGCCATGAGCCAGGCGCCCGGGTTGTCCGGCACGCCCGCCTCCGGCCACTGCTCCAGCGCGATGAGCAGCGCGTCCTGGGCGAGTTCCTCGGCCAGGCCGACGTCGTCGACGAGGCGGGCGAGCCCCGCGACGAGCCTGGCGGACTCGATCCGCCAGACCGCCTCGATCGCGCGGTGCGCCGCGAGCAGCGCCTCGGTGCCGGTCATCGGAATGCTCAGCTCACAGGGGCTCAGGCCGTCGGGTGGTCAGGCCGGGGGGACGGTCAGGCAGGGGGACGGTCAGGCCGGCGGGGCGAAATCCTCGGGGCCGAACACCTTGACCACCTCGGCCTCGCCCTCCCAGCCCGCCCACAGGTCGCGGTGCAGGCGCATGAAGCGCGCGGTCCACTCGACCGCCTCCTCCTTCGACCGCACGTCGTACAGGGCGTAGCTGATCAGTTCCTTCGACTCGGTGAACGGGCCGTCGGTCACGCTGAGCTCGCCCTCGGCGATGCGCACCCTAGCCGCGGACGCGCTGGGGGCCAGCCCGGCGGTGTCGAGCAGCGCCCCGGCGACGGTCGCCTCCTGGCCGAGCTTGGCGATGGCCTCCATGAGGTCGGCCGGCGGCGGGGTGCCGGGCTGGGCGGCCCTGAGCAGAACCATGTAACGCATCGGTCGTCTCCTTCCGGTCAATGATTTATCAGGTAAACGTGGGACGGGTCAGGCGTTCCGGTAGGTGTGCACGGCCAGGGCGCTGATCCAGGCCCAGCCGAGCACCACGGCGCCGGTGAAGGCGAGGTTGGCCCAGGCCGCGCCCGCGCCGGAGGCCACGGCCAGGAATCCGGCCGCGAACAGCGCGCCGGTCGCACGCGAACTCCACGCCCAGGCCGCCCGCCCGCGCCGGGCGAAACGGCGGGCGAGGACGAAGCAGGCCGCGACCAGGCAGGCGAACCCGACGCCGCCGGAGGCCAGGTGCGCGAGGCCGTGCCAGCTCACCTCTCCCGCCGGCACGCCGCGGGGGAAGCCGCCGGCCGGGTCGGCCCGGAAGGCCCCGGCCGCCAGCAGGCTCAGGCCGTACACCGCCAGCAGGCGGGGGGCCCAGCCGCCGCCGTGGGCCCGGCGCAGGCCCACGGTGAAGGCGATGGTCATCGCCCCGGCCAGCACGAAGTTCGCGATGTGGATCCAGCCGAGGTCGCCGTTGGCGAGCAGGCTCCAGGCGTGCCGGGTCAGGTCGAAGCCCTCCCGGGTCAGCGCCTCGGTGAGCGACACCCCGACGTAGACCGGGCCTGCGATCACGCCGTACCCCAGCAGGCTGCGGGTGACGCTGGTCTCACGGTCGCAGGTGCGGGCGGTGGCGCCGGCGTGAGCGGTGGCGGTGGTCATGGGCGGTTCTCCCTCGGGCCGGGGCCGGTCCTTCACCGGCCCTTCACCCACGCCTCGAACGGGACGCCCCCGGATCGACACGCCTCCGGGATTTTTTCCAAGATTTTTTCGGGCGGCCCTTCCCAGGGAGCGCCGTGCCCGGCTGTGGGCGCGCACACGGCCTGGTGAGCGGCGTGATGCCAGGGCGGAGCGGTGGCGCCTGCCGGCGGTCACCGGTCGTCAGCGGTCTGTCTCGCGGTCTGTCTTGCGGTCGTCCGCTCGGTGCGGACGAGAGGCCGCCCGCCGATCGCGTTCCGGTCGAGGAGCGGCAGTCGGAGGACGAACCGCGCTCCGCGGGGGGAGTCCTCGATGCGCAGGGTTCCGCGATGGGCGTGGGCGATGTCGCGGGAGATGGCAAGCCCCAGCCCTGTGCCGCCGGCGTCCCGGCGCCGCCCCTCGTCCAGACGGGTGAATCGCTCGAAGACCCGCTCACGGTCGGCGGGCGCGATGCCCTTCCCGTCGTCGGTCACTGCGAGGACCGCCTGGCCGTCGGCGGATCCGACGCAGACCGTGACGCCGGTCGCCGCGTGGCGTCGCGCGTTGCTCAGCAGGTTGCCCACCAGCCGGATCAGTTGGATCCGTGAGCCGTGCACCCACACGTCCCCGGTCGTGTGAATCTCCACCGGTGTGCCGCCGGAGTGGGCGTCCGCCTCCTCGGAGACGAGCGCGGCGAGATCGATCGGCTCGTGCGGCGCCGGCTGACCCCCGCGTAGCCTGGCCATCGTCAACAGGTCCTGCACGATCGCCTCCAGGCGGCCCGTGGCCGACAACGCCCCCTGGATGGTGTCGCGGGGGTCGACGTGATCGGGGTGGAGCAGCGCTTCCTCCAGTTGGACCCGCAGTCCGGCGATCGGTGTCCTGAGCTCGTGGGAGGTGATGGAGGCGAGCCTGCACTGCTGCTCCGCCGGGCGCAGCGCCTGGCCGATGATCCACCACATCAGGCGGCCGCCCAGCAGGACGATGAGGAGTGCGGCCCCGGCGATGAGGTATTCGAGGCGGTGTGACGCGATAAGGGGCGGCTCGACGGTTCCGGCGTAGACGACGGGGGCGTCGGGGGCCGGCGACACCCGGTTGGCCATGAGCAGGACGCACGGCTCGCCCGGGCGGCACTCCACGCGCCGCTGGAGCCGGTCGTCGGGTGCGGGCCTGAACGTGCTCAGCCGTGGCCGCCCCGCCGCGCCCGGGCTGGCCTCCACGACGCTGCCCCGCGCGTCCACCAACTGGACCAGGTCGACGATGCCGGAGACGGAGGCGGGACTCGGCAGCGCGCCGCCGCGCACCTGCGCGCTCCACTGGGCGGCGACCTGCTCGGCGTCGAAGAACACCTGGTCCTGGACCCTGTATCGGATCGCCAGGTCCAGGCTCACGCCGCCCAGGACCGTGAGCAGGAGCAACAACATCGTCGCCGCTGTCGTGTAGCGCGCCTGCATCGAGTGCAGAGACGGCATCGGTCTCACCATTCTCCTGCCGCACCCGGTGGACCACCACCAAGGGGAATTGGACGATTTCGTCCACTTTGCGGTTAGGTGTCCGGTTGTGTCAAATTGGCGACAGGGGTCCTGACGTGGGCTTTCACGTGGTCCAGTGCCATGTCGAGGGCGACCAGGAAGGGTCGTTCCTTCTGCATGGTCTCGGCGAGCAGGTAGCCGCCCTGCAGGGCGGCGATGACGGCGACGGCGAGTTCCGCGGGGTCCGCGCCGGGGTCGAGTTCGCCGCTCTCCCGCATCCGGGCGAGACCGTCCGCGAGCAATCCCTGCCACCTGCAGAAGATGGCCGCCAGGGACTGGCGGGCGTCGTCGTAGCAGGAGAGCTCGTTGGCCAGGGAGCCGATGGGGCATCTGTAGGGCATGCCGCGCTCCCGATGGCCCGTCACCAGCGAGTCGCGCCACCTCTCGAGATCCCGCATCGAGCGCACCTGGTCGAGTTGCGGCTTCTGGGAGGAGACCATGCGGCGCTCCCGCATCGCGATCACCTCGGTGATCAGTGCTTCCTTGTCCGGGAAGTAGTGATAGAGCTGCGATTTGCTGATGCCGCAGGCGTCCACCACCTGATCGAGGGTCGTCGCCGTCACCCCCTGCCGGAACATGAGGTCCGCGGCGGTCGCGACGATGCGCTCACGAGTGGCCGCGCCGCGTGCGGTGAGCCTCGGAGAATCCTTCCTCGGCCCTCGAACGGCCATGTGACAACCCCACCTTCGGGTGTGGGAGCCCGCCGGAGCCATGCCGGAGGAACAGTATTGACAATTTAAGACATACCACCACAAACTGGACGAAATCGTCCAGTCCTCCGCCGGGATCACCTGACGGCCGCCCGTTGCGGTCACGACCACGCCGGTGTGCGGGGAGGCCGACACCACGCCGGGCGACACCGTGCTCGACGGCCTGCGCCCGCAGGCCGCGAACTCGACTCCCCGACAGTACGACCAGTGGTGGGCAGGAGCGCGGTCATGACAGTGATCTTTCGCAGCGGCAACGGGCACGTACGGGCACTCGCCGGCCGCCTGCGGAGGGTCCGCGCCGGGCGGGTCGCCGGCGCCCTCCTGATCGGGGTCCCGGCGGCCTTGAAGGCGCGGCGAGCTGGGGACGACGGGTCACTGCGAGCGGTGGCGTCCATCCGCCTCGAACTGGACGCCATCAACCTCACGGGTGTGAGCACCGGGGTCTCCGAGACAGACGGGGGTGAGGAGGTCGCCCGGCTCGCCCGGGCCGTCAACAGGACGCTGGAACGGCTGCGCGAGGCCGGCGATCGCGCCGAACGCGCCCGGGAACGGCAGCGGCAGTTCGCCTCGGACGCCTCGCACGAGCTGTGCACCCCCATCGCCGCGCTGCGCATGCGGTTGGAGGAGGCGCAGCTGCATCCGGACGAGACCGATCTGGACGACCTCCTCTGCCACACGTTGCATGACCTCGACCGGGTGCAGGCCATCGTCACCGACCTGCTCCTCCTGACCCGGCTGGGGACCGCGCCTCGGAGAGTGGAGCGGGTGAACCTCACGGCGCTGGTCCAGGTGGAGGCCGCCCGGCAGGTGGACGGGCACCACATCCACCTCCGGCTCGATCCCGGCGTGATCGTCGACGGCGATCCCGAGCAGATCATCCGGATGCTCGGCAACCTGCTCGACAACGCCCGGCGGCACGCCGCCCGCACGATACGGATCGGCCTGCGCCGCACGAGGGACGGCGCCGAGCTGACGGTCGCCGACGACGGAGAGGGCGTCCCCCTGGCCGACCGCGAGCGGATCTTTCACCGTTTCGTGCGGTTGGACGCCGCCCGCAGCCGGGACAGGGGAGGCGCCGGACTCGGCCTGGCCGTCGCTCGCGGCATCGCCTCCGCACATCACGGCAGCCTCCACGTCGAGGAGTCCGTATGGGGCGGAGCGTGTTTCGTCCTGCGGATGCCGCTCTCGCCGGGCCGCCGCACGTGATCCGCCCGGCCCTGGCGTCGGAGGGCGCGCCACGCCGCTCCCGCCGGGTGTGATGCCGTGGGCGGCAGGGAATCGCGGGAACTGCGCGCGTTCGTCGTGGCGGCCGAGGAGGGGGGTATGTCGGCCGCGGCGCGCCGGCTGCACACGCGACCGGTCGCCGCCGACCACGGCGGAGCCAGTCGTGTTCCTGGCCTCGCCGCGGGCGAGCTTCATCCATGGGACGACCCTTCACGTGGACGGCGGCCGCGCGGCCGTGTGACCGGTGTCCCTGTCCGGCGACCGGCCGCTCACGGGCCGGCCGCCGGACGGGGAATGCCAGGTGATGCCCGCGGCCGGACCGGCCGATGCGGGACGGGTCAGGCCGCGAACGCCGCGCTGATCGCGTGGCTGTCCTCGTGCATGCGATAACCGGTGATCCTGCCGTCGGCGACGGTGAAGTGCAGGGCGAACTCGTTGAGGAACGACCTGCCGGTCGACAGCACGCAGAAGCGGCTGCGGCCGGTCGTCACCGCGTGCCCGCCCTCGACGAGGGTGGTGTCGATCGTGAACTCCTCGGGGGTGAGCTCGGTGCCGAGCACCGTGAAGAACTCGGCGATCTCGTCCCTGCCGGAGCGGGCCCCCGTCCAGGGCACCTCCGGGTCGCCCGGGACGAGGAAGTCCACCCGGTCGGCGAACAGGTCGAGCAGCCCCGGCATGTCACCGGCGGCGAAGCGGGCGAAGAAGGCGTCGACGACCTCGCGGGTGGTCGGGGGTGTGGCGGTCATGCCGTTGTCCGATCTGTCGTGGTGGCGTGGAGCGAGGCCGGCCGGCAAATCTCCAACTGATCGGTTGGAGTATGGCACGGGTGCCACATAAATCCAACTGGTGAGTTGGAGTTGTGTAGGCTGCCGGTCATGGCATGGGACACCGCCAGGACGAAACGGCTGCTGCTGGAGGCGGCGGTCGAGGAGTTCGCCGAGCACGGCCCGCAGGGCGCGCGGGTGGACCGCGTCGCCACGCGTGCGGGGGTGAACAAGGAGCGCATCTACCAGTACTTCGGCGGGAAGCGGCAGCTGTTCACCGCCGTCCTTGAGGCCGAGCTGGCCAGGGTGGCGGGCGCCGTCCCCCTCACCGCCGAGCAGATGGCCGACCTGGGCGAGTACGCCGGGCGCGTGTTCGACTACCACTGCGCCCACCCCCACTTCCTGCGCCTGCTCGCCTGGGAGGGGCTGGAGGACGGCCGGACGGGGGTGGCCGCCGAGGACGAGCGGGCCGCCCACTACGCCGGCAAGGTCGCCGCCTTCGCCGCCGCGCGTGAGAACGGCCTCCTCACGGCCGAGGTCGAGCCCGCACACCTGGTCTACGCGGTGTACGCGCTGGCGACCTGGTGGTTCACCGCTCCCCAGGTCGTACGAATGATCATGGCCGGCGCCGAAGGCGACAGCCCGGCCGCGCGGCGCGCCGGGCTGGTCCGGATGGTTCGCCGCCTCACCGCTTCCGCTGAGGACTGATCCGGGACGGGAGCCTGCACGCGTGAGTCGCCACCCCGGCTGAAGCCGGGCGCCGGGCGCTCGTTCGGTGGGATACGTTCTAGCTGGGCGCCGGAACGGCGAGCGGCCGCGCGCCCACGGAACACGAGGAGATCAGGCACGTTGCCCGACACGCACGACCGCGGGGACGCCCGTGGAAAGGCCCCGGCCGACTCCGGCGGCGGACGGACCGACCTGCGGGCCGACTGCGCGAACTGCTTCGGGCTGTGCTGTGTCGCGCTGCCCTTCGCCGCCTCGGCCGACTTCGCGATCAGCAAGGACGCCGGGCGGCCGTGCCCCAACCTGCGGGACGACTTCCGCTGCGGCATCCATTCGCGTCTGCGAGACAGCGGCTTTCCCGGCTGCACCGTCTACGACTGCTTCGGCGCGGGGCAGAAGGTCTCGCAGGTCACCTTCGGGCGCAGCTGGCGGGGCGATCCGCGGACCGCGGCGCGGATGTTCGAGGTCTTCCCCGTCGTACGGCACCTGCACGAGCTGCTGTGGTACCTGGACGAGGCGATGTCCCTGCCGGTGACCCGCCCGATCCACGCCGAGCTGCGCGGCGCGTTCGAGGAGACCGAACGCCTGACCATGGGCACCCCCGACGACCTGCTGGGCGTGGACGTCGCCGCCCACCGCGAGAAGGTCAACGTGCTGCTGCTGCGGACGAGCGAGCTGGTGCGGGCGTCGGCCGGGGGCCGTGCCGCCGACCGCAGGGGAGCCGACCTCATCGGCGCCCGGCTCAGGAAGGCCGACCTGCGCGGAGCCAACCTGAGGGGCGCCTACCTCATCGGCGCGGATCTGCGCGAGGCCGATCTGCGCGGCGCGGATCTCATCGGGGCGGATCTGCGCGGGGCCGACCTCGGCGGCGCCGACCTCACGGGGAGCGTCTTCCTCACCCAGGTCCAGGTGAACGCGGCAAGGGGAGACGACGCCACGAAGCTGCCCCCGGCCCTCACTCGTCCGGCGCACTGGTCGGGGCCGGCGGCCCGCCCGGCCGCCGCGACGGGCCGGGCCTCCACCCGCCGCCCGCGCCCCCGCCGGGGGCGCGGCGGCTAGGGTGTCCCCCTGTCGCCGGCCTAGGCGGGCGGCGAGCCCGGGGTTATCTCGCGGAACACGGATGAATATCTGGGGTTGGTCTTGGTCTCTGGAGGAGCCGAAGCCCACGGGGTCGTGGCGGGCATCGCGACGATCTTTCCGGGTGCCTGTGAGGCGGGTGTGTGACGCACCAGCCAGAACCGTTCGTTGAGGTAGATGACGTCTTGTCCGCGCTTGCCGCATCCGCCTCCCATCCGTAGATGTAGGTCATCCCGGCCTGATCTGGTAGGGAAGCTCCCTAGATGAAGGGGTAACCCTGCCTGACGAAGGGCCGAGAGCGGCGGAGAGGTCGTTCAGGTGCGCGGCCACCGGGCCGAGCGTCAGCACGCCGCTGCCCGCCCCGGCCAGCTCGCCCGCGGCGGGCAGCAGCGCGGCGTGGGCGCGTTCCATCGTCGTGCGGTCCCCGAGTGTGAGGGCCGCGCGGGCGGCGAGGCACCACAGGGCCTCCGTCAGCAGGTCGCGCGGCGGCTCGGGCAGGGCGCGCAGCGCTGCGGCCGCCTCGGCGCGGCGGTCACGCGCCAGCAGCACCAGAGGCCGGACCCACGGCGCGTACGGCCCCCAATCGGCATCTTCGACGTCGGGCGGGGTCTGCCCGTGCCGCAGGCGCAGGCACAGCAACGCGAGCGGCAGCAGGCCGCGCTCCATGCCGGGCATGCCGGCGCCCTCCAGCCGGGCGGCGGCCTCCCGGTAGGCGGCCTCGGCCTCCTCCACCGTCCCCCGGCCGGTCGCGTCCAGGCGCAGCGCCCGATACCAGGCGGTGAACACGCCCACCAGGGGCCGCTCGTGCCGTACGGCCAGGCGCTCGGCCTCGGCGGCGTGGGCGTCGGCGGTCGTGAAGTCCGCGAGCGCCGACCTGGCCTGCATCCGGATGAGATGCCCGAGCACCTCGAAGGTGACCAGGCCGTGCCGATCGGACAGCTCCACCAGTTCGGCGCCGATCTCGTCGCGGCGGGCGGCCAGGCCCGTTCGATCGAAGGTCTGGATGAACAGGCCGCTCAACGCGAACGCCAGCAGCGCGGGGTCGTTCAGGCGGCGGGCGATCTCCTCGGCCTGCCGCGCCGCTCGCGGCCCCCGGCCGGAGCGGTCGCCGCGCGACTCCAGCGCGATCGTGGCCAGCAGGCGAACCCGGGCCGCCTCGTGACCGGCGGCCGCGTGACCGGGGACCAGGGCGGCCAGCGTGCGCCCGGCCGCCGCCACGATGCGCGCCGCCTGCCCGGGGTCGTCGGACCGGGTCCAGATGGCCGGGACGTCGAAGGCGCCGATCACCCGGGCGGTCAGCTCCGCGTCGCCGAGTTCCTCGGCCGCCTCGACGGCGGCCACGCGGTGCTCGCGCGCCGCCCGCAGGCCGCCGCCCCCGGTCACGGCGAGATCGCGCAGGAGTCCTGCCGTCGTCTCAAGGCGGGCCCGAGCCCCGGAGGCGACAGCCCGGTCGTAGGCGGCGGTCGCCTCGGCCCACACCCGGCCGGCCGCGCCGCGCACCGAGGAGTCGAGGTGATCGGCCTGGCGCAGGATGTCGTTCTCCAGGCGGCGCAGCCCCGGGCCTGGGTCCACTCCCAGCTCGTCCACCAGCAGTGCCCGCGCCCGGCGCAGCACGGCGAGCGCGTCGCCCTGCCGCCCGCTGCGGTACAGCGCGAGCGCGAGCAGCCGCCAGGCCTCCTCCCGCCAGGGGTGCCCGGCCGCGTGCGCGTCCAGGTCGGGCACCGCCTCGGCCGCCCGTCCCAGGGCCAGCCGCATCTCCGCGTGACGCTCGACCGCGTGCAGCCGGAGCTCGGCCAGGCGGGAGCGCTCGGCGCGGGCCCAGTCCTGGTCCGCGAACTCCGCATAGGCGGGGCCGCGCCACCACCCCAGCGCCTCCTCCAGCCGTCCGAGGCCGTCTTCGGGGGACAGATCCGCGGCGGCGGCCACCGCGCGTTCGAATCGCCAGGCGTCCACCGCGTCGGCGCCGGCCCGCAGCGCGTACCCCGGTCCCTCGGTGACCAGCAGCCGAGCGGGGGTGCGGGGCGGCCTGTCGGGTTCCAGCGCGCGGCGCAGCGCCGCGACGAACGTCCGCACAGCCCCGACCGCGCCCGCCGGCGGTTCGTCCCACAGGTCGTCGATCAGGCGGGTGACCGGAACGACGCGGCCGCGGGCGACGATCAGCCGGGCCAGCACCGCGCGGTGCCGCGGCCCCTTCAGGGCGATCGCGCCGCCGGTGCCGTCCCAGGCCGTCACCGGCCCCAGCACTCCGAACGCGATGCCCACCTGCGTCCCCCTTTCCGCGCGTACCCCCAGGTCAAAGCAACTGCCACGGTAGCGCGCTGACCGGATGCTCATTCACGCCCGGCAGCCTGGGGGCATCTGATCCCGCACAGAAAGGGGCGCATGATGGCGCCTGTCATTCCCGGTTTCGACTACCTTCGCGTGCCGGTCGCCGACGGTGTGTCGCTGAACGCGGCCGTCGCCGGGTCGGGGAGCCCGATCGTGCTGCTGCACGGCTTCCCCCAGACCCACCTGATGTGGCGGCACGTCGCCGCCGACCTGGCCGCCGACCACACCGTGATCTGTCCCGACCTGCGCGGCTACGGCGACAGCGACAAGCCGGCCGAGGCCGGTCGCGAGACCTATTCCAAGCGCACGATGGCCGCCGACGTCGTCGCCCTGGCGCGGGCGCTGGGACATGAACGGTTCGCGCTGGCCGGGCACGACCGCGGCGCGCTGGTCGCCTTCCGCGCCGGGCTCGACCACCCGGCCTCGATCAGCCACCTGGCGTGCCTCGACGTGCTGCCCACGCTGGACATGTGGGAGGTGATGCACGGCGCAGGCGCCGCCGTCGGATTCCATCTGTACCTGATGGCCCAGCCGCCCGGCCTGCCCGAGCGGATGATCGGCGCGAGCGCGGACGCCTTCTTCGGCCACTTCCTCGACGTCTGGACCCTCGACCGAGAGGCGATCCCCGCCGGCGTACGCGCCGCCTACCTGGACGCCTGCCGCGCGGCGGTGCCCTCGATCGTGGCGGACTACCGCGCGTCGGCGGGGATCGACGTGGACCACGACCGGGCGGACCTGGAGGCGGGGAACCGGCTGCGGATGCCGGTGACCGTGCTCCAGCAGGACTGGGGGGCCGCCCTCGGGTACGACGCCGAGGCGCTGTGGGGTGCCTGGGCCTCCGACCTGGTGCACACGACGGTCAAATGCGGGCACTTCATGGCCGAGGAGGACCCGGCCGGCGTCGCCGGGGCCCTGCGCGCCCTCCTCACCCGCTGATCGAGGTGTCGGTACGCCCGCGGGATCGGCCCCACGTCAGTCGCGACGGTCACCGCGGTCGGCGATGATGACGGCGAACGGCGGGATCACCAACGCCACCGCGGACATCGCCGGAGCGGCCACGGGCGAGACCGCTCTCATGACGCCCGTGCAGTCGCACTGATTAGGTGGCCTTACCGCGGGCGATGTAGAGGTTCATGTCGGTGAAGTCGAGAGTGACGTTGTAGGGCTTGTAGAAGCAGTGGAAGAAGGCGGTCGGCACGTCGAACCCCAAGGGGGCGAGCTCGGCCCCTGGGTGGTTCTCGCAGTAGATCTCCTTGGCGGTGGCGTTGCCGAGGCGGATCTCCTTCGGGTAGCAGGGGTAGGTGACGGCTGGGTGGCTGTGGGCGAAAGTCCCGATGGGGCGGTCGTGGTCGGTGCGGATCCCCAACTGCTTGGCAGTGTCCCCGAACACGACCGCGGCCATCTCGCCCCTTCCGCCGAAGTTCACGCCCACCACCCCTGTGCCGGAGCCGGCGACGCCGGCGATGCTGCCCCTGCTGTGCAGATATTGCTCACGGGCCAGCCACAGCGGCAGGGGTTCGGCACCCGCCCGTATGGCGTCGGCGCGTGCCTTCCTGGCCGTTTCGGGGGTCCGGCGGCGCAGGATCAGCGACCGCCCCGCGTAGTCGAAGGTGGTCAGCAAGTGGTAGAAGACCCACGTGCCGATCAGGCCGTCGCTGTCAGTGTCGACATCCTCGCCCGACTCCCTCGACGACCAGCCCACGGGTACGTTGCGCAGTTCGATGCCGCCCAGCTTGAAGGAGTCCAGCACCCCGTAGTACGCCCATATGGTGTCGTTCTCGTACTCGATTTTCTGACTGGCGACCGGGCTCAGCCCGGCCTCCTTTGCCACCGACGCGCGCATGCTCAGATTCGGGGCGCCGGTGTAGAACATGAAGCGCTTCGGCGGCCCGCCGTTGACCGAGGCCTCCACCAGCGGAATCGGGTCCATCTGCTGGAATGGCACACGCGCGATGTCGCCGTGGATCTGATACGGCTCCCCGCTGACCGCCGCGAACCACTTGGCGTAGCTGTCCTCGCCGGCTGCTTGCCAGTGTGGTGCGGACAGGGAGAATTTGTCCTGCCGGATGTAGCAGTCGGCCAGGAAGTAGTTGGCGTCCTTGTCGTCGGGTGCCAGCTCGACGGCCATCTTGAGGTATTTTTCGGCGTCGGGGAACTTGTTGGCCAGTAACGCTACATAGCCGCGCCGTCGGGCCGCGTGCAGGTTCGTGGGGTCTGTCTTCAGAATCTCCTCGTACGCGCGGCCGGCTTGCTCGAACTTCCCGGCCTTGAACAGCGCGTCCGCGTCACCGCCGCCGGCCAGAGCCGTGGCCGCCCCGCCTAACAGCGGCGCCGTCGCGGCCGCACCGGCCAGCACCGCGGCGCCCCGCAACACCGAACGCCGGTCCCATTCTCCGTCATTTACCAACGCCTTCTCCTCTTCGTGATCACCTTCGCCGGAACTCTCATCCAGCGGATGGTCACAGCAGCCCCGGCCGGCTCATCTCGCCGTGCTTGGTTCGGCAACTCACCCGCAGTTCGACCGCCGGCCCCACCCACTGTCGGCCAGCCGTGTCCCCGCCTCGTCCGCGCCGTGTCATGGTCGTGTCACGGCCGCAACCGACGGTGGCGGCCGGCGAGAAACCCGGCATGCGGCAGACAACGCTGCAGGTGTTCCGCGAACTGTTCGGGGGATGGGGGCCACACGACGGTGTTCAGCCCATGTCCGCGGAGGGGGCGGCGCCCTGTGCCGGGCCGACCCGGCCCGACGGGGTCAGCAGGCGACGTCGGCGGGCGGGAGCGTCCCGGTGGTGAGGAAGGCGTCGACCTGGCCGTTGAGGCAGGCGTTGCCGAAGGCGGGGTACGGCGCGTGGGTGTGCGCGTCGATGGTGACCAGGCGCGAGCCCCGGATGGCTGCCGCCACGGCGCGGCTGTTGGCCACCGGCGCCGCCACGTCCCGCAGCGCGGCGGTCACCAGGACTCCGGGCGCCCGGTCGGCCGGCAGCCGCACCGGCTCGTCCTTGATCCGGGGCCAGAAGGCGCACGGCGTGATGTTGGCGTTGGCCGGGCCGAACAGCGGATACCGTGCGCTGTAGGAGGCGAGATCACGCTGGTAGTCGCGGGGGTCACGCGGCCAGGGACCGTCCCCGCACCGGTAGGCCATGTTGGTCGCCGTGTGGTTGTCGGCCGGGACGCCGGGCACCCCCGCGGGCGGTAGCGGGCGGACGGGGAACGGCACGTAGGGCTCCCGCCCGGCGGCGATGTCGGCGAACGCCGCAGCGACCAGCCCGAAGGAGCGCTCGTCGTAGATGCCCGCCACGAGCAGCGTCCCCAGTTCGCCCGACGTCCAGGCGTGACCCGCGACGACGACCGGGGCCGTCGCGGCGCGCCGGATCAGCCCCGCGACGGCGTCGGTGACCTCCCGCGCCGTGCCGCCGAGGCCGTACACGGCGTTTCGCTCGGCCGTCCAGGCGGCGAAGGCGCCCGTCCCGGCCTCGAACGCCGGGGTGCGGTCCAGTTCGTACGGCCGCCACGCGTTGTCCGGGTTGACCGGACTGTCCAGCACGAACCTGTCCACCCTGCCCGGGAACAAGGCGGCATAGACCGCCCCGAGCATCCCCGCGTACGATCCGCCGAGGTAGGAGATCTTCTCCTCGCCGAGCGCGGCCCGGATGACGTCCATGTCCCTGGCGGCGTTCGCCGTGGTGGCGTACGGCAGGGCCCACCCGGCGGCGCGCACGCAGTCGCGGGCGTACGCGCGGGCCTCGGCCGCGTCGGCCGGGAAGCTTCCGGGGGTGGCGGTGCGGACCCAGTAGCCGCCGGGCTCCTCCACCTCCTGGCCGCAGCCGATGGGCGTGCTCCGCTCGACGAATCGGATGTCGAAGCCGATCAGGTCGTAGCGCGCCCGCACCTCGGGGGACAGCAGGGGTGCCAGGCTCGACGGCAGCGGCACGCCCGGCCCGCCGGGGCCGCCTCCGGTGGTGAGCAGCACGCCGCGGCGCCGGGCCGGGTCGGTCGCGGGCAGCCGCGAGATCGCGATCGTGATCGTCCGGCCGCGGGGACGGCGGTGGTCAAGCGGCACGGTGACCTCGGCGCAGCGCAGGGCGGGATCGTCGACCCCCGCGCAGTCGCCCCAGCGCAGATCCCGCGTCGGATGCCGGCGCGGATCCCGCTGTGGGTCCTGCTGTGGGTCCTGCAGGGGATTCTGCTGCGGATTCCGGCCCGAGGAGAGGCCCGCCACGCCCGCCGCCGGCGCCGGGAGCGCCGGCGAGAGCAGCACGATCGATGCCGCGACGGCCGCGATCCGCGCCGCGCCTGCCCAGTACGTCATGCCGCACACACTGATCAACGGGAGCCGCGCGCGCCAACGGTCCGGCCCTGCGTGCCGTCCGGCGGGGAGTGCGCGCTGCTCCGGGGCACGGCCCCCGTGCCCGCGCGTGAAACTTTCCCAGCGTTCCCTCGCTTGACAGGGCCCGCCGCCGCTCCGGCACAGTGGCCGGACGGGCTTTCCCGGCCACGGGTGTGTCCGGATCAGGGGGCCGGCTTCGACGTCCTTGGTGAAGCGGTGCCGAAGATGCCCGCCGGAGAGGAACGAACCGTGAAGTACATGATCATGCTGTACGGCTCGCAGCGGGACTACGACGTCCTGGCGGGACGGCCGGGCCACGGACCCGCCTGGTCGGCCGAGGACGCCGCGGCCATGCACGCGTTCATGACGGAGTGGAACGACGACCTGGTGAAGTCGGGGGAGTTCGTCGACGCCCAGGGCCTGACCGCCCCCGTCCACGCCCGCAGGATCCGGCTGCGTGAGGGAGTCCCCGTCGTCACCGACGGCCCGTACGCCGAGAGCGAGGAGGTCCTGGCGGGCTACACGATCGTCGAGTGCGACAGCTTCGACCGGGCGACGCAGATCGCCGCGCGCCTGGCGCACACCCCGCATCCCGAGGACGCGGCTCTGACGCACGAGTGGTACGTGGACGTGCGTCCGATCGCCGAGTCGCAGGCCGAGCTGGAGCTGTGACGACGCGTCGCTGCGAGGCCGAGGACCTGCTGCGCGGCCTGGCGCCGCGGGTCCTCGGCGCGGTCGTGCGACGGTATGGCCACTTCGACACCGCGGAGGACGCCGTGCAGGAGGCGCTGCTCGCTGCCGCCGTCCGCTGGCCGGAGGACGGCCTGCCGGACAACCCGCTGGGCTGGCTCGTCACCGTCGCCGCCCGCAGGCTCACCGACCTGCTGCGCGCCGAGCAGGCCCGGCGCGAACGGGAGGACGCCGCCGGCAGGCGGGCGCTTCCCGAGTGGCGGCTCGCGCCCGGCGCGGACGCGTCCACGTCTGGGCCCGACGACACGCTGATCCTGCTGTTCATGTGCTGCCATCCCGCGCTGTCGCCCGCCTCGCAGATCGCCCTCACCCTCCGCGCGGTCGGCGGCCTGACCACCGCGCAGATCGCCCGGGCGTTCCTGGTGCCGGAGGCGACCATGACCCGCCGCATCACCCGGGCCAAGCAACGCATCAGGGACAGCGGCCTCCCGTTCGGCATGCCTGCGCGAGCCGACCACGACGCGCGCCTCAGCGCCGTCCTCCACGTGCTCTACCTGGTCTTCACCGAGGGGTACGCCGGGGAGGCCGGGCTTCGCCGGGAGGATCTGACCGCCGAGGCGATCCGGCTGGCCCGCATCGTCCACCGGCTGCTGCCGGACGACGGCGAGGCGGCCGGGTTGCTCGCGCTCATGCTGCTCACCGACGCACGCCGCGCCGCGCGCAGCACCCCGGACGGCACGCCGATTCCGATGGCCGAGCAGGACCGGACCCTGTGGGACGCCGCCCGCATCGCCGAGGGCGTGGCGCTGGTCGACGCGGCCCTGGCGCGGGGTGCGCCCGGGCCCTATCAGGTCCAGGCGGCGATCGCCACCCTGCACGACGAGGCGCCGAGCGCGGACACGACCGACTGGCCGCAGATCGCCGCGCTGTACGAGGTGCTGGCGGGGATGTCGGACAACCCCGTGACTCTGCTGAACCGCGCGGTCGCGGTGGCGATGAGCCGGGGCCCGCGGGCGGGGCTGGCCCTGCTCGACGGGCTGGAGGGCGACGAACGGCTGGCCCGCGACCACCGCCTGCCCGCGGTGCGCGCGCACCTGCTGGAGATGGCCGGACAGCGGGCGGCGGCACGCGAGGCCTACCTGGCGGCGGCCCGGCGGGCGGCGAGCCTGCCGCGCCGGCGCTACCTCAACGCCCGCGCCGCCCACCTGGGTGACGACGCCTGACGAGCCGGCCGGAGTCCCGGCGACACCGTCTCACGGCCGGATCGCGGTCAGCTCCTGCCGCTGTGTGACCCATGCCACACCCAGTTCCTGTCAGCAATCGGGGCGACGTCCCGCTCAACTCACCGAGAGCGATCAGACCGACAGGAGCGTCACATGAAGCACCGCATCGTCGTCCTCGGCGCCGGCTATGCCGGGGCCTACGTGGCCGGGACACTGGCCCGCCGGCTGTCCCCGGCGAACACCGAGATCACCGTGGTCAACGCCGTGCCGGACTTCGTCCAGCGAATGCGGCTGCATCAGCTGGCGGCCGGCCAGGACATCGAGGCTCCGAAGCTCGCCGACGTCTTCGCGGGCACGGGGATACGGCTGCGCGTGGCCCGCGTCACCGCCGTCGACCCCGAGCGCCAGGTCGTCGCCGTGGCCGACGCCGCCGGCGGCGTCGGCGAACTCGGCTACGACACGCTTTTGTACGCGCTCGGCAGCCACGGTGCCGACCACACTGTCCCCGGCGCGGCCGAGCATGCCTTCGACGTCGCCGCCAGGCCCTCGGCACTGAGCCTGCGCGAGGGCCTGGACAGCCTGGGCAGGCGGGGCGAAGGCGGGCGTGTGGTGGTCGTCGGCGACGGATTGACCGGCATCGAGACCGCCACCGAGATCGCCGAATCCCGGCCCGGCCTGTCGGTCGCGCTGGTCGCGCGCGGCGAGCTGGGTGCCCGGCTCTCCGCCGGGGCCCGCAGTCACCTGCGCCGTGCCTGCGACCGGCTGGGCATCAGCGTCCTGGAGCACACCAGCGTCGAAGCCGTCGAAGCGACGCGGGTGCTGTGCGCCGACGGCACCGCCCTGACGTCCGACGCAACCGTGTGGACGGCCGGGTTCGCGGTCAACCCCATCGCCGCCGCCGGCGGGCTGGAGGTCACCGAGAACGGTCAGATCGTCGTCGATCGCATCATGCGGTCGGTCTCGCACCCGAACATCTACGCCGTCGGTGACAGCGCCTACGCCATCGGCGACAACGGCCGGCCGCTGCCGATGTCCTGCGCTTCGGCCGGCTACACCGGCCGGCAGGCTGTCGAGGCGATCGTGGGAGGCCTGACCGGCCGCAAGATCGCGAACACCAAGCTGGTCTACACGTACAACCACATCAGCCTCGGGCGGCGGGACGGGATCCTGCAGATGGTCGACGACGAAGGGCGAGCAAAGCCGACGTACATGGGCGGCCGGAAGCCCGCGCGGATCAAGGCGGGCATCCTCAAGATGTCGCTGTGGGCCACCTTGCACCCGACCTTCGGCATGCCCAGGCGCAAGCACCGCCTGGCCGCCGCGCCGAACGCGACCGCCGCAGAGACCGCCGCACAGCCGGTCACGCACGCGACGATCTGACCCCTCGCGCCCGCCGGCGCAGGGCGTGCCATCGATCGGGGCCGTGACGAACGCGCCTACGCGGGCACGGCCCGTGATTCACTTCTGAAGGGTGGTCCGCGTGGACAGCACCGCCACTGATCGCTTCGGCACCAGCCGGTTCGAGGCCGGCCGGAGCCGGCTGGCCTCACTGGCCTACCGGCTGCTGGGCTCCGCCGCCGACGCCGAGGACGCCGTGCAGGACGCGTTCCTGCACTGGCAGGCCGCGGACCGGCAACGGATCAAGGTGCCGGAAGCATGGCTGGCCAAGGTCGTCACCAACCTGTGCCTCGACCGGCTCCGCTCGGCGCGAGCCCGCCGCGAACGCACCGCCGGCGCCTGGCTGCCCGAACCGCTCCTCGACGGCGACCCGATGCTCGGCCCGGCCGACTCGTTCGAGCAGCGCGAATCGGTCTCCCTGGCCGTGCTGACGCTCATGGAGCGCCTGTCGCCCTTCGAGCGGGCCGTCTACGTTCTGCGCGAAGCGTTCTCCCACAGCCATGCCGAGATCGCAGAGATCCTCGACATCACCGAGTTCGCGAGCCAGCAGCACCTCCACCGAGCCCGGCGCCGCATCACCGCCGCGCGCCGCGGCGGCGAAGTCGACCCGGCATCCGCCCGCAGGGTCGTCGAGGAATTCCTCGCCGCCGCATCCTCGGGCCGCACCGAACGGCTGGTGGCGCTGCTCACCGACGACGCGACCGCGATCTCCGACGGCGCCGGCCTGGCCGAGAAGCTGCTGCGGTACGACACTCCGCAGCACATCGCCGCCGTCGTGCGGGCCGGCTTCAAACCCACACCCGCCAAGCGGCGATTCGCCGGCGGCACGCCCGCCGTCCACTACGCGCTCGTCAATAGCGCCCCCGCCATTCTCTTCGTGATCGGCGACCAGGTCATCGGCGCCGTGACGTTCGACATCGCGGGCGGCAAGATCGCGACCGTGCGCGGCATCGCCGCCCCCACCCGCCTCGTCCGCCTCACCGAAGCCTGGCGGCAGCACGGACCGGACAGGCCGCTCATCAGCCAGTGGTGACCCGACGCCGACCGCAACCAGGCGCAGCGCCCGCATTTCCTACCGCTCCCGCGGCGCCGCCCGCACCGGATGCCCGCCTTCGTCGCCGAGGCTCCGCCGCTTCAGGGACGGGGACGCGTCATCCGGGGGGAGTGAAGCGGGACAGGTCGTAGATGCCGAGCGCCTTCTCGATGTCGGCGACCTGGTCGACCACCCCTTCGAAGCCGCGCGGCCCGAAACGCCGGTGCTCTTCGTCTTCGAAGACCTCGGCCAGGCGGAGGAACTCCTTGGCGGGCACGACCCCACGGAAGGCGGGGAACACCACCGTGTCCTCCCGCGCCTCGTGCGGCTCGTACATGCGGACGAACGCCGCCATGTCGGCGACCAGGGTGTGGGCGGCCCTGGCACCCCTGGCATGCCGGGTGGCGGTGAGGATGCGCTCGGTCAGCTCGCGTCCTCGGCGGTGCTGCAGCAGCAGGACCGAGACGGTGCCGGTGAGCCTGCCGGCCTCGCGCAGCCGGGGGAAGACGTACTTCTCCTCCAGGTGCTCGTGGTAGTCCTCGATGAAGCCGCGGATGATGCGGGCGGCGGCGTTCAGCGGCTGCGTGGGTGCCCGCTCGCCGCCCTCGATCCGCCGGATGCCTTCCCGGTAGACGAGCAGGAGACGCTTCAGCACGCCGTGCTCGCGCATGAGGTCCTCGGGCGGAGTCACCTCCGCCTCCTGTTCAGGGGCTCGCGGCGCGGCCGCCGCCGCGGGGGCCGTGACGGTCGCCGCCCCCGCGAGGGCGGCGGCGGACAGGCCAAGCAGGTCGCGGCGGCGCACCGCCGGTGAATCACGATCGTCCACGCCGTCTCCGTTCTCGCCCGGTCGTCGGGCGCCGCCCGCGTGCTCGTACGCGATCGGAGACTCCCCCGCACGGCCGGACGCCACGCGGCGGCGCGGGTAAACGCTTCGCCTGGCGATCCGTGTGACGCGACCAGCCTGGCCGGCCGAGATCAGGACCGATCGGCGGGCTCGAACAGTTCGACGAGATTGCCGGCGGGGTCGGGGAGCAGGATCTGCCGGCCGCCGGGGCCGGTGACCACCTCGCCGTGGAACGACAGGCCCGCGGCGTGCAGCCGGCCGATCTCGGCGTCCAGGTCGTCGACGACCAGTTGGATGCGGTTGCGGCCCGCGCCGCCGGCCTCGGCGGGTGTGGCGCGGGCGCCGGAGCTGGCGGGTCCGGACAGCAGCAGCCGCAGCGGCCCGCGTACCACGTCGGCGAAGGCGGGTGCGGCGCTGCTGTTCAGGGTGAAGCCGAGATGGGCGGTGTAGAAGCCGACGGCCGCCCGGACGTCGTCGACGAGGTAGCGGACGCAGGCGTAGTGGCCGGTCGCCGTCATGAGTGAGCCTCCGGAGTCTGAGCCAGGACGGGCAGTAGGTAACGGATGCGCGTGTCGATGTCCGCCGCCGCTCGGCCGAGCGCGGCATGGACGTCCTGCTCCGACCGGCCCGCCGCGGCCGGATCGGGGGTGCTCCAGTGGATCCGCCGCGCGTGGTCGCCGAACTCGGGGCAGGCTTCGCGGACCTTGTCGCACAGGGTGATGACGTAATCGAACCGGCGCCCGCGCAGCGTGTCCAGATGGCGGGGCCGCCGGTCGGCGATGTCGATGCCGTACTGCTCACGCAGCACGCGTACGGCGTGCGGGTGCACCCGTGCCGCGGGCCGGCTGCCGGCGCTGGTCACGGTCACGCGACCGGCGGTGTGATGGCGCAGCAGAGCCTCGGCGATCGGTGAGCGGGCGCTGTTTCCCGTGCAGGCGAACAGCACCGAGAGACGGGGCCACCGCGGCGGAGGCGCCGGCGGCTCGGGGACGCCGCGCAGTGCGGGATGCAGGGCGGCCCCGGCGCCTGCCAGGGCCTGGGCGCAGTCGTCCAGGTTGAGCCGGTAGTAGCTGTCGCGGCCGTCGCGGCTGCTGCGTGTGGCGGTGACCAGGCCGCCGTCGCGCAGCAGCCGCAGGTGGTAGGAGACCAGATTCTGCGGCGCCCCGACCAGCGTCATCAGCTCGCGGACCCGCAGGTCGCCCGCCGCGAGCTCGGTCAACAGCCGCCAGCGCAGCGTGTGGGCGGCCAGGCGCACGAACGCCGGAAGGGCTTGCTCGGACGACGCCATGACCCGGACAATACATCAAACCCATTTGATGGAACACTGCCGAAGAGGCGGGCTCCGGGGCCACGGCCTCGTGGCGTATCCGGAACGGGCGCCGGGCTCGCGGTGGTGAGCGCGGCGGCGTGAAGTGGAGGAGTGATCGTGGGGGAGAACGTCGCGGTGCGGCACCGCCTGTGGCCCTGAGACGGAACGTCCGGCCGGTCCGCACCCGCAGGCCGGGAAGTACGGTGATCGATGTCACTGGAGGTGGCGTGGCCATGGGCACACCGGCCCGCGCTGGGCAGGGACCGCTGGAGCGCCGGCTGGGCCTGTCCGACGCCGTGGTCATCGGGCTGGGTTCGATGATCGGCGCGGGGATCTTCGCCGCCCTGTCGCCGGCGGCGCGGGCGGCCGGGTCCGGACTGCTGCTCGGGCTGGCGGCGGCCGCGGTGGTCGCCTACTGCAACGCGACCTCATCGGCCCGGCTGGCCGCGCGCTACCCCGCCTCCGGCGGCACCTACGTCTACGGGCGGGAGCGGCTGGGGGACTTCTGGGGCTACCTGGCGGGGTGGGCGTTCGTGGTCGGCAAGATCGCCTCGTGTGCGGCGATGGCGCTGACCGTCGGCTCCTATGTGTGGCCGGAGCAGGCCCACGCGGTGGCGGCGGCGGCCGTGGTGGCGCTGACCGCGGTCAACTACGCGGGGATCCACAAGAGCGCCTGGCTCACCCGGTTCATTGTCGGGGTGGTCCTCGCGGTCCTGGCCGCAGTGGTGGTCGCGGGCCTGACCTCCGGCGCCGCGGACCCGGGCCGGCTGGACGTCGGAGCCGACGCCACCGCCGGCGGGGTGTTGCAGGCGGCGGGCCTGCTGTTCTTCGCCTTCGCCGGTTACGCCCGCATCGCCACCCTCGGCGAGGAGGTGCGCGACCCGGCGCGGACCATCCCCCGCGCGATTCCGCTCGCGCTCGGGCTCACCCTGGTCGTCTACGCGGCGGTCGCGGTGTCCGCGCTCGCCGTGCTGGGCGGCGCGGCCCTGGGCGACGCGGCCGCACCCCTGGCCGCCGTCGTGCGGGAGGCCGGGCAGCCCGGCCTGGCCCCGGTCGTACGGGCAGGCGCCGCGCTCGCCGCGACCGGCTCGCTGCTCGCGCTGATCCTCGGGGTGTCCCGCACCACGCTCGCCATGGCACGCGACCGGCACCTGCCGCACGCGCTCGCCGCCGTCCACCCGCGCTTCGCGGTGCCCCACCGCGCCGAGCTGGCCGTCGGCGCGGTCGTGGCGATCCTGGCCGCGACGGCGGACCTGCGCGGCGCGATCGGATTCTCCTCCTTCGGCGTGCTGGTCTACTACGCCATCGCCAATGCCGGCGCGTGGACCCTCGGCCGCGATGAGGGACGGCCGCCGCGTGCCGTGCCCGCCGTCGGCCTGGCCGGGTGCCTGATCCTGGCCTTCGCCCTGCCGCTGTCCTCGGTGGTCTCCGGTGCCGCCGTGCTGGCGGCAGGCGCCGCCGTCTACGCCCTGCGCCGGGCCGTCACCTGACGAGCGGCACTTGAGACTCGCAGGCGCTTATCATGAGCGGATGCGACCCGAAGCCTCAAGTCCGGTGAGCCACAGGTGAGTCACAGGGCGCTGCGCCCGGTCGATCTGGCGCGGGAGGCAGGGGTCTCCACCCAGCAGATCCGCAACTACGCCGACGCGGGAATCCTCCCGCCTGCCGAGCGGACGGCCGCCGGCTACCGCAGGTTCGACACGCGGCACCGCGAGGCCCTGCTCGCGTACCGGGCGCTGGCCAAGGGGTACGGGTGGGAGGCCGCCCGTACGATCATGCTGGCCGTGCACGACGGCGACCTGACGGGCGCGCTCGCCCTCGTGGACGCCTGCCACGCCGCGCTGCACCAGCAGCGGCTCGCCCTGCGGGCGACGGGGGAGGCGCTCGAAGCGGTGGCCGGGCAGGATCCCGGCGGCCCGGCCGCGCCGCGGTCCGCCCTGCGCATCGGGGAGGTGGCCGCCCTCCTCGGCGTACGCACCTCGGCGTTGCGGGTGTGGGAGGCCGCCGGGCTGCTGACGCCGCAGCGCGAGCCCGGCACCGGCTACCGGTGGTACGGCCCGGCCGAGGTGCGCGACGCCCGCATGATCCACATGCTGCGGCAGGGACGGTATCCGCTGGCGCGGATCGGAGACGTGCTCGACGGCCTGCGCCGCACCGGCAGCACCGAGGCGCTGCGCGACGCCCTCGCCGAACGCGGCGCCGCCCTCGCCTCCACGGCCGTCGCCATGCTGGAAGGATCGGCGCGCCTGCACGAGTACGTCACCGGCGCCGCCGGGCGCTGAGACACCTATCCTGTGATCCTTACGACCGCTTAACATCTACGTACCTAAAGTGCTAGGAATCTAGATGAATAGAGGTTGTAATGATCGAGTTCTACCTGGACGGCCGGTCCGGCGTCTCGCCGTACCTGCAGCTCGTCCAGCAGGTGCGGCACGCGCTGCGGCTGGGCCTGCTGCGTGAAGGCGATCAGCTTCCGACCGTCAAGGACGTGGTGGCGCAGCTGGCGATCAACCCGAACACTGTGCTCAAGGCCTACCGGGAACTCGAGCACGAGGGCCTGGTGGCGGCCCGGCCGGGGGTCGGGACGTTCGTGACCAGGACGCTGGCCGACGCCTCACTGGCCGCGCACGGCCGGCTGCGGCAGGACCTGCGCCGATGGCTGACCAAGGCCCGCCTGGCCGGCCTCGACGACGAGAGCATCGAGGCGCTGTTCATGACCACCTTCCGGACCGCCGCTCAGGAGGACATCGCGTGAGCGCCGTCCTGCAGGCCCGGGACCTGGGCAAGAAGTACGGCAAGCGATGGGCGCTGCGCGAGTGCACCGTCGACATCCCGGCCGGCCACGTCGTCGGGCTGGTGGGCCCCAACGGCGCCGGCAAGACCACCCTGCTCAAGCTGGCGGCCGGCCAGCTGACGCCGACCTCGGGCACCGTCGCCGTGCTCGGCGGCCGTCCCACGGGAGACCCGGCGCAGCTGGCCAGGATCGGATTCGTCGCCCAGGACACCCCCGTCTACGCGGGCCTGAGCGTCGCCGACCATCTGCGGCTGGGTGCCCGGCTCAACCCCGGCTGGGACGCCGCGCTCGCGCGAGAACGCGTCGAACGGCTCGGCCTCGATCCCCGGCACCGGGCGGGGAAGCTGTCGGGCGGGCAGCGCGCCCAGCTCGCCCTCACCCTGGGCCTGGCCAAACGGCCCGAGCTGCTGATCTTGGACGAGCCGGTCGCCGCGCTCGACCCGCTGGCCCGCCGCGAGTTCCTGCAGGGCCTGATGGAGGCCGTCGCCGAGCACGAGCTCAGCGTGGTGCTCTCCTCCCACCTGGTCTCCGACCTGGAACGGACCTGCGACTACCTGATCGTGCTGGTCGGCTCGCGCGTGCAGCTCGCGGGGCAGGTGGACGACCTGCTGGCCACCCACCACCGGCTCACCGGCCCGCGCCGCGACCCCGACCGGCTCCCGGCCGGTCAGCACGTCGTCTCCGCCAGCCACACCGACCGGCAGAGCACGTTCGTCATCCGCACCGAGGACACGATCCACGACCCCGCCTGGACCGTCAGCCGGCTCACCCTGGAAGACCTCGTCCTGGCCTACATGGAAGGGCCGGCTCCCGCCCAGGGGCGACCGGTCCTGGAGGTGCAGCGATGATCTGGCTGACCTGGCGCCAGTTCCGCGTCGCGGCCGCGACGACGGCCGCCGCGCTCGTCGTGCTCGCCGTCGCCCTGGCACTGACCGGGCCGGAACTGGCCTCCGACTACTCCGCCGGCATCACCGCCTGCACCCGGGACGGCGGCTGCGCGCACTTCTTCGCCCGGTTCTTCGACGACTATGAGGCCCCCTTCCAGGCCGCCACCGTCGTCGTGCTGGTTCTTCCTGCCCTGATCGGTCTCTTCTGGGGCGCGCCGCTGATCACCCGGGAGCTGGAGGCCGGCACGCATCTGCTGGTGTGGAACCAGAGCATCACCCGCACCCGCTGGCTGGCCGTCAAGCTCACGGTCACCGGCCTGGCCGCCGCGACGGCCGCCGGGCTGTGCAGTCTCGCGGTGACCTGGTGGTCCGCCCCCCTCGACAAGTCCGCCGCGCCGGGCTTCACGCTCATGGATCCCCTGGTGTTCGGCGCGCGCGCCATCGTCCCCATGGCCTATGCGGCGTTCGCGTTCGTGCTCGGCGTGACCGCGGGGCTGATCGTCAGGCGCACCCTGCCCGCCATGGCCCTCACCCTGGCCGTCTTCGCGGCGGTTCAGATCGCCATGCCGTTGACGGTCCGGCCCCACCTCCTCCCTCCGGTCAGCTCATCCTTCAAGCTCACCCCGGAGAACGTGGACTCGTTCAACAAGTCCAGCGACGAAGCGTTTCCGCAAGTGATCCTGAATAAGGCGATACCCGGTAACACGGGCGCCTGGGTGCTGTCCAGCCGCCTCACCGATCCGTCCGGACACGTGGTCGGCGGCGACGGCGCCCCCGTCACCGTTCGCGTGTCCATGACGTCAGGACCGTGCGCGCCGTCCCAGCAGGCCCAGGATCCGGCACAGGGCTTCGACGCCTGCATCGCCGAGATCAACCGGCTGGGCTACCGGCAGGAGGCGATCTACCAGCCGTTCGAGCGCTTCTGGCCGCTCCAGTGGATCGAGACCGGGATCTACGTCCTCGTCACCGCCGGCCTCGCCGGTCTCTGTTTCCGGTGGATCCGCAGGCGCCTGTCATGACCGCCAAGTCCATGACGGCCGGGCTCGTGCTCCTCCTGGCGGTCGCCTGCACCGCGACGCCGCCGCGCACCCAGCCCGCCGCGACGGCCGCCGGCGGATCGTCCGTCTGCGCCGAGCCCCAGGGGAATCCCCCACCGGAGACGCCCACCACGATCGACGTCGTCGAGCAGGCGTACTTCTGCATCCTCGCCAACTACTACGGCAGGGCCACGCTGGACGCCCGCTCACTGCTGATCGCGGGATTCGCCGCCTTCACCCGGGAGCTCAACCGCGGCGGGCGGGACCTGCCCGAGGCGACGATGCCGGCGTTGACCGGTGACCGTCACGCAGACTGGGCCGCGTTCGAGGCGGCCTACCGGCGCGTCACCAGCCGGCTGCCGGACGACGCCGGCCTCCAGGGGAAGCTCGCCGCCGCCACCCTGCAGGCCATCGTGGCCGGTCTGGGTGACGACCACGCCCGCTGGACGCACGGCGGCAAGCGGCCGCCGGACTTCTACGACGGCGACCAGTACGGCCTGGGCCTGCGCGCCAACGTCGGCCCCCAGGTGAGGATCGACCCCGGAACCGCCCTGCCCCCGCTGTTCGTCACCGGCGTCCTGGGCGGACCGGCGAAGGACGCGGGGCTGCGCCCCGGCGACGTCATCGAATCCGTCAACGGATCGGCGCCCTTCGTCGACGGAGAGGTCACCCCGGCCGCCGTCGCCGCGCTGTACCCGCAATATCCGGAGGCCAGAGCGGTTCGGCTCCACATCCTGCGGCAGAAAACCGGCCGGCGCCGGACCGTGACGCTGAAGCCGGGGCTGTACCAGCCCGATCCGGCCACCCTGCAAGTGGTGACGACGAAGCTGCTGCGAGACGGCATCGCCTACGTACGGCTGAGCGGGTTCGTGCCCGACGCCGCGAACCGGGTCTTCCGGGCGATCTCCAGGCTGGGTGCGAGCCGCACGCTCACCGGCCTCGTGCTCGACCTGCGTGGCAACGGCGGCGGCAGCCCCGGCGAGGCGATCCGGCTGCTGAGCGGGTTCGCCCACGGTAAGGTCACGGCCTACCAGTGCGCGGCGGACGGCACGTGCGACCCCATGCGGACCGACGACAGCGTCGCGCTGCTCGGCCTGCCACTGGTGGTGCTCACCGACCGCGGCTGCGCCTCGGCCTGCGAGCACTTCAGCTCCGCCGTCAAGGACCTGCGTCTCGGCCGGCTGGTCGGAACGCGAACCGCGGGCGGCGTCTCGGGCCCGGCGCGGCCGTACCTCCTCGGCGACAACACCACCCTGGCGTTCCCGTCGACGCATCACCTGGCGCCCAGCCGTGAGGTGATCGACCGGGTCGGCGTGGCACCCGACCACTACGTGCCGCTGACCCCGCAGGACGCCGCCGCAGGGCGCGACCCCGCCCTCGACGAGGCCCTGAACCTGCTGCACAAGTGACCGGCGCGCACGTGAGCACGTGCCGCATGAAAGGACGGACCGCTTCATGAGTCATGCCGTCAAGGACCTGGCGGTCGCCGGGCTGGTCGTCCTCGCCGCGGCCGCCTGCGCCGCGCCGGCCCCGCCCAGGTCCGTCGCCGCCGCGACCTCCCCGTCGGCCGCACCCACCGGCGCCGCGGCCCTGCCCGCGCCCACCGGCCCCCATCCGGTCGGCGCGACCACCCTGTATCTGAAGGACACCTCCCGCCCCGACCCGTGGGTGCCCGAAGTGAAGGCCAGGGAGCTCATGGTCACCCTGTGGTATCCGGCCCAGGCGGGGGAGGGACCGCGGGCCTCCTACATGACCGCCAAGGAGTCCGAGCTCACGCTGAAGGGCAAGAAGGTGACCGGCGTGCCGTACGACGTGCTGAGCCGCACCCGCACCAACGCCCTCAAGGACGCGAAACCGGCCGGGCGCGAAGGCGGCCTGCCCCTGGTGGTGCTGTCGCCGGGGTTCACCATGCCCCGCAGCACGCTCACGGCCCTGGCCGAGGAACTGGCCAGCAGGGGGTATGTGGTGGCCGGCGTCGACCACACCTACGAGAACTACGCGACGACCTTCCCGGACGGGCGGGTCGCCGAATGCGTCGCGTGCGACAGCGACACCGACCCCGGCTTCGGCACGAAGGTGGCCGGGGTCCGCGCGGCCGACGTCTCCTTCGTGCTCGACCAGCTGACCGGACCGGACGCGAAGTGGGAGGGATCCTCCCTGATCGACCCATCCGAGATCGCGATGGCCGGCCAGTCGATCGGCGGTGCCGGCGCCGTGGCGGCCATGCTGAAGGACTCCCGGGTGCGCGCCGGGATCGACATGGACGGCACCACCTACGCCCGGATCCCGAAGCGCGGGCTGACGCGGCCGTTCCTGTTCATGGGTTCGGCCGCACACCAGCCCGAGGGCCGCGACAACTCCTGGGACCGCGACTGGAAGCTTCTGACCGGCTGGAAGCGCTGGCTCGTCCTGCCCGGAGCCGACCACCAGTCCTTCACCGATGTGCCGCTCCTGGTGGGCGCTCTCGGCATCGCCGTCCCGGGCGACCTGTCCGCGGCCCGCTCCACGGAGATCACCCGCACGTACGTCCGCGCGTTCCTCGACCGGCACCTGCGTCACAAGCCGCAATCCCTGCTGGACGAGCCGTCTCCGCGCTACCCCGAGGTGCGGTTCTGCACCCCGGGCACCGCGGCCTGCCGGTAGCGCGGCGCCCCCGGCCTACAAGGCCCACCAGTGCGCGGCCAGGCAGTCTAGGGTGGGCCGCGGCGGCGCGGGCAGCCGGGTCAGATACCAGGCGAGGCTGCTGTAGCGGTGCAGCAGGGCGTAGGCCAGCAGCCTCCTGCTCAGCTCCTCGCCCAGGTCGCACTCGCGGTAGCCGTACGCGAGGAGCAGACGGCGCAGGATCTCCGGCTCTCCGCAGGAGAAGAACAGCCCCACCGAGGCGAACTCGTACTCCCGCGCGCCCCGCATCGCCGGTTCGAAGTCGAACAGGCCCGCCGGCCGCCAGCCGTCGCCGTCCCGCTCCACCCTCAGGTGCTCGCGCATCACCTCCGTGTGCAGCAGCACGGGCGCGGACGGCGGGAGCTCGACGCTGTCGAGGAAGCCCGGGATCTGCGCCAGCCATACCTCGTCCAGCCCGTCGGCCCGGTGGTGGGCCACGCACTCCTGCCGCCGCGTACGGATGAAGCCGTCCCAGTCGGGCGGGCCCACGACCGCGTCGACGGCGGGGGAGGAGACGGAGTGGAGCGCCGCCAGCGTCTCGCCAACGACGGCGGCGAGCTCTATCCTGTCGTCTCGCGGGATGTGCGGCCAGGCCCCGGCGAGGCTCTCGCCGCGCAGGCGAGTCATCAGGATGTAGCTCCACCCCTCGAGATGCTCCGCCCCCATAACTCGCGGTGTCGGGATCGGCAGGCGTCCCTCGACGGCCCGCAGGACGGTCAGCTCCGTGTCGTATTCCTCAGGCAGGTAGACCTCGGGGTAGAGCTTGAGCACATGCCGGTCGCCCACCGCGTAGACCGGCAGCGACCCGTCGGCGAAGCGCTCGACGCGTTCGCCGCCGAGCCCGAGATGTTCCAGCAGGGCCGACACGGCCGGGCCGAGACGGGACTCGTCCCGCCGGACGGCCATGAACTGCTCCTGGGTCTCGGCCTGAGGCAGCCGCACGTCGGATAGCACGGCCCCGACGATAGACGGGGGCGCCCGAAGCCGATCAACTGGTTTTCCCGCGGCGACCGCCCCTGCGCGGCCTGCTGCACGTCGAGGAGCAGTCCCTCGTGTCCTCGGCTGAGCTCACGGCCTCCGCCGGAACGGGGCGAGCGTGGCCCGCACGAGGTCGGCGGCGCCCCAGTCGGGGTCGAACTGGGCGATCACGGCCAGGTGCTGGCGCAGCTGGAGGATCGGCATGCGTTCACGCCAGCCGCGGTCGAGCCCGGTCAGCTCGGCGTACAGCTCGAAGAACACGTGCGCCTCGGGCGGCGGCGCCGTCGTCCAGAGGTGTGCCAGGTCGACCTCGGCCCACGTGTACGACACGGCCGGGTCGATCAGCGCGGGCCGTCCGTCGGGGGTGGCCATGACGTTCAGCGCCCACAGGTCGCCGTGCGTCAGGCACGCGGGCCTGACCGGCAGCAGCTCGGGCAGCCGATCGCACAGCCGCTCCAGCGCCGCCCGGTCCGCGGTGTCGAGCGCCTCCTGGACGCGACGCTCGCCGAGCCAGCGCAGCAGACGGTGCTGGGCGAAGAACTCGAACCCGTCGTCATCCCAGGCGTTGACCTGCCGGCGACGGCCCAGCCAGTTGTCCCGGTGCCACCCGAATCGGGGGTGCCGCGTGGTGGTGTGCAGGTGGGCGAGCACATGCGCGAACCGCTCCCAGAAGGCCCCGGTGCCCGGCCGGGGCTGCAGTACGGTCAGCACGAGCAGGTCGCGGTCCGCGAGGATGATCTCGGGCGTGGCGACGCCGCCCGCCTCGCGCAGCGCGGTGAGCCCTTCGGCCTCCGCGGCGAAGGCGTCGTCCGACGGCGGCTCGCCGAACGCCTTGACGAACACCGACGTGCCGTCACCGCGGCGCGCGAGCCCGGCGGTCGCGGCGAGGCCCCCAGTGGCCGGCTCGACCGCGACGACGTCGGTCAGGCCGGCCGCATGCAGGCGTTCCAGCAGGAAGGACGTCGCGTCTGTCACGGGTATGCTCCTCTACTACTCCCCGAGGGCCTGGACAAGGGCACCCCGAGCCGATCAGCCGGTTTTGCGTCTCCGTGGGCGCTCAGTGAGCGGGGCTCGGCCGGGTTCCGATCACGGCGGTCGCGTCCAGTTCCTCGTCGTGTGTCAGGCGGGCGGCGAGCCCGGCGCGGGCGACAGCCTCGGCGGTCTCCTCCGCCTGGCTCTCGCTCGTCTCCACGAGCAGATGGCCGCCCGGCGCGAGCCAGAGGTCCGCCCCGGCGACGACCCGCCGTACGACGTCGAGCCCGTCGGGGCCGCCGTCGAGCGCGACCTGCGGCTCGTGTTCGCGCGCCTCCGGCGGCAACAGCCCGATCGCGCCGGTGGGCACGTACGGCGGGCTGGCGACGAGGACGTCCACCCGGCCCCGCAGCGCGGCCGGCAGGGCCGCGTACAGGTTGCCCTCGTACACCCTGCCGCCCGCCTGGGCGAGGTTGCGGCGGGCACAGCGCACGGCGGCGGGGTCGACGTCCACGGCGTGCAACTCCACCGGCCCCGCGGCGGCGGCCAGCGCCGCGCCCATCGCACCCGAGCCGCAGCACAGGTCGACGACGACGGCGCCCGGCCGGGCGAGTGCGGCGGCCTGGCGGACCAGGAACCGGGTGCGCGGCCGGGGCACGAAGACCCCCGGATCGACGGCCAGCCGAAGGCCGCAGAACTCGGCCCACCCGATGACGTGTTCCAGGGGCAGGCCGCGGGCGCGCCGGTCCACCATGTCGTCGAGCTCGGCGGGCGTACGTGCGGCGGAGGCCAGCAGACGGGCCTCGTCCTCGGCGAACACGCATCCGGCGGCCCGCAGCCGGGCCACGATCGAGGGAAGAGCGGGGGAGAAGGACAGTGACAAGGGAGAGCCTTTCGGAGTGCCGAGGGCGCTCCCGCGGTCGTCTGTCTCTACGCGACCGTACGCATGGGGAGAAGGGAGCACCCGACGTGTTCAGCGGTAATGGGGCTCACCTCCTCGTGTCGTCGCCGCCGTGATCGGCACCTTACACCAGGCCGTAGGCGCGCCCCTCACACGGCCTGGCCCACAGGAGCGAGGTCCAGAAGAGCGAGGTCCAGCGCGCGCAGGCGCGCGGGGTCGGCCACCACGTCGATCTCGGTGATCCGCTCGCCCTCGACCGCCAGGGCGAGGGCGAGCAGCAGCCGGCCGCGCGGCGCCACCACGACGCCCACGGCCCCGTTGACGAGCGCCGGTTCGGCGAACCGGGCCCGTCGGCCGAGGACGACGGTCTCCCGCGCGACCGCCCCCGCACCGCGCACCACCGCCGGCACACCCGGCGGCAACGCGGCCGGATCGGCCCGGCGCACCACTCCGGGCGCCAGCACCGCCATCAGCCCGTCCATGTCGCCCTCGCGTGAGGCGGTGAGGAAGGCGTCCACGACGCGCCGGTGCCGCACGGCCTCCGCGCCGGTGGTCTCCGGCCTGCCCCGCAGCCGGTGACGTGCCCGGCTGGCGAGCTTCTTGGCGGTGGCCGGCGACCGCCCCACGATGGGACCGATCTGGTCGAACGGCACGGCGAAGACGTCGTGGAGCACGAACGCGACCCGTTCGGCGGGAGTCAGCGTGTCCAGCACGACGAGCAGCGCCCGGCCCACGGAGTCGGCCAGCACGGCCTCCTGCTCGGGGTCGCCCGCGCCGTTCCCCACTGCGCCGTTCCACACCGTGCTGTCCACTGCCTGGTCGTCCCGCGCCTGGTCGTAAGGCCGCGGCGCGGCCTCCTCCCGGCGGGCGGCCCGGGCGCGCAGCATGTCGAGGGACACGCGGGAGACGACCGTGGTCAGCCATCCGCCCAGGTTGGCGACCCCGCCGACGTCGGAGCGGCTCAGCCGCAGCCAGGTCTCCTGGACGGCGTCGTCGGCCTCGCCCCCGGTGCCGAGCATGCGGTGGGCGACCGCGCGCAGATGAGGACGGTGCGTCTCGAACAGTTCCGCCAGCCCGTCGTGCTCGCCCATCGGTCACCTTTCCCCCGCGTGCCTCGTCACCACCATGACGTACACGAGGCAGGAGAGGTGACAGGTGACGTCATTGCTGCATGTCGATTCCAGTGCGAGCCTCGCGGGCGATTCGGTCACCCGGCGGCTGACGGCGTCGTTCGCCGACGTCTGGTGCCGGCGGAACGGCACGATCGGGTACCGCTACCGGGATCTGGCAGCCGACCCCGTGCCGCTGGTGTCCCACGCCTACACGACGCTCGGCCGCCGGGTGGAGCGGCACGGGGTCGTCCCGCTCGCGCGGGTGGCCGCGATGGCCACCGGCCCGGCCGAGGAACGCGAATGGGCGCTGACGCTGCCGCTGATCAGGGAACTGCTGGCGGCGGACACCGTGCTGGTCGGCGTCCCGATGTACAACTTCACGGTGCCCGCTGCGCTCAAGGCGTGGATCGACCGGGTGACGTTCCCGGGGGCGTATGTCGATTCCGCCACGGAGAGCAGCCGCCTGCGCGGCACGAGGGTGGTCGTGGTCACCGCCAGGGGCGGCGCCTACGGTCCCGGCACCCCGCGGGAGGGCTTCGACTTCCAGACGCCCTACCTGCGGACGTACTTCCGCGAACTCGGGGTGGCCGAGGAGAACCTGCACGTCGTGCAGGCCGAGATGACCCGCGCCGGGGACGTCCCGGCGCTGGCCCGCTTCCGGGAGCTGGGCGACAGGTCACTCGCCGAGGCGTACGCCGCGGTGAGCGCGCTGGCCGGGGAAGGGGAGGGTGATCGGGCGTTTCCGCAGGCTCTCGGCTCGCGACCGTGACGTCGTCTACTCGCGGCGGAGGGGCGGGCGGCGGGCCCAGGTAGCCCAGCGCCACAGCCACTCCAGCGGGCCCTGCCGGTAGCGGCGCAGCCAGAGGGTGGACCACACCCACTGGACGGCGAGGATGACGCCGGCGATCAGGGGCACGGCCGGGGCCGGCCAGGTGTCCGGCGGGCCGTCGAGGGCGCGGCCCGCCGCCAGCACGAGGACCGTCGCGGACAGATAGTTGGTCAGCGCCATCCGCCCGAGCGGCGCGAACACGGCCCGCAGCACCGGCCGCAGCGGGGTCCTGAGCACAAGCAGCAGGGCGCAGACGTACACCCCGGCGATCAGCAGTCCGGCCCCGGCCAGGGAGACGCTGAAGCCGCGGTCGGCCGAGTCGAACCGGGTCTGGAGCCACAGCACGGGCGCCGCGGTGGCGGCCAGGACCAGCCCGAGCGTGGCCGGCACACGCGCCGACCGCTCCAGCCGGTCGATCACGCCGTACCGGACCAGTGCCGAGCCCAGCAGGAACAGCCCGGCGATCAGGGCGAAGCGGTCGCCTCCGATGAGCAGCGACAGCGCGATGAACGCGGGAGCGAGGGCGGCGACGGCCAGGCGGGGCAGCCAGGTCGAGGGCAGCAGCACCAGCAGGCCGATGACGGCGTAGGTGCTCAGGATGTCGCCGTGCCACAGCAGCACGAAGTGCGCCACGCCGAGCGCGAGCAGCGCCAGGAGCCGGCGCAGCAGGACCACGCGCGGGCGGGCGGTGCGGGCGGCCGCGGAGTCCAGCAGCAGCGAGAACCCGACGCCGAAGAGCAGGGAGAAGATCGGGAAGAAACGCTGCTCGACGAGCAGGCCCAGCCAGGCGGCCTCACTTCCCCCGGGGGTGGACGGCGCGACGAACGCGCCGGTCGCGGCGATCGGCTGGACGTTGGCGAGCAGGATCCCGCACAAGGCGAACCCGCGTACGACGTCGAGCGCGGCGATGCGCGGGCGGCCCGCCGAGGTGGTGGCGTGGCCGGGCTCGCCGGGCCGGAGGCGCACGGCGGGGGAGGTGGCGTTCTCAGGATGCATGGGGCCTCATCCTGCGGGCGGCGGCCCCCTGTCGTTATCGGCCGGAAGCATGGTTCGCGCCGCCCGCGACCGTACTTCCGGCCGGTTCCGGAGGCCGGACCCAGCGTGGCGTCCTCGGGTACGGCCAGGCCGGCGGCGCGCCCCGACGCCCCTCGTCCCGCTGGGGCGGGCCGCCCGGCACGTCACCGGGCGCCGACAAGGCGCTCCCGGCCGTCGCGACGATCCGAGTGGCGCGAAACGCGATCAGTTCTGGCCGGCTTGCCGCGCCGTCTGCTCCAGCCGGTTCCGGTAGCTCTCCCACCACTCCTGATCGCCGGAGGGCAGGTTGAGGTTGCCGTCCCGCATCCCGGCCTCCCCGTCGATGAGCTCCCTGACGATGTCGGCGTGGCCGGCGTGCCGGTTGGTCTCGGCGATCACGTGCACCAGGATCTGGTGCAGCGTCACCTCGCTCCGCTCGTCCGGCCACCACCGCACGCGGCCGGTCGCGTCGAGCGCCAGCGCGGCGATCGTGCTGTCCGCGTGCTGCCATACCCGGCGGTACAGCCCGACGATGTCGTCGCGCGACTCGTCCGCTGTGGCCCACATGTCCGCGTTGTCCTCGGCGTCGTCCTCCATCCACGGCAGCGGTTCGCCGAACGGCCGCCCGAAGGTCTCCCCGAAGTAGCCCGCCTCCACCCCCGCGAGGTGTTTGACGAGTCCCAGGAGGTTGGTGCCGGTGGGGGTCAGCGGGCGGCGGATCTCATACTCGGAGAGCCCGTCGAGCTTCCACAGCAGAGCGTCGCGGGCGGCTTGCAAATAGCGGTGCAGATCATTCTTCGGTTCCCATGCGATCATCCACGCAGTCTTTCAGCCCGCGCCGGCAGCACGCATCGGCGTTTCTCCGGCACGGGCGTCGAGCCGCGCGACGGTGGGAGCGATCGTCGGCATGGCCCAGCCGGGGCCCAGCCGGGGCGCGGCCGGGAGGCGGTGGTCCTCCTGCAACGCGGAACGCCCCGCCCCCGGCGGGTGCCGGGGACGGGGCGTGGCGGAGCCGGGGTCAGCAGACGATGAATATGCTCTTCCAGCCGACCGGAGTCCTCTGCTCCGCGTTCCTGTCGGCGGCGAGCGTGAAGTGGGCCACGCCCTGCGCGTCGGGCTGGTTGTACATCCGGCCGCTCTGGCCGTCGCCGTACCAGCGGTACGACCCGTGGAAGGGGATGTTGGACACGCCGCAGCGGTCGATGACCACCGACCTGCCGCTGAAGCCGGGTCCCTCATAGGCGACGTACTGGGAGGCGTAGGCGGCGCCGGCGCTGATCGCGATTGTCGCGGCCGTCAGGGCGGGGACGAGGACGAACCTTTTCATGACGCTCCTTGGGCGGGCCGAACTTCTACTCTTAGTAATCGAATGATAACGGAGAGTGTCCGGCCCGTCACCTAGTGCGCATGGGGAGCTCAGGTGATGGTCAGCGTCGTCACCCCCGTCGCTCCGGTGAAGCCCGTGGTGAGGCACTTCAGCAGTCCCGGCTGGGGGAGGGTGACGACCTGCACCGCGGACCGGCCGGTGAACGGTCCCGCGGTGACGGTGCCGGTGAACGTGGTGACGACCTGCCCGGCGACGGCGGTGCTGCTGCCGGTGCCCTCGATGACGCTGGCCTGCCCGGTGTTCCAGGTGACGGTCCGCGCGCTCTGGAAACCGTCGAGCAGGTCGTTGCAGCCGGCGTGGATGGTGAAGCGCTCGTCGTAGGACCCGCTCGTCACGTCGCCTCCGCCGAGGCACGAGGTGAACCGGCCGGTGGTCGTGATCTCGAAGTCGCGGGGCTGGAAGACCACTCCCGGGTCGTAGGCGTCGGACTCGGTCCCCTGGCACTGCACGAGCGCGAGCGGCCGTGCCTGGGCCGGGCTCGCCGCCGCGGCCGCCGGCCCGGCCACGGCGAGGGCGGCCACGGCGGCCAGGACGAGCGAAGGCATCCGGAATCTCTCGTTGGTCATGGCGTCTCTCCTCGTGTCGATGCCGATAGACCTGGCTCCGGGCGGAGCCGGCGGGCGCGTTTCCATGTGCGAATTCCTCCATTGGGTGACGATGGCGACAGGGTGCGAACGCCCCCGAATCGGTTCTGGCCTTTCACTCGCCCGGAAGGAAAAAGGAGCGACTTTCTCGGAAATTTCCGGATCGCTCCCTAGATAAAATGACGCGCCTTTCTCTGGCTGTCAACGACCTTCTCGATAACCTCGTTTTACCAGCACATATCGTCATATGTTGGACGTTGGGGCAGTGAGGATAATAAGGAAGGCGAAGGGAAAGCGGCGCTCGCGAATGATGACCGGAAAGGAGCCGTCCGGCTACTTCCGGCGATAGGAGCGCGACCCCCGAGTGTGAATCCACGTTCTCGCGTCGTACCGGCACAGGCGCGGCCGGAAAGCTCATACCGCCACGCTCGCGGCCATTGCTCATTGCGAGCGAATGGGGCCCGACCCCAGAGAGCGGGCCCCGCCTCTCTGTGCGGAGCCACGACGATCACCTGCCGCTCACGTCTCCTCGAGGGTGGCCAGGTGATCCGTGACGCAGGTGATCCGTGACGTCGTCGGCGAAGCGGGCCGGCAGGCGGCCGAGGTCCTTGCGATCGGCCTTCGAGGAGGCTGAGTGCGGAAATTAGCGGTAGCGACCCACTGCTTCTTCGCTTCGTGATAGCCCCGGAACTCCTACAGCTTCGGCCAGCCGCCACTTTGTTGGTCAGTGGGTACGGCGGCGGGGTGCCAGGACCTCGATGACCTTGGCGATGGCCTCAGCACCAGGCTTGACGTAGCGCATGGCGGTGCGCGGGTTCTTGTGGCGGGTCTTGCCCATGATGAGTTGCAGCGGTGCTTCGGCCTCGCCGAGGTGGGTGGCGGCGGAGTGGCGCAGCTGGTGGAGGTCGAGGCCGGCGTACTTCTCCAGCAGGACGCGGGCGCGGTCGTAGCCGAGGCGGGCGCGGCCGGTGTGCGGGCAGATGTCGGCGGCGGCGGGCCGCCGAGGTCTGGCACCAGATGAGCCAGGAGGTGACGGCAGCGCGCTGCCCGCGTGGTCGCTGTCCGACGGCCGGGTGGAAGGGCTGGACCCGGGGACCGGTGCGACGCGGTGGAGGTGGCGGCCGCCCGCCGGATGCGGTGCGCCCGGCCTCTCGGGGGCGGACGGCACGCAGGTGGTCGTGCTCGAGACCTGCGAGGGGCTGACCACGCTGCTCGCCCTCGACCCCGGCACCGGCCGGTCGCGCTGGGGCAGGAGCCTGCCGGAGAGCCGTGACTTCCGCCTGTCGGCGGGCGCCGTGACGGTCGCGCACGAGGATCGGATGACGATCCTCGACCCTGCCACCGGCCGCGACGCCGCTCAGCTGGAGGAATGCGCCCCGTCGTGCCCTTGGCCGGTGTCGGCCGGGGGATGGACCGTCGTCGCGGGCACGGCCGCCAGGGCGCAGGTGCTCACCGGCCTGCGGGCCGGTCGCGGGGAGGCCGCATGAAGGTACGCGGAGGCGGGGCCACGCGAGGGCCGGGCGGTGCGTTACGCCACGATGCACGCGGACGGCCGTCCCGCGGGCGAGGTGACCGGGCTCGGGGACGAGGACGGCGGCATCTCGGCCTGCTCGCCGGACAGCGTGGCCACCAACTCGCCGCGATCCGCATCACGGACTGAGAATCGTCCGGCTCGCGGGGTTCAGGCTGTCGTCATAGCGCCGCTGGGCCGCGATGACCTCGGGCGTGTGCGCCGAAATCCAGCGGACCAGCTGGCCGAACGGGCGGGACAGGCCATGGCCCAGCTCGGTCAGCTCATAGCTGACCTGCGGCGGAGTGGTCGGCTCCACAGTGCGCTCCACCAGCCCGTCGCGGACCAGGGTCCGCAGCTTGGCGGAGAGCATCTTCTCACTGATGCCCTCGATGCGCTCGCGCAGTTCGAAGAAGCGCATCGGCCCAGGCGTCAAGGCGGCCAGGATCAGCGGCACCCACCGTCCGGTGACATGTTCCATCACCTCCCGCCCGGGACAGCCGCTGTGAAACGTGTCACTGATCCACCGGGCGTCGCTCTCGTCCACCTGCTCACCTACCGCTGTCCCATGGGCTTACGTTGGGGTACGTACTTACAATGAGTAAGCCCAAAACCTAGCGTCTCTCGTGTCTTCGTACTACGAGCCAGGAGAGACGGATGAACAGCAAGCAGGTGGCACTGGTCAGCGGGGCCGGCCGGGGAATCGGAGCCGCGACCGCGCGCGAGTTGGGCCGGCTCGGCTATCACGTGATCGTCAACTATCTGCGCGACGCCGAGTCCGCGGAGCTGCTGGTCAAGCAGATCGGCGCCGCGCAGGCGATCCGGGCCGACGTGACCGACGAGGGCCAGGTGGCCACGCTGGTGGACCGGGTGATCGCCGAGCACGGGCGGATCGACGTACTGGTGGGCAACGCCAACACCGCGGCGCCGCCGTTCGGCCCGCTGGAGCACGTGCCGTGGGCGGCGTTCGCGGCCAAGGTGAACGCCGAGCTGGCCGGGGTCTACCACCTGACCCGGAAGGTACTGCCGATCATGCGCCGCCGGCGGTCCGGCCGGATCGTCTACGTCTCCGCCACCGCGGCCGAGCTGATCATGGGCAGTGCCGCCCACTCCACAGCCAAGGCCGCCGTGAACGCCTTCGCCCTGCAGGTCGCCGGCGCGGCCATAGCGGACGGCATCACCGTCAACGCCGTCGCCCCTGGCGGGGTCGGCACCGATGCCACTGCTGAGGTGTTCACCGATGAGGTCCGGCGCCACTTCGGCGACCGGTCGGTGACCGGAAGCATGCTGCGGCCTCAGGACCTGGCTCGCCCGATCGCCGCGCTCGTAGACGGCGCGTTCGCCGCGGTCACCGGCCAGATCATCCCCGTCGACGGCGGATACCCGCTGCTGAGCCAGTTGCTGGACGGCCTGCCGCGATCTCTCGTTGCTCTGCACGAGCCTGCCCCGCTTCGCGGCCGTTGCTGTGCCAACACCTGAGCTCCAATAGGCGGCCTCCTCGAAGGCCGATCCTGCTCGGGCCGGTGGGCGATGGCGCCGGCGAACACATGCCGGCCTGCCTAGGACTCCTAGGAGGATACATAATCGATTGCCTCAAAAACCGGCCATCGGTAGGTTCGGGCCTATGAGGCCAATTGCCGAGCGCGAGATCCGCGCCTCGTTCGTCAACTGCACCAAGGGCGAGGCCAAACGCCTTGCCGTACCGAGGGACCTGGATGTGCGGCCCTGGGACGACCTGGACTTCCTGGGCTGGCAGGATCTCTCCTCGCCGGGTCGCGCATACCTGGTCGCCGAGCAGGGTGACCGTCTGGTGGGGGTGGCACTACGACGAGCCACCTCCAATGCCGGACATGTACGGCGTAGCATGTGCTCGCTCTGCCTGACCACGCACACCGGTGACGGGGTGTCGCTGATGACCGCCCGCCGCACCGGCGGCAACTCCGTTGGCGCCTACATCTGCACCGACCTGGCCTGCTCCCTCTACCTGCGGGGCAAGAAGGACGTCGGGCCCGGCGGGCGGATGCCCGAGTCGCTCACGCTCGAAGAGAAGATCAGCAGGACCGCGGTCAACGTGAGCGACTTCCTCCAGAAGGTGACCGCGTGACCGCCGCTTTCACACGCGCGGCCTCCTGAGTACGCCGAGGCGGCCGCGCCGCCGGGCTCCTGGAACCGCGCCCGTCTCGACCTCGACCTGCCGATCCCGCCCTGCCTGAACGCCCCCGACTCCACCGATCGGTGGAGTCGCTCCACCACGTGGGCGAGCGGCCGATTCCACCGCCCGCTCGGGAGATCGGGCGATCCGCAGGGGGTGCCTCCGTTGCGACGCTGATTCCCGTCAGGCAACGAAGAGACGGAGGCAACCGACATGCGCAATGTGGTCTGGCTGATCAGCGGGTACGCCGCGGTCAGCCTGCTGACACTGGTGGCGGTGATCGTGTTTCGGCACGACGCGACGATGGTCACCACCGCGGTCTGGATCCGCAGCACCATCGTCGCCGCCTCCTCGCTGCTCACGCTGTTCTTCGCGGTCCGGGCGGCCCGCGGCGACCGCCGGATGCTGCTGCGGCTGCGCGTCGTCACTGCGGTCATGCTGGTCGCGATCGTGGTGATCATCGCGCTGCCCGGCACGTTCCCGCTCTGGCTCAAGTTCGAGCAGGGCATCTGCGGCCTGCTCCTGCTGGCCGTGGTCGTGCAGATCAACCGGCGCCGGGCGGTCCGGCCGTGAGTGCGGTGATCGAGGTGGAGAACCTCCACAAGAGCTACGGGGGCACGGTGGCCCTGGATGACGTCTCGTTCACTGTGAGGCAGGGGGAGATCTTCGGCATCCTCGGGCGCAACGGCGCCGGGAAGACCACGGCCGTGGAGTGCCTCGTGGGCCTGCGGGCGCCGGACCGCGGCCGGATCCGCGTGCTGGGCCGCGACCCGAGGCGCGATCACGCCGAGCTGACCCGGCGGGTGGGCGTGCAACTGCAGGACAGCCGGCTGCCCGAGCGGCTGCGGGTGGGGGAGGCGATGCGGCTCTACCAGTCGTTCTATCCGGACCCGGCCGATTCGGGGGAGTTGCTGGCGCGGCTCGGCCTGGCCGGGCGGGAGAAGACACCGTACGGGAAACTCTCCGGCGGCCAGAAGCAGCGGTTCGCCATCGCGCTCGCGCTGATCGGGCGGCCCCGGAACGCCGTACTCGACGAACTCACCACCGGGCTGGACCCGCACGCCCGGCGGGACACGTGGGATCTGATCGCCGGCGTCCGCGCCGCCGGCGTCACGATTGTGCTGGTCACCCACTTCATGCTGGAGGCCGAACGCCTCTGCGACCGGCTCGCGGTGATCGACGCCGGCCGGGTGCTCGTCACCGGCGCGCCGGCCGAGCTCGTCCAGCGCGCCGGGCAACCCACGCTGGAGGACGCGTTCGTAGCGCTGACCGGGAGGGCCTCATGACCACGCTGACGATGACCGAGCTGAAGCTCTTCCTACGGGAGAGGTCGGGGCCGGCCTTCGGCGTCGGGCTGCCGCTGCTCCTGCTGATCATCTTCGGCAACCTGCCGTTCTACAAGGAGCACAGGACCGACCTCGGCGGGCTGACGCTCCTGGACACGTACGTACCCATCCTGATCGCCTTTGCCCTGGCCATGCTCGCCCTGAACGTGCTTCCGCCGGTGCTCGCCGGCTACCGCGAGAAGGGCGTGCTGCGGCGGCTGCGGACCACGCCGGTCGGGCCGGTCCGGGTGCTGGCCGCGCAGCTGATCGTCATGCTGCTGACCGCCGCGGTCGCGGTGGCCGCGCTGCTGCTGGTCGCGCGGTTCGCGTTCGGGGTGGTGCTGCCCCGGCAGATGGCCGGCTTCCTGCTGACCACGCTGCTGGCGGCGCTCGCGCTGATGGCCGTCGGCCTGCTCGTCACCGCGGCCGCGCCCGGCGGGCGGGCGGCCAACGCGCTCGGCGCCGTCGTCTTCTACCCGCTGGTCTTCCTCGGCGGCCTGTTCCTGCCGATCCCGACCATGCCGGCGATGCTGCGGCACATCAGCCAGGCCACCCCTATGGGCGCCGCGGTCACCGCGATGCAGGACGCGACGAACGGGCGCTGGCCGCACTGGCTCGCTCTGGTCACGTTGCTCGCATGGGCGGCCGGGGCAGCCGTGGCGGCGGCTAGATTGTTCCGCTGGGAGTAGGTACGCGATGCAGAGTTGGCAGATGGCCGGGCCGGCGGGCTGGGAACAACGGTTCCGGCCCATGGTCACCGTGGTCCCGTACGTGCTGCTGGCCGTCATGGCCGCCCTGACCATCGCCTTCAAGCACGACCAGCCGGGCTCCCTCGCCATCGACCTCGCGCTCTGCGCGGCGGCCGCGGTGTGGAGCCTGGCGCTCTTCACGCTGCGTCCGGCGTGGCGCGACCGGATCGGTGTGATGGGCGTCTTCCTGGCGGGCCTGATTCTGTTCGGCCTGGTCATGGTCCTGCGCAACCCGTGGTTCGGCTTCTACACGCCGGTGCTGTACTTCTACGCGTACCGGATCATCGGCTGGCCGCGCGAGCTGTACTTCATCGCCGGCGCCGCGGTGGTGGCCGGCACGGCACAGTCGGCCGGCCTGGACCCCGGCTCCTGGATCGGCCGCCTCGAGTACCTGGGGATCCTGGTCGTCAACATCGCGCCGATGTGCCTGGTGGCCTGGATGGGCGAGATCGGCACGCGGTACTACGCCTCCCGCGAGGCGGCGCTGCGCGAGGCCCGGGAGGCCAACGCTCGGCTGGCCGCGGCGCTGGCCGAAAACGCGGCGCTGCAGGAACGGCTGGTCGAGCAGGCCCGCGCGGCCGGCGTCCTGGACGAGCGGGCCCGGATGGCTCGGGAGATCCACGACACGCTGGCCCAGAGCCTGACCGGCATCGTCACCCAGTTGCAGGCCGCCGAGCACGCGGCCGACGATCCGGCCGCGTGGCGTCGGCACCACGCGGCGGCGACCTCGCTGGCCCGGGAGAGCCTGACCGAGGCGCGGCGCTCGGTGAACGAGTTGCGCCCGGAGCCGCTCGAGACCGGCCGCCTCGCCGACGCCATCACCGAGGTGGCGGCCAAGTGGTCGGCCCGCCACAGCATCCCGGCCCAGGTCACCGTCACCGGCGAGCCCCGCACGATGCGCCCGGAGGCCGAGGTCGCCCTGTTGCGGGTCGCCCAAGAGGCGTTGGCCAACGTCGCCAAGCATGCCGGCACCGCCACCCGCGTCGGTCTCACCCTTTCCTACATGGACCGGCAGGTGGCCCTCGACGTCCGCGACGACGGCCGCGGCTTCGACTACCCGACCACCCAGATCGAGCGCGACGGGGGCTTCGGGTTGGTGGCGATGCGGCAGCGGATCGAGGCGTTGTCGGGCACGTTGCAGATCGAATCGGAGGTGGGTGGTGGGACCGGGATCTCGGCCTGCCTGCCCGCCGAGGCGCCGGAGGTGCGTTCGTGAGTGACCCGATCAAGCTGCTCATCGTCGACGATCACCCGGTGGTACGGGACGGGCTGAGCAGCATGTTCGCCCGCGACCCCGAGTTCACCGTGGTCGGCGAGGCGGCGGACGGGGCGGAGGCGGTCCGGCTGGCGGAGGTGCTGGGGCCGGACGTGATCCTGATGGACCTGCGGATGGCCGGCATGGACGGCGTCACCGCGATCGGCGAGCTGACCCGGCGCGGCGTGCCGGCCCGGGTGCTGGTGCTGACCACCTACGACACGGACAGCCACGTGCTGCCCGCGATCGAGGCCGGCGCCATCGGCTACCTGCTCAAGGACGCGCCGCGGGACGAGTTGCTGCGCGCCGTACGCTCGGCCGCTCGCGGCGAGGTCGCGCTCTCCCCGTCGGTCGCCGCCCGCCTGATGAGCCGGCTGCGCACCCCGGCCCCGTCGACCGGCCCGTTGAGCCAGCGCGAGCTGGAGGTGCTGCGCCTGGTCGCGGCCGGCCACACCAACCGGGAGGCGGCCGCCCGGCTGTTCATCACCGAGGCCACGGTCAAGACGCACCTGCTCAACATCTACGCGAAGCTCGACGTCAACGACCGTGCGGCAGCGGTCGCGGAGGGTTACAACCGCGGCCTGCTCGCTGCTCCCGAGCGTCCGTGACAGGGGTGCCGTCGGAAGTCGGCAGCGTCGCCGGGACCCCGTCGTTGTACGCAGTGCCCCGCATGATTCCGATCTCGGGTCGGGTGCGGGGCCGGCCAGGCCCGAGCCGGGGGACGGGGATGCCGGCCATATCGGCGGCGTCGGCCAGGGCCTGCAGCCGGGTGAGGATCTCCTGCCAGACACCGGCCCGCTGCCAGCGGCGTAACAGGGCGTACACCGCCTGCCAGGAGCCGTAGCACTCCGGCATGTCCCGCCGAGGCTGAGGAACACGCTAATGCTCGACGGTCAGGTCACCGTGGGTGTCGAGATGGCTGTTCAGTTCAGCCGTTTGTGATTCGACGCCCGTCCGGGTGGGGGTTGTCCGGGCCATGGAGGCGAGGAGGCGTAGTTTCTCGTCGCTCTCGCTGCCCTGATCGGCGTAGTAGAGGACCAGGAGCAGGTCGTCTACCGGGAGCTTGTCTCGGTGCAGGCGCAGCTCACCGACGACGGGATGGTTCACGGTAGTGGTGCCGCCCTCGAGGTTGCGGATGTCGTGGCGCGCCCAGAGGGTTCGGAAGCGCTCGCTCGACAGGGCGAGCTCGCCCACGAGTTCCACGAACCGCGGGTTGTCGATGTCGTCCCCGACGGACTTCCTGAAGGCGGCGACGAATCCTTCCGTGGAGCGCGTCCACTGCTGCTGGAACGCCTGCTCCTCGGGATCGAGCAGCAGCGACCGCAGACGGTTGTACCCGGGCTGGAGGCGCGGAGAGAACGCGACCGCGAGCCGGTTGGACGCGAGCACGTCGAACGCGCGCCCCTCCACGAAGGCGGGAACCTGCAGGCTCGCCAGGAGCTGGTGCAACCGTGGGGGGACACGTTCGGGCTTCCTACGCCGCTGAGGCCTGGGGCGCGCGGCGGTCAGGCCGAGAAGGTACTCCTGTTCGATCTCGTCGAGGTGCAGGACCCGCGCGAGCGACTCGAGGACCTGCGATGAGGGATTCTTGTCGCGGCCGCGCTCCAGCCGCAGGTAGTAGTCGGCGCTGATGCCCGCGAGCATGGCGACCTCTTCACGGCGAAGCCCCGGAACGCGGCGGTTTGCACCCGGCGCGAGCCCGGCCTGCTCCGGGGTGACCAGGGCCCGCCGGGCACGCAGGTAGCCGCCGAGCAGGTTGGCGCGGTCGTCGTCGCTCATATTCGCCATCGTATTTCGGGCTCTCCCGGCCAAGGGGGCCCTGACAGGGCCCCGGAAGACGGGGGCACTGCCTCCAGCCGGAGAACGGATCAACACTGAAGGTGTCGCCGCGCGCCCAGGCGGGCGGCAACGGCCTGTTTTCCCGTCCGGGTGACGCGACCGACGGGAACCGGAGCCCAGAACTTCATCGACCGCGCCCACCGGCTTGTCGCTGACCGGCGCGCCCTGAGCAGGAGCAATCAATGGACATCACCAACCGCACCGTCTTCATCGCCGGCGCCACCTCGGGAATCGGTCTCGAGCTCGCTCGCCGGTTCGCCGCGGCCGGCAGCTCCGTCGTCGTCGGCGGCCGACGAGCCGCCCTGCTCGCCCAACTCGCAGCTGAGGGGTTCGACACCGTTCCCATCGACGTGACCGACCAGGTCAGCGTCGACCGTGCCCGCGACGCGATCCTCCGCAGCCACCCGGGCCTCGACACGATCGTGACGATGTCCGGGATTGGGATCCCTGAGGACCTGCGCGATCCCTCGCACTTCGGTGCCGCACAGCAAATGATCGACACCAACCTCCTGGGCACCATCCGCGTCATCGACGCGTTCACCCCGCATCTGGTCGGGCGCGGCGCCGGAACCATCATCACGGTCACCTCGGGTATCGGGTTCCTGCCGTTCCCGCTCATGCCGACCTACGCGGCCTCGAAGGCCGGGGTGCACGCCTACTCCGAGGCGTTGCGCGCGCAACTGGACGGCACAGGCATCGAGGTGTCTGAACTCGTCCCCCCGGCTGTCGCCACCACGCCGGAGCAGGCTCAGCGCAATCCCCGCGCGCTCGACCTGGCCGAGTTCGCCACCGAGGTGATGGACCTGCTCCAGACCAACCCCACTCCGCGCGAGATCCTCGTTGAGGGCGTGCTGATGCACCGGTGGGCCGAGCGCGACGGCACCTACGCCGATTTGGTCGCCCAGCGGTCGCAGGCGCTCGCGATGCTCCCAAGCCGTCAGTAGGCACGACAGCCGCTCGGGGCGTCGATACGCGGCGGCCTCATCCTCAGCGACGGACTCGGCGCGCGGCCCACACGGTGGTGGAGTAGCTGCGGGCCCGCAGCTGTCGGCCGCGTCATGGGCCGGACGGGAACCGCTCGGGTGCTGACGTGGCAGGCGACAAGAATCCCGCATGCGCCGGGACCCCAGGCTCTGCTGCCCGGGATCGGGGACGGCGACTGTGAGAAGCGGCAACGACACCAGTCACGTCCACAGGAGACAGACCATGGACATCCGCACCGCCTCCCGCGTCGCAGGCGCAGCCTCGCTGATCGTCGGATCGCTGGCCATCGCCATCCCGATCGAGATCACCGACGAGAACGCCCCGATCGCGGCCCAACTCCATGACTACGCGCAGCACTCCGCTCTCGCGGTGCTGTCGAACCTCGTCCTCATTCCCGTGATCTTGATCGTCCCCGGGGTGATCTACGCCGCCCGGCTGGCCCGCCGCGGTGCGCCGCGCCTGGCCTTCGTCGGCGGCGGGCTGTCGGCGCTCGGCTGGATCGCCGGCGCCATGAGCATCGGCGCGGGACAGATCGCGCTCTACCAGGGCTCCCAGCTCGCCGAACAGGCAGGCGCGGCGGCGCTGATCGACAGGATGAACGGCGATCCGGTGTACGGCACGCTCGTGGGTGCCTTCGTCCTCGGGCACGCGATCGGCATGATTGTTCTCGGCGTCGGGCTGTGGCGCTCCCGAGCGGTCGCGCCCTGGGTCGCCGCGGTGTTCGTCGCTTACCCGGTCGGGCACGTCGTCGGGCACGCGATCAGCCCGGTCGTCGACACGATCTCCGGCATCTTCCTGCTGGTCAGCGCCGTGGCCGTGGCTGCCGCGATCCTGCGCACTCCCAACGAGCAGTGGGACCTGCCGGCGGGCAAGGCCGCGGCCGAGCCCGTCGCGGCCTAGACCCGTGATCGCTGACCAGGAGGCGGCTTCCCGGCGACCCGCCGTTGGCCCACAATCGACACTGATGGCTTCCAAGCTCAGACCCGTCGTCTCGGCCACGGTGACGCTGGCCGTGCTCTTCGCCGCCGCCGGCGCGGCCTTGATCGGCACCGGCCGGCTGAGCTGGCTGTCGATCCTTATCTCGGTAACCGCGGTGGTGTACCTGGCGGTCGCCTTCGTCGGCGCGGCGATCCTGCGCACGCGACCGCGCAGCCGTACCGGCTGGATCTTCCTCGTCTCCGGTACGGCTGCGCCGGTCGCGGCCGCGCTCAACGCCGCCGCGGACGTCGGGGCGCACATCGGCAGGGTCGACGCGGCATCGTGGATCTCCCTGGCGCAGACACCGTTCTCCCTGCTCAGCGTCCCGGTGATGGCGACCTTCGGGATCCTGCTCTTCCCCGACCGCCGCCTGGACACGCGGCGCCGGCGGGTGCTCGGGCGGGTCTTCGCCGTCGAGCTGCTCGTGCTGCTGGTGTGGGCGCTGCTCTCGCCGGACTCGGTGGAGGTGCCGGGGCTCCACAACCCCATAGCGGTGCCGGGCGCGGACGGGCTGGTGATCAGCATCCTGCTCGTCGGGCCGCTCAGCCTGCTGGCCTGCATCTCGCTGTGGCGCTTCGCCCGGCGCGACACCGGCCCGTACGCACCCGCCCTGCGCACGGCCGCGCGGGTGTCGTTCGTCGTGCCCGCCTCCTACCTCGCATGCGTGATCGCCGGATTCACCTCCGGAGACACGGCGCCCATCGCGGTCCTGGAGAACTGCGCGGCGATCGCGGTCGGAGCCGCGGCGTGGATCGGCATCGCCAGGCACGGGCTGTTCGACACCCGGGCAGTGCTCAACCGAGCGCTGGTGTACGGGTTCCTGAGCCTGACGCTCGTCGCGGTCTACCTCGTCGCGGTCGTCTCGCTCGGCCTGGTCTTCGGCGGGCCGGTACCGCAGGTGATCGCCGCGGTCATGGCCGCCCTGGCCGTACTGCCGCTGCGCGACCTGGTGCAACGCCGGATCAACCAGCTCGTCTACGGGCTCCGGGACGATCCGGCCGCCGCGTTCGCCCGGCTCGGCGACCGGCTGGACGCGGCCGGGGCGCCCGAGGACATCCTCCCGGCCGCCGTCCGTACGGTCGCCGAGGCCCTTCGCCTGCCGTACGTCGCGATCGAGGCGGGCGGCGAGGTGCTGTGCCGTCACGGGCGCCCGCTTCCCGGCCAGACGCAGGCGCTGCCGCTGCCCTTCGCCGGAGAGACGATCGGGCACCTGATGCTGCAGACCCGCAGCGGCGGCGATTTCTCGGCCGACGAGCGGCGGCTGCTCGCGGACCTGACCAAGCAGGTGGCCGTGGCGGCCCGCGCGGTGGTGCTGACCCAGGCGTTGCAGTCGTCGCGGCAGCGCCTGGTGACGACGCGCGAAGAGGAGAGGCGGCGGCTGCGCCGCGACCTGCACGACGGGCTCGGCCCCACGCTCGCCGGCATCGCGCTGGGCATCGACACGGTGCGGCGGGCCACGCCGCCGGACGGGTCTGTCGCGGAACTGCTGGCCAGGCTCCGCGAGGCCACCGAGTCGGCGGTCGACGACATCCGCCGCCTCGTCTACGACCTGCGGCCACCAATCCTCGACGAGCTGGGCCTGGCCGGGGCCGTACGCGAACAGGCGGTACGGCTGGGCGTGGCGAGCATCGACGTTCCCGAGGCGCTCCCGTCGCTACCCGCCGCAGTGGAGGTGGCGGCGTACCGCATCGCCGTCGAGGCTCTGACCAACGCGGCGCGCCACGCGCCGGGAACGCCGGTGTCGGTTCAGCTCGCGGTGAACAGCCGCCTGGAGCTGTCGGTCGCCGACGGCGGCGCCGGCCTGCCGGACGGATACCGCGCGGGCGTCGGTCTGAACTCCATGCGGGAGCGGGCCGCGGAGCTCGGCGGCCTGTGCGTGGTGAGCCGGCGTGACCCGTGCGGGACGCTCGTGCGCGCGGAGTTCCCGCTGTTCGAGGAGGCGCTGTGACGATACGAGTCGTCGTGGCCGATGACCATCCGCTGTTCCGGGAGGGGCTGCGGTCGCTCATCTGCGACGCGGCCGAGACCGAGCTGGCCGGGGTGGCCGCCGATGGCGACGAGGCCGTGGCCGTCACGCTCGAGCAGCGCCCCGACGTGGTCGTCATGGACCTGCGGATGCCGGGTCTCAACGGCGTCGAGGCGACCCGCAGGATCGTCGCCGCGCTGCCCGAGGTCGCCGTGCTGGTGCTGACGATGGTGGAGGAGGACGCCTCGATCTTCGCGGCGATGCGCGCGGGCGCCCGGGGTTACGTCCTCAAGGGCGCCGAACCCGAGACCATCCTGCGCTCGATCCTCGTGGTCGCGGGGGGAGAGGTGATCTTCGGTTCCGCGGTCGCCGCGCGCCTGACCCAGTTCTTCGCGGTCGGCGCCGGCGCCACCGTGACGCCCTTCCCCAACCTCACCGGCCGCGAGCGCGACATCCTCGCGCTCATGGCGACGGGCGCGAACAACAGGACGATCGCGCTGTGCATCGGAGTGACCGAGAAGACCGTGCGCAACAACGTGTCGAACATCTTCGCCAAGCTGCACGTCGCCGACCGGGCGGCGGCCGTGGCGCGGGCGCGTGACGCCGGGATGGGCTCGGTGCCACAGGACCGGCTTGGGAGGTGAGACAGGGGGCAGCCGCAGGGGCATACGCAGGTGCTCCGCCTGCCCGCTGGGCACCGAACGCCCTTGGCCGCACAGGCGCCGCCGCGAAACGTCCTGATCTGGACTGATAGCGGCTCTGGCGCTCGACAGGTCAGGGCTCAACGGGAGCTACGGCACAGCTTTGTCTCGTTGCTGTCGGCTCAGGATGTCCCGATAAAGGACGTCTCCCGCCTGGTAGCTCACTCCAGCACGGTGGTCACGGAGACCGTGTCCACGAGGGAGCTATCGCCATATACAGCAACTCCCGGCCCGCTCACCGCCCGCGACCTCGGGTTGGCCGGCCAGGCCGCCGGCTGTTGGACGCGTCATAGACCGGACGGGAACCGCTCGGTTCCTGCTGTGTGAGGCGAGAATCCCGGATGCGCCGGGACCTCGGGCTCTGCTGCCCGGGATCGAGGACGGCGACTGTGAGAAGCGGCGACGACACCAGCCACTTCCACAGGAGACAGATCATGGACATCCGCACCGCCTCCCGCGTCGCAGGCGCAGTCTCGCGGATCGCCGAATAGTTGGCCATCGCCATCCCGATCGAGATCACGGGAGCGGTCGGTCAGGTGCTGGTCGGGCTGCGCGACCCCGATCGCTCTACGTGATCACGCACACACCACACATTGGAGGACAAACCCATGAAGACATCGGCCAAGGCATGGGGAATCACTATCGCGGGATTCCTGGCGGTGACGGCGATCGGCGCGTCGCCCGCCGCAGCGTCGAGGGCGGGGGCATCGCCCGACACCTGCAGGACCGGGTACGTCTGGCGCGGAGCCCAGAACAGCGACCACGTGTGCGTCACCCCGGCCGTTCGCGACCGCACCGCCCGCGAGAACGCCACGGGTGTCTGGCACGCCTGCACCCAGGGCTTCGTCTGGCGTGAGGCGTACCAGGGCGACTTCCGGTGCGTCGTGCCGAGCTCGCGCACCCAGGCGCGCGTGGACAACGACGCCGCGCCGTACCGGCTCGCCTGGGTGATCATGACGAGGACCCGGCACGATCCGGATTCGACGAGCTGCGACGGCGACTCCTGCTCCACCACGAACGAGTCGTCTTACTACACCGTCGGCGTCCGGGGCTACTACCTCACCTCCGGCGCGCGGGTGGCCGTCAAGATCGTGGCCGACGGCGCGACCGTCTGGAGCAAGATCGTGTACGCGGGGGCGGGCAAGGACCCCGGAGGCAACTACAGCATCGACACCGGCAACCCGCTGTGCGGAGGCGGTACGTTCGCCAAGCCGTACAACGCCTACGTGCAAGTGCGCGAGAACTCCGGACCGTGGTCGACGCGCGTCCCGATCCACTGGAAGGCGTGCTCCAACGTGTGACGCTGCTCTGACACGCAGATTGGCACGTCGAGTGCCAAAGGGACCACATGCATCCGCCCCGTCTCCGAACCCTTCAAGGAGACGGGGCGGAGCCTGTCATGAAGCGCCCCGCGTCTGGGCATGCTGCTCGTCGCCTTCATCGTCCCGCTCTGCCGTGGACGGGCCAAGGCGACATCGATCGGGGAAGACGTCGACCGGGCACGGCTTTCCGATGGTCGGTCTAGGCCGACGCTTTCGATCTTGGAAAACCGTGCCGCTTGTCAAACCAGACCGAAATCAGTTGGCGGGCCTGCCGAACCAGCGGGAGAGGTGGTCGTCCAGGTCCTGTTGATCGTCGCCGATCCAGGCGACGTGGCCGTCGGGGCGTAGCAGGACGCACGGGACATCCAGTTCCGCAGTGGAATCCGCGAGGTAATCGACCCGGTCTGACCAGCTGCCGACGGTCAGGCGTTCGGTGCGGTCCAGCAGCAGGCCGCGGCCGCGATGCAGCAGACCGTAGAGGTGGCCCTGCTTCACATCGATGTCGCGCAGGCGGCGGCCGAGCAGGTCGGGGCCTTCGCCGAAGTCGTAGCGGATGCCGATCGCGGTGATCTTCTCGATCAGAAAGCGGTTCACCTCGTCGAAGTCCATCAGTTCGGTGAGCAGCCTGCGCACGGCCTGCGGGCCCGGTTCGGTGGACAGCAGTTCCATCTGGGCGCGGGTGTTGTCCAGCACGTCCTCGGCGACCGGATGACGTTCGGCCTGGTAGGTGTCCAGCAGCGTTTCGGGCGCCCAGCCGCGGATCTGTGCGGCCAGTTTCCAGCCGAGGTTGAATGCGTCCTGAACGCCCAGGTTGAGGCCCTGTCCGCCGATGGGTGGATGGATGTGTGCCGCATCGCCGGCCAGCAGCACCCGCCCGACCCGATAACGTTCGGCCAGCCGGGTGGCATCCCCGAAGCGGGACATCCAGCGCGGGGAGTGCACGCCGAAATCGGTTCCGGCGACGGTGCGCAACTGTTGTTTGAAATCATCGAGGGTGGGCGGTTGTGCGCGGTCGCTGACTCCCGCGGCGGGGACGACGACGCTGTAGACCCCTTCGCCGAAGGGCCGGAGCCAGAATCGCTTATGGGTCTCGCTGATTTCGGTCACCTTGGCGGTGATCTCCTCCTGCGGTACACCCACTTCCATCTCGCCCATCAGCGTCTCGGTCCGCGCGGGCTCGCCGGGGAAGCCGACGCCGAGCAGTTTGCGCACCGTGCTGCGACCGCCGTCACAGCCGATGAGATAGCGCGAACGCAGCTGTTCCCCGTCGGCCAGCTCGACGGTCACACCGTCGTCGTCCTGCTCGAAACCGGCCACCGCGCAACCGCGCCGGACCTGCGCACCCAGGGCGATCACATGTTCTTCGAGCAGGCGTTCGATGACCGGCTGCGGGATGCCCAGCAGATAGGCGTGCGCGGAATCGAGGCCCTTGGGCGCGGGTTTGGTGATGGCGGCGAAGAAACCGCCGGCCGGACGCTGTCTTCCATGCTGGAGAATGCGCTCCAGCAGTCCGCGCATCGCCATCAGCTCGAGACTGCGAATATGCAGGCCGACTATGCGGACGAACGACTTGGGCTCGGTTTCCTTCTCCAGAACGAGTACCCGCACGTCGTGCAGCCGCAGTTCGGCGGCCAGCATCGCGCCAGTCGGCCCGCATCCGGCAATGATCACGTCGTACATGGGCGCGCGATCGGCGTCGGAGGCCGGCGACCGGAGTCCGAGGACGTCGCCCACGGTGAAGTCGCGCTCGACCGTATCGTTCGACGGCGGCTCGGCGGGGAACTGCAGAGAGTCCATAGGTGTTGCCTTTCGGGAGTGCCTTGGTGTCGAGGCGCTCCCGGCGACACCTACATCAATCGCCGGCCGTGACGGGAAGGGGGAGCACCCACATCGATACAGCGTTCATGGGGCTCACCTCCTCGGGCGGTGTCACGGTCACGTGCAAGCTACCAGCCCGATGCGATCCCGCCCACCCCTTTTCCCGCCCCTGATCACCGGCCCGGCTGGTCACGGTCGACGGTCCGGGAAGCCGTCGAGAGGCTGGCAACGGGTGAGGAATGTGGTCGGCGAGGTGCGGACCGTCGTCGCGGCGGCACGAGGCGCCCGCTGCTTCGACGAGTTGCGCCGCCGCCCGGAACCCGAGGCCGCCGACAGTCGCGGCCTGCCGGCCATCGCCGCGTTCTTCGAGCGGCTGGTGGCGGCGCGACGTTCAGGCTTCCACGCTCGCTGGGGCTGCCTGGTCGCCAACACCCACGCCACGTCGAACGGTGGCCTGCCGGAGATCCGGGAAATTCTGGAGCGCCACCACGATGCGCTGCGGGCGGCGATGCGCGCCGCGCTGGAGGCCGCGCGTACGAAGGGCCAGCTCCGGGCCGGTCTGGATCTGGGGGCGGCCGCCGAAGCGCTGACCCCGCAGGCCTGTGCGGTCACTCTGCGCTCGCGGGCCGGCGCCGAGGCGGGCGTCCTGCTGGCCGGCGTGCGCGCCGTTCTTGATGGTTTTCCCACTAGTAGGACTTTGTTAGGTCGTCATGGTGGTCGTTGGCGGCAGGTGGGGCATCGGCCTGTCCAGGTAGCCAATAACACCTCGAGCATGTGCAGGATCTTGTAGAAGGTCAGGCCGCCCCAGTTGCTTTTGGGCTGGTCAAGCGGAGTTCGGTGAGGAACAGGTGAGCCGCGGAGACCAGGGTGACATGGCGGTGCCAGCCGGTGAAGG
>NZ_JABBWX010000028.1:0-79061 GCF_014161375.1 Microbispora sp. H10830
CACCCGCAGACGATCCGGCCGAACCCCTGGCGCACACCGCCCTGGCCGCGTCATAGTCACACCAACCCACAACTCGCCGACCCCACATGATCAGCAGCGAGTTACACCACTCAGCGGGACATCACCCCGTAGGCTGGGAGCCTTTGACTGCGATGCTGCAGCAGGTATGGCCGAAGCTCTGCTATCTCAGCAGAGCAGGAACGCCTGGGGATCGCGGTCGTCGCCGTGCCGCGCACCACGGGTGATGGATGTGGTCAGCTACGGAAACTGACGCGAGCTTCGACGGTCAGCCTTCGTCCGGATATCACCGCTGGTGGAGCCAGCGCAGATCTGGTTGGTGCCACGCAGGGCGCACCATTGTGATGTCGCAAGACATCGGAAACCCTCGAACCTACGGGTTCGGGGGTTTCTTTGTGTACTGGGGTTGGTAGTCGCGGGTGGGATCGGTGATCAGCTCGCGGATCAGCTCTCCGGCGGTGGCGTTGACCACGCGGACATGGAGATCGTCGACGAGCCTGGCGGAAGGTTGTCGCGCACGATCGGGCCGGTGACGCGGGGATGGGCGGTGACGTGCATGGCGTAGCGGGAGGTGGTCGCTGACCGGCTCCGCCAGTCGTCTCTCGGGGGAGGCCCAACCGTGATCGGAGACCTCCTCCACGATCCGCACCTCTTGCTGGACTGGTTGCCGGGATGGGCGAACGCCCACGTCCGGCAGCTCACTTTCGCGCCCTCGGTCGCCGCGATCACCCTCGAACTGCTCCACGTCCTGGTCGTACGGCTCCGCGCCGCGCCGCGACGAACGGGGCACGATGCGTGGAGATCTTCGCCCCGCCCAGGGCGGACATGGTCGCGGCTTGTGCGGGCACCTGGTGGATGAGGGCATATCTGTGGCGGGTCCGCCCGGCCAGACGGCCGGACCGCCGCTCGGGATGAGCGGGCTCATTTGCAGGTGGGACGGTGACCGGCGCTGCGTCCCGGGCGGCGCCGTCGGCATACACGCCGTCGATCTGCAGGCCGGACAGGTGAGGGAAGAGGACCGCGAGCATCTCCGAGATCGTCACCCAGCATGATCAGCAGCACTGGCAGCTGAACGCGGGAAGATCACGAAATTAGTGTCAGAGCCAGGCTTCAACCGGAACCGACATCCGGCGAGGTTGGCTGTGGACGAAAGGCCCTGCCGTCCCAGCGGAGCAGGAACGCTTGGCGATCACGGTCGCCGCCGCCGTGTCGCACACGACGGGTGATGGATGCTAGAGCTCGCGGGAGTCGATCGAGGGTATCGCGGTGACGAGATCAAGCCCGGAGACCGCATCGTCGTCCCCATCTTGCACGAGGGCTGCAACGCCTTCGGACGGAATCCCGACCGTCGGCACGGTGGGCCGCGGGCGGTGCGTATGACCGTCCGCGGCCCGGTAGGACCTCATATCAGCTGCGCAGGCTCCACTGCTGGTTCGCGCCGCCGTTGCACGACCACAGGATGATCTTCGTACCGTTGGCGGTGCCGGCGCCGTTGGCGTCCAGGCACAACCCGGACTGCACACCGGTGATGGTGCCGTTGGAGTTCAGGTTCCACTGCTGGTTGGTTTGTCCGTTGCAGTCCCAGATCACCACCTGTGTGCCGTTCGAGGTGCCCTGGCCGTAGGCGTCCAGGCACTTGCTGCCGAACACCTGCAGCTGCTTGCCCGACGTGTACGTCCACCGCTGGTTGGTCTGTCCGTTGCAGTCCCACAGCTGCGCCTGAGCGCCGTTGGTCGCAGTGCCGCCGCTGACGTCCACGCATCGACCCGACTGGCCGCCCACGATCGAGCCGCTCTGCTGGCCGCTCCCGCCGCTTCCTTGCCTGACGAGCGATTTCGACTCAGCCGATCGATTCCCCTGGGCGTCCACCACGTAGAGCCGATACTCACCGGCCGACGTCGGAACGGCGATGGAGGTCGAGGTTCCGCTTGCCCTGGTCATCGTGTTGCCGGCGGTGAAGGAGGTCGTACCCGAGGGAGCCAGCCAGACCGTCTTGCTCGCGTCGCCCGTGCTCCGGATGGGAATCGATGTCACACCGGCGCCGACGAACGTGCTGGCGGGCAGGACGTAGTCCGGCAGAGAAAGATTGCTCTGGGGGATTATGTTCCTGTACGCGTCCTCGAGTCCGGAGTTCACGGCGATGCCATACGCCTGCGACGGCCAGACGTAGTCGGACGATACGAGGATGTCCTGGATCGTGCTGTTCAGCAGGTTCTTGTTGGAGACTTTGTTGATAGGGCCGTATGTCTGCGTGATGCTCAGATCATGCTTACGCCCGAAGTCGTCGGAGTTGATGAGCCACGTGACATTTTTGTCCACGCTCAGGACGTTGTCGCGGAAAGTTATGTACGCAGAGCCTTCGTCCGGGTGGAGTCCGTACTTGTGACCGGCCGGGACGCCCTGCAGGTAGTTGTTGCTGATCGTGGTTCCCGGCTGGCTGCCCAGCGTGTAGATGGGAGCCGTATCGCCCAGGCGCTGCACCGTGTCGATGATGTGGTTGTAGCTGATGTTGTTGTTCTTCGCCGTGGTGGTCGGCCGGTTGGGCTGGATCGAGCCTGACGATCCGTCAAAGTTCCACCACCCCCAGCCGAGCGTTATGCCGGACCACGGGGCTTTCTCGATGCGATTGTGCTGGATGGTCAAGCCGTCGGCGAAGTACGCCGAGATGGGGCTGTGCCCGTTGAACAGAACAGCACTGTCGTAGATGTAGTTGTTCTTTATCTCGATGTTCTTGGGCGCTCCTTCGACCCCCACGGGATACTTCTCGTGATTCGTGGAGGTGTAGTCCCCGATGTAGACATGCTGGGGATGGCCCACAGAGATGGCGGATCCGGCGATGTCGTTCGTGTAGTTCCCGATCAACTGCGTGTTCACCACGTCGTTGGCCAAGGTGATTCCGTCGACGCCGGTGTGCTGGATCCGGTTGTTCTGCAGGACGAGCCCGTCGGCGTTCTCGATCTGAATCATGCCGGGCGCCAGGTCGACATTGCGGTAGTAATAGACGTGGAAGTTCTGCTTGGCATAGGCGAGTGCGCCGAGGTTGCCCTGCTGGGCTTGTTTGAGCACCGAGCCGGCCACGTTGAACAGGTTCCAGTCGGAGTGCTGGACCGTGAGGCCGGAGAATGTGATGTTCCGGGCGCGGTTGCTCGTGGACGTGCCGGCGACCCTGAGAAGGGTGGACACGTTGTTCGGTGCCCAGACCGCCGCGGTCGCCATGTCTTCCGAGCTCGCCTTGTAGTAGTACAAGGTCTTGCTCGTCTTGTCGAAGTAGAACTCGCCCGGCGTGTCCAGGAACTCGTAGGCGTTCATGACCTTGTGGGTGCCGCCGACCTGGGCGTTCCCGTTGAAGGCGCCCTGGGCGATGGCCGCTCCCGGCTGCTGGAACAGAGCTATGCGGTTCGTGCCGTCAGAGGTGACCTGCCGGACTCCCACGATGGCCGTGGTCCAGGTCGTCGACGTCTCTATTTCGATGTCGTCCTGATTGGCGGCGATAGCGGGAAAGTCGCCCAGACTGTACTTCGCCCCCGCGCACTGCGAACCCGATTCCCACGCCCAGGACGCCTGCCCTGCCGTGATGGTGTAAGTTCCGTAGCATCCCTGCGAGCCTATTGTCTTCGAAGCCATGTACGCTCGCTTGTCGTTGACATAGAGCGCACGGAGCTTGTTGCTGCGATTCAGCGGGGCTTTCCAGATGTTACCGCTGTGCTGCGTCCATCCGGTTACCTGAACGCCTCCGCTGAGGATCGGGGTCTCGTTCTGGTACGCGGCGTATATGACCCGGTAACCATTCGTGCCGGAGTCGGCCGGCGTGAAGTCGATTGTGCTGCTGACCGGATAGTTCCCCCCGCGGAGGTACACGTAGATGTCGCCTGTCATGTTGGCGTTCACCGTGCGAACGACGTCCCTCGCGCGCTGCAGGGTTCTGAACGGTGACGTGATCGTTCCAGGGTCGGCGTCATTGCCGTCGGGGGCGACGTAGTAGGTTGCCTGGGCCGCTGCCGAGGCCGGCGTAGTGCCTGCGAAGGTCGGCAGCAACACAGCGGCAACGAACACCGCGAGCGCTGCTAACGCCTTCTCAGTGGTGGACAGGGCTGACTTCACGCTCTGTTCCTTTCGCTGGTTCCGAGCAGATTTTCGCCACGAGATCACCCCGCCTTGGCAGAACTCATCGGGATGTGCCATTGCGCGGGCGGGGCGCCTCTGTCTTGCAGTTGCGGACGTCGATCGCAGGGCCGTGCACCTTTGCGGGCCGAGGGGCCGGATAGCGGGGTAGTGCGACGGAACGCGGCAGGGTCCCCGGTGTCACACGGTGACGATCTGCCATTCCTGGTTGGTGCCGCCGTTCTCGGGCCATTGGATGATCCGGGCGCCGTCGGCTGTGGAGCCCCCTTCGACGTCCGCGCACAGGCCGTTGCCGACGTTGACGAGCCGGTAGTAGCCGCTCGTGGCCGCGGGGACGAGTTTCCACCGCTGGTTCGTGCCGTTGGTGTCGGTCATCTGGACGAGGGCGGCACCCTGGTTGGCGTTCGGGCTGCTGAGGGTCTTGCCGCTGCCGACACTGGTCAGCCGGAACGAGCCGTCGGAGTTCTGCGTCATCCGCCACTGCTGGTTGGCGCCGCCGGTCCATGGCCACTGGACGACGGCGGCGCCGTCGGCGGTGGAGCCGCCGTAGACGTCCATCACCTTGCCGCTCTTGCGGTTGACCAGACGGACGACGCCGCTGGACGGGCCGCCGGCGCCCAGCTCGACGGTGATCTGGGTCGTCGTATCCGCAGTCAGTGACACCTGCCGGGCATGGCTGCCCAACGGCGAGGTGGCGACGCCTGCGCTGGTGGTCACGGAGGTGATCCCGCGCCGGCAGATGAGCGTCACGGTCTGGGCGACGTCGGAGACGACGGTGGCGGTGACGGTCCGGGCGCTGATGTCCCAGGTGAGCGACTCGATCCGGATGCGGTTGCGGCCGCGCACGCCGGTGATCGTGCCCTTGGCGAACTGGTCGGGCAGCGCGGGCAGCAACTCCAGGACGCCGGGCCTGGTGTAGATCAACGCCTCGGCGAGAATCGCGGGCAGCGAGTTGGCGGCGTCGGCGTTGTAGATCGACAGGTTCGGGTTGTGCGAGGTCATCAACGACCGGAAGACCATGTTGTTGCCCAGGATCTTCCGCAGGTTGCCGTACACGCCGGCGCCGTCCTTGAGCCGGGCTCGGGCGAGGCTGCGGTGGATCGCCCCGTGGGCCTCCCCGCCCTCGTCCCCCCGCAGATCCAGGGCACGGCTCGCGTAGCGGATCAGGTCGGGCTTGTCCTCGGGGTTGATCTCGTGCAGCGGCCAGACCGGGTACATGTGCTGTATGTGACGGTGGTTGTACCGGTCGCTCAGGCTGGGCCACGACCATTCCGCGAGCGCCCCGTCGCCGTTGATCCGATAGTCGGGCATCTTGGCCAGCAAGGCGGTCCAGCGTTGCACGCCCTGGCCTGGGCCCTGCTCGGTGTCCAGGAAGTCGGCGGCGTCGATGGCGGCCTGCAGCGCGTGCTTGCCTGCGGCGATCTCGCCGGTCGCATTGATCGACAATTGCCTGCCGGTGTTGCCGGGGCTGTTCTCCATGGAGAAGCACGGCACGAAGACGACCTTGCCGTTGGCGTCGGTGCGAGTGAGGAAGTCCTCATAGAACAACGCGAGCTCGATCAGGACCGGGGCGAGCTTGGTGCGGTAGAAGGTGGCGTCACCGGTGACCTGGTAGTACTCGAGCAGTGGATAGAGCAGCCAGTCGGCGCCGCCGATCCAGGTGTGGCCGGGGAACCCGCTGTCGAAGTGCAGCATCTTGCCGTACTCGCCGTCGGTACGGGAGGGAGCGAGCAGGCCGCGAGTGCCGTAGAGGTTTCTGGCGTTGGTACGCCACTCGTTGATCTGTCCGAGGATCAGGTTGAAGTAGCCGTCCATGGCTTCGGTGAGGGACAGGACGTTGCCGCCGGCGACCTGGAAGTTGACGTTGGCGTCGGTGGTGAAGTCCCCGGCCCACGCCGCGTCCCAGGCGCCTGTCCACAGGCCGGTCAGCCGTGGTGGCAGGACGCCGCTGGAGCTGAGGAACAGGTAACGGCCGGAGTCGTACATCCGCTCCAGCAACGCGAGGTCGATGACGTTGCGGTTGGAATTCTGCCGCGCGATCAGCTCACTGGTCGACAGTTGCCGATCGGCGGCGCTGACGTTCAGGTCGAGGCGTGACCGGTCGTACAGCGGGGTGTGCAGGGCGGCATGCCGCGCGAGCAACGTCGCGTAGTCGGCGCTCTGCGCGCCCAGCGCCGTGTGCAGTGGTTTCGCGTCCCACGCCGTGGACGATTCGTAGCGGTCGAGTTTGGTCAGCAGCACGAGTCTGGTCGCCGCGGCCACGACGATGGCCGACCCGCTCACCCGTACCGAACCGCCGGTCGCGACCACGCGGGTGACGCCCTCATAGCCGAACGCCCCCTGCCCGGCGGGGTACGTGCCCCGCAGGTTCAGATAGCCGTCACCGTTGCCGACCGTGGCCAGGGTGGTGAAGCCGACGGACCCCGGCACGCCGCTCAGGGCCGTGTTGACGCTCAGCGTGGTGTCGATCGTCCGCCCCGGCGCGGGAGTGAGCTCGTGGACGATCACCCGGTCGGCTCGGGAGACGAAAGCCCGGCGCGTCCACGCACCATAACTGTCGGTCCACGTCGAGGTGACCTCCCCGGTCCTGAAATCGGTCATCCGGGTGTAATCGCTGACCGTCGTCATTCCCGGGGTGCTGATCCGCAGCTCGTAGCCCGGATGGAAGGTCTGGGTCCAGCGCAACGACCAGCCGGAGGTGAAGTCACTGGTGGCACCGTTGAAGTCACCGGCAAGCGCCTTGTCCCTGACGCCCGGCAACCGGCCCGACAGCACCGGCGGAGTCAGGTTACGGGTGCCGTTGGGCATCACAAACCGATGATGCGTGAAGACCACCTTCTCCAGGGTGGGCGCGCCGTAGAGCATGGCCCCGTACTCGCCGTTGCCGCTCAGGAAGGCATCGGTCCAACTCACGGCGGCAGCCGTGTCGTAGATGCCGCGTTGCGGCAGCGTCAGCTGCGGCGGCACGGCGGCAGCGGCCCGGTCAGCCGAGATCGCCGAGGGGAGCACGGCAGCGCCGACGGTCGCCGCAGTGGTCGCGATGAAGTGTCGACGATTCAGCGGCACGCTCATTGAAGCTCCTGGTGGTGAGTCGGGGGGTGATGCTTGCGGTCGAGCACCGCCCGTACCGCCACGGCTGGTCCGCCGCCGCGGTACGGCCGCCACTCGACGGGACACGCTGATGCAGGGCATGCAGTCAAAGGGGTGCCTCCGAAGGCAAGAACACAGGGGTTTGTCCGGAGGACATCCCATGAATAGGCTCGGTTTCGTGCAACGTATGACGTCTGATGTGTTGGGTCAAGGAGACAATCGCGAGCGCCGCGTAACCCGTCGCGCCGACGGGACGGCCGACGTCTTTTGCGGGAGCTGAATGAAACTTTCGTCGGCACGAGGTTGAGCGCCAGGACGGCGACCGCGAGGTGTACGCCTACCGTCGGTTGCTTTCCTCTTCATCCGTGGGCGCGACTGGCCGCGAGGAGTCATCCTATCTTTGGTAGCCGTGGAAGGGTTCTGTCGCCCTGTCGAACCGGCTCACCCGCCAGCACCCAGTCCTTCGGTCCTCGGCCGTATGGCGACCGGGCAGCCCGCGCGCAGATCTGGTTTGTGCCTCGCAGGGGCACCATTGTGATGTCGCAGGACATCGGAAACCCTCGAACCCACGGGTTCGGGGGTTTGTTTGTGCACTGGGGTCGGTCGCCCCCGCGTCGCTAGGGTTCGGTGTCATGGTCACCCCCCTGGAGCCTGATGACCCGCGCGTACTGGGTGAGTTCACACTGAGGGGACGGCTCGGCGAGGGCGGGCAGGGGGTGGTGTTCCTCGGCCGGTCGCCCCGCGGTGAATCGGTCGCGGTGAAGGTGCTCAAGTCGGGGCTCGACTCGTCGGTGAAGGAGCGGCTGGTCCGCGAGCTCGACGCGATGCGCGGCATCGCGCCCTTCTGCACCGCCCGGGTGCTGACCGCGGTGGTCGATGGGCGGATGCCGTACGTGGTGAGCGAGTTCATCGACGGGCCGTCTCTGCAGCAGCGGGTCGATTCCGGCGGTCCGCTGCGGGGCGGCGAGTTGGAACGCCTCGCGGTCGGCACGGCCACGGCACTGACGGCCATCCACGCGGCCGGGATCGTGCACCGGGACTTCAAGCCGGCCAACGTGCTGCTGGGGCCGGACGGCCCCCGGGTGGTGGACTTCGGCATCGCCAGGCACGGCGCGAGTGACACGATCACGGCGGGCCCGGTCGGCACCCCGGCCTACCTGGCTCCCGAGCAGATCGCGGGGGACCCCGCCACGCCCGCCTCCGACGTGTTCGCCTGGGGAGCCACGATCGTCTTCGCCGCCACCGGCCGTCCGGCCTTCGGCGCCGCCGGCGTCCCCGCCGTCATGCACCGGATCCTGACCGCCGAGCCCGACGTCTCGGCACTGCCCCGGCCGCTGCGCGGGGTGGTCGAACGGTGCCTCGCCAAGGATCCCGCGCGCCGGCCGGCCTCCCGCGACCTGCTGCTGGAACTCGTCGGGTCCGCCCCCGACCCGCTCAAGGCGGGCGCGGCCGCGGCGACCACCAGGCCGGAAGGCGTACGGCAGGGCGGGACGACCGCGATCCTCCCGGCCTTCCCGGCTCCCGGTCCGGCCGGGACGATTCCGCCGGACCCGCAGGCCACCGGGGCGGGCGGCCGTCGGCGGGCTTCCCGCACCGGGATCGTCGCCGGGGCGGTGGCCGCCGTGGCCGCGGTGTCGGTCACCGCCACTCTGCTGGGGCCGCGCCTGCTGTCCGGCGACAAGGCCGCCACTCCGTCGACCGCCGCCACGACGACGACCGTCTCGCACACCGCCGGCTCACCGGCACCGCCCGCCGGCGCCACGCCGGGGGAGACCGTCACGGCCGACGGCGGCGCGATCCAGGACGACGCCGGCGCGGGACAGGACGACGCCGGCGCGGGACAGGACGACACGGTGACGACGGACGACGCCGCGGGGGATGCCACAGCGACTCCGAAGGCCACTCCCGTGCCGTCCACCACGCCGGGCGGGACGGTTCCGGCCGCGTTCGCCGGCACCTGGGGAGGCCATATCGAGCCCGACCAGTTCGTGGGAACCAGCGAGACCGACGTCCAGATCGTGCTGGAGCCGGGCAGGCGCACCGGAAGCTGGAAGGACACCAACAGTTCATGCCGGGGAAGTCTGACGCTGACGCGCAGCTCCGGCACGGCACTCGTCTTCCGGCTGGACAAGTGCGCCGCGGGCAGGATCACCCTGATCCAGACCGGCGAAGGGCTCGCCTATCAATGGGACGGCGACGAAGGCGACGTCACCTTCCAGGGTCTCCTGGTCAGCGACTGACCGCTCCGCATGCCGGCAGGCGGTGTTGGTCGTTTGTTCCCTATAGGGCTCTGGGCTTCTATGCCCGTCACCGCCAGTCGAGCCGGAGGTGCGCGGGTTCACTCCGGTTGATCTGCTGAACATAGGGTTGGGCGGTATGGCGCTGCGACTTGGTCTGCTGAATTTCAAGGCCCGGGATAACTCGGCGCTCGGCCGGTTCTGGGCGGAGGCGCTCGACTGGGGTGTTTTCAGCGAGGGACCCACTGTGACAGGCGTTGGCCCCTTGGGCTTCGTCTGGCCCGACTCCGTCGCCGTCTGCGTCTGTGTCGTCACCGTCCCGGACCCCGAGACGGTGAAGTACCGCGTGCATCTCGATCTCGCCACCACCTCCGCGGCCCATCAGGCGGAGTTGGTCGCGCGCCTGAAGGAGCTCGGCGCGACGCCCGCCGATGTGGGCCAGGGCGACGTCCCGTGGACGGTTCTGGCCGACCCGGAGGGCAATGTGTTCTGCGTGCTGGAGCCTCGGGAGATCTACCGGGACACCGGGCCGATCGCCGCGGTGGTGGTCGACTGCGCGGACCCGCGGGCCATGGCCCGGTTCTACGGCGAGGCGATGGACTGGACCCCGCACGAGGTGACAGACGATCACGCGGTGCTGCGTTCGGCCAAGGGTGTCGGGCCGTATCTGGAGTTCCTCCGCACAACGCCCGGCGAGAGGACCTGGTGGAACCGCGTCCATCTCGACCTGATGCCGTACCGCGGTGGCGATCAAGCGGCGGAGGTCGCCCGGCTGCAGGCCCTCGGTGCGACGCTCGCCGACGTCGGCCAGGGCGATGCGTCGTGGGTCGTCCTCGCCGACCCTGAGGGCAACGAGTTCTGCGTACTCGCTCCAGCCTGACGCGGAGCCCACGTCGCCTCCTTACCGCGCCTTCGCGCCGGGTGCCGCCGGTTGGTCCAGCCCATATGTGTCGAATGGGTGCCACCAGCACCGCCGTGGGACGCCGGGCTGATGTTCGTCTTCAACGCAGGCGTGCTCACTGTCCACAAGGGCGGGGCGACATCATCCACTGACGATACGTGTCAGTGGACGGGCCGTACTGTCCCGGGCATGGCGTTCATCCAGAAGATCACGCGGCTGCTCGACCCGATCGCGGTCGACGACCGGCATCACGACGACCGGCCCGGGCGGGCATTCGAGCCGAGGGGCGAATCTCCGGACCGTGGCGACTACCTGGCCGGCAACCGGCCGGAAGGGGCGGGACTGTGAACGACTTCGACTTCTTCGTCGGCACGTGGGACGTGGCCAACCGGAGGCTGCTGAAGCGAGGTGTCGGCAGCGACGAGTGGGAGGAGTTCCCCGGGCGCTGCGTCGCGTACGGCTTCTTCGACGGCGCGGGCAGCTTCGACACGCTCACGCTGCCCACCAGGGACTTCGACGGCGCGACGGTCCGGACGTACGACGCCGAGCGGGACGAGTGGTCCATCTACTGGATCAACAGCAGGCGCGGTCTGGATCCGGTCCCGGTCGTCGGCCGCTTCGTCGACGGGGTCGGCACCTTCTACGCCGACGACACCGACGACGGCCGCCCGATCCGCGTCCGGTTCATCTGGTCGGGGATCACGCCCGACTCGTGCCACTGGGAGCAGGCCTTCTCCTACGACGGCGGCCAGACCTGGGAGACCAACTGGAGCATGGACTTCACCCGCGCCGGGTGATGCCGTAAGGAACCTCAGGCGGTGAGGTCGGCTGTGGACGTGAGGATCTGCCGTACACCGGCAGGTGCGCGGGCCCCACTGTCTTTCGCGCTCCGGATGACAAATCCGACAAGATTCGTTAATTTCGGCCTCTCGTCCCCACCGCCACCGGAGTTATGACATGGTCACCGCCTTTCGCGCGACGATCGCATTCGGCCTGCTAGCGGGCTTCTATGTGCTGGTTGCCGCCGTGTTCGGGGCCACGGTGCTCGTCGACGTCGCCGTCCTGCGGCACGTCACCGCAGGCTCGGCGAAGATCGCGATCGTGCTCACCCTGGCCGCCCTGGCGCTGCTGCGCGGTCTCATCCTGGTCAACCGCCGCGGACGCCAGGAGGAGCCGGGCGTCGCGGTCGGGCGCGGGGACGAGCCGGTGCTCTGGCAGACGGTCGAGGAGTTGGCCGCACGGGTGGGGACCCGCCCGCCGGACGAGATCCGGCTGGTCGCCGAGGTGAACGCGGCGGTGAGGGAGGACACGAGCTGGCTGGGGCTGCGGGCGGGCCGGCGCGTCATGTACGTCGGTCTGCCCCTGCTGATGACGCTTTCGGTGGACGAGATGCGCGCGGTGCTGGGACACGAGCTCGGCCACTACAGCGGTGCGCACACGAGGCTGGGCGCGCCGGTGTATCGCGGCAGGATCGCGGTGCTGGCGGCGGTCGCCTCCCTGCGGAACCACGCCTTCATCCAGAAGCTCTTCTCCTTGTACGCCAGGCTGTTCCTGCGGGTCTCCCAGGCCGTCTCCCGCCGGCAGGAGCTGGAGGCCGACCGATTCGCGGCCGCCGTCGCGAGCCGTGAGGCCGCCGGGACCGCGCTGCGCAAGGTGCACGGCACGGCGGACGTCTGGGACCTGTTCATGGAGCGGTACGTCGGCATGACCGGCATGGCGGGCAGTCGTCCAGCCGACCTGTTCGGCGGCTTCCACGCCCTCGCCGACGCGCATCGGACGAAGATCGTCCAGGCGGACGGAGGCGGCGAGGAGGCCGGGCCGTACGACTCCCACCCGAGCCTGCCGGAGCGGCTGGCCGCGCTCGCCGTCCTGCAGGACGTCCCGCACGCCCGCGACCCGCGTCCCGCGCTGGCGCTCCTGCGGGACCCCGCCGTCGCCGCGCGCGCTGTGGAGCAGACCTTCTGGACGGAGGAGGCGCTCAAGCTGCGCCCGCTGCCCTGGGAGGAGATGGTCGCCCAGGGCATGTACGTGGGTGTCAACGACGAGGCGCTGCGGGACCTGTCGGCCGCGGGCCAGCGGGTCGCGGGCGGGCCGGAGCCGTCCCTGGACGCCGCCCTGGAGGCGCTGGCCCGCGGCCAGGCCGCCGCCCTCCACGAGGAGCTCGTCCGCCTCGGGTGGCGGCCGTCGCCGGACCTGGTGGCCAAGGTCCTCGCCCGCGCCGTCGAGGGCGTGCTGATCGGTAGCGGCAGGGCCCGGTGGACGCTGTCGTGGACCGGCCCCGCCACCTTGCGCGACGCGACGGGCAAGGAGGTCGACGTCGAGGAGTACGCGGCCCGGGTCGCGGCCGATCCCGCGCAGGTGCCAGGCCTGCGCCAGTGGTTCGCGCAGATTGGCGTGTCGCTGCGGCCGCGGACGCCCGTCACCCCCTGACGCAGGCCACTAGCCCGCCGGTCGTCCCCGGGCGCGCCGACCACCTCTGGTCATGCATCTGATTCATGTCGTGGCACGCAGAACATGTGTTTGTCTGAGGGGATCGGGGTTCACTTCTGCCGACGTCTCGTGGACCGGTCGTGGCCGCGCTCGTGGCGGAGACGGTGTTATTCGAGTGCGGTGTGCAGCTGGACGCGGGACGTGGTGCCCAGCTTGGCGTAGATCTTGGCTAGGTGGGCGCCAACCGTCCTGTGCGAGATGTAGAGGCGCTTGCCGATCTCCCTGTTGGTCAGACCCTCGGCGGCCATCTGCGCGATCTGGAACTCCTGTGCGGTGAGGATGTCGCTGGTGGCGGCCTGCCGTTCGCTGCTGCGCTCGCCGGCGGCGCGGAGCTCACCGCGGGCGCGCTCGCCCCACGGTGACGTCCCGAGCGCGTCGAATGTGTCCCGAGCCGCGCGCAGGTGCTGCCTGGAGTCCGTGGCCCGGCGCTGCCTGCGGAGCCATTCGCCGTAGGCGAGCTCCGTGCGCGCCCGCATGAACGGCCGCCGGGTCAGGTCTGCGGCAAGAGCGGCGTGGAAGAGGCCCTCTGCCTCGTCTTGGCCCGCCAGGAGGGCCCTGGCCAGGCGCAGGCCGTCGTGCAGGGACGGCGATGTCGTGGTTTTCGCGGCTGCTTCCATTTGGGCGAGCACGCCGGCCGCGTCGCCGGGACGCTCGCTGCGGCTGGCCGCGTCGGCGATGTCGGCGACTGTGTGGCAGCTCAGGGCCAGCTGATGGGAGGGATCGGTCATGTCGTGCATGCGCAGGAGCCGGGCGAGCGCCTGCGGGTAGTCGCCCTCGCCCAGCGCCGCCAGGGCGCGCGCGTGCTGTGCTGTGGCGAGCACGTTTCGCGCGCTGACCGGCGTGCCGAGCTTCTCTGCCTCGGCTGCCAGCTCGCGGGCCTGGTCGAAGTGGCCGCGCAAGGCGGCGATCTTCGCCTGCGTGGCGAGGATGAGGCCGCGTAGGAACGGCTGGCCGGTCTCGCCGGCGAGCCTGCCCGCCTCTTCGGCGGCGGGTAGGGCCACCGCGAGGTCGGCCAGCTGCGCTGCCGCCCATGACTGCGCCGCGAGCGCGCGGGCCAGGAGCTGCAGGCGGCCTTGATCCCGGAGGCCGGCCAGCGACGCGGCGGACTGCGCGATCGCGACGTCGAAGGTGCCGACGAGCACCGCGACGCTGCCCACGAGCCGAACGGCCTGCGGGTCGAGGACGGCTTGCGCGAGCAGCCGCTCCGAGCGCTCGATGACGACCGCGCCGCGGGCGATTGGGGCCGCGTAACCGAGGATGGCGAGCAGCCGGGCGTCCAGCGGGTCGAGCGGGAGTCGTTCGGCCACGTCGACGATCCGGTCCCTGGCCGCCATGCCGGGCTCGGTCCAGAAGCATCGCAGCGCGGCGCTCCAGAGGATGCGGACCGCGAGGTCGGTGTCTCCGTCGGCTGCGACGGATTGGGCGAGGTCCGCGAGCGCTGTGGCGTCCGTGGCCCGGTCACGCAGGCCGTCGTCGAACGCGGCCCTGATCCAGACCAGGCGGGCGCGCCGCTGGCCCGACAGGTCGAGCTTCGCCGCCTCGTCGAGGAGCCGGCCGACGATTTCCGGGCGGCCGAGCTCGACCGCGCCGTCTGCCGCCCGCAGGAGCCGGTCGGCCCGCTGGTCCGGATCCGGGCTCATCCGCGCGGCCTGCTCGAGGGCGGCGACGACCGTGGCACCACTACCCCGGCGCTGCGCCCGGACCGCGACCGCCTCAAGGGCGGTCGCGATGTCCTCATCCGGCCGCTCGCTCGCAGCCGCCAGGTGCCACGTTCTCCGGTCGGGCTGGTCGGCCAGCACTCCGGCCAGAGCGCGGTGCGCGTCACGGCGCCGGTCCGCATTGGCCAGGTGATGGATGGCGGAGCGGACGAGCGGGTGGTGGAACGTCAGCCGGCTCTCATCGGGACCGATGAGGCGGGCATCGACAGCCGGCCTGAGGTCGGCGACGGTGACGGGCAGCCCTGTGAGGGCATCGGCGGCTGTCAGCGTCTCCGCGAGGTCCGGGCTGTCGTTGATCGCGGCGACCTCCAGGACCGCCCGCGTGGCTGCCGGCAGCGCGGCGAACCGCTGCATGAACGCGCTCTCCAGTCTGGCGGTGAGCGGCAGCCACGGGCTCGTGAGGATGGCGGCGCCGTCCGTGCCGTCCACCGCGGCGGCCAGCTCGATCAGCGCCAGGGGGTTCCCCGCGGCCTCGGCGAGCAGCCGTCGACGCACCGCGCCGGGCAGGTCCGCCGCGGTGGCGTCGAGCAGCGCGGCGGCGTCCTTCGCGGAGAGCGGCGGGATGACCATGTCCGGCAGCTCCGCCTCGTCCAGCCGGGCGGGGATGCCGGTGCGGACCGAGGCAAGCAGCAGGATCGGCTCGGACTCCAGCCGCCGGCCGAGGAACGCCAGCACGTCCGCGGTCGACGGGTCAAGCCAGTGCGCGTCCTCGACGAGGATCAGGACAGGGCAGGCCTCGGCCACCTCGGCGAGCAGGTTCAGGACGGCGAGGGCGACGAGGTAGCCCTCTGGCGCCGTCGCATCGGTCAAGCCGAGCGCCGCCCGCAGGGCTTCCCTCTGCCGGGCCGGCAGCACGCCGAACCGGTCGCGCACCGGCCACAGGAGCTGGTGCAGCCCGCCATAGGGCAGGTGGGCCTCGGATTCCACGCCCACCGTGTTCAGTACGCGCAGGCCGGACGCGCGTGCGACCGCGGCAGCCTCCGCGAGCAGGGCCGTCTTGCCGATACCGGGCTCACCGCGAAGTAAGAGCGCCGCACCGCCCTCGCGTACCGCGTCGATCAGGTCATGTAGCCGGCTGGTCTCCTCGCTGCGTCCGATGAGTCCCACAGATCGAAGGCTAGCGGCTGACCTGGGCGTTCCCGGTGCCGGGTTGGCTACGCCGTCCGCCGGATCGCCAGGGCAGGCGGCCGTCCGATGGTCACTTGACCTATGCCGCCGGGTCCCCGCCGTCGGTAGCGTCGGCGACGTGACGGTTCGGTGCCACGGCCACGTCACCTGCCTGATGTTCGCGGTGTTCTGCGTACAGGTGGTCGAGGAAAGCTGGGGTGGAAGGGGCCATGCTCTACGGGCGCGACGTCGAGCTGCAGCTGTTGTCCGATCTCACTTCCCGCGCTCTGGCTGGGGCAGGTGGTGCCCTGGTGCTGCGGGGAGAGGCCGGCATCGGGAAGACCGCCCTGCTTGGCGAGGCTCGGGACGCGGCGGTCGAGCAGGGCTGGCGCGCCCTGTCAGCGGTCGGCGTGCAGTCGGAGGCGTCGATTCCCTTCGCCGGGCTGCATCAGCTGCTGCGGCCGGTCCTCAGCCGCGCCTCATCACTGATGGCCCGTCAGCGGCAGGCGCTGCTGGCGGCATTCGGGATGGCTGAGGGCGTCGCACCGGAGATGTTCTCGGTCGGACTGGCATCACTGGAGCTGATAAGCGGCCTGGCCGAAGAGTCGCCTGTCATCGTGGTGATCGACGACGCCCAGTGGGTCGACAGGCCGAGCAGTGAGGTCCTCGCCTTCATCGCCAGACGGCTGGACACGGAGCGGGCGGTCATGGTGCTCGCGGTGAGTGAAGGGCATGACACCGTGCTGGACGACGCGGGCCTGCCCGAGCTGCCGCTCGCGGGGCTGGATGACGACGCGGCGACGGCACTTCTCGATGCGCGCGCGCCGGACCTCGACCAGGCCGTTCGCGGCCGCCTTCTGGCCGAGGCCGCCGGCAATCCGCTGGCCTTGGTCGAGCTTGCGGCAGCGCTCAGCGAGGACAGAGGCATCTCGCGGACACTGATGCCGTGGCTGCCGACCACTCGCCGCGTGGAGCGCACGTTCCTCTCCCGTGCCTCGGGGCTGCCGGAATCGGCCAGGACCATTCTGCTGATCGCCGCGGCTGACGACGAAGGCGACCTCGCCGAGATTCTCAGGGCCGCGGAGTTCCTCGACGGGACGGCCCCCTCGGTCGGCTCCCTGGAACCCGCCGTCATGGCGGGGCTGATCGAGCTGGACGGGCATGAAGTGCGCTTCCGGCATTCCCTCGTCCGTTCCGCCGTCTACCAGGCGGCCACCCCGTCGAGACGACTGGCCGCGCACGCGGCGCTGGCGAGGGCGCTGGAAAACCACCAGGAACGCCGGGCATGGCACAGGGCGGCGGCCAGCCCCGGTCCAGACGACGACGTGGCGCTCGACCTCGAAGCAGCCGCCCTCATGGCACTCGACAGGGGAGCTCCGCGTGCCGCAGCCGAGGCACTGCGACGGGCAGCGCTGCTGAGCGACCCGAACACGAACCGGGGTCGCCTCCTGCTGCGTTCCGCGGAGATCAACTTCGACCTCGGCGACGCCGCGGTCGCGCGCCGGCAGCTGGCAGAGGCGAAATCCGCGAAGCTCGAGGAAGGAGAACGGCTTCGCCTCACGCTGTGGATGGAGGCCCTCAACGAGGAGAGCTGGTTCAGTCCGGAGCGGGTTCGGGCCTTCGCCGACGTGGCAGACCAGCTGGCCGGCGCCGAGAGCGACGGCGCCGCGCTCGCGCTCAGGGCATTGTGGCCCCTGTCCATAGGCTGCTGGTACGGCAACCCGGCCCAGGAGACGCGTGACCTTGTCGTCAAGACGGCGCAGCGCCTCCAAAGAAGCGACAGCGACCCCATGGTCCTCTCCATCGCGGCCTGCGCAGACCCGGTGGAAGAGGCGGCGTGGGTCGTCGGCGCGATGGCCGAGATCGTGCCGGAGACGGTGGACGACCCTGCCGAGCAGCACGCGCTGGGAGCCTCGATGACCGCCATATGGGCCTTCGACCTCTCCTGGCCGTTCCTGTGCGCGGCCGTCGACGGCCTTCGCCTGCAAGGTCGCCTCGGACTGCTCGGTGAAGCCCTGGCGTCCCAGGCGTGGGCGGCGATACACCTCGGCAAGCACCGGCTGGCGGCGACCGCGGCGGACGAAGCCAGCCGGTTGTCCCGCGATGCCGGTCGGCCTCGCTGGGCGCTGGTCGCCGACCTGGCCACGGCCACGCTGGCCAGCGAGCGCGGGGACTATGAAACCGCGAACGAGCTCATCCGGGCGACTGAGGCGGAGTTGCTGTCGGTGGGCGCTCAGTCCATTCTCGGCTTCGCCCAGTTTGCCCGGGGACGATATGCCATGGTCAACAACCTGCACGGCGATGCGTTCGAGCAGCTGGCTCGGGTCCTGGACCCGTCCGACATCGCCTATCACCCATTCGTGGGCTACCTGGGGATCGCGGACCTGATCGAGGCGGCGGCTCGCGCCGGCCGTGACGATGAAGCGGAACGCCACTTCGCACAGCTCGACGCCATGGCCGAGAAGACGAGCGCGCCGTACCTGAAGGCCATGGCCGCCTATGCCCACCCTCTTGTCGCTCCCGACGACGAAGCCGAGCCCCTCTTCCAGCGGGCCCTCAAGACCCAGCTGTCGAGCTGGCCGTTCCACAGGGCACGGCTCCTGCTGGCCTACGGCCGGTGGCTGAGGCGCCGGCGCCGCCTCATCGAGGCCCGCCCTCCGCTGCGGGCGGCCATGGAGAGCTTTGACGCGCTGGGCATCAGGGCGTTCGGCGAGGACGCGCGCGTCGAGCTTCGGGCAGCAGGCGAAGCGGTTGCCCGGCCGGCGCCTGACACCCTGGACGGACTCACCCCACAGGAATTGCAGATAGCCAAACTGGCGGCAAGCGGGATGACCAACCGTGAGATCGGGATGCGACTCTTCCTATCTCACCGGACCGTTGGCTATCACCTCCACCGGATCTTCCCGAAGCTCGGCATCACATCCCGCGGCCAGCTGCGCCTGGCCGATCTCGGCGGCGACTAGCCGCGCGCCCATCCGGGCGACGCGGGGCCGGCCCCCGGCGGCCCCGCGTGCCACGTCAAGCGGCTAACGGGTGGCGAAACCGCCGTTGAGGAAGACGGTCTGGCCGTTGAGCCACCATCCGTCAGTCAGTAGGAACCGGACCCACGGAACGACGTCCTCGACCTTTGTGAGCTCGCCATATGGCGTCTGAGCCTTGGAGAAGGCATCCTCGCCGGGCGCGGCCGCGTCCCAGAAGAACGACGTGTCCATGGGGCCGGGAGCGAGGTTGTTGACCGAGACTCGGCGGCCGGCCAGCTCCTTGGACAATGCCCGGGTGAAGTGCTCCACCGGGGCCTTGCTGCCGGCGTACACGGAGTACCGGCCGGTGTAGGCGGCCAGCAGGGATGACACGAAGTTGAGGATCTTGCCGCCATCGTCTATCCGCTTGGCGGTCTCGGCCATGACGAAGAACGCGGCCTTGGCGTTGACGGCGAAGTGAGCGTCGTACTCGTCTTCGGTGACCTCGGTCATCGAGTGGCCCTTCGCAAGCCCCGCCGTGTTCACGGTGGCGTAGAGCGAGCCGTAGCGGCTGATCACCGAGTCGAGCACCCGGCGGATCTCCGCTACCGAGGTCAGATCGGCTTCGATCGCGAAAGCGTCACCTCCCGCCGCGACGCAGGCGGCCACCGTGTCCTCGGCGAGGCCTTCGTCGGAGCGGCTGTGATAGTGGACGGCCACGGCGGCTCCGGCGGCGGCGAGGTCACGTGAAATCGAGCCACCGAGGTTCTTCGCACCACCCGTGACCAGGATGGTCTTCCCCCTCAGAGCATTGTCGGGCATGGGTCTGTCCTTTCGTTCGCGTCGCCTGGAAGGCGTTGGCCATCGTGGGCCTGCCGTGGCCGCGCGGTCTTCTGTCACACGACCTGTCGGCCGGCTCGTCGCCGCGTGAGAACGGGATTGCAAGCGTCGTCGGCCCGCCGTAAGTCAGGTCGGACGCTGCACTCGCGGCCGGCCTGGGCCGCCGGGCGAGGCAGAACATCGTTGCGCTGTCCTGCTGTCGGTCCCCGGATCAGGGATCCGACCGGTCATCTGACGGAAGAAGGCTCAGGCCCGCTCGCAACACGATGCCTGCTTTCGTTCTCCGGACCCGTGGCCGGACCGGTCGTCTGGCGGAAGAGGGCTCGGGCCCGCCCGGAACACGATGAACGCGTCTCGAGCAACCGAACGCGGCAATCGGTCGCCGGGAACCGAACGATATTCGTCCCGCACCGCGGACGAGAGAGAAAGGCAAGCCATGACCGATCAGCAGGAAGTACGCCCGGCACGTGACCGGGTGGCGGTGGTGACCGGAGGTTCTGGCGGCATAGGCCAGGCGATCTGTCAGCGTCTCGCCGACGACGGATGTGCCGTCGTGATCAACTACGCCGGCCGGCCGAGCGAGGCCGAGTCGCTGGCCAAGACGATCACCGGTCGTGGCGGCCGCGCGATCTGTGCGCGAGCCGATGTCGGAGACGAGAACGAGGTCGCGGCGCTGTTCGAGGCGGCCGAGTCGGCCTTCGGCGGTGTCGACGTCGTGGTCAACACAGCCGGCATCATGCTGCTCTCGCCGGTCGCCGAACTGGATCTGGCGGTGCTTGACCGCATGCACCGCATCAACATCCGAGGCACCTTCGTCGTCAGCCGGGAGGCGGCACGCCGGGTCCGGTCCGGCGGTGCGATCGTCAACTTCTCCTCCTCGATGGTCAAGATAGCCCTGCCCACCTACGCGGCCTACGCCGCCAGCAAAGGCGCAGTGGACGCGTTGACCCTGATCCTGGCCAGGGAGTTGCGCGGCCGGGACATCACCGTCAACGCGGTGGCCCCGGGACCGACTGCCACTCCGTTGTTCCTCGACGGAAAGGACCAGGAGGCGATCGGCCGCCTGGCCGCGATGGCGCCCCTGGAACGTCTCGGTGTCCCCGCCGATATCGCCGAGGTCGTGGCGTTCCTGGCCGGGCCGGCCCGCTGGGTCAACGGCCAGGTGCTCTACGCCAACGGCGGTGTCGTCTAAGCCGACCACCCCAACGCAGTGACACCCGCACCCAACCCGAAGGAGCAGACGAATGCCGTCCAAGAAGATCGTGATCGTCACCGGGGCGTCCAGCGGCTTCGGCGCCATGACCGTCCGAGGCCTCGCTGACGCCGGGCATGTCGTGTACGCCGGGATGCGCGACATCGCCGGCCGCAACACCGCCGCGGCCCGCGACGCATCCGAATACTCGGAGACCCGCTCGGTGGACCTGCGTCCCATCGAGATGGACGTATCCAGCCAGGACTCCGTCGACGCCGCTGTCGCCGCCATCATCGCCGAGCACGGCCGGGTCGACGTCGTCGTGCACAACGCGGGGCACATGGTCCTCGGGCCACTCGAGGCGTTCACGCCCGAGCAGCTGGCCGGCGTCTACGACACGAACGCCGTCTCCACCCAGCGGCTCAACCGGGCAGTGCTGCCCCACCTGCGCAGCCAGGGGGACGGGCTGGTGGTCTGGGTCGGTTCCAGCAGCACCAGAGGCGGCACTCCGCCATACCTCGGCCCGTACTTCGCGGCCAAGGCGGCCGAGGACTCCCTCGCCGTCTCCTACGCGGCCGAGCTCGCCCGGTTCGGCATCGACACCGTCATCATCGTCCCCGGCTCGTTCACCACCGGCACGAACCACTTCGCGAACGCCGGCCACCCGGCCAGCCCGGAAGTGGCGGAAGCCTACGAGGGCCTTTACGGCGGCCTGATGGACCAGGTCGCCAGGAAACTCGCCGACCTGGCCCCCGCCGACGCCGATCCGGCGGAGGTGGCGCGGGCCATCGTCCGGGTGGTCGACACACCCAAGGGCCGGCGACCGTTCCGGGTGCACATCGACCCGGCTGACGACGGCGCCGAAACCGTCAACCGGGTCGGCGACCTCGTGCGGCGCGAGTTCTACCGGCGGGTCGAGCTGGAAGACCTGCTCGGCCCCGCGCTGCCGGCCGAATGAACGCGCCGGCCAAGGCCCGCTTCAGCCCGCAGGACAACCACAACGTAGCTGGAAGGACGTTTCGTGTCTCACCATCTCGATACGCCGCTGGCGGCGCAGAACGGCCAGCTGTTCATCGACGACCTGTATGTGTTCCCGGGGGAGGGCAGCACGGTGTTCGTCATGGACGTCAACTCCGATATCACCGGCGTCTACGCGCAGCCGGGCTTCCACCCGGAGGCTCGCTATGAGTTCAAGGTGCATTTCGACGGCGCCGCGTTCGAGGACCTGACCTACCGGCTCTCGTTCGGCGAGCCCGGCCCGGACGGACAGCAGGCGCTGCGGCTGCACGCGCTGACCGGTGCCGACGCGCGGGAGGACTCGGCGGCCGGGGACCTGGTGCTGGAGGGCCGGACCGGGCAGCCGGCCGCCGGGGGCGGCGTACGGGTCTGGGCCGGTCGGGCCGCCGACTCGTTCTACATCGACCTGTCGCTGCTGGCCATCGTCAACGGCGCAGTGGCGAAGGGGATCGCGGCAGACCTGTCGAAGTGGCGGCCTGAGGCCGCGCGGAACAGCTTCGCCGGCACGACGGTGGAGTCGATCGTGCTGGAGGTCCCGCACGCGGACGCGCGGCTGCGGCCCGGTGCCCGGGTGGGGGTGTGGTGCGCCACCAAGCTCGCCACCGACGCCGGCGGCTGGCGGCAGGTCAACCGCGCCGGGTACCCGATGATGTGGCCGATCTTCTGGCCCGGCGACACCGACTTCTCCAACCCCGCCAACACCCGCCATCCGTCACAGGACTTCGCCGCCGACGGCGGGCACATCGCCGGCCTGGTCGCCGCCGTCGCCGGGGCCGCAGGCGCCTCTGACGACCCTCGCGGCTACGGCGAGATCGTGGCCCGCGAGTTGTTCCCCGACGTTCTGCCGTACGTGGTCGGCACGCCCGCGACGTTCGGCTTCGCGGCACGCAACGGGCGGACGATGGCCGACAACGCGCCCGAGGTCATGATGTCCCTCGTCACCGGCACGGCCGTGCCCTCGGGCCTCACGCAGAGCGTGGCCGGCGGGCAGCGCAGCAGCGCCTTCCCCTACGTCATCCCGGCATGACCCGTCGTCCCCCTCGACGACTCCGGGCGGTTTTCCGCCGAGATCGTCAAGAACGGGACCCTGAAGATCTATCCGGCGCCCCGCATGGTCTGGCTGACACCACTGACGGCGTAAGGCGCGTAGCCAGGCGGTCGGAGTCACTGGTTTCGACCGTCAGGGCCCCCGAACCCACGAAACAGATGTGCGGATTCCGGGGGTGCGTTTCGTAGAGGTTCGGCCTCCTTATGTGGTGCCCCTGTACAGGGTGGCGAGGCTCCCGCACATGACATTCGACGAGCCGATCCACAGGATCGTGAAGCGATAGCCGTTGCTTCTCCTGATGACGGCGTCGGCGCAGAAATCGGGACGGATCTCGTCAGGTGCGAGCCCTGTGGTGACCTCGAACGGCAGCCTCCTCAGTAGCCAGCAGACTCCGCTGTCGACCAGCGCGTCCAGGTCCCCGCGGACGACGGCGACCATGCCGATCGACCATGGGGTGTTGTCGTGGTGGTACACCCCGATCGCCAGATGGTCGGTCTCATAGGCGCACTCCGCCGCGTCGTTGACCGCGTTCACCCTGGTGATGAACCGCTCGAGCCCGCCACGGAACTCCTTGAACTCCTGGGAGCGCCCTTCGGGGATGAAACCGAGGGCATCCTCGGCCAGGCCCGCGATGCTGACGCAGGGGTTCTGAGTGATCACACTGACCCCGTCCGCCGATGGGAAAGCGGGGAGTTGGGACCTCGTGATGGGCCCCGGAGCGGGGCAGACCGGGCCCTTGGGTTTCTTGGACGTCTTCGGCTGCTGAACCTGCCCCTTCTCGGTCTCCGCGGCGTTCGAGCCTCCCCCGAAATCCTCGTCCATACATGCTGTGGCGAGAAGGGAAAGCGACAGGAGAACGATCAGAAACCTGTGTGTAACGGAACGACCAGCGGCGAACGCTGAAATGCGAGATCGACGATGCATCGGGCTTCCCTCACCAATGTCTGGTACTCATCCCGGCCTGCTTACCGCCGTCACATCTTCATTCAGATCGACCGGCGGATCGACGTTCCGGTTCGCTCAGCGGACCGCCGTCGGCCTGATCTTCGTTTGGCCGCCAGCCGGCGAGTAACCGTCCGGACCGGGTCAGCGGCCGCGACCCCGATCCTCGTGACCGGCCGGCGGAGGTGAGGGGTGACGCGGGGCCCTCGCAGAGAGGTCCAAGGTCCCTGTCTCACTGATCTACCGGCCGGAGACGCTGTGTGAGCTCAGCGGTGACGCTTTCGATCGCCGCGTCCGGAGCGGATACACAGTGGAGGCAACCATGAGTGCGGGGGACGCGCCGGCCGTACAGCCGGACGCCCGAGCGGCCGGCGGGCGTCCGGCGCTGATGCTGACCTTGGCCACGGTCGGCTTCGCGATCAACTTCTGGGCCTGGGCGCTGCTCAGCCCGCTGGCGCCGAAGTTCAAGGAGGCCCTGCACCTGACCCCCTTCCAGCAGGCGCTGGTGGTGGCGGTGCCGGTGGTGGTCGGGTCGCTCGGCCGTATCCCGGTCGGTGCGCTGACGGACCGGTACGGCGGCCGCGTCATGTTCCCGCTGGTTTCGCTGGCCACCGTCGTGCCGGTGCTCTACCTGGGGCTGGCGGGGCAGACGTCGCTGGCAGGGCTGCTGGCCGGGGGCTTCTTCCTCGGCGTCGGCGGCACGGCCTTCGCGATCGGCGTGCCGTTCGTCAACGCCTGGTTCCCGCCCACGCGGCGCGGGCTGGCCGTGGGCGTGTTCGGCGCGGGCATGGGCGGCACCGCGATCAGCGCGTTGACCACGGTCAAGCTGGCCGACGCGGGCGGCACCGCGACCCCGTTCGCGGTCACCGCCGCCGTGCTCGTCGCGTACGCGGTGGTGGCGGTCCTGCTGCTGCGGGACGCGCCGGGCCGGGTGGTGCCGGCGGAGTCGCTGGCGCACCGGCTTGCGGCCACGCTGCGACTGCGGGTGACCTGGCAGGCTTCGGCGCTGTACGCGGTGGCGTTCGGCGGATATGTGGCGTTCTCGGTCTATCTGCCGGCCTACCTGAAGACCGCGTACGGATTGGCCCAGGCCGACGCCTCCGATCGGATGGCCGGGTTCGTGCTGCTGGCGGTGCTGATGCGCCCGGTCGGCGGATGGCTGTCCGACCGGATCGCACCGACCAGGGTGCTCGCCGGTTCGCTGCTCGTCGTCGTGGCCGGTGCCGCGGTCCAGGCGTTCACGCCCGCGCTTGCGCCCCTCGGCACGGTCGCGTTCCTGTCGATGGCCGCCGCGCTCGGCGCCGGCAGCGGCGCGACGTTCGCGCTGGTGGCGTTGCTCGCCCCGGCGAACAAGGTCGGTTCGGTCACCGGCATCGTGGGCGCCGCGGGCGGCCTCGGCGGCTTCGTGCCGCCACTGCTGATGGGCTTCATCTACGGCCGGTACGGCACCTACGCCCTGGGGTTGGCGCTGCTGGCCCTGGTCGCGCTGGCCGCCCTGCTGCTGGACACCACCGCCGTCGCCCGGACGGCCCGCCGTGCCGTCGGGTCGCGTCTCCTCGTTCCCGAAACGGCTGCCGCCGAGCCCACAGGCCATCGCGGGACTTAAGTCCCGCCCGACCGGGACGGCCGGCACCTGCCGTGCCACCCCGCGTCGGAGGAACCTGGCATACGCGACGCGCCGCGCGTCGCATCGATCTTCCCCCATCGAAGGAGTGCACCGCCGTGTCGCCACGCCCGCCCCAGGACGCCGCCGGTTCTCCCGCCACGGACTCGGTGCCCGGTGCGGCGCCGCTGCTGGCCGCGCGTCGTTTCCTGACGAAGGAAACGGTCGGCGACGGTGGCCGGACCCTGCACCAGATCGACCCGAACACCTGGGAGACGTTCTACCGCGACCGGTGGCGTTACGACCGGGTGGTCCGGTCGACGCACGGCGTCAACTGCACCGGCTCGTGCTCCTGGAACGTGTTCGTCAAAGACGACCTCATCACGTGGGAGCACCAGGCCACGGACTACCCGACGACGGGTCCGGACGCGCCGGACTACGAGCCGCGCGGCTGCCCGCGCGGCGCGTCGTTCTCCTGGTACGAGTACTCGCCGTCCCGTGTGCGGCACCCGTACGTGCGCGGGGTGCTGGCCGAGATGTTCCGCGCGTCGCTGAGGCGCCTCGGCGACCCGGTGCTCGCCTGGGCCGACATCGTCGAGAACCCGACGAAGGCACGCGCGTACAAGAGCCAGCGGGGCCGCGGCGGCTTCGTGCGCGCCTCATGGGACGAGGCGATCACCATGACGGCCGCCGCCCACGTCTACACGACGAAGATGTACGGGCCGGACCGCGTTGTGGGGTTCTCCCCGATCCCGGCGATGTCGATGGCGTCGTTCGCCGCGGGCACCCGATATCACGCGCTGCTGGGCGGCACCCTGCTGAGCTTCTACGACTGGTACGCCGACCTGCCGGTCGCGTCCCCGCAGATCTGGGGCGACCAGACCGACGTGCCCGAGGCGGGCGACTGGTGGAACTCCACCTACCTGATGATGTGGGGCTCCAACATTCCGGTGACCCGGACCCCGGACGCGCACTTCCTCGCGGAGGCCCGCTACCGGGGCACCAAGGTCGTCGCGGTGAGCCCCGACTACGCCGACAACGTCAAGTTCGCCGACGACTGGCTCGCGCCGCACCCCGGCACCGACGGCGCCCTGGCGATGGCCATGGGTCACGTCATCCTCACCGAGTTCTTCCGCGACCGCGAGGTGCCCTACTTCACCGACTACGTCCGCCGTTACACCGACCTGCCGTTCCTCGTCACGCTCCGGCGGCGTGACGACGGCGCCTGGACGCCCGACCGCTTCCTCACCGCGCAGGACCTCGGCGACGGCGAGGACGACGACCAGGACGAGCACGGTCCGGACGCGGCGCACAAGACGGTGCTCATCGACGAGCGTACGGGCGAGCCGGTCGTGCCGAACGGCTCGCTCGGGTTCCGCTACGGCGAGCGGGACGCCGGCCGGTGGAACCTCGACCTCGGCGAGGTCGTGCCCGCACTCGGCCTGCTCGGGCTCACCGGCGACGCCGTCGAGGTCGAGCTGGCCCGGTTCGACGTCGGCGACACCGAAGGCGGCGCCACGATGCGCCGGGGCGTACCGGTCACGCGGATGGGCGGACACCTCGTCACGACCGTGTTCGACCTGCTCATGGCGCAGTACGGCGTGCGCCGCGGCGACCTGCCGGGCAGCTGGCCGGCCGGGTACGACGACGCCGGCGAGCCCGACACCCCCGCCTGGCAGGAGCAGATCACCGGGGTTCCCGCCGCGCTCGCCGCCCGGATCGCCCGCGAGTTCGCGCGCAACGCCGAACGCAGCCGGGGCCGCTCCCTGATCGTCCTCGGCGCCGGCGCCAACCAGTGGTTCCACTCCGACATGACGTACCGCGCCTTCATCGCGCTCGTCACCCTGACCGGCTGCCAGGGCGTCAACGGCGGTGGCTGGGCGCACTACGTCGGTCAGGAGAAGGCCAGGCCGCTGACCGGCCAGCAGCACATGTCCTTCGCCTTCGACTGGCAGCGCCCGATGCGCCACCAGGCCGCCACACCGTACTGGTACCTGCACACCGACCAGTGGCGCTACGAGCGGGTGCCCGCCGACGAGCTGTCCTCGCCGCTGGGCACCGGCCGGTTCACCGGTATGACGTTCGCGGACACGATCGCCGCCGCCCAGCGGATGGGCTGGAGCCCCGGCCACCCGGCGTTCGACCGCAACCCCCTCGACCTCACCGACGAGGCGGCCGAGGCGGGTCACACCGTTCAGCGGTACATCGTGGACGAGCTCGAAGCCGGACGGCTCAAGGCGGCCGCCGAGGATCCCGACGACCCGGCGAACTTCCCCCGCTGCCTCACCCTGTGGCGGGCCAACCTGCTGGGCTCCTCGGGCAAGGGCAACGAGTACTTCATGCGGCACCTGCTCGGAGTGGACTCCCTCGCCGGCGCGCAGGAGTGCGACCCCGGGCTGCGGCCCCGCGACGTGGTCTGGCGCGACGAGGCGCCGACCGGGAAGCTGGACCTGCTCACCGCGATCGACTTCCGGATGACCAACACCGGGCTGCACGCCGACATGGTCCTGCCGGCCGCCACCTGGTATGAGAAGCACGACATCTCGACCACGGACATGCACCCGTTCGTGCACGCGTTCAGCCCGGCCGTCGAGCCGCCGGCGGACGCGCACACCGACTACGACACCTTCCTCGCCCTCGCCGACCGGTTCAGCGAGCTCGCGGCCACCCACCTCGGCGTACGCCGCGACGTCCTCGCGGTGCCGCTGCAGCACGACACACCCGACGAGCTCGCCATGCCCGGCGGCCGGGTGCGGGACTGGAAAGCGGGGGAGTGCCCGCCCCTGCCCGGAGTGACGATGCCGAAGCTCGTCGAGATCGAACGCGACTACACGCTGATCGGCGCCAAGATGCGCGCGGTGGGCCCGCTGCTCGACACCCTCGGCACCACCACCAAGGCGATCACCGTCGACGTCGCCCCGGAGATCGAGTACCTCGCCCACCAGAACGGCGTCGTCACCGACGGCCCGTTCGCCGGACGCCCGTCGCTCGCGACCGCCGACCGGATGTGCGAGGCGATCCTGGCGCTGTCCGGCACCACCAACGGGCGGGTGGCCGCCGCCGGCTTCGCCGCCCTGGAACTGCGCACCGGGCAGCGGTTCGCCGACCTGATCGAGGGCCACGAGACCGACCACATCTCCTACCCGGACACCCAGGCCGCGCCGCAGCCGGTGTTCACCAGCCCCGAGTGGTCCGGATCGGAGAAGGGCGGCCGCCGCTACTCGCCGTTCACCCTCAACGTCGAACGGTCGAAGCCCTGGCACACCCTCACCGGGCGGCAGCACTTCTTCGTCGAGCACGACTGGGTCGCCGAGCTCGGTGAGCAACTGCCCGCCTTCCGCCCGCCGCTGAACATGGCCCGCCACTTCGGCAAGCCCGGCGAGCTCGTCGACGGCGGCGTGACGGTCCGCTTCCTGACCCCGCACGCCAAGTGGTCGATCCACTCGATGTACCACGACAACGAACTGATGCTCGCGCTGTCCCGGGGCGGGCCGGTGATCTGGATGAGCGTCGAGGACGCCGCGAAGATCGGTGTCAGGGACAACGAGTGGATCGAGGCGCACAACCGCAACGGCGTCGTCGTCGCCCGCGCCGTCGTCAGCCACCGGATGCCCGAGGGCACGGTGTTCCAGTACCACTCGCCGGAGCGGACGGTGAACGTGCCCAAGGCCGAGAAGACCGGCCGCCGCGGCGGCTACCACAACTCGATGACCCGGCTGCTGGTCAAGCCCACCCACCTCGCGGGCGGGCACGCCCAGCTCACCTACGCCTTCAACTACTACGGGCCGATCGGCAGCCAGCGCGACGAGATCACGGTGATCCGCCGCCGTTCCCAGGAAGTGGAGTACTGATGAGGATCCGCGCGCAGGTCGCGATGGTGATGAACCTCGACAAGTGCATCGGTTGTCACACCTGCTCCGTCACCTGCAAGCAGACCTGGACCAACCGCGAGGGCACCGAGTACGTGTGGTTCAACAACGTCGAGACCAAACCCGGCATCGGCTACCCCAAGCACTACGAGGATCAGGATCGCTGGCACGGCGGGTGGCGGCTCGACCGCAAGGGCCGGCTGACCCTGCGCTCCGGCGGCCGGGTGAAGCGGCTGGCACGCATCTTCGCCAACCCGGACCTGCCGTCGATCGACGACTACTACGAGCCGGTCACGTTCGACAAGGACATCCTGGTGAACGCGCCCGGCGGCCTCTCCGACACGCCCGTCAAGCGGCCGTACTCCGCGCTGACGGGTGAGCCGACGGCCGTGGAATGGGGAGCGAACTGGGAGGACGGCCTCGGCGGCGCGCACGAGCGGGCCGACCGCGACCCGAACATCACCCGGATGCCCGCCGAGGCCGCGGCGAAGGTCAGGTTCGAGTTCGAGAAGACCTTCATGTTCCACCTTCCGCGGATCTGCGAGCACTGCCTCAACCCGGCCTGTGTGTCGGCGTGCCCGTCCGGCGCGATGTACAAGCGGGAGGAGGACGGCATCGTCCTGGTCGACCAGAACAAATGCCGGGGCTGGCGGATGTGCGTGTCGGCGTGCCCGTACAAGAAGGTGTACGTCAACCACGCCACAGGTAAGGCCGAGAAGTGCACCCTGTGTTTCCCGCGCATCGAGGCCGGCCAGCCCACCATCTGCTCGGAGACGTGCGTGGGGCGCCTGCGCTACCTCGGCATCGTCTTCTATGACGAGGACGCCGTCCTCGCCGCCGCGTCCGTGCCGGACGAGCGCGACCTGCTCGACGCCCAGCGCGACGTCTTCCTCGACCCGCACGACCCGGCGGTGCAGCAGGCCGCCCGCGACGCCGGCATGCCCGGGGAGTGGATCGAGGCCGCGAAGCTGTCCCCGGTGTGGCGGCTGATCAGCGAGTATCGGATCGCGCTGCCGCTGCACCCGGAGTATCGGACGCTGCCGATGGTCTGGTACGTCCCGCCGTTGTCGCCTGTGCTCGACGCGGCGGGCGCCGCGGGCCGCGACGACACCGACGCCGACGACGTCTTCCACACCATCAGGGACCTGCGCATCCCGGTGGAGTACCTGGCCGAACTGTTCACCGCCGGCGACGCGGACGCCGCCGCCGGGGTCCTGATGAAGCTGGCCGCGATGCGTTCGTACATGCGGGCCCGCACCCTGGACGGCACGGTCGCGCAGGACCTCCTGGACGGCATCGGGATGACCGCCGAGCAGGTCGAGTCGATGTACCGGCTGCTCGCGATCGCCAAGTACGACGAGCGGTACGTCATCCCGGCCGCCTACAGCAAGGACGCCGCCGCCCTCGAAGCGCAGGCCGCCACGACGGGCGGCTGCTCGCTCGACTGCGAGGGCGGCCCCGGCATGGGGGGAATGGGCGGATCGGGCCCGGCCGCCGTGGAGCGCTTCCACCTCGTCGGCGGCGACGACGACGTGCACGCCGGCCGGCGGGGGCTCGTGTCGCGGCGGCCCGACGGGCGGATCGGCCTGTCCGTCGACCCGTCGCGGGGCCGGTCGTGACCGCGCCGCCGACCGACGCCGCCCCGGTGACCGCGGCCGACCGGACCCGGCTGTTCCGGCTCGCGTCGGTGCTGCTCACCTACCCGGACGCGGAACTGCTCGGCGCCCGCGACGAGCTGCGCGGCGCCGCCGGCCGGATCGAGCACCCGCGGCTGCGCGGGCAGGCCGAGGAGTTCCTCGCCTGGCTGACCGGCACCGAGCCGATCGACGTGCAGCGGCACTACGTGCAGACCTTCGACCTGCGCCGCCGGTCTGGCCTCTACCTGACGTACTACCTGCACGGCGACACCCGCAAGCGGGGGATGGCGCTGCTCATCCTCAAGCAGCGCTACCGTGCCCACGGCCTGCGGCTGGCCGCCGGTGAACTGCCCGACCTGCTGCCGGTCGTGCTCGAGTTCGCCGCCACGGTCGGCCCCGGCGAAGGGGAGGCGCCGCTGCGCCAGCACCGGCGCGGCATCGAACTGCTGCGCGCCGCCCTCGCCGACCTCGGCACGCCGTACCACCTGCTCCTCGACGCCGTCACCGCCGTCCTGCCCGAGCTGACCGACGCCGACCGGGAGGCCGTCGCGGAACTGGCCCTCGACGGCCCGCCCGTCGAGTCCGTCGGCCTGGACTCCCTCGGCCCGGACCTCCTGGCCTCGGGCGGGCTCGACGGCGTCGGCCTCGCCCCCTATCCCACCTGCCCATCGACGGAGGCCCGATGAACACCGTCGTCTGGATCGTCCTGCCGTACCTGTGCCTGGCGGTGTTCGTCGGCGGTCACGTGTGGCGGTGGCGCCACGACCAGTTCGGCTGGACCACGCACACCAGCCAGCTGCTGGAGAGCCGGATCCTCCGCCTGGGGTCGCCGCTGTTCCACCTCGGCGCGTTCGGGGTCATCGGCGGGCACGCCATGGGGCTGCTGGTGCCGGCCTCGGTGACCGCGGCGCTTCGGATCCCCGAGCACCTCTACCACCTGACCGCGGTCTGGGGCGGCACGCTGACCGGCGCCATGCTCGTCGCCGGACTGGTCCTGCTCATCGCCCGCCGCTTCGCCGACGGGCGGGTCCGGCGCACGACCACCCCGATGGACAAGGTGCTCTACGCCGCCCTGGCGGCCATGATCGCGCTCGGCATGACCGCCACGGTCGCCGTCAACCTGCTCGGCCATGGGTACGACTACCGGGAGACGATCGCCGTCTGGTTCCGCAGCGTGTTCTGGTTCTCCCCGCGCAGCGACCTGATGATCGGCGCGCCGCTGGTCTATCAGCTGCACGCCATCGGCGGCTTCCTGTTCCTGGCGTTGTGGCCCTTCACCCGGCTTGTTCACGTCTGGTCGGCGCCGCTGGCCTACCTGTGGCGCCCGTACGTCGTCTACCGCGCGCGCCGCGGGCTCGTGCCGGCCTCGCCGCCCGCGCCGGCCGCCGTACGCGAGACGGCCCTCCGAACGGCATACGAGAGGAGCCACGGATGAGGTCCATCACGGGGAAGGCGGCGGCGCTTCCGGCCGGCGCGGGCGGACACGGGTCGTCCGACGCCGATCGCCGTACGGAAGGCTTCCCGGTAGCGCGGACCGGGCTCGCAGGAGTGGCCCATCCCGTCCTGATACAGGGCGGGATGGGCGTGGGGGTGTCCGGATGGCGGCTGGCACGTGCGGTGGCGAGCGCCGGCCAGCTCGGTGTGGTGTCGGGCACGGCGCTTGACGTCACGCTGGCCCGACGGCTGCAGCAGGGGGATCCCGGAGGGCATCTGCGCCGGGCGCTGGCCCGCTTTCCGGTCCCCGAGATGGCCGAGCGGATCCTGGCCCGCTATCTCGTTCCCGGCGGGGCCGGCAGCGGCAGGCCGTACCGGCCGGTGCCGCGTTTGGGGCTGCGACGTAGCCAGGCCGCGGACGAACTGGCCGTGGTCGCCAACTTCGCCGAGGTCCTGCTCGCCAAGGAGGGGCACGACGGCCTGGTCGGGGTCAACTACCTGGAGAAGATCCAGATGGCCACGCCGGCCGCGGTCTACGGGGCGATGCTCGCCGGGGTCGACTATGTGCTGATGGGCGCCGGCATCCCGGCGGAGATTCCGCGGCTGCTCGACGATCTCGCGGCGCATCGCGCGGCGGAGATCTCGGTGACCGTGGCCGGAGGTGAGACGCCGCACACGGTCGGCCTCGACCCGGCGGCGTTGCTCGGCCGGTCGATCGCCCCTCCGGCGCGGCCCCGGCTGCTGGCGATCGTCTCCTCGCACGTCCTGGCCGCCTACCTCGCGCGCTCGGCCGCCACCAGGCCGGACGGATTCGTGATCGAGTCGCCGTCGGCGGGCGGCCACAGCGCGCCGCCGCGCGGCCGGTTGCGGCTGGACGAGGCGGGCGAACCCGTCTACGGCCCGCGCGACGAGGTGGACACCGGCAAGGTCGCGGCGCTCGGCCTGCCGTTCTGGCTGGCAGGCGGGTACGGCACGCCCGACGGGCTCGCCGGAGCGCTGGAGACGGGAGCCGCCGGGATCCAGGTCGGGTCGGCGTTCGCGCTCTGCCGGGAGTCCGGCCTGGACGACGAGCTCAGGCGGCGGCTGCTGCGCCGCGCCGCCGACGGCACACTTGAGGTCCGCAACGACCCTCATGCCTCCCCTGCCGGGTTCCCCTTCAAGGTCGCCCATATCCCCGGCACGCTGTCCGACGCCGGCGTCTACGCGGAGCGGTCCCGGCTGTGCGACCTGGGCTACCTGCGCACGCCCTACCAGAAGCCGGACGGCGGGGTCGGCTACCGCTGCCCGGCGGAACCGGTGGAGACCTACGTCCGCAAGGGCGGTCGCGCGGAGGAGACCACCGAGCGCCGGTGCCTGTGCAACGGCCTGCTCGCCGCGATCGGTCTCGGGCAGCACCGACCGGACGGTTATCCGGAACCCCCGCTGCTCACCCTCGGCCAGGACACCGGCTTCCTCGACGGGCTGCCGGACGACTACTCGGCCGCCGATGTGGTGGACCGCATCCTGAAGGGGGCGAGTGCCTCGTCGACGTCCGCGTCCGCCGCATCCTGTGGATCGGCGACGGGCCCAGCCGAAGGGTGGCTGGGCCCGGGTGAATCACCTGTGGCCGGGACAGGGGATCACGCGTAGGGGTTCTGCGTCACCAGGTGGGCCTTGAATCCCTCGCCGAAGGTGCTGGTCGGAGTGCCGTTGGCGTCGGTGATGAGGACGTTGCCCGAGCTGTCGCAGATTCCCCAGGCGTTCCAGGTCCAGGCGAGGTAGCCCACACCGTTCGCGTCGGCCCAGTTCATGACCTTGTCGATGTAGTCGTGAGCGCAGGTGTTCTGGCCGATCTCGCCGGCCACCACCGGCACCTGCGCGGCGACGGCGCCGATCGTGTTGTTCCAGCAGGTGGTGTCCACGCACCCGTTGAAGTTGTAGGAGTGCCAGGAGGCCATCAGGTTGCCGGTCGGGTCCTGCGGCTTGTACTTCAGCCACTGGCTAAGGTCGTTGGTCCAGGTCAGACCGGCCGTCATGATGACGTTGGTCGCCCCGGTGGCGCGGACCGCGTCGACCAGGTCCTGCATGCCGGCGACCTGGTAGCCGATTCCGGTGCAGGTGCCGCCGTCACGCAGGCAGGTCCACGCCGCCGTGGCGTCCGACCAGTTGTTGGCCGCGTCCGGGTAGGGCTCGTTGAACAGGTCGAAGATGACGGCGTTGTCGCCCTTGAAGGCGTTCGCCACCTGGGTCCAGAACGTCGGCGCGTACTTCGCGTCGGGCATGGGCTTCTGGCAGGTCGCCGCCACATCCGAGCAGCCCGCACCCGCCCCCGTGTACTGACCGTAGTTCCAGTGCATCTCCACGATCGGAGTGATCCCGTTGGTGACCAGCAGCTTCACGTAGTCCTTGACCGCCTGCTGATAGGCCGCGCCGCTGGTCCCGCCCGAGGGCACGTCGGCGGTCCCCAGCCAGCACTCCTCGTTCAACGGCACCCGTACCACGTGGATGTTCCACGGCTTCATCGCGTCGACGGAGGCCTGATCCGCCGGGCCGTCCCACATGCCCCGGCCCTGGATGCAGGCGAACTCACCGCTGGAGCGGTTGACGCCCAGCAGCCGGTACGGCTTGCCGGCCGAAGTCACCAACCTGTTGCCCGAGACATGCAGCTGCGGGGCCGGCCCGCCGGGCTGGGGGCTGGGAGACGGGGAGGGGCTCGGGGATGGGGATGGGCTCTGTTTCGGAGACGGGCTTGGACTGGGGCTTGCGCTGGGGCTTGCGCTGGGGCTTGCGCTGGGGCTGGGGCTGGGGCTGGGGCTGGGGGACGCGCCGGTACAGGTGACGCCGTTGACGGTGAACGCGCCGGGAACCGGATTGCTCCCGCTCCACTTGCCGATGAAGCCGATCGACACCGAGCCGTCGGAGGGGACGTTGCCGTTCCAGCTCAGGCTCTTGGCGGTGACGTGCGCGCCGGACTGCGACCAGTCGGCGTTCCAGCCGTTGCTCACGCCCTGAGCAGCCGAGGGAAAGTCGAACTCCAACGTCCAGCCGGTCAGCGAGCCGCCGAGGCTGGTGATCGCGATGTCACCCTGGAAGCCGCCCTGCCACTCGCTGACGACCTTGTACTGCACCGAGCACCCTGCGGGGGCGGCCGCGGCGGGGACGGTTATCGCGGACACGCCTGCTGCAGCCACCACTGCTGCCGCGGCTGCCGCGAATTTGACACGAAGTTGCATCGAAGCCTCCTTACTGAGAACCGGACGGCCGTCGAGAGCAGCGCTGTGGGAGAACGGTGGGTCACTTAAGGGCTTAAGTCAAGGCCGTCTCCCTGCAGGGGGTGCGAGGCGGGCCGGACACGGAAAGCGACGGAAACGATTCCTCGTCGTCACACCACGCGAAAAGCCGATCCGGACGTGCTGGTCCGCCAGCGGCTGCCGAAGCGTCCGAGGGTTGGAGCAGACGGTGCTCACGTCCTTGATGACGTGCGCGTACCGAGAAACTTTCAGTACGTCCGCGGACGCCGGCCGCGCGCCGGACGGTCGCCGTGTTCCTCGGCGGCCGCCAGGAGGACCCCGCCAACGTGGTGACTTAAGCGCTTAAGAATCCTTGGTGTCGTTGCGGGACGTCTCCGACTCTCCGGCAGAGACATGGAAAAGCGATCCGGTGCTGTTCCTCCTCCAACAGCGGCAACAAAATGGTCAGGATGCAGAGGGGGGATGCGGTGAAGCGGCCGACTATCGCCGAGATCGCGGCAAGGGCCGGTGTCTCGATCGGCGCCGTGTCGTACGCGCTCAACGGCCGGCCGGGGGTGTCCGCGGAAACCCGCAGACTCATCCTCGACATCGCCAACGAGATCGGCTGGCGGCCGAGCGTGGCGGCCAGGTCCCTGTCCGGGTCCCGGGCGCACAGCGTCGGCCTGATCATCGCCCGCCCGGCGGACACGCTCGGTGTCGAGCCGTTCTTCATGCGGTTCATCGCCGGCCTGGAACGCGAACTGTCCGGGCGGCGCACCGCTCTGCTTCTGCAGGTCGTCGAGGACCACCGCGCCGCGATCGACGCGATGCGGCTCTGCTGGGCGGAACGGCGCGTCGACGGCATGGTCGTCACCGACCTGTGGACGGAGGACGCGCGGATCCCGGTGCTCGAGGAACTCCAGATCCCGGCCGTTCTGGTCGGCCGGCCCCGGCCGGACACGGATATACCCGCCGTGTGGACCGACGACGCGGCAGCCGTGGTCTCGGCGGTCGACTACCTCGTGGCGCTCGGACACCGCCGCGTCGCCCGCGTCGCGGGGTTGTCCGCACTGGAGCACACCCAAGTACGCATCGCGGCCTTCCGCCAGGCGGTGCTCGGTCACGGCCTCGGTGAACCACAGGTCGTCGAGACCGACTACACCTGGGAGGAAGGCATGCGGGCCACGCGGACGCTGCTGTCCCGGCGCGACCGCCCGACCGCGATCATTTTCGACAACGACGTGATGGCCACCGCCGCGCTCAACGTGGCACAGGAAATGGGCGTCGCCGTGCCGGACGAGCTGTCGATCGTGGCCGGTGACGACTCGCAGCTGTGCGTGATGGTACGACCGGCGCTGACGGCGCTCTCGTGGGACATCCAGGCGTACGGCGTGCAGACCGCACGGGTGCTGGCGGACACGATCGACGACCGTTCCCCCGGCTCGCGGCAGGTGAGCACGGCGCGTCTGGTCGTCCGGTCGAGCACCACCGCACCGCCGGCCTGACCGACCGGCGCCTGAGCTATGTGGCCGGCAGGGCTGTGGCCAGGAGTACGACGCCGAGCGAGCCGACGAGCGCGGCGGTGGCGAGCGCCCGCGCGGCGGCCGGCCGCCCGGTGCCGCTGGCCCAGCCGTGCAGCCCGGCCGTCAGCATCACCGCGCAGAACAGCAGGAGTTTCGCGGCCAGGATCCGTCCGTAACCCGGCTGCGCCAGCGCGGCCCAGGTGACGCCCTTGTGCGCGGCGATGGCGATCCCGGTGGCGAGCTGGACGGGAAGGAACGCGGTGACGGTGAAGAGGCCGAACCGCCGCCCGACAGCGCCGAGCACGGTGGCCCGCCGCTCGGCGTCGAGCAGGCGGCGGGCCGGCGGCAGCAGGACGAGCGAGACCGCCAGTTGGCCGCCGACCCACAGGGCCGCGCCGAGCACGTGCAGGAAGCGGACGACCGACCACCAGGTCATGGCGCGCTCACCGCGAAGATCCCGTGGGCGCCGGACTCGGCGCGCGGCATGGTGTGGTCGACGAAGGGGTAGTGCCCGGGTTCGGGAAACACCAGCTCGGCGAAGCCGCCCTGCGCCGGGGCCAGGTCCAGCACCTGGGCGCCACCCGGATCACCCCTCTTGAGTAGGTATGCGCCTTCCTTGTAGACGGTGTCGAACGGCACGCCGACCAGGTGGAAGGCGGTTCCCGACGCGGGACCGCCGGCGATCACCCAGATGCGCACCCGTTCGCCGGCCTTCGCCGTGAGGGGAGCGTGGTCGTAACCGGCGGCGGTGCCGTTGAACATCCATCCGTCCGGCCGGCCCTCAAGGATCCGCGTGACCAGGTCGTCCTGGTCGGGCCGCCCGAGGTAGAGCTCGCCCTGGACGAGCACGAACTCACGGTCCACCGTCGGCAGGTCCGGCGGATCGATGACGACGGCGCCGTACATGCCGTTCGCGATGTGCAGGCTCATGGGCATGGTGGAGCAGTGGTACAGCCACGCTCCGGCCCGGTCGGCGCGGAAGCGGTAGGTGAGCCGCTGCCCCGGGTCGATGGTGCGCATCGGCCCGTCGGGGGCGACGGCTCCGGCGTGGAAGTCGATGCCGTGGCCGATGGTCCCGCCGTTGACGAACGTCACGACGAACACGTCTCCCACCTTGCCGCGCAGTGTCGGGCCGGGAACGGAGCCGTCGAAGGTCCACATGCGCTGGTGCACTCCCGGCGCGACCTCGAGATCGGTCTCCTTCACCCGGATCTCGACCCGGTGCTCCTTGCCTCCCGCCGCGGGCTTCAGGGCGGCGTCGTACGGTTTCCACCCCGGCGACATCGGCGCGCCGGGATCGAGGGTCGTGCCGCGGCCGCCTGTCTGTGTGCCGCCTGTCTGTGTGCCGCCTGTCTGTGTGCCGGACGTCTGCGTGCCGGAATGGCCCATGGCCGCGTGCCCCGTCTCCGCGAGTTCGGCGCTCGCGGCCGCCGGAGCGGGCACGATGCGCATGGTCATGCCGGCCGCCTGGTGCCCCGCGACGGTGCACGAGCCGTCCACCGTCCCGGCCAGCGGGGCGAGCTTCACCACGGCGGTCTCGCCGGGGCCGAGCATCGGGGTGTGGTCTCCGGTGGACAGCCTCAGGTCATGTCGCTGGGCGTCGGCATTGGTCACGCGGAGCGTCAGCACGGCGCCGGAGGGTGCGCTGATGACGGCGGGCCGTATGCGCATCGCGGCGAGCGTCACCTCGACCGTTCTCCGTACGCCGGGGACGACCTCCAGCCGGCCCGGCCCGGCACCTCCGGACACGGCGGCAGCGACGGCGGCGGCTGTGAGCAGGCAGCCGGCGACCACGCCGAGGGGAACGGGCGACACCCGGCCCCGAGGGTGACGCGCCCGCACGAGCGCGGTCACGGCCAGCGCGACGAAGGCGACCGCGGGAGTGAGGACGAGCACCCAGCCGAGCAGGCCGACGCGTTCGGGAACCGGAAGCGCGACAAGCGGCACTCCGAGATTCGCCGCCGCCAGACGGTAGGGCCAGCCCCGCTCCAGCAGGGCCGCGTTCTCCTTGAAGCGGACCGGCCCGCCCCCGAGCACCGCGGGCAGCAGGTGCATGAGCGAACCGAGCAGCACCTGGGCGGCGAATCCGGCCAGCACCAGCGGCAGCAGCGGCTCAAGAGCCGCCGGCAGGTCGTCGGCGGAATGGGTGGCGACCACCACGAGATCGGCGACGAGCGCGATCCCGAACCAGGCCACTGCGGCGCCCAGCGTCCAGGCCGCTCCCGTTTGCGGGCGGCGCCGTCGCAGTGTCTCCACCACGGGTGTCAGCGCGACGGCCGCTGCGCCCAGATACACCGTCAGCCCGGCCACCGCGACCCAGCGCAGCCCCAGCAGCAGGCCGGGCAGTGTCAGACCGAGGCCCGCCACGGCCAGCCGCAGCGCGAGGCGGGAGCAGCGCAGGGTCAGCGGGGAAAGCCGCGTCCGCAGGACCGTCGGCCAGAGCGTGAACAGCGTGCCGAGCACCGTCAGGGCCACCCAGCCGAACAGGTTCGTCTCGGCGTGCGCGGCGTGCAGCCGCTCGTGCATCGGGCCGTTCCCCACGTGCGCGGCGAGCAGCCCCCCCAAGGCGCCACCCACCGCCAGCGCACCCGCGGCGGCCAGATACCAGCCGATGACATGGCGGAACGGGCCGGGCAGTGCCCGTTTGAGCATCCCGGCCAGCACTGTGGCATGCCAGACGACCACGCCGACCACCGCCGCGGCCCCGGCCGCCGCTACAGGCCACGGCCCGGCGGCCACGCCGTACAGCACGGCGACGGTCGCGGCGTTCAGTGCGGCCAGCCGGGTGATGCTCCACCGCCGGCCGGGCGCTCCCACGCGCAGCAGCGCCGCGGCGAAATGCTCGCTCCAGATCACGATCGCGGTGGTGACCGCGCCGAGCAGGAAGACATGGATCACCAGCCACCGCGGCGCGGGCAACACGCCCGGCGACAGCGCCGCCGCGATCGCCAGTGCGATCCAGGCGACGACGATCGCGTTGGCGCGCAGATGCCATGACGCCCGCGGCGCAGGGGGCTGCGTGCCGCCCTTCTCCCCGATCACCACCGTGACGGGCCCCATATCGGTTTCCCCACCTTCACAATCGAGGCCGCGACGACGGACACGGCGCATCCCGCGAATGCCGGCAGTGCGACTACTCCGAGCAGACCACCCGCCGATGGTTGAGCCTCGACTACGGGTCATGAGCACGCTATGGAACGCCCACGGTCTGGAGGACGGCCGTAAAGCCCACGATCGAAGGGACCAAAGTCCTCAGTACGTTCCTGGCGGGTGAGGACCGACAATCGCCCCGCCAGGACGGGACCTTCGTCACTGGGGAGACGGAAGGGACCGCGACTGTACTGTCTGCGGTCCGAACAAGTGGTGCCGCCCTATGGCGCCTATCAGCTGGGTGGGGTTTCCTTGGCCATCTCCGAAGTTTTCCGTGAGACGTTCCGTGATGAGCACCGCGAGGTCCGGAACCTTCTGTTCGCCCTGGTCGACGCCTTCACCGCACAGGATGTGACGACGGCTCGCCATATCGTTTCCGCCATCGCCGAGGCCACCGGCCCGCACTTCCGCTACGAGGAAGAGTCGATGTATCCGCGGCTGGTGCCCATTTTCGGTGAGGAGTACGTCAGAAAGCTGGTCGCCGATCACGACGGCGCCATTCGCAACGTTCGCGAGCTCGCGCAGCTCACCGACCACGGGCAGATCGATCAGGCCCAGGCCGAGCGCGGGATCGAGCTGACCCGGCAGATCCTTCCGCACGTCAGTGACTGCGATGGCCTGTCCATCATGGTGGAGACGCTGCCGCAGGACGACGTGCTCGATATCCTCGCCATCCGCGAGGCCGCTCTGGAGAAGAACCTGGACCTTCTCACCTGGGCGGGCACCGTCCGCGCGCGTCACGCCTGACGCAGCACCCGCCGCACGGACGCGTCCAGCGGGCTGTCCTCGCCGATGACCGTCTCGCACCCGTCCGGCAGCAGGTCGCGCTCCTGATACCACTCCCGCATCTGGTGCGGGAGCGGCAGCTCTCGCCGTACGACGTCCTGGCAGACCAGCGCCAGACCGCGGCCATAGGCCGCCCGCACAGCACGGGCGACGCTGGTCTTCCCGGAGCCGGAGTTCCCGCGGAGCACGATCAAACGGGTGTCGGGGGAGCCGGTGCGCACCGTCTCAGGTCACGAACAGCCCGGGAGCGGCACGCCGTCTTTCCCTCAGGCCGGCCGGTGATGTCCGCCCAGTGGTGTGCGAGCCCGGCTCGTTCCTGACACGCCGGTCCACGCGAATGGCCCTACGGCTCCGCGGATTGACCGCCAGGGTCCGGCGCATTCGGTGGAGAGGCTCGAAAACGCCTGTTCAGAGGACATGGCGAGAGTGCGTGTGGCGCATTCGGGGAAGCGCCGGTGCCCGCTTCTTGACCACTGATACGCTTTACGCCTTTCGGTAACTCTGAGCATTTACGGGGCAAGAGTGACGACGGGGCCCGGTTATCACCAGCAGTATCCGCCGCAGCCGCCGCCGCAGTGGCAGTCTCCACCTCCCTCTCCGCCGCAGTGGCAGTACGGCCCTCCGCCACAGCAGTGGCAGACTCCCCCTCCCCCTCCCCCTCCTGCGCCCGGACGCAGGACCGGGCTGTGGGTGACGCTCGGGATCCTGTCCCTCGTCCTCGTCGTCGCGGTGGGTGCGGGGGTGGGCCTGGTCCTGCGGGGCGGCGGCTCAGGCGACGACACCACGGGCGACGCCGCCACCGACTCGAACACGGTCGTCGTGAAGGACGACGAGATCAGCAAGCTGGTCCAGTCGCACAGCAGGGCGCTGGCCTCGGGTGACGCCAAGGCGTTCACCTCGATCTTCGACCAGAAGAACGCCGCTCTGGTCCGCGACCAGGCGAGAGTCTTCGCCAACCTGCGCAAGATGCCGCTGGCCGAGAAGTCCTACCAGGTGTTGCGGCGCCAGGGCCGGGCTCAGGACAGTTTCGGGCGGGGCGTGAAGTTCACGCAGGACGTCGCGTTCGTCCACCGGTTCGCCGGCATCGACCTGCGCCCGGTGTCCGAGTGGTATCGCTGGACCATCGAGAAGGCGTCGGCGAACGCGCCCCTTGTCGTGACGAAGGTGCAGGGCGCGCCGCCGACGATCAGCGGCGAGGTGTCGAAGACGATGTACTTCCCCGGGCCGTGGGACATCTGGCCGGACATCGTGGTGGCGAAGGCGGGCGCCAGTCTCGTCCTCGCCAGGCCGCAGGACGCCGCCCTGGCCCGGCGCGTCGCGCCGACCGTCTCCGCCGCCGCCGCGAGCGATCTCGCCTTCTGGGAGAAGAACGGCGATCCGGACGCGGCGGTGCCGACCGGGTTCGTGGTGGCGCTGGTCGAGGGGAAAGCCCAGCTCGGCAAGCTGTTCCGTACGGCCAAGGCGAACGAGGCCGGCGTTTCGATCCCGATGCCGAGATGGGGGATCGGGAACGACACCGTGAAGATCGGCGGCACTCGCGTCGTCATGGACACGACGTCCGAGTTCTTCAGGAACGAGCAGGGGATCATGGAGATCTCCGAGCACGAGCTGGCGCACTCGCTCGTCGCCGGGCTCGACAGCGCGCAGTTCGCTCTGTTCGGCAGGGCGAACTGGATCACCGAGGGCTTCGCCGAGTACGTCGCCGGCCGCAGCCGGCCGATCAACGGAAACCGGCGTGTCAGTGAAGGCCGCGCCTACGTGGCAGGACAGCTCGCCATGCCGTTCGACGGGAAGCTGCCGACCAACGCCCTCTGGGACTTCAAGCAGATGACCAGCGTCAACTACCTCATGGGGCACCTGGCCATGCGGTTCATCGCCCAGAAGTACGGCGAGCGGAAGCTGGTCGAGGGCGTGGTCGCGGCATACCGGGCGCCGGGCGACGACAGCGAAGCCGCCCTGTTCCAGGCGCTCGGCGTGACGAGGGCGGACTTCGAGCGGCAGTGGGCGGGCTACGTCCGCGCCCAGCTCGCGTGATCGGGGGAGAGGCATGACGGATCAGCACAACAGGGACCCGTACGGCGGGCCCACCCCGCCTACGCCGCCCACTCCGCCTACGCCGCCCTCGCCGTACCCCTACGGCCCGGGCCGATCGCCCTACGGCGGACAGGAACAGCCCTACCTCGGCCAGGGACAACCGGGTGACGCCGGAAACTGGGGCCATCAGCCCGCACCCGGCCAGGCCGCATCCGGTCAGCCGGGGTACGGTCAGCCGGCCTATGGCCAGGCCGCGCCCGCTCAGCCGGGGTACGGTCAGTCGGCCTATGGCCAGGCCGCGCCCGCCCAGCCGGGATACGGGCAGCCGGGGTACGGGCAGCCGGGTGGTCAGGGGCAGTGGGGTGAGCAGGCCGGGCCGGCTCCGCAGGCCCCGGCCCCCCCGGCGTACGGCCCGCCCGGCCAAGCCGCGCCCTGGGGTCCGGGTGCCCCCGGCGCACCGGCGCCGTATGGGCAGCCGGGTCAGGGCCAGCCGGGTCAGGGCCAGCCGGGTCAGGGTCAGCCGGGTCAGGGATACCCGCAGCCCTGGGGGCAGCCGCAGCCGCAGCCGCAGCCGGGCCAGGCCGCTCCGCCCGGGCAGGGTCAGACGCCCTGGCATCCGGGCCAGCAGGGGTACACGGGCCAACCGGGCTACCCCGGTCAGCAGGGGGGCTACCCCGGCCAGGGCCAGGGCTATGGCGCTCCGGGGCAGCCCGCCCAGGGGCTTCCACCGCAGCCGCAGCCGCAGCCGCAGGCGCCCGGCGGCAAGGGCAAGACGGCGCTGTTCGTCGCGCTCGGGCTGGTGGCGCTGCTGGCGGTGGGCGCGGGAACCGCCTGGTTCGTCGCGGGCGGCGGTTCCGGCACCGATTCCGGTGGGGGCGCGGGGGAATGGTCCGTCCCGCTCGCGAGTGCCGACAGCATGGACTTCACCCAGGGGCTCTCGTTCGCGGGCTGGCTGACCGACAAGACGGTGATCCGGGTGCAGCGCGACGGGGTGCTCGCCTACGACCTGACCTCGGGCAAGCGCGCCTGGGGCACCCCCTCGCCCGGCGACCAGCTCTGCGGCGCCACCGCCGACCTGGCCAACGGCAAGGGCGCCGTGGCGTACGGCAGCGACCAGCTGTGCGACCACCTGGCCGGGATCGACGCCGCGACAGGGAAGATCACCTGGAAGATCAAGATCCCGGCGGAGAAGTCCCGGCTGGCCAACTCGCTCACGGTGCCCCGGATCATGGACGCGGGCGATGTCGCCGTGGTGTACGCGCACGATGTCCTGTCCGGCTACCGCCTGTCCGATGGGGGGAAGCAGTGGACGGCCCAGTTTCCCCAGGGCTGCCACATCAAGGACATGAACACGGCGGCCACTCGGGTGGCCCTGCTCCTCGACTGCAGCTTCGAGGGCTCGGGCAACTTCGTGCAGGTGCTCGACCCGAAGAGCGGCAAGGCCGTATGGCGCTACAAGATGGGCGATCTCAGCCTGATGAGCCTGGTGCTGTCGGCCGACCCGCTGGTCGTCCGGCAGGAGGAGGGCGACAAGAGCACCTTCCTCGTTCTCGACGATCGAGGCGGCAAGCTCAGCGAGTTCACGACCGGCAAGGTGGACATGCTCGCCATGAACAAGGTGGCGTTCGTGGACGGGATGTTCGAGCAGCGCCGCTACGCCGTGCACGGCGACCGTCTCTACCTCACGACCTTCCCGGAGAACGTGCCGAACAAGGCGCGATCGAGCGACAAGGCGCTCGCCTTCGACCTCAAGACCGGCAAGAAGGTGTGGGAGTCGTCCGGCACGCAGCCCACGATGCTGAATCTCGTCCGCGCCGACGACCACGGCCTGCTCGCCCTGGAGGTCGGCGACTGGCGCGACCTGCCTCCCCGGCTCGTCCGCCTGGACGCGGCCACCGGCAAGGCGGCCGAGGTGGCTCAGCTCCCGCAGAAGTACGGCACCGAGGGGGACGACGCACGGGTCTTCGAGCGGAACGGCGCCGTCGTCATCGTGCCGTGGACCTCGGTCGCCGTGAAGCACGCGGTCGTCTACGTCGACACCAAGGAGGGCTGACCGGGCCGGGGAGCGCTGCGCGGCTCGCGGAGCGGGGGCTGCTGACGGCCGCCGACATCGCTCCGGTGGCGCACCCGCATGCCGAGGTCCACCGCGCGGTGGCCGCCAACGAGGTGACACCGCCCGTGGTGCCTCACGCGGCCAGGGGGCGCTTGATGCCTCCTGAGTGCGACAGGGCACGAGGTCCCGTCCGACGGACGGGACCTCGTCGATTCGCTTCACTCACGGGCTGGTGCAGGTGACCGCCGGGGTGGCCGAGGATCCTCCGCCGACGAAGCCGAAGGTCGTGGTCGCGTTGGCCGTGAGCGAGCCGTTCCACGACTCGTTGCGCACCGTGACGTTCGAGCCGGAGCCCGAGCGCACGCCTCCCCACAGCTGGGTGACGGTCTGCGAACCGGGCCAGGTCCAGTTCACGGTCCAGCCGTTGATCGCCGCGTTGCCCGCGCGCACCGTGACCTCACCCTGGAAGCCGTCGGGCCAGGAGTTGACCACCCGGAACGTCGCCGAGCACGCGCCGGATGGTGATGGGCTCGGGCTCGCGCTGGGCGACGGGCTCGGCGAGGGGCTGGGACTCGGGCTGGCGCTGGGCGACGGGCTCGGCGAGGGGCTGGGGCTCGGGCTGGGGCTGGGGCTGGGCGAGGGGCTGGGGCTGGGCGAGGTGACCGCACCGCCCCACCCCGCCGTCGAGTCCAGCCAGGCCGCGCGGCGCAGCGCCCAGTCGCGCAGGTATTGCACCTGACCCTGCCAGGTGGACGCGGTCGGAGTGTTGAAGAAGCCGATGGTGCGCGTCGTGAGGTTAGGCCAGCGCTGGAAGTTCCGCTGCGCGGCGTTGGTCAGCGGCTGGGCGAGAGCGTCGATCCTGCTCTGCAGCGCGGAGTCGGACAGCACGCCGCGGCGCAGCGCCTGCCAGCGCGCCTTGACCTGGTCGACGAAGGCCGGGTCCCGCATGAGCTGGGCGAACCAGTCGTTGGCGAGCGGCTGCCGGGTCTGCTGATACTGCCAGCCCGCGGTCTGGTCGTTCTGGAAGAACCCGCCCACGCCGAAAGTGAGGTCGTAGTCCCACAGCGGGCCGGCGAAGATCTTCGTGTCCCGGTCCTTGTAGAAGTAGGCGCTGCGGTAGTTGGCGTCCATGTTCCGGCTCAGCTCGTAGATGATCAGCTGATCGATGAACGAACCCACGTCGATGTACGCCCGATAGCCGGTGTTCGGGTCGGCGAAGTTCTGCGAGTGCAGCACGTTGTGGAATTCCTGGATGTAGCCCCGCAGCCAGTCCTTCTGCTGCGGCTGCAGCGGCGAGGGGTCGACCACTTCGAGGTAGGTCCAGCAGGTGGCCGACGACCCGCTGCACGGCAGCGTCGGCTCCTCCGCGGCCATCCACTCGAACTTCCAGATGTATCCGCCCGTGAGCTTCGGCAGGGTCGTGTCGTCCTCGTCCAGCTTCTTGAGGTCGAGGCGGTTCTTCGAGTTCTTGATCGTCTCGGCGAGCATGTAGACGCCCATGTAGTCGTCGGCGCCCACCGGACCGGCGTCGGTGTTGAGGTAGAGCTCCACGAACCGATACCGGGGAACCTTCAGTCCCATCTCCTTGCCGAGGTCGTAGACCAAGGCCTCGCGGATCAGCGACTTGTCCGGAAACGGCCCGCGCAGCACCCAGTCGGAGTCGGCGGGCATCCCCAGCACCGGGTAGTCGGCGTCGTCGTTGTCGTTGTCCCAGAACTCGAGGCGATACGGCGCCTTCTCGAACGAGGCCGACGACTGCCCCCGCAGGTGGACTCCGGCGCGGGTGGCGACCGCCGGAGCCGCGGCCGGCGACGTCGTCGCACCGCTGCCAGGATCGAAGATCATGGTGGCGGCGTCGAGGTAATCGCGGCCGGGCTTGCCCTTGCCGTACGAGTCGATCAGGACCAGCGGCAGGTCGTGGGCCGTGGTGGTGGCTTGGGCGACGTACATGGCCGTTCCGGGCTTCCCGGACGCCGTGCCGCCGACGAAGGCCTGTGCGCGCAGCTGGGTGGTGCGGGTGAACTGCAGCGGCTGGCCACCGTAGAGCGCCGACTGCGCGGTGGGCGGCGTTCCGTCGGTGGTGTAGCGGATCTGTGCGCCGCTGACGGCGGTGCTCAGCGACACCGACACCTGTCCCTGGAAGGTGCCGCTCGGCGTGGAGAAGGCGATGTCGCCGGTCAGGTCGTCCGCCGCGGCGGCCGCCGCCGCGGCATCGGCGGTCGCGGACGTCGTGGCGGCGGTGCTCGCGGCGCGGCCGGCCGACCCGGTGACGGAAGCCGATCCGGCGCCCGCCGACGACAGGTACGCGTTGAGGGGCCCGGCGAGGAGCCCGGTGAGGAGCACGGCGGTGACCGCGGTCCTCGTGACGCGGCGGGCCGCCGTGACGCCGGTGCTGCGGAGCGTCAGACGCACGATGCCTCCTGTTCGGGGCGGTGGGAAAGGTCCGGCGCCGGGTCCATCGGCGACGCGGTGCCGCGGAAGTGCCGGCGCAGCGTCCGCCGCCACGGCGTGTCGGGCAGGTCGGGGCGGAGCGCGGCCAGACCGGTGGCGTACTTGGAGATGCGGGCGGGTCTCATCCCGGCCCGCCACAGCACGCGGTCGACCGGCGTGGCGGCCGAGGCGCTCTTGGTCTCGACCACGGCGAGGCCGGGCAGCCGCAGCGCGGAGTCTCCGTGCCGCCAGGCGAGTCCGGTGTCGAGGGTGACCCGGCTCGCGGTGTCCGGCAGCAGCAGGGTGGCGCGGTGGTATTCGGTCACCAGGACCGGGTCGAGGGAGCTCCTGGCGGCGGGACCGATCGACTCGCTGGCGAGTGCCTCGTCGACGAAGTCGCGCCCGGGGTCCACCGTGCCGCGGTCCCGCGGGTCGTAGGGCAGCCGGTGTTTGGTGACGCTGCCCCGCGCGCCGCTGATCTTGACCTCCAGCCAGCATTGGGCGGAGTCGAGATAGGTGCGGGTGCGCACCTTGAAACGCCGGCGCCTGCGATAGGCCGCGCAGTGGTAGCTGGCCAACTGAGGGGTGTCGAAATACACCGACTGGTAGCGGAAGGTGCGTCCCCCGTCGATGTCCAGCACCTGGGCGTACGGCATGAGCCGTTCCAGCAGACGGGGCAGGGCCTCCGCCGGGACCAGGTACTTGCGGTCCACCCTGGTCTGCAACGCGGCCCGGTCGACCAGCTCGTCGAGTCCGACGGGGGCCAGTCGCGCCAGGGCGGTCCCGATGGGCGTCGTGGTCATCGGCGCGCTCCGGCGTGTGCGGGCGCCTCGGGTTCGGCGGTCAGCGCCCGGTCGGTCAGCGCGTACCGGACGTCGACCACGGTGGTCTCGTTGACCAGGTCGAGCCGCTGGACGGTGACGGCGTGCACCCGGGCGTCGAGGAGTTGTTCCAGATGCGCGACGAGCGCGACATGGTCCGTGAAGGCCGAATCGAGCACCAGGATCTGGTGCCGGTAGTGCCGGAACAGCCGCCGGTGGTCGCCGAGGAACATCACCGCGAGGATGAGCGCCATCATGCCGCCGCTGAGCCAGGCCGAGGTGGTGCTCACCGCGCCGAGGATGCCCAGCGCGAGGGCCGAGAAATAGTAGGCGACCTCGTGCTGGTCGAGTTCCGTCGAGCGCAGGCGGATGATGGACAGCACGCCGAACAGCGCCATTCCCAGCCCGAGCCCGGCGCCGACGTTGCCCGCGCTCAGCACGCTCGCCACCGCGAGGACGCCGATGTTGACCCCGAGGTAGGAGACGACCAGGTCGCGCCGGCGGTGTCGTGGGAAGTAGAGCCCGAAGACGAGCAACACCACCGCGCAGATGTCGATCGCGAACAGGACGAGCTGTGCCGACACGTTCGTTCCTCCTGAGTCGCCGCCGGGGTGGGCAGGGCACGCCCGCTTCCTCACACAAGGCCGATCGAAACTTTCGAATAAGAAAAGAAAGTTTCGGGAGCCCGTGCGGAACAATAGGTGAATCGCAAGTGTCGAGTCAATGAACATCTGACACGCGATCGTGTCGGAAGCGGGAGAAGCTCCCTGGTCGACCTTGACAAAGGCGTGTAGGCCGTCGGTTCGTCGAGAGTGAAGGGCGATCCGGAGGGGCACGCATCTCAGTGAAACTTTCACCCTCCCGGCTCGGAAAATCGGGTGCCTTTGATTACCGGATGGCCGGCGTCGGGGCCGTCCAACGGTGATCGCCGCTCCCCGCCGCCCACCCGGTCGTGGTGGCGTTGCCGCGAACCCGGCCCTGCGCGCGCCTGTGAACGGCGAGACGGGCCCCGCGTTGTCGAACGCCTCCGGCATCGGGAAAGCGAGACGGCCGATCTCGCCGTGCGCGTGGGATCCCGGCCCGCGCCCCGCGAAGACCTTTCTCCCCGCGGAGGACTTTCTCCCCGAGACCTATAGGCGTGTGGCGTCGAGTTCGTCGACCGCCCGGCACGCCGGCCCGAGCCGCGGATGACGGCTGCTCGAAGGACGCGCGCGCCGCGAAACGAAAACTCGGTTTCCCCGCACCTTGGGCGTCATGTGCGGGTGCGGAAAATCACCGACGCATTTTCCGTATGTGCGGAAAAGGCCGCCGATCAGTGGTTGACAGGCTCACATTCACCCCGCAGACTTACTGAAACTTTGCAGTCAGCGGCTGTTCGGGGGTGTCGCGTACTGCCGAAAGACGGCCCGGAGAAAAGGATGCGTTTTCGTTTCCCGCTCGCCCGCGGCTGAGAAAGGTTTCAGCATGTCTTCAGGAGGCACGTCCCCCTCCACTGCCTCTGTCCTCGGGAAACGCGTTCTCACGCTGGCGCTGGGCGTCGGTTTTCTGGGAGGTTTCGGCATTCCGGCCGCCGGCGCCGGTGCCGCCGCCACTGCGGACCCCCAGGCGATCGTCCAGCAGCAGGCGCCGAGCCTGCCAAGCGGACGCACCACCTACCGGACGATCACGGACTACAACGACGAGATGGTGGCGCTGAGCGCCCGGCACCCCGGCCTCGTCAAGCACATCACGCTGCCGCACAAGACCCGCCAGGGCCGGGAGGTGTACGGCATCGAGGTCACCCACGACGTCGGCGCCGCCGACGGCAAGCCGGTCCTGCTGATGATGGGCGTCCACCACGGCAACGAATGGCCCTCCGGCGAGCACACGATGGAGTTCGCCTACGACCTGATCGACAACGACGGCAAGGACCCCCGGGTCACGCGCCTGCTCGACAAGGCGCGGGTCATATTCGTCCCGGTCGTCAACGTCGACGGATTCGTCATCAACCGGCGTACGAGCTGCGGCCTGTCCCCGGCGTGCGCGAGCAGCGCCGGGGTCGACATCAACCGCAACTACCCCTTCGGCTGGGGCAGCAACGCCGGTTCGAACGCGACGACCCGGGGCCCGGGGCCCGGCTCCGAGCCCGAAGTGCAGAACGTCATGGACCTGACCAAGAACAACCAGGTCACCGTCCTGATCACGAATCACACCTCCGGTCACACCGTCCTCCGCCCGCCGCTGGAGAAGCGCGCGGGCGACACCCCGGACGAGGCCGTCTACGCCGCCCTGACCGACGCGATCACGGCCGAGAACGGCTACACGGGCATGAAGTCGGGCTTCGACTACGAGACGACCGGCGAGACCCCGGACTGGTCGTACTACGCGACACGCGGCCTCGGGTTCACCTTCGAGATCATGAAAACCCAGTCGACCAACAACACCTACTCCGAGGTGATCGAGGACTACACCGGGACGGGTCGCTACGAGGGCAAGTCGAACCGCGAGGCGTTCATGGTGGCCCTGGAGTACGCGGCCGACCCGGCGGGGCACTCGGTCATCGCCGGCAAGGCGCCGAAGGGCGCGGTCCTGAAGATCACAAAGGACTTCGACCTGTGGACCGCGCCGATCCGGCAGGCGAACAACGTGGTCGATCCGCCCCAGAGGGTCCCCACCCATCTGGAGTCGACGCTGGTCACCCCGGCCAACGGCAAGTTCGCCTGGCACGTCAATCCGTCCGTACGGCCGGCCCCGGCCTACACCGAGACCGGCGTCGTCGCCACCGGGCCGGGCAACTTCATCAAGGAAAGCTGGACGCTCACCTGCGCCCGCCCGACCGGCGAGGTTCTCGAGACGGTGCACGTGACCGTCGACCGGGGAGAGCAGGTCGACGTGCGGCTGCAGGAGTGCAAGACGAGGTTCGACGGCAACGGCCCGAAGAACTGACCGACATCACGACGCGGCGTAGCCGGGCGGTCCCCACGGGGGCCGCCCGGCGGCGTTGCATCCGGCAGGCGCTTCGCGATTCACGAGTGAGGCGACCGGCCACGGGGCCGGGTCCGTCACTCCACGAAGAAGGGAAGTGTTCCAGGATGAGGCACGTCCCAGAGCCTGGCCGGTCGCTCGCCGTGCTGGACGCGGCCCGGATCGTCGCGAACCTGCGGACGCTCTTCGACGGCCACCGCCTCTCGCCGTCACAACGCCGGATCGCGCGCTACCTGCTGGACAACGCGCAGGAGGCCGTCTTCTTCACCAGCGCGGACCTCGCCGCGCGCGCCGGCGTCAGCCAGCCGTCGGTCACCCGCTTCGCCGCCGCGCTCGGGTTCCGCGGGTTCCCGGAGTTCCGGGAGGCGCTGCGCACGTCCGTCTTCGGCGATCGGCCGCCGGTCGCGACGGATGACCGCTACAACGAGATCCAGGAACTGGTCGACTCCGAGATCCGCGACCTCGAAAGGCTGCGCGACGGCCTGGCCGATCCCGGCCAGCTGCGGCGGGTGGCGGGTCAACTGGCCAGGTCGAGCCCGCTTCTGGTCATGGGCCTGCGGATCTCCGCGCCGCTGGCGCATCTGTTCGGCTACCTCGCCGAGAAGGTGCTCCCGGACGTACGCGTGCTGGACGTGCCGGGCTCGATCCTGGAAGACCGGCTGAGCAGAGCGGCGGAGTCGGGTGCCGCGTGGGTGCTCGCCATCGGCCTGCCGCGCTATCCGCGTGAGCTGGAGCAGGGCCTCGTCTGGGCGCGGCGGGTCCGGCTCAAGGTCGCCCTCGTCACCGACCAGCCGGTGGGCCGGCTCACCGACCTCGCGGACGAGGTCCTGCTCGCCCCGGTGAGCTCGGGCTTCGCGTTCGACTCCCACGCCGCCCCGACGGTCCTGTGCACCGCGCTGCTGCACACCATGCTGGACACCCTCGCCGCCGAGGGACAGGCCCGGCTGGAGGCGTTCGACGATAGGGCCGCGGAGCGTCAGGTCTTCCTCACCGGCTGACGGGTGAGGGCGTCGAGCAGACCGGGGAACACCTCGTCCATCTCGGCGCGGCGCAGGGAGTTCATCCGCGACGTCCCGACGTAGTGCTGCCGGATCAGGCCCGCCTCGCGCAGCACGTTGAAGTGGTGGGTGGCGGTGGACTTGCTGACCGGAATGTCGAAGCCCCCACAGGGGATGTCGGCGTCGGAGGCGTCGAGCTGCGCGACGATGCTCCGGCGTACCGGATCGACGAGGGCCTCCAGCACCTGCTGGAGGTCGAACTGCGACACCTCTGGATGCGGCGGCGTACGTCCCATGACCCCATAGTACGACTTCGGTCGAAGTTTGACATCGGTCGTACTTTCGTCGCACAGTGGATCGCGAACCGACGAGCGGAGGACGACGACATGGCGAAGACGGTGCGGTTCCACGAGATCGGCGGGCCCGAGGTGCTGCGGCTGGACGACCTGGAGCCGGCCGAGCCGGGGCCCGGTGAGGTGCGGATCCGGGTCGAGGCGATCGGCGTCAACAGGGCCGAGATCCTGTTCCGGCGCGACCGGTACATCGAGCCGGTGAAGCACCTGCCCGCCACGCTCGGCACCGAGGCCGCCGGTGTGGTGGAGGCGGTCGGCCCGGAGGTGGCCGGGTTCGCGGAGGGGCAGGCGGTCAGCGTCCTGCCCGGTTTCTTCTCGCAGAACGACTATGGCGTCTACGCCGAGCAGGCGATCGTGCCGGCGTCCGCGCTCCTGTCCCGCCCCGACGGGATGGACGAGGTCACCGGAGCGGCGGTGTGGATGCCCTACCTCACGGCCTACGGCGCGATGACGGAGGTGGCCGGGATGCGGGCGGGCGACGTGGCGGTGATCAACGCGGCGTCCAGCAGCGTCGGCCTGGCCGCGATCCACATGGCCGACCGCATCGGGGCCACGCCGATCGCCGTCACCCGCACCCGTGCCAAGCGGCGGCGGCTGATCGAGGAGGGCGCGGCCGAGGTCGTCGTCTCCGACGAGGAGGACGTCGCCGGGCGAGTGCTCGAGCTGACCGGCGGCAGGGGTGCCGAGTACGTCTTCGACGCCGTCGCCGGGCCGGGCGTCGCGGAACTGGCCAGGGTGGTCGCGCCCGGCGGGACGTTGTTGCTGTGGGGTGCGCAGAGCGGGCAGCCGACGCCCTATCCGGGGTTCGACCTGGGCATGCCCGCGCTGAACATGCGTACGTACACGGTGCTGGAGATCACCAGGGACCCGGAGCGGCTGCGCCGCGGCGTCGCCTTCGTTACCTCGGGCCTGCGTACGGGCGCCTTCCGCCCGGTGGTGGACCGCCTGTTCCCGCTGGAGGAGGTCGTGGAGGCCCACCGGCACATGGAGTCCGGCGCCCAGATCGGCAAGATCGTGCTCACCGTGCATCAGTGAGCACGGCGGCAAACCGCCGCTTCTGGCCATCGGCGAAGCCACATGGAACGACACGATGGGAATCGGTCACATCGATGATGTGCACCTGATCGACCTGGCGGCTCTGTACGGCCGGAGCTGACGCGGGCCGGCCTGGAGCGGCCGGCCGCGGCCGGCTCACGGTGGCACGGAGGCCGTCGATAGGGTCCCCTGGGTAGGACGCCGGGGAGAGGAATCGTGAGCGCGTGGTGGAGCGGGCCGACGGGGCAGGGTCGCAAGAGGCAGGGTCGCAGAAGGCAGGGTTGCACGAGGTGGGGCCGGGGATCTTCGCCTGGGTGCAGCCGGACGGCACCTGGTGGGTGAACAACGCCGGAGCCGTGGCAGGCGACGACGGCGTCCTGATCGTCGACACCTGCGCGACCGAGGCGCGCACCCGGCGGTTTCTCGGCGCGGTGGCCGAGGCGACCGGCGGCGCCCCCGTCCGGATGGCGGTGAACACCCACCAGCACGGGGACCACTGCTACGGCAACAGCCTGCTCCCGGGTGACACGGTCGTCTTCGGGCACGCGGCGATGAGAGAGGCGTTGCTGGCCGATCCGATCATCGACGGCTGCCCGCCGGTGTGGACGCCGGTGCCCGACTGGGGACACGTGAAGCGCCGCCCGCCGTCGGTGGTGTTCACCTCCGAGCTGACCGTCCATCTCGGGGCGCGCCGCGTCGAGTTGCGGCATCCCGGCCACGCCGCCCACACCCCCGGGGACGTGGTGGCGTGGCTTCCCGGCGAACGGGTGCTGTTCGCCGGGGACCTGCTGTTCAACGGGCTCACGCCGCTGGTGCTGATGGGGTCGCTCGAGGGGGCGTTGCGGTCGCTGGACTGGCTGGCGGCCTTCGAACCCGAGCACGTCGTGCCGGGACACGGGCCGCTCGCCACCGCCTCCGAGCTGCCGGAGATCCTGGCCGCGCACGAGCGGTACTACCGCTTCGTCCTCGACGCCGCCCGGGCGGGACGTGAGAACGGGCTCACCCCGCTGGCCGCGGCGCAGGCGGCCGACCTGGGCGAGTTCGCCGGATGGGCGGACGCCGAGCGGCTGGTGCTCAACCTGCACCGTGCCTACGCCGAGGCCGAAGGCGGCGAGGTGGATCTCCTCGCCGCCTTGGGCGACGCCATGACCTGGCACGGCGGGCCGCTGCCCACGTCAGTCTGAAGCGGGCGTCACGACCAGCCCTGCAGGCCGGCTCCGTACGGGTAGAGGGGGTTGCCGTAGGTGGTGGGGACGGTCTGGCCCGCGTCGATGCGGGCCCGGATCTCCGACCGCTGGGCGGCGGTCGCGCCCAGGTCGTAGGGGAGGTTCCAGTCCTCGACGGCGTCGGCGAGCACGTCGCCCCCGCCCGGCTTGAGGATCTGGTCGAGGCTGCGCGGGAGCTGCCACGGCAGGCGGCCGCGCGGCGTGTAGTCGCCGAACAGGAGGCCCGCCGTGGCCGGGCCGATCTCCTCACCGCCCCGGTACGTCACCACGATGGCGTCGGCCAGGCCGTTCCACTCGCTGATGACGATGGGCCGGGGGAGGGTCAGCACGACGACCACCGGGATGCCCTGGTTCCTGAAGTTCTGGATGACGGCCAGCTGGTCGGCGGGCACCTGGGGTTGCTCCTTCACCCAGGCGGTGGCGTGCGTGTAGGTCGGTTCGCCGACCGCCACGATCGCGAGCTTGGGTGAAGGCCCGGTGTCCTGGTAGACGTTGACGCCCGCGGTGGCCGCCCGCGCCTTGACCGCGTCGAGGAGGGTCTGCGAGCCGTACTCCTGGTGGAAGAAGCTCGTCCAGATGCAGCAGGCCGATCCGTCGGTGGCCCGGGGACCGGCGACCACGACGTTGTCGCCCGCCTTGAGCTTCAGCGGCAGCACGCCGTTGTTCTTGAGCAGCGTGATGGACTCCCGGGCGGCCTGGTCGGCGAGCGCGACGTACGACGGCTGGTGGAAGCGGTAGGGACCGTTCACCGGGTCGCCGTACGGGCGCTCGAACACGCCGAGCGTGAACTTCAGGCGCAGGATCCGGGTCACCGCGTCGTCGATCCGCGCGATCGGGACTCCTCCGAGGAAGGTCGCCATGGTGAACCCGGTGGCTCCGGGGTCGGCTCCGCCCATCACGTCGGAGCCGGCGTTCGCGGCCTTGACCCAGACCGAGGACGGCAGCCAGTCGGTGGTGATGAGACCGGTGTAGCCGAGGTTGGTCCGCAGGTAGTCGAGGATCGGCTTGCTGTCGCCCGCGCCCGATCCGCCCGGGTCGAGGTAGGAGCTCCCGGCGTAGCCGGGCATGATGTTGACGGCGCCGGCCTCGATCGCGGCCCTGAACGGGATCATGTGGTATTTGATCGTCACCGCGTCGTAGGTGATCCCCGCCTCGCCGCCCGCGCCCTCGCCCGGCCAGTGCTTGACGGTCGCCAGCACGGACGCGGGGTTGAGCTCGGGGCCGCCCTGGAGTCCGGCCACCAGCGCGCGGACCTGGGCGGCCGCGACGTCGGCGTTCTCGCCGTTGCCCTCCTGGATGCGCGGGTAGAGGACCTTGGTGCCGACCTCGGCGAGCGGGCCGAGCACGCCGCGCGCCCCGACCTCCAGCTCCTCGCGGCGCTGCATGTCGCCGAGCCTGTAGTCGAGCGCGTAGTCCTTGCCCGCCGCGAGCGTGCTCTGCAGCGGATAGGTGGTCTGGTATCCGGCGATGGTGTCGCCCGCCGAGACGGGCGGGATACCGAGCCGGGTTCCGGACGCGCCCAGCAGCACGGCGTGCAGGTCGTTCGGCAACGCCGGGCCGAAGTGCCAGCCAGAGAGCGGGTAGGTCTGGGCGTTGTAGAACATCTGATACGCCTTCTCCTCGGGGGTCATCCTGCCGAGAAGGTCGTTGACTCGGGTTTCGACGGGCAGCCGCCAGTTCTCGTACGGCTCGATCGTGCCGTTCCTGTCGAGGTCGCGGGCGCCGTTGACGATCGGGACGCCGTCGGCGACCTGCTCGATGTCGGGCAGGTAGAGGCTGAAGGCGCGGATGTTCGACGTCGTCCTGGCGCCCGAGCCGCTCACCGCGACGACATACCACTTGTACGTCCACCGGTCGGGGATGTCCCAGGTGGGCGTGTAGCTCGTGCCGTTCGGTTCGGCGACCTTGGTGTAGAGGTCGATCAGGTTGCCCGAGGCGGTGAAGTCGTAGTCGGTGCGGCTGACGTTCAGCCAGACCTCGTAGCGCACCGCGCCGGAGACGGCCGCCCAGGAGAACGCGGGCCGCCGGGTGTCGGTGATCATGGCCTTGTCGGCGGGGGCGGACAGCGCGAACTGGCCGGCGGTCGCCGGGGCCTTGGTGGGCGCGGACAGCAGGGGAGCGGTCGTGGCCGCCGTGTCCACGGTGCCGAAGACCTGGAACTCCCAGAGCGAGTAGCCGTAGCCCGTCGCCCGCGCCGTGCCGACGAAACGGACGTAGCGGCCGTCGCCGGTGACGTTCAGGTTCTCGACGCCGCCCCTGCCGGTGGTCGTGGTGTAGATCGGCGTCCATGACGTGCCGTTCGCGGACACCTCGATCCGGTAGCCGGTGGCGTACGCGGACTCCCAGTTGAGTGAGACGCCGGAGATGTGCCCGGCCCCGCCGAGGTCCACCCGCAGCCATTGGTCGTCGGAGTACTGGCTCGACCAGCGAGTCGTCGTCCGCCGGTCGAGCGCCGCCGCCGGAGCGTTGCCACCCTCCCAGGACGAGGCCGTCACCTGCTTGTACGCGGAGATGGGTGAGCCGCTCGGCGGGTCGGTGGTGCCGCCGCCGCTGGTGTGGACGGCGAACTCCCACAGCGAGTAGCCGTAGCCGGTGGCGCGGGCGGTGCCGTACACGCGGACGTAGCGGCCGGTGCCGGTGACGTCGAGGGTCTGGGTGCCGCCGGTGCCGGTGGTGGTGGAGTAGAGGTCGGTCCAGGTGGAGGCGTTGTCGGAGACCTGGATCTTGAAGGCCGTGGCGTAGGCGGCCTCCCAGGTCAGGACGACCTTGCAGATCGTCTTGGCCGAGCCGAGATCGACCTGGAGCCACTGCGGGTCGGCGGCGGCGCTCGACCAGCGGGTGCCGGGGTCGCCGTCCACCGCCGCGGACGCGGGCGTCCCGGCGTTCTCGGTGGACGAGGCGGTCGCGGGCCGGTTCAGCGCGGCGTCGGGGCCGGCGCAGCCCGAGGACGTGCCGGTGGTGCCGTAGACCTGGAACTCCCACAGGGAGTAGCCGTAGCCGGTGGCGCGGGCGGTGCCGTAGACCCGGACGTAGCGGCCGGTGCCGGTGACGTCGAGGGTCTGCGTGCCGCCGGTGCCGGTGGTGGTGGAGTAGAGGTCGGTCCAGGTGGTGGCGTCGGCCGACACCTGGATCTTGAACGCGGTGGCGTAGGCGGCCTCCCAGTTGAGGGTGACCTGGCTCAACGTGGCCGTGGTTCCGAGGTCGACCTGGAGCCACTGGGGGTCGCCGAACGCGCTGGACCATCGGGTGCCGGTGTCGCCGTCCACCGCCGCCGAAGCGGGAGTCCCGGCGTTCTCGGTGGACGAGGCCGTCGCGGTCCTGCCCTGCGACAGCAGGACGGGCGCGGCGTGCGCGGGCCCGGCGACGATGCTCGCGAGCAGCGTCAGCGCCACCGCCAGGACGAGAGCGAGCCCGCGCCGGAACGGGGGAAGGGTGTGCTTCATGGCGTCTCCTGTCCGCGCTACCAGCCGACCGCGACCAGCAGCCACTGCGGGTCGCCGTGCGAGATGAACGAGGACTGGCCCGCGTAGTCGTCGTAGGGGAAGCCGTAGGCGAGCTTGCCGATCGCGTGGTCGTGCCAGAACTTCGCGTAGTAGTTCGCCGGCGCGGCCTTGTAGTAGTTCGACGCGTCCGATTGCTGGGCGTCGGACAGCCCGGCGACGTGCCGGTTCAGCGCCGCGCACATCTTCGGGGCCTCGGCGAGCGGCCCGGCGCACCCGGTGACCTGCGAGGTCGTCGCCGTCACACCCTGCTGGGCGGCGTAGCCGGTGAAGTAGTTCGCGTACGTTCCGCCCGGCTGGAAGACCGGCGCGCTGCCCGGGGCCGGGATGCGGTACGGCGCCTGCACCTGGGCCAGCGGCTTGAACTCGGCCGGCACCTCGTCGACGAACCGCTGGAACGTCGCAGCTCGGGGTTCGGCGAAGGTGGCGTAGTCCTCGCCGACCGCCACGTCGTAGCCGTCGCGGGCGTGCAGGCGCATCGCGAGCTTCAGGCCGAACGCGTCCACCCGGGTCGTGTTGCCGTTGAAGACCGAAGGACCGACGGTGAACTCGATGAAGTCGTAGTACTGGCTGTTGGGGGAGCCGAGGTAGAAGTACATCCGGCCCGCCGTGTTGGCCGGCATGTCGAAGTAGGGCTGCTCGGCGATCGAGTGGACCTGGCCGTTGTAGCTCCAGTAGACCTGCGAGTCGGGATACTGCCCGTTGGTCCGGTTGAGGATCTTGACCATGACGACGTTCTTGGCCGCCGGGATGGCCGAGGTGTCGCCCCAGAAGGCGTCGGGCGGCGGGGATGTCGGGTCCGTCGAGCCGTCCGTGGTGTTCACGGTGAAGCTCCACAGCGAGTAGCCGTATGCGGTGGCGCGGGCGGTGCCGTACACGCGGACGTAGCGGCCGGTGCCGGTGACGTCGAGGGTCTGGGTGCCGCCGGTGCCGGTGGTGGTGGAGTAGAGGTCGGTCCAGGTGGAGGCGTTGTCGGACGCCTGGATCTTGAAGGCCGTGGCGTAGGCGGCCTCCCAGGTCAGGACGACCCTGCAGATCGTCTTGGCCGAGCCGAGGTCGACCTGGAGCCACTGCGGGTCGCCGAACGCGCTGGACCAGCGGGTCGCGCTGTCGCCGTCCACGGCCGCCGAAGCGGGAGTGCCGGCGTTCTCGGTGGACGAGGCGGTCGCGGGCCTGCCCTGGGCGGCGTCGGCCGTGCCGCAGGCGGTGCCGGACGCCGTGCCGTAGATCTGGAACTCCCACAGGGAGTAGCCGTACGCGGTGGCGCGGGCGGTGCCGTACACGCGGACGTAGCGGCCGGTGCCGCTGACGGCGAGGTTCTGGACGCCGCCGGTCGCGGTGGTGGTGGAGTAGACGTCGGTCCAGGTGGTGGCGTCGGCCGACACCTGGATCTTGAACGCGGTGGCGTAGGCGACCTCCCAGTTGAGGGTGACCTGGCTCAACGTGGCCGTGGTTCCGAGGTCGACCTGGAGCCACTGGGGGTCGCCGAACGCGCTGGACCATCGGGTGCCGGTGTCGCCGTCCACCGCCGCCGAAGCGGGAGTCCCGGCGTTCTCGGTGGACGAGGCCGTCGCGGTCCTGCCCTGCGACAGCAGCGCGGGCGCGGCCGTGGCCGGCGCGGACACGGCCGCCGCTGTGACGACGCAGGTCACGACCAGGACCAGTGCGCTGAGCACGGCCGTCAGGGCGCGGCGCGTGGGATGGATCCTCGAACGCTGTCTCATGATGGCGATTCCTCTTCGGGGGGTGAACGGGGCGAACCCTGACCCAGAGAATGATCGCGTTCGATACTTAGGTCAATACTTGAATTTAGTGTGCAAGGAAAAATCTTGACCCGCGGCGTCCACTGCCGACGACGATCGGGAGTCACCGGGGGACCGGCACGTCCGGCCGCTGCCGGGAATCGTCCGCAGTGCTCCGGTCTTCGGGCCGGGGAGCACGTCAAAGCCGGCTGAACACGGAGGCCAGCGTTTCGATCTCCTGTGCGGAGAGCTTGTCGGTGAAGTGGCGGCGTACAGCGGCGTTCAGGCCGGGGTGTGCGGCGGCGATGGCGGCGCGGCCGGTGTCGGTGAGGGTGACGATGACGCCGCCGGTGCGCTCGCGGGTGACGAGTCCGCGGGTGCTCATGCGGGTGAGCTGGTGGGAGACGCGGGTGCGATCCCAGCCGAGCGACACGGCGAGCTCGCTCTGGCGCAGGGCGCCTCCCGCCTTGTCGAGGTTGACGAGGATCGCCAGGTCCGGCTCGGACAGGCCCGCCGCCTCGGCGGTGTCCGCGATCACACGGGCTCGGACGACCTCGTGGGCGCGTTTGAAGGCGGCCCAGAAGTCGACGGGGTCCGACGCGGCGCCGCTCACGGGCTCGCTCGAAGCGGCGGTCTCTCCATCCTGTGTTGACATATCAACATACCTCTTCCTAGTGTTGAAATATCAACGCTAACAGACGGCTGCGTTCGCAGCGGTCCTGTCGGCGGCGTCCATGCTTCTCGCCCCACAGGAGGCGCCATGCACACCCGACCTCTTGGCACCGGCGGCCCTCAGGTCGCCCCTCTCGCGCTGGGCTGCGCCGGAATGTCCGACCACACCGCCCCCGCCGACGAGGCCGACGCCATCGCCACGATCCACACGGCCCTCGACGCCGGCGTCACCCTCCTCGACACCGCCGACTTCTACGGCATGGGCCACAACGAGGACCTCATCCGCCGCGCCCTGCGCGCCGGCGATCGCGACAAGGTGCTCCTCAGCGTCAAGTTCGGCGCTCTGCGCGGCCCCGACGGAGCCTTCGTCGGCATCGAGGGCCGCCCCGCCCACGTCAAGAACGCGCTCGCCTACTCGCTGCGCCGCCTCGGCGGCGACCACGTGGACATCTATCGCCCCGCCCGCCTCGCCCCCGACACCCCGATCGAGGACACGATCGGCGCGATCTCCGAGCTGGTCCAGGCCGGGTACGTGCGCCACGTCGGGCTCTCCGAGGTGGGACCGGAGACCATCCGCCGTGCCCACGCCGTGCACCCGATCTGCGATGTACAGATCGAGTACTCCCTGTTCAGCCGTGGTCCCGAGACCAACGGCATCCTGGACACCTGCCGCGAGCTGGGGATCGGCGTCACCGCCTACGGGGTTCTCGCGCACGGCCTGCTCACCGGCACCTACCGGCGACCGGCCGGAGGCGACCCGCGCGCCCACTGGCTGCCCCGCTTCCACCCCGGCAATCTCGCCGCGAACCTCACCCTCGTCGACCGGCTGCGGCCGCTGGCCGACGCGCGCGGCATCACCGTCGCGCAACTCGCCACCGCCTGGGTCATCGCCCAGAGCCGCGAGCGCGGCACCATCGTGGCCGTCCTGGGCACCCGCCGGCCGCACCGCGTCGAAGAGGCCCTGGCCGCGGCCGACGTCGCCCTGACCGACACGGACCTCCGCGCGATCGACGAGGCCGTCCCGGCCGGCGCGGTGGCCGGAACCCGCTACGCCGCACCCCTCATGGCCCTGCTGGACAGCGAACGCACCCCTGTGTCGTCTACAGAAGGAACAGGCCGCGAATGATGAACACATCCGCGTCACCGCTCGCCGAGCTGGCCCGGTCCGGCAAGCCGATCGGAGTAGGGATCGTCGGACTCGGGGCGAACGGAGGCTGGGCCGGGCGCTCTCACCTGCCGGCCCTGCGCGCCGTCCCGGGTTACGAGCTGAGGGCCCTGAGCACGAGTTCGAAACAGTCGGCGGAGCGCTCCGGACACAGGCACGGAGTGTCGCGCACCTTCGGGACGGCGGCCGAACTGGCCGCCTGCGACGAGGTGGACCTCGTGGTCGTGGCGGTGAAGGTGCCGCACCACCGGGAACTCGTGCGGACGGCGCTGAGCGCAGGCAAGAGCGTGCTGTGCGAGTGGCCACTGGGCAACGGGCTCGCGGAGGCCGCGGACATGGCGCGGCAAGCGCGCAGCCGCGCGGTGCCGACCGTCGTCGGACTCCAGGCGCGGTCGCACCCGGCCCTCGCCTACGTGCGGGATCTCGTGGCCGACGGCTACGTGGGGGAGGTGCTGTCCACGACGGTCGTCGGCTCCGGCGGCGCGTGGGGCGCCGCCGTCGGCCCCGGCGATCATCATGTGCTCGACGCCGCCAACGGCATGACGCTGCTGACCATCCCCTTCGCCCACACCCTCGACGGACTCGCGTCCGTCCTGGGAGAGCCCGAGGATCTGCGGATCCACCTGGCGTCGCGGCGTACGTCGGCCGTGGACACCGGGAGCGGACGGCCCGTGCCCATGACCGCCGCGGACCAAGTGGTGGCCTCGGGACGGCTGCCGGGCGGCGCCGTGGCCACCTTCCACTACCGCGGAGGCGTCTCCCGGGGCACCAACTTCCGCTGGGAGATCAACGGCACCGAGGGCGACCTCGTCCTCACCGCTCCGATCGGCCATCTCCAGCTCAGCCCGATCACCATCGAAGGCGGCCGCGGGACATCCACCGGACTCGCTCCCCTGACGGTGCCGGAATCGTACGTCCGCGTCCCGCGACTGGACGCCCACGCTGACGCGCCGGCCTACGCGGTCGCTCACGCCTACCAGCGGTTCCTGAACGACCTGCGCGAGGGCGGCACGCCGGGCGTACCCGATTTCGCGCACGGCGCCGCCCGGCACCGCAGCATCGAATCCGCCGTGTCGACGGCCTGAGCGGACGTCAACGGCCGGGTCGCACCAGGCCGCTCTCGTAGGCCAGGATCACGAGCTGGACCCGGTCGCGGACGTCCAGCTTGGCGATGGCCCTGGCGACGTGGGTCTTGGCGGTCAGCGGGCTGATGACCAGGCGCTCGGCGATCTCGCCGTTGGACAGGCCGAGCGCGATGAGCCGCACCACTTCCAGCTCGCGGGTGGTGAGGGCGGCCAGCCGCTCCCCGGCGTCGGGCGCGAGGTCCTGCCGCCGGGCGAACCGCTCGATGACGCGGCGGGTGACGCCGGGGGACAGGAGCGCGTCCCCGGCGGCCACAGCGGCCACCGCGCGGCGCAGTTCGGCCGGTTCGACGTCCTTGGTGAGGAAGCCGCTGGCTCCGGCGCGCAGCGCGGCGAAGACGTGCTCGTCGGTGTCGAAGGTCGTGAGGATGACGACCCGGCAGTCCTGGTCGGTGACGATGCTCCGGGTGGCCGTGATGCCGTCAGTCCCCGGCATGCGGATGTCCATGAGGACGACGTCGGGGCGGGTGCTCGCGGCCAGCCGTACGGCCTCGGCGCCGTCGGCGGCCTCCCCGACGACGGCGACGTCCCGCGAGCGGGCCAGCAGGCTGCGGAAGCCCGCCCGTACGAGCGCCTGGTCGTCGGCGAGGAGCACTCTGATCGTCACTCCGCCGAGCCTGCCACAGGGATCTCGGCCTTCACGGCGAAGCCCTGGAGCGCCGGGCCCGCGGTGAGCGTCCCGCCGAGGGCGCGCACCCGCTCGCGCATCCCGGTGAGGCCGTTGCCCTCGGCGACGGCGCCGCCCGAGGAGTCGCCCTTGCCGTTGTCGGCGATCTCGACGGTGACCGAACGCGCGTGGCGGCCCACCGCCACCTCGGCCATGGTCGCCCCCGAGTGCCTGAGCGTGTTGGCGAGCGCCTCCTGCACGATGCGGTGGACCGCGACGGATGCGGGGGCGGGGATCGCCGAAAGGTCCCCGTGTTCGCGGAGGGTGACGTCGAGCCCGGCCGCGCGGGCGTCGGCGACGAGCGCGCCGAGGGCTGAGACGTCGGGCTGGGGCGCGGTGCCGGCGGGGCCATCCCGCAGGACGGCGATGAGCGAGTTGAGGTCCTTCATCGCCCGGTTCCTGACGTCCTGGGCCAGGCGCAGCGCGGCGGCGGCCTCGGCGGGCTCCTCGCGCAGGGTGTCGGCGGCGACGTTGAGGTGGACGCCGACGACGGCCAGCGTGTGGGCGACGATGTCGTGCACCTCACGCGCGACGCTCAGGCGTTCCTCCGCGGCGCGGGCGCGATATTCGGCCTCGCGCAACAGGTCGCCCCGGCGCTGCGACGCGACGTAGGCGAGGCCGGCGGCGACGAGGGCCGCGAGCAGCAGCCCCTCACCGAGGGTGTGGACGAAGTAGCGAAAGAGGTTGATGTCGATGATCCACCGGGCGTCGACGGCGGAGTAGACGAGCTGGGCGACGCCGGCGACGACCACCCAGCGCACGCGCGAGGTGCCGGCGGCGGTGAAGTACGCCGCCGCCACGGGCCAGATCCACCCGGCGGGAGAGGGGTGCCCCAGGTGGTAGGCGAAGACGGCGGCGACCGACACCAGCAGCACGGTCATCGGCCACCGGCGCCGGACGAGCAGGAGCGCGCCGAGGAACAGCGCGAGGGGGATGACGCCGTCCCACGGCTGGTGCACGCCGGCGGCGAGGGCGACGGCGACGAAGAGGACCACGGTGAGAACGGCGAACGTGGCGTCGGTGATCCAGCCGGCGTGGCGGAGGGATGGGCGGGCGGACGGGCCGGCGGGGGCGGTTGCGGACAACGCGTGCGGTGCGGCCATGCGGGGCCTTTCAGCGGTCTTCATGGGGGAGCGGTGACTGACGACGCAACGCTAGGCCGGGGCGCGTCCGGGGCGCGTCGTCCGGCCACAGGCACCTCGGGCCTGCTCCGTCCGCGGTATGGCTACTCCGCCGGGAGTATTCCGGATCCGCGAAGACCTGACGCGGACCGGCCGGAAAAGGAAAGCGGGTGCCCCGCGACTCGCGTCACGGGGCACCCCGGGTGAATCAGATCGGCGAACCGAGCCTCAACAGGGCCTCAGCAGGGCCTCAGCAGGGCGTCAGCCCTTCGGCGTGCCGCCGTACTGGACGATCAGCGCGTCGGCGTCCCGCAGGAGCGTGGCGCGGACCTGGGCGTCGGTCACGACCTTCTTGTCGTCGACGGTCTTCTTGAACTTCTCGAGTTCCTTGACGATCTTGTCGTCCTTGTTCTTGCCCTTGTCGTCCTTCTCCTCGGCCTTGCGCACGCCGTCGAGCGACTTGTGCAGCTTGTCGGCGTTCTTGCCGGTGAGCTTCCCGGCGGCCTCGAAACGGTCGATCAGAGCGGTGATGTCGTCCGTCGAGGTGACGACGGAGAACTTCACCGTCTGAACGGTCTGGTTGCCGGCCTTGTTGACGGCGGTGACGGTGAGCGTGTGCTCGCCCAGGGCCAGCTCGTAGAGCGCCTGGACCGTGCCCGCCGTGAACGGCTTGCCGTCCAGGGTGCCGGTGACCGTCTTGACGCCGGAGCCGTTGTCGACGGCCGTCCAGCCGATGGTCAGGTCCTGGCCGTCGCCGTACTTCTGCCCGCCGGCCACTCCGGAGACCGCGACGGTCGGGGCCTTCGTGTCGATCTTGACCGTCACGGCCTTGATCTCCTCGACGTTGCCGGCCTTGTCGGCCGAGCGATAGCGCAGCTCGTGCTGCCCCTCGCCCGTGACGGTGACCGTCTCGGTGTACGCCGTCCAGGCGCCGCCGTCCGCCGAGTACTCGGTCTTCGCCACACCGGACGTGCCGTCCGCCGCGGCGAGGGTCACCGGGACCGCATTGTTGTGCCAGCCGTCGTCGTTCGCCGGAGCGAACGACGCGGTGGTCATCGGCGCCGTCGCGTCCACCTTGACCGCGAGGGTCTTGGCGTCCTCGACGTTGCCCGCCTTGTCCGTGGAGCGGTAGGCCAGCGTGTGCGAGCCGTCGCCCGAGACCACGACCGCCTCGGTGTAGGCGGTCCACTCGCCGTCGTCCACCTTGTATTCGGTCGTGTCGACCCCGGAGCCCTCGTCGGCGGCCTTGAGGGTGACCGAGATCGGTCCGGTGAACCAGCCGCTCGCCGGCTCCGCCGGGTCGAGGGCCGCCGTGGTCACCGGCGCCTTGGCGTCCTTCGAGGCGCGGACGAGCGTGAAGTCGTCCACGTCGAAGTCGGCCCCGGTGAACACCAGGTAGAGCTTCACGCTCCCGCTGGGGACGTTCGTGAGCGCCGTGGAGACGTCCGCGTACGACTCCCAGCCGCCGGTGTTCGGGACCGTGACGCTGCCGAGCACCGGGCCGGTCGGGGAACCGGTCCGGATCTCGAAGCCGCCGCTCGGGGTGGGCGAGGCCACCCGGGCTGCGAGGTGGGTGACGCCGGTGAGGTCCACGCCGTCGTACGCCGCCCAGTCGCCGGGGTTGACGTAGCCGAGCACGGTGCCGCCGTGCGCGGGGGCGTGGGGGTAGGTGTCGACGCCGTTCGCCTCGGTCCAGCTCTCGGCCTGGACGGTGACGTCGCCCTCCGCCGGGCCGAGCTCCTTGATGCGGATGTTCCGGAACGCCACCTCGTCGCCGTCGCCGTGGTTCTGGATGCCCACGTAGCCCTGCTGGAGGGACCGCTTCGGGTCGGTGTTGACGAAGTCGTTGATCTTCACGCCGTTCAGGAAGATCTGCAGGCGCTCACCCTCCACCCGGAGCTCGTAGGTGTTCCACTGCCCCGGCGGGTTGAGCGCGGCGTCCCTGGCCTTGAGGTCCGCCGACTGGAAGCCGTAGACCGACCCGGTCGTCTTCTCGGGAACGTCCGTGGCGTCGATCTGGATCTCGTAGCCGTTGTCGACCGCCGACCAGGGGTCGTCGGAGGCGGGGAAGCCGACGAAGACGCCCGCGTTGTCGTCGCCGCGCATCTTCCAGTCCAGCTTGAGCGAGTAGGAGTGGAACTCCTTCGCCTTGTACCAGAACAGCCCCAGGCCGCCGTGCGAGGTCAGGGTGCCGTCGGCGTTGGTGAATCCGCCGGGCCCGGCCTGCTGCCAGCCGGTGGTGGCGCCGTTGTAGAGCGTCGTGTAGCCGGTCTCGGGACGGCAGTCGGCCTTGAGGTCGCCCATGGCGTACCTGATGCCGCCGAGCAGGTGCTGCCGGAACTCAGGCTCGGAGAACGAGGACGCCGTGTGGCCGCCGCCCGTGTAGAACGACCGGCCGCCCTGATACTCCTTGCACCACGCGATCGGGTGGTCCTCGCCCATCTTGCCGCCGGAGTACGACTTCTCGTCGAGCGAGGCCAGCACGTGGGCGGTGGTGCGGGCGTTGGAGCGGTAGTCGTACCACTCGTCGGTGCGCGTCCACGTCGGCCCGAGGTGGGCGGTCGCCGGGTGAGCCCGGTCCTCCACCTTCACGGTCGCCTGCTGGACGGCGGGGTGCGAGGCGAACCACGCCCCGACCAGGCCGCCGTAGAACGGCCAGTCATACTCGGTGTCGGCCGCCGCATGGATGCCCACGTAGCCGCCGCCCGCCTTGACGTACGACTCGAAGGCCGCCTGCTGGGCGTCGTTCAGCACGTCGCCCGTGGTGCTGAGGAACACCACGGCCTTGTACTTCGCCAGGTTCTGGGCGGTGAAGACGGCGGGGTCCTCGGTCGCGGTGACCTTGAAGCCCAGGTCCGTGATCGCCTGGATGCCCGCCGGGATCGAGTCGTGCCGGAAGCCGGCCGTACGCGAGAAGACCAGGACCTCGCCCTCGGCGCCGCCGCCCGTGGTCGCCGAGGTCGTCCACTTCTGCGCGTTGCCGCCGTCACACGTCTTGATCACCATCTGCCCGGTGGTCGAGCCGTCGAGGCACTTACCGGACTGCGGATTCTTGATCGTGCCGTCCGTCCCGACGGTCCAGACCTGCGCGCCGACGTTCGCGACACAGTCCCAGATCTGCACCCGTGTGCCGTCGGCGGTGCCGCCGTTGGAGACGTCGAGGCACTTGCCGAGCGAGCGGAGCGTGGAGCCGTTGACGCTCCAGACCTGAGCCCCGGTGCCGTTGCACTGGTAGAGCTGCACGTTGGTGCCGTTGGCGGGGTCGGCGTTCGCGACGTCGAGGCACAGGCCGCCGGCGTTGACGATCGGTCCCGGGCTTCCGCCCGCGGGCGGCTCGGCCGTCAGCGTGAAGTCGTCCACGTCGAACAGCGCGCCGTCGTTGCCCTTGAAGAGCAGGAAGAGCTCGGTCGTTCCCGCCGGGGCGTTCGACAGCGGCGCGGAGACGTCGGTGAACGTCTCCCAGCCTCCGGTGACGGGCACGCTCACCTTGCCCAGCAGGGTGCCGGTCGGCGATCCCGTGCGGACCTCGATGGTGCCGCCCTTCCCGCCGGAGGAGACACGGGCGGCGATCCCCTTGGCCTTGCTCAGCTCGTAGGGTTTGAAGGAGATCCAGTCGCCGTTGTTGATGTCGCCCACGGTCTTGCCGCCGTGCGCGTTGCTCTTCCCGATCGGGTTGACGCCCTGGGAGGCCCCGTAGTGCTCGGCCTGGCGGTGCCGCGGCTGCAGGATGTGCTGGGTGTGGGTGGTCAGCCCGCCCTTGTCGGTGTACTCGGCGTCGAACACGGCGAAGATGTTCGCCGCGTCGTCGTGCTCGCCGTCGACCGGGATGGTCAGCTCGCCCGAGCAGCCGTTCTTCGAGCTGATCTGGTGGCCGTGGCTGTCGTGGCCGAGCACGTAGGTCATCTTGACCTTCGCGCAGTCGACGTCGCCGTCCTCAGGGTCGGTGACCTTGATAGTGAAGGGGACCGAGTCGCCCCACTGGAACAGGCTGCCCGCCGTGGGCGTCTCAATGGTCACGGTCGGCGCGGTGTTGCCCACCGTGACGACCACGCTGGCGCTGCCGCTGTTGCCCGCGGGGTCGCGCACCGTGAGCGTCGCGGTGTACGTGCCGTCCTTGTCGTACGTCTTGACGGGGTTCGCCTCTGTGGAGGTGGTGCCGTCGCCGAAGTCCCAGGCGTAGGTGAGCGCGGCGCCCTCGGGGTCGGCGGAGCCGGCCGAGGAGAACGTGACCGTGAGAGGCGTCTTGCCCGAGGTCTTGTCGGCCTTCGCCACCGCGATCGGGGAACGGTCACGGCCCTTGATGTACTCGAAGCGATACAGCGCCGAGTTGGCGTCGCCGTTGAAGTAGCCGGTGCCGTAGTCGAGCACGTACAGCGCGCCGTCCGGGCCGAACGCCAGGTCCATCACCTGCGTGCCGGTCCACGGGAAGTCGGTGATGTCGCCGCGCGTCCCGTCGGCCTGCACGTCGATCGCCTTGATCCACCTGCGGCCGAACTCACCGACGAAGAGGTGGCCGTCCATGTCCTGCGGGAACTTGACCGCGGAGTCGAGGGCGGCGTCGTAGTGGTAGACCGGACCGCCCATGGGGGACTCGGAGCCGCCGCCGAACTCGGGCGGGGAGCCGGCGTCGCCGCCGTACCTGATCCACGCGGGCTGGGCGGGCGGCAGCGTGCGCTGGCCGGTGTTGCGCGGGGAGGCGTTGACCGGGCCGCCGGCGCAGTCGTACTTCGCTCCGGAGGGGCCGGAGGGGAAGGTGAACGTGTTGTAGGTCTCGACCGGCGTGTTGGTGCCCGTGCAGTAGGGCCAGCCGTAGTTGCCGGGGCGGGTGACCCGGTTGAACTCGACCTGGCCGCTCGGCCCGCGGTTGGGGTCGGTGGTGCCGGCGTCGGGGCCGTAATCGCCCACGTAGACGACGCCGGTGGCCTTGTCGACGCTCAGCCGGAACGGGTTGCGGAAGCCCATCGCGTAGATCTCGGGCCGGGTGTTCGGGGTGCCCGCGGGGAAGAGGTTGCCGTCGGGGATGTCGTAGGTCCCGTCCGGCTTGACCTTGATGCGCAGGATCTTGCCGCGCAGGTCGTTGGTGTTGCCCGCGCTGCGCTGGGCGTCGTACGCCGGGTTGCGGTCGGGCCGCTCGTCGATCGGGGAGTAGCCCGACGAGTCGAAGGGGTTGCTGTCGTCGCCGGTCGACAGATAGAGGTTGCCGGCGGCGTCGAAGTCCATGTCGCCGCCGACGTGGCAGCAGATGCCGCGATCGGCCGGCACGTCGAGGATCTTGACCTCGCTGGCCTTGTCCAGCGTCCAGTCGGGCTTGACGGTGAACCTGGACAGCCGGTTCACGCCCTTCCAGGCCGAGAAGTCGGACGCGGTGGCCGGGGCGTCGCCGTCGGGGGTGTCGAGGCGGGGAGCGTAGTAGAGGTAGACGAAGCGGTTGGTCGCGAAGCCGGGGTCGGCGGCGACTCCCTGGAGCCCTTCCTCGTCGTGGTTGTAGACGTTCAGCGTGCCGACCACGGTCGTGTCGCCGCGCGCGTCGGTGCGCCGCAGGACTCCCTCGCGAGCGGTGTGCAGCACCGACAGGTCGGGCAGCACGGTCATCGTCATCGGCTCGCCCATCTCGGCGACGCCCCTGGCCAGCTCCACGCGCTGGTAGTCGGCGGCGTCGATGGGCGCCGCGTGCGCTTGCGCGGGCGCGGCCGGGGTGAGCACGGTCAGGCCCGTGAAGGCCAGGAGTAAGGCGCAGGTCTGCGCGATCCGCTTTCTGGCGCGATCGGTCGGCCGCCTGGGGGGCATGGCGGAGCTTCCTTTCCATCGGTGCGATGCGGGCCGCTGCACGGTCGTGAGGACGCGTTCGCTTCACAAACCGGCCGTGTAGCGGTGATCCGCCCCGAAGGTAAGCGCCTTTTGGAGGATTGTGAAGATAGTTTGGGCAAAACTGCAGAACTTTTGCTGGGTTGTGACGAAAGTTCCATGGAATGGCGGCATGCTACCGCTCGGGCCCGGCATCACCGCCGTGGCCCGTCACCTGGGGCTTACTCCTCGTCCTCGCCCTCGTCCTCATCGACGTCGCACGAGTCGAAGCCGTCGTCGAGCATCGCGTCGAGTTGCCGGCGCGTCTCGGCGAGCTCGGCGGCGGCCTCCTCCGACGGCTCGGCACCCGCCAGGGACTCCAGCTCGGCGAGCACGGCCCGCATCGCGGTGACACCGGGCGGCTCCGTGTCCACGTCCTCCGCCGTGTCCCCGCCCGTCCAGTCCATCAGCCACGCGGCGGCGCGCAGGCAGCGTACGCGCGGGACGATCATGCCGACGTCGCCCCACAGCCGCGCGGCCCGCCGGAAGGCGGGCAGCGCCTCGTCCGGCCTCCCGGCGAACTGCAGCGCCTCGGCGGCCGACCAGGCCAGCTCCGCGTGCAGTTCCTTCGCGTCGGGGTCGTCCTGCACCAGTCGCGCGGCCATGACGAACTGCTCGGCGGCCTCCGGGTGCCGGCCCAGCTCGGCCAGCGACCGGCCGTACTGCGCCCGCGTCCGCGCGACGGCCTCCCCCTCGTACGGCACCTCGACGCGCGGCATGACCTCCTCGAACAGCGCGGCCGCCTCGCCGTGCCGATCGAGAACGTGGTAGGCGCGGGCGGCGGCGAAGGTGTTGTGCAGTGTGTCCGGCTCGGAAAGGCCGTCCCACCGGGCGGCCGCGGCGAGCGCCGCCCCCACCACGTCGAGTTCGCGGCCGGGCTGCCGGGTGAGCGCCTCGACGAGCAGGGAGCTCAGCTCCGCCGCCTCGCCGGCGGGCAGCAGGTCCCCGCCGTGCTCCAGGGCCGTCGACACGTGGCCCTCGGCGCTCTTCGGATCCCCTTGATCGAGGGCGATCTGACCGAGCATGCCCGCGGGCCGCGCGGCGAGCCAGGGCATGCCCGCGTCGAGGTGGCGACCCAGCGCGGCCGTCAGATGCGTGCGCGCGGCGTCGATGTCGCCGAGCAGGAGGGAGATCCGGGCCAGCATGTCGTGATAGGTGCCGGCCCGGCCGGTCCCGCCCAGCTCCTCCGCCGTGGACAGCTCCGCCTCCACCCGGGCACGCGCCGCCAGGATGTCGGTCTCGACCGGCCCGACCGGCCCGGCGAGCGTGCTCACCGCGACGTACGCCCCGGCCCTGCGGGCCGCCAGGTACTTTTCGGCGTCGAGCGTCCCCTGGGCGTACGCGGCGGCGGCCTCGGCGGTGACGGTCTCCGCGAGGCTCTCGCCGCCGGCCCGGTCACCGGCGTAGGCCAGGGCGACGGCCGCCCCGGCACGCGACTCCAGCGCGTCGGCCCGGTCGCCGAGCCGCTCGAACCGGTCGGCGACCGCCAGGAGCCGCGCGTACGCGGCGCCGGGATCCTGCTCCATCGCCGTCCCCGCCCGCCTGAGCTCGACCCGCGCGGCCACCGGCTCGGGCAGCTCGGTCCCGGCGGCGCCGACCCGTTCCCACGCCTCGTCCGCGTGCGGGTGGCGCAGTGCGGACAGTCGCCGCGCCTCCGCCACGAGATCCTCAAGCGACGCCTGTGCCGGGCGGGGCGGGACCGGGACAGGGACGGCGGCCACCGCCCCCGCCGGCCGCGGCAGCCGCACGGGGGAGCCCAACGGCAGCCGGTCGAGCAGCGGCTCCCGGCTCAGCCGCGCCGCCACCCGCTCGCTCACGACGTGGGTGCCGTTGCGGGCGTCGTAACGGGCGCAGATGTCGCCGATCTCCCGCTCCAGGTCGCCGAGCGCGGCCCCCGCCGTACGGTCGCCCACCGGCAGGTCGTCGTGGCCGAGCGCGGTCAGGCGGCGCAGCAGCACGGCGGCGCCGCAGATGAAGCCGAGCCGCCGCGAGACGTCCTCGCCCTGCGGGGTGAGCCATCCGACGTGCTCACCGAGGATCTCCAGGCCCCGCGCCTCGTTGCCGGTCAGCGCGCAGAACTCGATGTGCCGCCCCACCGTCTCCCGGAGGGAGAGCGTGCGCCGGGCCAGGTGATACCCCTTCAGATGGGCGCCGCGGGCGTCGTCGACGCGGCCCGTCCGCAGCAGGGGCAGCAGGGCATGCCCGAGCACCCGGTGGGGCTCCTCGGCGCAGGTCAGCGTGCCGTCGAGCAGCGGCGCCCAGAACTCCAGCGCGCCCTCGTCGTCGCCCGCGGCCTCCCGCCGCGTGCCCCACCCGTTGTGCTCGCAGGCGTCGCAGTCGGTCATCACGTCCTTGGGCGCGGCGATGGACGCCTCCATCGCGGCGGCGGCGGTGGCGAGGTCGCCGGTCTCCTGCGCGAGCATCGAGCGCAGCGCGAGCACCGGGCGTGCGCTGTAGCCGTGCTCCCGATAGCGGCTCTGGAGCTCGTCGAGCCAGCGGTGGGTCGTCTCCAGCGGCACGGCGGGGTTGTCGACCAGGCTGTGCGTCATCCACTTGAGCTGCCAGTGGATGGAGTAGGTCAGCCGGCCCAGTTCGGCCGGGAAGTCGTCGAGGAGCCGCAGGAGCCGTCCCGCGGCGACCGGCATGCGGTCGTTCTCCGCGGCGTACAGGTACGCCTCGACGAGGGCGAGCAGGACCTCGCCCTCCAGTGAGCGGTCGTCGGCCGTGCGGGCCTGCGCGGCGAGCACCTCCAGGCGCTCGGCCTTCTGCCGCCCCTCGGGCAGGGCCGCGCACTCCTCCAGGCCCGCGCGGATCGCGGCGGTGCCGCTCACGGCCCCTCTCCTTCCGGCGCGTCGGTCACGCTCGCCGCGGCCCAGCCGAGCAACTGGTCGAAGGCCCGGTTCAGCAGCGAGGTGTCCATCGGCCGCAGCGGCCGGTGCGTCATCAGCAACGCCTGGCCGTACAACGCCTCGACGGCGGTGACGAGCAGCGTGTGGTCGCGGATCGTCGCCAGCCTGCGCACCACCGGGCTGCGGTGGTTGAGCACGAGCTGCGCGCGCGGCGCGGACGACTTGAGCGCGCCGAGGATCTCGGCCCACAGCTCGTCGGACTCGGCGGCGGTCTCCGCGCGGGCGCGCTCGCTCCTGGCGGCCCGCGAGTCGAGGTGGAGGGCGGACACCGACGCCGGATAGAAGGCGCGCAGGATCACGTCGCACTCCAGCGGGTCGAGCGCCGCGCGGGCCGCGGTGAGGAAGGCGGCCATCGCCAGCTCCTCGCGGGGGTCCACCGGGTCGAGAGCCGCGGTGACCGCGTCCGCGTCCAGCTCCTCGACCGTCACCCCCGGCAGGACGCCGGGAAGCGCGGCGACCAGTTCGCCGTCGTAGGTGTAGCCGCCGTTGACCACCCCGAGGCCCTGGGCCGCCGCGATGCCGGCGACCTGCCGGAACTCCTCCACCGAGGACGTCACCCGCACGACCGGGTGCTTCCTGGCGAACTCCGCGAGCGTCACCTCGCCGTCGGTGGTCTCGAACCGCAGGTAGGGCAGCATGATCTCGAAGAGCTCTGAGTCGTGCCTGGCCAGCGACTTGACGCCGAGGGCGTGCACGGACAGGAACGCGGCCAGGCGGCCCGGCTCCTGCGCGGCCAGGCCGGTCAGCCAGTCGCGCAGCCGGGCGCCCAGGGCCTCCCGGACCGCGGCCAGCGTCTCGTCCTCGTACAGCCCCTCCCGCGACGCGGTGGGGCGCAGGGTGTCGGTGTCGATGACGCAGCGCGCGAAGAAGGCCCAGTCGGGCAGCAGGCCGGTGACCGCGTCGCCGAGCAGCATGCCCTTCAGGTAGACCCGGTGACGGCCCCCGGCGGCCGGGTTGGCCGCGTTCGGCAGGATGTAGGCGGCCCCCCGCACCCCGGCCAGCTCCACGTCGAGCTCGACCACGTCGAGCGCCGCGAAGCCGAGCACCCGCTCGCCGTACGCGAGCAGCGCCGCCCGGCGCTCGGCCGCCGAACGGTAGGGGCGGTCCCACACCGGAGGGCTGTCGGTGGTGCGGACCGTCCGCCCGCCCCCCGTCACCGTCACCGTGTACGGCAGCAGCGCGCCGAAGTCGCGGGCCAGGTCGGCCACGAGGTCGGGGGCGAACCACCGCCGGGCCCCCGGCCTGGCCAGCAGGCGCACCGTCGTCCCGGGGGTGCCGACGAGGGCGGCACGTTCGTCCGGCGGGAGCGTACGCACCGAGTACGTCCCGTCGGAGGTCGCCGACCATTCCACGCCCAAAGCGTCCGGGTCGCGGGCCGACCGGGTGAGCACCTGGATCCGCTCGGCCACGGTGAAGCAGGCCAGCAGACCGATGCCGAACTGTCCGAGGAACTCCTGCCGGGCGCCTTCGAGGTCGTCACGCTTCGACGAGCGGCCGATGGTGGCGAGGAAGCGGTGCACGTCGGCCTCGGTCAGGCCGATCCCCGGGTCGTCGATCCGCAGCCCGTTCTCCTCGACGGTGATCCGGATGTCCGTCGGCGCCGCCGGGTCCACCGCCAGCCGCGCGGTGACCGCGTCCACCGCGTTCTGCAGCAGTTCGCGCAGGTACACCCGCGGGCTGGAGTAGAGGTGGTGGGACAGGAGATCGACCAGTCCGCGCAGGTCGACCTGGAAGGATCGGGCGTTCCCCGCTAAGTCGTCCGACATGCGCATGATCGTAGCGTCGCGCACCGACATGAAAGGGGCGCTCGCGGCGACCGACCGCCAGCGTCGTGGGTAGAGGCCGGGGCATGGTCTTCATGCCGTCGTCGCCGCCATCGGGACGGGTCGACCGTCCGGTGATGCATCACCGCTGGGCCGACATCACGTTCATCCACTGGAGGTATCCGCCCGAACTCGTGCAGGCGTTCCTGCCGGACGGGCTCACCGTGGACACCTACGAGGGGTCCGCGTACGTCGGGCTCACGCCGTTCCTGATGCGGGATGTGCGGGCGCCCGGCCTGCCGCCGCTGCCGTGGCTGTCACGCTTCCCCGAGACCAACGTGCGCACGTACGCCAGGGACGCCCGGGGGAGGGGCGGCCTGTGGTTCCTGTCGCTGGACGCCGGGAGACTGCCCGCCGTGCTGGGCGCCCGGGCGACGTATCGGCTGCCGTACTACTGGTCGGACATGTCCGTGACCGGCGAGGGGGCGCGGCGCAGCTACCGCTGCCGGCGCCGGTGGCCGGGGCCCTCCGGGGCGCGCTGCGACGCGGACGTCGACCTCGGCGCTCCGCTGACCGAGGCCGAGCGGATCGGGCTCGCGGATTTCCTGGTCGAGCGCTACCGGCTGTTCACGGTCGTCGCGGGCCGCCTGGCGACGGCGGAGGTGGAGCACCCGCGCTGGCCCCTGCACCGTGCCCGGCTCGCCGGGCTGGAGCAGGGACTGCTCGAAGCGGCCGGCCTTCCCACACCCGGCCACGACCCGCTCGTGCACGCGTCTCCCGGCGTTCCCGTACGGATCGGCATGCCGCGCCCGGTCCGCGGTTAGAGGGCCATGGTCACTCGTCCGGATCGGCGATCTCGATGACGTGCAGCGGGTTGTCCAGGGCACGACTCGATTGCTGCCATCTGCCGGCATGCAAGGTGAGGATCGGGCAGACCGCCACGTCGGCGATGGCGGCGGCATGGGCATCGTGAACGCCGAGGCCGGTGACGGCCATCATCGAGGCGAGCTTGGCCGCTTGGGAGATGCCGTCCAGTGGGGCGACGACCGCGTGCTCGAACGCGGCCAGGCCGGCGAGCAGCGACTGGGCCTCCGGCGATCCACGGCCGTCGAGGAGCGCACCGGCGGCGGCCAGCGCGGGAATGACGAGTGATTGACCTGCGCGGTCGAAGTCCTGGAGGAGCCCGATCAAATCCGCGTCTCCACGGGCGACATCGGCCAGGACGCTGGTGTCGAGAATGTAGGGCGTCGGCGTGAAGTCACTCACTCGACGCCGCCGGGAAACCGTGCTCAGTGAGTTGACGGTTCACATGCCGCATCATGCGGGCGACCCGCGCAGGATCAGCCTGCCGGGCGCGCTCACGCAACAGGGCGAGCGCACGCTGGTCGGTGATGCGCTTTTCCGCGATGGCGTCGTTGAAGACGGCGGCCACACTGGTGGCTTTGCCGACGGCGACGAGATGCTCGGCGTATTCGACGACGTCAGGGTCCACCGTGATGGTGATCCGGGTCTTCCTGTCTCCGCTCATACCCGGAATCATACTCCCGCGCTCACTTCTCGAGAGGTATTACGGCAGTGAGAGACGGGGCCCTTGCGGATGGCCGGGCCCGGCGGCATCTGTAGGTCACGCGCCGGGCTCCTCGAAGCGGTCGAGGTAGGCGGCGTACCAGGCGCGCTCCTCCTCCACCAGCGCGTGCCGATCGGCGTAGACGTGGTCGAACATGGCGTCCACCGGCGGGTCCGGCAGGGTGATGACCCCGTTGCGCAGTTCGAGCGCCATGCGGTCGCCCTCCTCGTCGACCTCGGCGAAGAACGCCTCGTCGGCCATGCCCTCCCGCAGCAGGTACGACCGCATGCGCGCGATCGGGTCCTTCTTCCGCCACGCGTCCACCTCCTCGGCGGGCCGGTAGCGGCCCGGGTCGTCGGAGGTGGTGTGCGGGCCCATCCGGTAGGTGTGCGCCTCGATGAGGAACGGCCCGCCCCCGGAGCGTACGTGCCGCAGCGCGGCCCTCGTCACGGCGAGGCAGGCCAGCACGTCGTTGCCGTCCACCCGTACGCCGGGGAAGCCGAACCCCCGCGCGCGCTGGTAGATCGGCGCCCGGCTCTGCCGCCCGACGGGGTGGGAGATGGCCCACTGGTTGTTCTGGCAGAAGAACACCACAGGCGCGTCGAACACGGCCGCGAAGTTGAACGCCTCGCTGACGTCCCCCTCGCTCGCCGCGCCGTCGCCGAAGTAGGCCACGACGGCCGAGTCGTCGCCGTCCCTGCGGACCCCCATGGCGTACCCCACGGCGTGCAGCGTCTGCGCGCCGAGGACGATCGTGTAGAGGTGGAAGCGGGTCTCCCGGGGGTCCCAGCCGCCGTTCGTCGTGCCCCGCAGCATGCCCATGAGCGTGAGGGGAGCGATGCCCCGGCACCAGGCGACGCCGTGCTCCCGATAGGAGGGGAACACGTGGTCGTCCGGATCCAGCGCCCGGCCCGAGCCGATCTGGGCGGCCTCCTGCCCCAGGCAGGGGATCCACATCCCCAGCTCGCCGAGGCGCTGGAGAGCGAAGGCCTCCCGGTCGATCCGGCGCACCAGCGTCATGTCGCGGTACAGCCCCCGATACTGGCTCTTCGACAGGTCCAGGTCGTACTCGGGGTGCGCGACACGCTCGCCTTCGGGCGTGAGCAACTGGACCAGATCTTCGGCCTCGTCCTGGCGCCGCACGTCGTCTCCTCTCTGACAACGGTGACCGCTGCCCGGCGCGCCGGACCCCTCTTCGTCGACGGGTTCGTCGGCACCGTGCGCAGCCAATCATTGCGGCTGTGGGGCGCTAGGGTTCACACGACGTGCCCGCCACGCCGATGAGCTGCGGTTTTGCGCGACCGCCCAGTGGCGGCGGTCAGCCGGCCGCCGCGGCGGGGCGCAGGCCCGCGAAGACGATCGCGAGCGTACGGGCCCGCAGATCGGGCTCCCACCGGGTGTGCAGGGACGCCTGGCACACGCCGATCAGCAGGGCCATGACCTCCGGCACCCGGACGTCGGGACGTACGGCCCCGGCCTGCTGGGCCTTGCCTACAAGCACCTCGACGGCCTCACGCAGGGCGAGGACGGGCTTGGCGACGGTGACGGGGATGCCGGCCTGCGCGAGCAGGTCGACGACGGTCTTCTTCTCCGCGGCCTGCTCGACGGTGCGGGTGAAGAAGGCGAAGAAGGCGGTGGCGGGGTCGCCCTCGGCCGCGAGCGCCCGGGTCTCCTCGGTCAGCCTGACCGCGACCGCGTGCATGATCGCCTTGAGCAGGGACTCCTTGGTGGGGAAGTGCCGGAAGACGGTCCCGATCCCGACGCCGGCCTTCTGGGCGATCTCCTCGGTCGAGGCGGAGGGGCCCTTGGCCGCGAAGACGGCCTCGGCGGCCTCAAGGATGCGCGTTCGGTTGCGCTGGGCGTCGGCGCGCAGGGTCCTGGCCGGCCCTCCGGAGGTGTCCGGCTCGGGAACGCGCTGGTCGTTCGGCATTTCCTCGGCTCTCCCCACGCCTCGATTGACACACGGATTCGCCGCTTCATAGCCTGTAACCGAAGTGGAGACTCCGATTGTAGGTCACGCCGCAGCGAGGAGTGCAGATGTTCGAGAGGTTCACCGACCGTGCGCGGCGGGTTGTCGTCCTGGCCCAGGAAGAGGCTCGGATGCTCAACCACAACTACATCGGCACTGAGCACATTCTTCTTGGTTTGATCCATGAGGGTGA